>JBNJGY010000001.1:0-190773 GCA_051748045.1 Thermotogota bacterium
AGATTTCCAGAAAGAAAAGAAGAGTTCAAAGGTACTTTTGATGAAGAAATTAAAAGATTGTACACACCAAATGATACAAAAGATATTGATTATTTAAAAGATTTAGGATTCCCAGGAGAATACCCTTTCACTAGAGGTGTTCAACCTACTATGTACAGGGGTAGATTCTGGACAATGAGACAATATGCTGGTTTTGCATCAGCAGAAGAATCAAATAAAAGATATAAATATTTATTAAATCAAGGACAAACTGGTTTGTCTGTTGCTTTTGATTTGCCAACACAAATTGGATATGATTCTGATGATGAAATGTCAGATGGCGAAGTTGGTAAGGTTGGTGTTGCTATTGACTCTTTAGCAGATATGGAGATCTTATTTGATGAAATACCTTTAGATAAAGTCAGCGTTTCTATGACTATAAATTCAACAGCTTCAATTTTATTAGCCATGTTAATTGCTGTTGCTGAAAAACAAGGTGTTTCAAAAGAAAATATTAGAGGAACTATACAAAACGATATTTTAAAAGAATATATAGCAAGAGGTACTTATATTTTCCCACCAGAACCATCTATGAAAGTTATTGTAGATATATTTGAATATGGATCAAAACATTTACCAAAATTCAATACAATTAGTATTAGTGGTTATCATATAAGAGAAGCTGGAGCAAATGCAGCTCAAGAAGTTGCATTTACACTTTCTGATGGTATAGCTTATGTTGATGCTGCAATAAAAGCTGGACAAGATGTTAATGTTTTTGGTAAAAACCTTTCTTTCTTCTTCAACGCTCATAACAATTTCTTAGAAGAAATTGCTAAATTTAGAGCAGCAAGAAAAATATGGTCAAATATTATGAAAGAAAGATTCAAAGCTACAAATGAAAAATCTATGAAATTGAAATTCCATACACAAACTGCAGGTTCAACTCTTACAGCACAACAACCTATGAATAATATTGTTAGAGTAACTCTACAAGCTCTTGCTGCTGTTATGGGAGGAACTCAATCATTACATACAAATTCATATGACGAAGCACTTGGACTTCCTACAGAAGAATCAGCAACAATTGCTTTAAGAACACAACAAATGATTGCTTATGAATCTGGTGTAACTGATACAATTGATCCTTTCGCTGGTTCTTATGCTGTAGAAACTTTAACAAAACAAATCGAAGAAAAAGCTTTAGAATATATAGAAAAAATAGATGAACAAGGTGGAATGGTTAAGGCTATTGAAAATGGATATGTTCAAAAAGAAATTTTAAATACTGCTTATGATACTCAATTAAAAATAGAAAACAAAAAAGATGTTATTGTAGGAGTGAATAAATTTTCAACAGAAAAAGAAGAACCAAGAGAATTACTTAAACTTGATCCAAAGGTTGAAGAAAGGCAAAAAGATAAAATCAAAAAATTAAAAGAGAATAGAGATAATGAAAAGGTTGAAAAAACATTGAACTCTCTTAAAAACGCTGCAGAAAATGGCGAAAACCTAATGCCGTTTATTATTGAAGCAGTTCAAACTTATGCAACGCTTGGTGAAATTGCAAATATTTTAAGAGATGTTTATGGTGAATTCAACGAATCAGTTATTTTGTAAAAAAATTATAATTGTTTTTCATTAAGGAGGAAGACAAAATGGAAGAGAGAATTAGAGTTGTTATAGGAAAACCAGGATTAGATGGACATGATAGAGGTGCAAAAGTTGTATCAAGAGCTTTAAGAGATGCGGGAATGGAAGTAATTTATACAGGCATAAGACAAACACCTTCTGAAATTATTGAGACTGCTATTGAAGAAGATGCTGACATAATTGGGTTATCAATTCTTTCTGGTGCGCATATAAGATTAAGTAGTAAATTAATTGAAAAAATGAAAGAAAAAAATGTAGATAATATTCCTGTATTCTTAGGAGGAATAATACCAGAAGACGATATTCCTGAATTAAAAGATATTGGAATAACTGAGGTTTTCGGTCCAGGTACACCACTTGAAACTATTATACAGAAGGTGAAAGATATTGTCTTGGGCAAAAAAGTATGAACAAATAATTCAAGGATTTAAGAATCAGGAAAAATACGCCCTTGCAAAAATGATTACATTAGTTGAAAACAATCCTGATGAAGCCTGGGAGATTATAGAAAAACTACCAAAACCTAAAAAACAAGCTCACGTAATAGGAATAACAGGAAGCCCTGGCGCAGGAAAAAGCACTTTGACTTCTAAGCTAGTAAAAGATTTATCTACTGATCATAAAATTGGTATTATAGCTGTTGATCCTAGCAGCCCTTTTTCTGGAGGGGCTTTTTTAGGTGACAGAATCAGAATGCGTCACCTTTCTGGAGAAAATGTTTATATAAGAAGTGTAGCCTCTAGAGGTAGTGTTGGAGGATTGTGTGATTCGATTTTTGATATTGTAGATGTTATGAATAGTTTTGGTTTTGAAAAAATAATTATTGAAACAGTAGGTGCAGGTCAATCAGAGATAGAAGTTGTATATGTTGCAGATACCATATTATTAGTTATGTCTCCTGATTCAGGAGATGAGGTTCAAATGTTTAAGGCTGGTATTATGGAGATTGCAGATATTTATGTTGTAAATAAAAATGATTTACCAGAAGCATCCGGTTTTTTAGCTCAACTAAAAAATACGCTTACTTTAGAATATGAAGAGAAATCAAAAAGAAAAATTTTTAGTATCAGTGCCTTAAAAAATGATGGTATAGACGAGTTAATGGAACATTTATTAAATCATAAAAATAAGTTAATAGAAGAAGGCCTTTTAAAAGATAGAATCTTAAGGAGAAGAAAAAGAAGAGCAAGAAGTAACGTGATTAGAAAGATAGATATGTTTGTTAAAGATTATGATCCTGATAAAAAGGATTTATTTTCAATAAAAAAAGATATTATTAATGAGATAGGCAAGGAGGAGTTTAATGAAGGGTAAAATAGATCACATTGGGATTGCAGTACATTCCATTGAAGAATCTGTGAAACTTTACAGTGAACTACTTGGTGTTGAACCATCTGGAGAAGAAGTTTTAGAAGAAAGAGGTTTAAAAGTGGCTTTCTTAGAAATGGGAGATACAAGAATTGAACTTCTTGAACCTATTAATGAAAATTCTCAAATCTCAAAATTTCTAGCTAAAAAAGGTCCTGGTTTTCACCATATGGCCTATGAAGTTGAAAATGTTGAAGAAAGTATTAAAAAATCAAAAGAATTAGGATTCAAACCTTTAACCGACGAAGGTCAAGCTGGTGCTCATAATACCACTATTGTTTTTTTACACCCTAAATCAGCTAATGGAATCCTTACAGAATTAGTTCAACATAACAAATAGGAGGTTTATTATATGTCTGATGAAAAATTCGACAATCTATTAAACGATTTTCGTGAAAAAGATGAATCTTTAAACTATGGTGGCGGTAAAGATAAGATAGAAAAACAACATAAAAGAGATAAATTAACAGCAAGAGAAAGAATAGATCTTTTATTAGATGAAGGTTCTTTTGAAGAAATAGATAAGTTTGTTAAACATAGAAGCACATATTTTGGACTAGATAAAAAATCGTTTCCATATGATGGTGTAGTAACTGGATTTGGTACTATCAACGGCGAAAAGGTTGCAGTTTTCTCACAAGACTTTACAGTTCAAGGCGGATCACTTGGAGAAATGCATGCTAAAAAAATCATGAAAATACAAGATTTAGCAATGAAATATGGAATGCCTGTTATAGGAATAAATGATTCTGGTGGTGCTAGAATTCAAGAAGCTATAGATGCTTTATATGGTTATGGAGGGATTTTCTACAGAAATACAATTGCATCAGGAGTTATTCCTCAAATAACTGTTATTGCTGGTCCTTGTGCAGGAGGAGCTGTTTATTCTCCTGCGATAACTGACTTTATAATAATGGTTGATAAAACATCTCAAATGTTTATAACAGGCCCACAAGTTATCAAAGCAGTTACAGGCGAAAATGTAGACAAAGAAAAGCTTGGTGGAGCATTAGTACATAATTCAAAAAGTGGTGTTGCTCATTTAATTGCCAAAGATGATGATCATGCTATGCAACTTTCAAGAAGATTAATGTCATATATCCCTCAAAACAATCTTGATCCAAAGCCAGATATAGATTTTGAAGATTTTGATTTAGATCAAAAAATATACGATATTGTTTCTCCTAACGCTAAAAAATCATATGATGTTAGAGAAGTTATAGACACTGTTTTTGATAAAGAATCATTCTTCGAAATTCAACCTCATTTTGCAAAAAACATGGTTGTTGGTTTTTCAAGACTTGGAGGTAAATCTGTTGGAATAGTTGCTAACCAGCCAAATATTTTAGCTGGAGCTTTAGACATAAACGCCTCTGATAAAGCTTCAAGATTCATAAGATTCTGTGATGCTTTTAATATTCCTGTAGTAACTCTTGTCGACACTCCAGGATTTTTACCAGGAGTTGGTCAAGAGCATGGTGGAATAATAAGACATGGAGCAAAATTATTATATGCATATTCAGAAGCTAGCGTACCAAAAATTTCTCTTATTTTAAGAAAATCTTATGGTGGAGCTTATATTGCAATGTCCTCACAACATTTAGGAGCTGATTTTGTATTTGCTTGGCCAACAGCAGAAATTGCTGTTATGGGACCAGAAGGAGCTGCAAATATTATTTTTGCTAGAGAAATTAAAAATTCTGAGACTCCTGAAGAAACAAGGCAGAAAAGAATTGAAGAATATAAAGATAGATTTGCTAATCCATATGAAGCTGCAGCGAGAGGTTATATAGAAGATGTAATAGATCCAATTGAAACTAGACAAAAATTAATGAGTGCATTAAATATGGCTGAAAATAAAGCTGAAGCTAAACCAGCTAAAAAACACGGAAACATTCCTTTATAATATGGAGGGTATTAAATGAATAACGTTGGATTAATCACTGTAACTGGTATTTTTACAGTTTTCACTGTACTTTTACTGTTGATGATAATTTATTATCTTTTTGGGTTTTTTGCTGATAAAAGTAATTCAAAAGCTTCAAAAAAGAAAAATTATCCATCACCACAAAAGATAAAAAAAGTGCCAGAATTTCCTAAAGAAAAGAACAATTATGAAAATGATGAAGAAATTGCAGCTATAACTGCAGCTGTATATAATTTCATTGATAGTTCCAAATATAGAATTAAAAATATTAAAAAAAGTAATAATTCTAAAAAAAAGCAAACAGTTTCAAGATGGGGTTCTGTTTCCCCAGTTAATACTTGGAGAACAAATAGATAACGGAGGGATATAAATTGTCAAGAATATTTAAAGTGAAAGTTAATGGCAAATCATATGATGTTGAAGTAGAAGAAGTTGGTTCTAGTAATTCAGAACAAAAAATAGTTCAAGAAGATTCAACTGAATCTAAACCAATTACAAAAAATGAACAACCTAAACCAGCACCAAAAAAAGAAGAACCTAAACCAGCACCAAAAAAAGAAGAACCTAAAACTGTTCCTGCTGAAAGCTCTTCTAGTGATGGGGAAAAAGAAATTTTAGCTCCTTTACCAGGTGTTGTTATAGATATCAAAGTGAAAGTAGGAGACAAAGTAACTCCTGGAGACAAATTGATGATTATTGAAGCTATGAAAATGGAAAATGAAATCCCTTCAGAATTTTCAGGTATTGTAGATAAAATTTTAGTAAACAAGGGCGATAATGTTGATGGTGATGAACCAGTAATTATTTTAAAATAAATATAAAAAAATCTGGGAATAGATTTCTATTCCCAGATTTTTTATTTATTATTTCATTGTTTTAATTGGCTTTTTTACAAAAAAACTTAATAATAAACCTAAAACAAAACTCCAAACCGCTGCAAGTGTTATTTGCCATTCAGCTGGTAAAGAAAAGGTTACTGTATGAGCCGGTATCCAGAACCATATTAAGGTTAACAAAGCTCCTTTGATTCCTTCTGTAGATATTTTTAATTTGAATAAAAATAAGTTATCCAAAAATCTATGTCCTACTACAAGCCAAGGACCAAACATTGCATTTGTAAATAAAGATTTAAAAAAGGCACTGTATATTTTTCCTTCAGGTAAATACCCTAAAGAAGTTACATATTCTACAAAACCAGTAAATCCAGCAAAAATAAACTTAATTATAATTCCCAAAATACCCCAAACAAATATTGAACCAATAATTTTTTTTGGAGAAATTTCTTTTTTGGATAGTAATTTTGATACTATTTCTCCAAGTGTTCCTAAGATTGCAAATTGAACAAACGCTGATAAAAATGGATTCTCAAAGAACATTTCCTATCTCCTTTCTAAAACTATTCTTTTTAGTTTTTCTATTTTTTCTTCTTCACCAAGAACAATTAAAACATCCCCACTGGTTACTTTGGTTTCAGCTCTTGGATTGAAAATATTTTTGTTTTCTTTTTTTTGAATTGATATTACTATTAAATTCACTAAGGAAGGCAGTGAAATTTCTTTTAGAGTTTTATTTACCATCCATGATTTTTCTGGAATCTCTACTTCTTCAAGCTGCAATTCTTTATTTGCTGCTCTGGTAACTGTTTCAAGAAAAGAAACTACGTTTGGTTGAGTTGCCATATAAGCAAGTCTGTTACCAGATATTTCTGATTCTACTAAAATTCTATCTATTCCAGCGTATTGTAATTTTTTCACAGACTCCGGTTCATTTGCCTTTGCTATAACTTTTATATTATTATTAATAGTTTTTGCTGTCAAAACTGCAAATAAATTCTCTACGTCTGAAGGTAGGGTTAATATAACAGTTGAAGCTTTTGCCATACCAGCACTAAGCATAACATTTTCATCTTTTATATTTCCTTGATAGTAAAGGAAGTCTTCACCCAATTCGTTTTTTAATTGATCTAATCTATCCATATCTTTATCTATTACAACAAATTCTCTATGTGTTTTCAAAAGATTTCTACATACAAAAGCACCTGTTTTACCTGCACCTATAACAATAAAATGTTTATTTAAATTAGATATTTTTTTCATTCTTTTTCTTACCCCCATTATGTTTTTTATTTCACCTTCTACAATAAAAGAAGTCAATTGAGATAAAGCGTATAAACCTACTGTAATTCCACCTAAAATTAAAAATATAGTGAAAATTTTTGTAGTTAGAGATATTCCTTCTGGAATTGTGTACCCTACAGTACTCAAAGTAATTATTGTTAAAAATATAGATTCAATAAAGTCCCATCCTTCTAATACCATATATCCAGAAGTTCCTATTAGTACTACTAAAAATAGAATAACTAAAGAAATTATAAATCTTCTTAACTTTTGTATGTAGACATCCATTTTAATCATTCCTTATTCTGATTTAATCAATAATATTATAATATATATAGTAAAAAAAAGATAGTAAAAAATAATAATTTATTTTTTTATTAAGCTTTGTTATTTTTCGGTTAATAGTTAAAAACGTTAAAGTTTTTTTGTTATAATAGTTAAGGTATTTCCCCGCTCAGAAATGGGCTAAATCCAAGGGAGGAGGTGCGACATATGGCAAGAGAAAGATTCTACGAAACAATGGTAGTTATAAAACCAACACTTTCTGATGAAGAAAGAACTAAACTTACAGAAGAAGTAAAAGGTTGGATAACTGATATTGTAGATGGAACTATCGAAGAAGAAAAAAGATGGGGTTTAAGAAAATTTGCTTACGAAACACAAAAAGACAACTTAACTGAAGGTGATTTCACTTATTTTGTTTATAAAGCAGACCCTGAAAAAGTAAACACTTTAGACGAAAGATTCCACATAACTCAAGATATCGTTAGACATTTAACTATCAGAAGAGAAGATTTAGATAAAAAAGCTAAATCAAAAGAAACAAATATAACTGTAGAAGAACCAGTATCTGAAGAAAAATCAGCGGAGTGATTATAAATGTCTATTGCATATAACAAAATAATTCTTATTGGAAGATTGACAAGAGACCCAGAAGTTAGATCCACTGTTAGTGGTTCTAATGTTGCAAATTTTTCTCTAGCTGTTGACAGACAATCTAAAAATAATAATGATGTTGATTTTATAAACATTGTTGCTTTTGGAAGACAAGCTGATTTTGCAAGTAATTATTTGGGAAAAGGAAAACTTATACTTGTTGAAGGACAATTAAGAATTAACAAGTGGACAGATAGAAATGATGTTAAAAGAGAATCTGCTGAAGTTTGGGCTAACAGAATGACTTTTATGGAAACAAAAAAAGCTCAAATGGAAAATCAATCTTATAACAATATGGATATTAAAGTTGAAGAAGGGTATTCAAACAAAAAAGAAAAAAAGAACTCAATTCAAGATATTGATGATGATTCATTTTCTGAAGAAATGCCTGGTTTCGATGAAGATCCATTTGAAGATATTGAGAGTGACTTAAGCTCTGATGAAAATCCATTAAGCTAATGGAGGTGAACTTTAATGGCATACAGAAGAAAAAGAAGAAGAGTTAAAAAATGTAAATTATGTTCAATGAAAGTAAATTACATTGATTATAAAGATTTAAATTTATTATCTGATTATATAAATGAAAAAGGTAAAATATTACCAAAAAGAGTTACAGGAAATTGTTCTAAACATCAAAGATTATTAAGACAAGCTATTCATAGATCAAGACATGTAATGTTATTACCTTATACAACAGATCAATAATAATATGCGGGAGGCTATTGCCTCCCGTTTGTATTAGTTACACTCATATGGTAAAATATTTATGGAGGTGTTTGTATGAAAGTTCTACTACTAAAAGACGTAAAAAAGATTGGAAATAAAAATGAAATAGTTGAGGTTTCAGATGGTTATGCTAGAAATTATCTTTTACCAAGAGGCCTTGCTACTGAAGCTGGTTCAGGAAAAATCAAACACATTAAAGATATGAAAAAAGTTGAAAAGAAGAAAAAAGATAATCAAAGAAAAACTTCTGAAGATTTATTAAATAAGCTGCAAGAACATACTTATGAAATAAAAGCCAATTCGGGTGAAAATGGAAAATTGTTTGGTGCGATTACCTCAAAAGACATTATAAAAAGAATTAGAGAAGTTGCAGGAATAGATTTTAACAAAAAATGGTTTAACGAAAAAATCAATATTAAGGAATTGGGAAAACATATAATAAAAGTAAAACTACCCCAAAACGTTAAAGGTGTGATAAAAATAGACGTTATTCCAATTAAATAAACGGTGGTTTATGACCACCGCATTTTTTTAGGAGTGAACAATTTTGGAATTTATTATAAAGTCTAAAGCTTTATATTCTACATGGATTTATTATAAACCTGATAGATTATTATTCGATTGTGGAGAAGGTATAAGCGCAAAATTAGGCAATAAAATATATGGAATAGATAAAATCTTTATAAGTCATTCTCACATTGATCATATTGCCGGTTTATGGGGACTTATAAACACAAGAAATAATGCTATGGGTTCTAGAGAAAAAGACCTAACTATTTATTACCCAGAAAACTCTAAACAAATTGAATCATATTTAAGTTTTATTATGAATTCTAATAAACATCTTAGATATAATTTAGAACTTATTCCTCTAAGTCTTTTTGATAAAATTGATCTAAAAAACAATAGATATATAGAACCTTTCAAAACTTTACATACTCCAGCAGAAAGGTCTTATGGATATAGAATCATAGAAAAAAGAAATAAATTAAAAGAAAAATATCAATCACTTTCACAAAATGAGATTATAAATGTAGTAAAAGAACACGGAAGAGAAGAATTAAACGACCCTTATGAAGCAAATATTTTAACTGTTAGTGGTGATTCTCTCCCTATTTCTCCTGAAATAGCTATTAATGCAGAAACTCTAGTCCACGAGTGCACATTTATCAAAGAAAATGATAGAAAGATCAGAAATCATACATCATTAAATGAATTAAAAGAATTGATTAAAAAAAGTTGCCCAAAAAGAGTTATAATTTATCATGTATCAAGCAGATATAATTCTATGATTAGAAGTACTGAAAAAAATTTAAGGGAAGAATTCCCAAATATTGAAATCAATATAATTCATCCTGAAAGAACACAAAGACTATAACTTATTTATTTGTTTCTTAATAAAGGAGGGGTATTATGCCGCAATGGGCCTTTTGGATAATACTGGCAGTAATTTTTGGTGTTGTTGAAATTATTTCACCCGCTTTTTTCTTTTTTTGGTTTGCTATAGGAGCTTTAGTGACAGGTGTTTTGTCATTATTTATTGGTTCTTTTACGATAAATATCGCTATTTTTGTCATTACATCTATGATTTTATGGCTATCAACAAGAAAAATAGTTTCAAAATGGTATAAAAATTCTTCTCCAAATAAATTGTATTTAGATACTATTGAGGGAAGAGAAGGAGTAATTAAATCTATTGATTCTGAAGGTAAAATGATAGTTAATATCAAAGGTGAACAATGGAGAGGTTATAAAAACAATGACAGTGAAACAATTATTGTTGGTGACAAAGTAAAAGTTGCTAAAAAGTCTGGAAATATAATCTATGTTGAAAAAATAGATAAGGGGGAATAAATTATGTCAATGTATGTATTAATTATTATTGCTTTATTTTTAATTTTTATTGTTTCTGGTAGTTTAAAAATCGTTAGGCCATATGAAAAAGGTCTTGTTGAAAGACTTGGAAGATTTCATAGAACTGTTGAATCAGGATTAAATTTTATTGTACCTTTTGTTGAAAGAATTACAAAAATTGATATAAGAGAAACTGTTATTGATGTACCGCCTCAAGAAGTTATAACAAATGATAATGTTATAGTTACTGTAGATGCTGTTATTTATTATGAAATCACTGACGTTTACAGAGTTATTTATAATGTTGGGGATTTCTCTTCAGCTGCTGTAAAATTAGCTCAAACAAATTTAAGAAATGTTATTGGTGAATTAGAACTTGACCAAACACTTACATCAAGAGAAAGAATAAATACAAAATTAAGAGAAGTTTTAGATGATGCCACAGATAAATGGGGAGTAAAAGTAACAAGAGTCGAAATCAAAAAAATTGATCCACCAGATGATATTATGGAAGCTATGAGTAGGCAAATGAAAGCTGAAAGAATGAAAAGAGCTGCTATTCTAGAATCAGAAGGTTATAAACAATCAGAAATCAAAAAAGCTGAGGGTGACAAAACTGCTGCTATTTTAAAAGCTGAAGGACAAGCAGAATCAGTAAAAAGAGTTGCGGATGCTGAAAAGTATAAACTAACTGAAGAAGCAGCAGGTCAAGCAAATGCTATTGAACAAGTATTTAAAGCAATACACGAAGGTAATCCTACTCAAGATCTTATAACAATAAGATATCTTGAAGCGCTTAAAGATATTTCAGATGGTCAAGCTAGTAAAATATTCTTACCTTATGAAATTTCTGGAGTATTAGGATCAGTATCAGCTATGTTTGAAGCAACAAAAACTGATATGCAAGATAAAGTTAAAAACAAAAATAAAGAAGAGAATAACAAAACCAATGTTAAAAATAATATGAAATATAAAAATCGAGATAAAAATGAAAATAAATAATGGTGATTAAATGTTTATATATTCTATATTTATTAATTTAATAACAACTATAATTGCATATTTTATTATGAAATATGCAATTATAGAAAATATAAAGATTCCAAACATCGTTGAGTATTTTTCTATTTATGGTTTAACAAGCATATCAATGATTTTAATCTATCTCAAAGGATATTATGAGAATATTATATTGTTAGAGTTTTTTATATCTTTTATTTTTATGCTTTATTATTTAAGATCTATAGATTCTTCGAGGAAAAAATATCACGAAAGATTTAGATCTATGATATTATCTTTTGGGTATACGAGAAGTACTTATTTTGAAATTTTTCTTTCTAAAAAGCTCATAAATAAGATTTTAGAAAGTTTTCTTTATGGTGTAGGTATTCATTATGTTCTTAATATTTTATTAATTGATTTTCATCAAAGCTTAAATGTATTTACAATAATTATTCCTACAATTCTCTTTTTCATAGCATCATTAGTGAAATCCCTTAAAACTAGTAATTTATACAAAGTTGTAAAGTAGATTAAATATATCGGCGTTATAATACCCTTGTAGGGTATAAAATTAATAACAATATAAAATTACGTAATGGAGGTTATATAATGGCTTTATTAGATGACAACACAAAAGAACAGGTGAAAGATTTATTATCAAAGATGGATAACAATGTAAAATTTGTTTTATTCAAAGGTGAAAATGAATATTCACAAGTAACTGGTGATTTATTAACAGAATTGACTGATGTTGAATCAAAAATCGAATTAGAAATGTTGAATATTGAAGACCCAAAAGCTGATGTATACAATATAGAAAAAGATTTAACACCTGCAATCGTTTTACTAGATAAAGATAACAACGATAATGGTATAAGATTCTATGGTATTCCGTCAGGACATGAATTCTCAACTTTATTACAAGATATTATTTCAGTATCTTCTGGTAATACAGTTGATTTCTCTGAAGAAACTCAAAATAAAATTAAAGCAATTGATAAAAAAATGAGAATTAGAGTATTCATAACTCCTACATGCCCATACTGTCCAAAAGCAGTAATATCAGGACATCAATCAGCTATGCTTAATGATAATATTATTGGTGAAATGATTGAAGCAAATGAATTTGGCCCACTTTCTTCAGAACATGGCGTTAGTTCTGTTCCTCACACAGTTATAGAAACATTCAATGGTGATGAATGGGAAAAAGCTGGCGAATTTATCGGAGCATATCCAGAACAACAATACATTGATGAATTAATGAAAGCAGTTGGATAATAAGAAAACAATAGTGGCCTTTTTTAGGCCACTTTTTTAAAGGAGGACGTTAAATGTTTTTCGATATGGGAACTTCTAACAAAAAGCAAGAAATACAGGATAATTATGATGTAATTATTATTGGAGGTGGACCAGCAGGTATTTCAGCAGCAATATATGCTGTACAAGGTGGTTTGAAACCTTTGATTATAGAAAAGACTATCGAAGGTGGACAGATGAACCTTACAGAATTAGTTGAAAATTATCCTGGTTTTATATCTATTGAAGGATCTGAAATAGGAGAAAAAATGGGAGAACATGCTAAACATTATGGTGTTGATTTTCATTTTGCCTCTGTTACAACAATAGAAAACAAAGAAGAAAGTAAAGTAGTAAAAACAGATGATGGAAAAGTTATAAATACAAAAATCATAATAATATCTACAGGAGCTAATCCTAGACCACTTGGTGCTGTAGGAGAAAAAGATTTTACAGGGAAAGGTATCTCTTATTGTGCAACATGTGACGGACACTTCTTTAAAGATCAAAAAGTAGCAGTAATTGGTGGAGGAAATACAGCTCTTGAAGAATCACTTTATTTAGCTAAAATTGCTAAAGAAGTTGTTATAATTCATAGAAGAGATAAACTAAGAGCAGATAAGTTATATCAAGAAAGAGCCATGGCTTTGGACAATGTTAATTTTAAGTTTGATTCTGAAGTTGTTGCTTTTAAAGGTGATAAAAAGTTAAAATCTTTAACTATACTAGATAAAAAAGATAATAAAACATACGAGGAAGAATTTGATGGAGCTTTTGTTTTCATTGGTCTAGTTCCAGCCACTTCTTTTTTAGGAGATATGCTAGAAACAAATCCTAGAGGATACATTGAAACCGATAAGAATATGGAAACCAGTGTAAAAGGCATTTATGCAGTAGGTGATGTAAGAAATACTATTTTAAGACAAATAGTTACTGCAGTTTCTGATGGAGCTATCGCAGCTTCACACGCTGTAAGAGAATATTTTTAATAATAGTTATATTATGAAGAGACTTTTTAAAGTCTCTTTTTTTTTATTTTTATATTCTTAATTAAAATGTATTTAATATGTAAATTGTTAAGAGGTTTTAAGTTATAGAATATAACTAATAAGAATTTTAAAAAGGGGTGATTTGTTTTGTTTAGAGAAGCTTTGACTTTTGACGATGTGTTGCTATTACCTAAATATTCAGATATAGTACCTAATCAAGTTAATACTAGGACTAGACTTGTTAAAGATATATATTTAAATGTTCCTTTTCTATCAGCTGCAATGGATACAGTAACTGAAACTAGAATGGCTAAATCAATAGCCAGAGAAGGTGCTGCTGGAGTTATACATAAAAACATGAGTATAGAAGAACAAGCTTATAAAGTATCAAAAGTAAAACGAGCAGAAAATGGAGTAATAACTGACCCAATAACTATATCACCAGATACAAAAATTAAAGAAGCTGAACAATTAATGAGAGAATACAAAATTGGCGGTTTACCAGTTGTAGATAGAAAAGATAAATTACTTGGTATTTTAACCAATAGAGATATACGTTTTGAAAGAAATTCTACAAAAAAAGCAAAAGATTTAATGACTGATTATAAAGATCTTGTTATAGCAGGTCCTCAAATTGGATTAGAAAAAGCAAAAGAAATCTTACATGAAAATAAAATTGAAAAATTACCTATAGTTGATAAAAACAATAAAATCATTGGTCTCATTACTATTAAAGATGTTATGGCAGTAATCGAAAAACCTCTCGCAACTAGAGACAAGAAAGGTAGACTAGTTGTAGGAGCTGCTATAGGAGTTTCTGATGGTGAAGAAAGAGGGAAAAAGCTAATAGATAGTGGAGTAGATTTTTTAGTCCTTGATTCTGCTCATGGTCATTCTAAAAATATTATTGATTTATTAAAAAAATTAAAATCATATGGAAAAGATACTCCTATTATAGTTGGTAATATAGCTACAAAAGAAGCAGCAAAAGACTTAATAGAAGCAGGAGCAGATGCCTTAAAAGTTGGAATAGGTCCTGGCTCAATCTGTACAACTAGAATAGTTGCAGGAATAGGAGTACCTCAACTGACTGCTATCTTAGAAGTGAATTCTGTTGCAAAAGAATTAAATATTCCAATAATAGCAGATGGGGGTATAAGATTTTCAGGAGATATAGTAAAAGCTTTAGCCGCTGGAGCTTCTACTGTTATGATGGGGAGTATTTTTGCTGGTACAGAAGAAGCCCCAGGAGAAACAGTAATTTATCAAGGAAGAAAATTCAAAACTTATCGAGGTATGGGATCCATTGGTGCAATGAAAAAAGGGTCTAAAGATAGATATTTCCAAGATGATGTTGAAGATGCAGAGAAACTTGTTCCTGAAGGAGTAGAAGGTATGGTCGCTTTTAAAGGAGAAGTAGGTGACTTAGTGCATCAATTACTTGGAGGGGTTAAATCAGGTATGGGATATATTGGAGCTAGTAACTTAGTTGAATTAAAAGAAAAAGCTGAGTTCGTAAAAATTTCTGCCTCTGGTATGAAAGAAAGTCATGCTCATGATATCAACATTACTAAAGAATCTCCAAACTATTTTTTATCTGGTAATTGATTTTTTTGTTAACTTATACCCTCTTTTATTAATTTTTCTTGACTTTTTTTAATTTTATGAGTATAATTATGTTAAAAGGGGGTGACTGTATGGGAAATATTATTAACGATTTAAATGAATTAATTGATATCAAACATATTATTGATGCTTATGAGAGTTTTAAAGAAACGAAATACAAAATACCATACAGTGAAATTTTCCTAAATAGCGCTATTGAAAATTCTGTAAAAGATATTATAGAAAAAGAAGAAGGATTCTTTATTAAAAATTCTGATATTAACGAAGAAACAGAAAAAAATAATTGTGAACCTATAGATGTCGGAGATTTATTTATTCTTATGGAGACTTTTGAAAAACTTGGTATTAAAATAGATTATCTTTTTTCTAGGGATAACAAAGAATTATTCTTAAAAGCTATTAAAACTGATGATATAGAAAAATACAAGAACGATTCTTTGGAGTGATTCTAAATGATGATTAGCAGAAAATTTATTTTAAAAGGTCGAGTTCAAGGTGTTGGGTTTAGATTTTTTACTACTAAAAATGCAGAAAAATTTGGTATTACAGGTTCAGTTAAAAATCTAACTAATGGTAATGTTGAAGTTTACGCAAAAGGTGATAAAAATAAGTTAGAGGATTTCAAAGCTAAACTCATAAAAGGAAATTCTTTTTCTCGTGTAGAGGAAATAGAAGAATATGAAGTACCAGAAGAGAAAGTGAATGATAATGATTTTCATGTTAGATATTAAAATAGTGCTGAAAATAATCAGCACTATTTTTTATTTTTCTATTTTTATTGTTATTCTTCAGACTCTGAAGCAGTTGCATTCTGCCTTCCACCAAGTTTTTCATCAAAATTAAGTAAAGCTTGAACATTATCACCTATTAATTGTAATTTATCTTTTATATCTCCAGTAGTTTTTTCTTCTTCAACTTGTTCAGCTACAAACCATTGTAAGAAATTGTTCATTGCATGGTCGTTTTCTTCAATTGCTAAATCTACCAATTTATTTATAGAATCTGTAACAAACTCTTCATGTTCTAAAGCATCTGTAAACACTTCTAAAGGGCTTTCCCATTCGTGTTTTGGTTCATCAATAGCTGTTAATTTTACTCTTCCACCTCTATCTTGAATAAAATCGTAAATCTTTCTTGCATGTTCCATTTCTTCTTGTGCTTGTACATCCATCCAAGCTGAAAAACCTTCTAAGTTTTTAGAATCAAAATATGCTGCCATTGATTGATAGATGTAAGCTGAATACAATTCTTTATTTACTTGTTCGTTTAATGCGTTTACTAATTTTTCTTTCATAGCCATATATAAAACCTCCTTAAAGATTTGATTCAATTCAATTTTAACAAAAATCTATTTCATTCATAAAAAACCTTTTTTAACTTTTTTGGGTTTAATCTGAAATTTGTTCCTTTTCCTTGATGAAAATGATGTTTTTCTAATAGATGAATCGACATATCAGTAAATATTATTTGTTCATCATTATTCAAGTTTTTCACGATTACATTTATTTTTCTGAAAATCCCATCTTCAAAAGGACAAGCTAAGAATCCTCTTGATTCTTCTACCCTAACATCCCATTTATCAACTTTTGTTGGTTCTCCTAAGCCTTTTCTTCCTTCATTCATAATATAATGCATTTTTTCAACTACATCTGTGTAATCCATTCCAAGAGATTCCATCATTTCTTCATCAGCTTCAATTATATCTACCAATTCTCTTTGATCATCTCCTAAAAAACCTTCAGAAGTAATTTCACCAGGTTGCATATTATCTTTAGCTTTTTTTAGTTCAGGAGTCATTTTCATAATAATCCCTCCATTTTATGCAAACTTATCATAATAAATTTTCTCTTCTTTCATGTCATTATCTTTCATTACTTTTATACATGCATCTAACATACCAGGACTACCACATAGGTAACCTTCTTTTACTTTTTCTTGATTTATTTTATCTTTTAAATATTTATCTAACACATCTGTTATAAGACCTGTTTCTCCTTCCCAGTTATCTTCTTTTTCAGGGTCAGATAATGCAGGAATGAAATGTAGATTTTTCATTTTACTTTCCATTTCCTTGAAATAATCAACATAGTATAAATCTTTTTTTGATCTGGCTCCAAAGAAATACCATATCTCTCTATCAAATATCTCTTTTTCATACATATCTTCTATTATAGACTTAATAGGAGCCATTCCTGATCCACCTGCAACACAAATCATCGTTGCATCTGTATCTCTTCTATAAAAATCTCCAAATGGACCTATTATATTTAATTCTTGACCTTCTTCAAGATGTTCGTGCACATATGTTGTGGCTATTCCACTAGGAACTAATCTTATTAAAAATTCTAAATGATTTTTATCAGAAGGAACTGAAGAAATAGAATAAGCTCTTTGGTTTTTTTCTTTTATTTTTCCATATTTAGGTATTATTAACTGAGCATATTGTCCTGCTTTAAAATCAACAGATTCAGGATCTTCAAGTTTTAATCTAACTTCTTTTATATCATGAGTCATATCTTTTATTGTCTCTATTTTTGTCTTGAACTCTTTAACGTTGAATAATTCTTCTGGTATTTCAATTTTTATATCATCCTTAACCTTTATTTGGCATGAAAGTCTAACACCATTTTTCTTTTCTTCTTCCTCTAAAAGAGGTGCTTCTGTAGGTAAGATTGGGCCAACATCTGATAATACTTTTACTTTACATGCTCCACAACTTCCTCTTCCTCCACAAGCAGAAGGTATAAATATTCCTTGTTCACCTAAAGTAGTAAGTAATGGACTACCACCATCTACTTTAATCTTTTTAGACCCATCATTTATGTCTAATTCTACTTCGCCGTAATTGTTTACTATTGAATCAACTATAGTTATTATAGCAGCCAAAAATGCTGTAAGAATAGCTACTACTAATGGTGCTGTAATAAATCCCATTTATTATCACCTCACTGAACTGCTAACATGCCTGAAAATCCCATAAATGCTATAGCCATAAAACCAATTGTTATTAATGTTATTCCTGGCCCTTTTAGCCCTGCAGGTACTGGCGCTCTATCAGTTTTCTTTCTAATTGCAGCTAATGCCATTATAGCAAGCCACCATCCTAGACCTGAACCAAAACCAAATATAATAGACTGAATAAAATTATAATCTCTCAATTGCATAAAAAGGGCAACACCTAAAATAGCACAATTAACTGTTATTAAAGGTAAAAATATACCAAGTGCCATATATAAATTCATAGAAACTCTTTCAATTATCATTTCTAAAACTTGAACTACTGCTGCTATTACTATTATAAAAACAATATATCTTAAATATTCAAGTTCAAAAGGAACCAATAAATAATTATAAACTAACCAATTTACAGCTGTTGTTATTGTTAGTACAAATGTAACAGCCATACCCAATCCATTTGAAGAATTGTAATCCTTTGATACAGATATAAAAGAACACATTCCCAAAAAATTGGCTAAAAGAATATTACTTGTAAAAATTGATGCAAAAAATAATATAAAAGGACTAATATCAGGTATCATTATTTAGCCTCCTTTTTTTCCATAATGCCTTTGAAAACCCAAATTAAAATCGCCAACATAAAGAATGCACTTGGAGGCATAACCATTATAGTCCATTTTATAAAGTTTTCCGGTAATACAGTTACCCCAAATATAGTTCCAAATCCTAATAATTCTCTTACAAAAGCGATTATTAATAAAACATACATATAGCCTGCGCCTGATGTTATACCATCCCAAAATGATATAAAAGGTTTATTTGATTGCGCAAAAGCTTCTGCTCTACCCATAATTATACAATTTGTTATAATTAATCCAACATAAGGACCTAAAGCCCTACTTATTTCAGGAAGATAGGCTTTTAATACTATATCAACAATAATTACATAAAAAGAAATTATCAATGTCTGTACTATCATTCTTACTTTTCTAGGTATTAGAGATTTGATTGTTGAAACTGTGAAATTTGTAAATCCCATAACCAAAATAACTCCAATAGACATTATCAATGTGTTTTCAAGTTTATTTGTAACAGCCAAAGTTGAACATATACCTAAAACTTGTACAAATATAGCATTGTTGGACCATAAATTATCCTTTAATATTCCTCTGGCAGTATTATTGGCCATCATTCATCACTCCCAAGAAGATCTTTTAATTTGTTGATGGTATTATTGATTATTTCATTCATAGACTGAGACGTGTTTGTCGCTCCCGTTATTGAATCGAATTCTGAATTTTCAGAATTATAATCACCATCACCACCAATATTTATTGTTATTCCGTCTTCAGAAATTTTAAGGTTTCTAAATTGGTCTCTAAACCATTTTTCTTCTATTCTCCCACCTAATCCAGGAGTTTCATTATGAGAAATTATGTCTAACCCAATTATTCTAGTAACATCTTGATTTACAGAAATTACTCCTTCAACCATGCCCCATAAAGCATTACCTGAAAACCTATATGCATATATTGTTTGACTATTTTCTGTTTTAGAAAATAGTTTTTCTTCATCTATAGTTATTTCTTCTAGATTTTCAAATATTTCAATAGCTTGTTCTCCTGACTCATATTCAATGTCCATAGCGTTTAAAAAAGCTCTAACTTCAAACAATCTATCATTGATCTCTACTCTTTCTTTTGTGATGTCATTTGCAAATGCCAAAACAAACACAAAAATAAAACTAACTATAAAAGTAAATATAATTGTATATATTTTCCCTTGCTTATTCATGACTTCACCTTCTTTTTTAACTTAATTTGGTCTAGAAGAGAAGCAAATGTATTTCCCATTAAAACTCCAAAACTTGTTCCTTCTGGAAATAATGAGAATGTTCTCACTAATACAGTGGTGACTCCTATTATCATTCCATAAAACCATTGAGAAGAAGATTTTTTCGGAGCTGATACTGGGTCGGTTGCCATAAAAACAGTAACGAATATTAAAGAACCAGACATCAAAGCTTTAACAGGAGGTAAAGCTGAATCTACTCCACCCCAATATAACGCTCCAGTCAAAACTGCTGTAGTTAAAAATGTTGAGAGAATAATTCTCCAACTAGCAGTTTTTGTCCAAATTAAGTAAACAGCTGCCAATGCTATTAATAATATTGAACTTTCACCAAACGAACCTGCTCTAAATCCTAAAAATAAATCTAAGTTCGATACTTCTTCTCCAGCTCTCAACAAAGCCAAAGGAGTTGCTGATGAAACAGCATCTATTCCAAAATTTCCTGGTTCTATCCATCCTGTAGTCATAAGATTAGCAAAAGTAATGTAAATAAAAATTCTTCCTGTTATGGCAGGATTAAAAATATTTCTACCAAATCCACCATAAACTTCTTTACCAATCAAAACCCCAAAGACAGTACCTATTACTGCTACCCACCAAGGAGTTTGTGGTGGAAGTGATAATACTAATAACATATTAGTTACTAAAACTGCTTCTGAGACTTTTTTATTTCTTCTTTTTTCCATTATCCATTCTGTAATTATACCTGCACCAAAGACAAATATAGATAACCATAATAGTCTTACTCCATACAGATAAATCGCAAAAAGATAAATTGGTATTAATGAGTAAATTACTCTTCTCATCATTATCTGTTTTTGAAACACTTTTTCACCCCCAACAATTTTTATAAATTAATATATTTTTAATAATCCTCATTATATTTTAACATATAAAGAGCAGTTTGACAATGTTTTGGGCTTTTATTTTGTTTTGTTTACAAAATAAATTAAGGTATAATTAAACTAAAACAACATAATTATTGTCTGTATATAAGCTATAGTTTTTTTATAATACACTTATTTTGGAGGCGAAAAATATGGAAAAAATGATTGATAATTTTTTAAAATTTGTAAAAATAGAAACAACTTCTGATGATTTATCGAGCACTTTCCCAAGTACTCAAACTCAAATAGCCTTTGCTAATATTTTAAAAGAATATTTGAAAGATATAGGGATGGAAGAAATTGAATTAGATAGTAACGGATATTTGATGGCTTCTTTACCTTCAAATAATCCAAATATTAAAGAAGTTATTGGTTTTGTAGCACATATGGATACATCGCCTGATATGTCAGCTGAAAATGTAAATCCCAGAATTGTAGATTATAATGGAGGCGATATTGTACTTAATGAAGATGAAAATATTGTTCTAAAAGAAAAAGAATACCCAGAAATTAAAAATTATATTGGCCAAAAACTAATAGTTACAGATGGATTATCTTTATTAGGTGCTGATGATAAAGCTGGAGTGGTTGAAATATTATCTGCGATTGAATTTTTTCTAGAAAATCCCGAAGTAAAACATGGTAAAATTAGAATTTGCTTCACTCCTGATGAAGAAATAGGTAAAGGTGCTGACAAATTTGATGTCGAAAAGTTTGGCGCAGATTTTGCTTACACAATTGATGGTGGTCCGATTGGAGAATTCAGTATTGAAAATTTCAATGCAGCTACTGCAAAAATAGAAGTTTTTGGAAATAGTGTTCACCCAGGAACTGCAAAGGACAAGATGATCAATGCAATTTTAGTAGCTAATGAATTCATTAATATGTTCCCTGAATTTGAAAAACCTGAACACACTGAGAACCATGAAGGATTTTATCACTTCGTAAATCTTGAAGGTAAGGCTGAACGTAGTTCTTTAACAATGATTATAAGAGATCATGACCAAGACTTTTTTGAACACAGAAAAAAAGAAACTTTGAAACATGTAGACTTCATAAATAAAAAATATGGAAATGTTTTGAAAATAGACATAACAGATTCTTACTACAACATGAAAAATATTGTTTTAAAAAATACAAAAATAATAGATTTAGCCAAATCAGCATATGAAAAAAATAATGTTGAATTTAAACAGATCCCAATAAGAGGTGGAACAGATGGAGCAAGACTTTCTTATATGGGTCTACCTTGTCCAAATATTTTTACAGGTGGACATAATTACCACGGTAAATTTGAATATATTCCTATTGAATCAATGAAAAAAGCTAGAGACATAATTATTGATATTATAAAAGGTTAAACAAAAGCCTCGATTAAAAATCGAGGCTTTTGTTTTATTTCTTATTTTTGAAATATTTCCTTATTTAGATCTAATTTAGATCCTCCCATAAGATCTTCCATTGCTTTTAAATAATGTTCTTTATCTATTCCTGGTATTAAATTATTTTCAGAAATATTTTTTAAAATAACTATATTCTGCATTCTTGCTTCTTTTAATTCATCATCAAAAACTTTATATAACTTTATTTTTCTTCTTTTTGCTTCTTTCTCAATTTCTTTATGGGTAGTTTCTTTATCATCACCCAATCTCACAAATAGAGTTTGCCAAGAAGTATCATAATATATTAAATTACTATCATTTTTCGAAAATGTATTCATACCTCTCATTGCTTCAGTCTTTTCAAGAGAAATAACTAGATCAGCTGTTCCTTTTCTGATCAAAGAAGCATGTACATTCTTGCCAACTCTTAAGTGAGATTCAACAGTCCCTCCTCTTTGAGCCAATCCATGAGTATCAACACCTTTTGCTTTTAATCCTGCATAATCAGCAGCTCTAATTAAAATTTCACTTAAAAGGCCTATTCCTTGGCCTCCAACACCAATCATATATATATTAAAAATATCTTTCATCACTCTTCCCCCTTTTTATCTTTTTTCATGTTTAATAGCTGTTACCGGACATGTTTGAATACATGATCCATCTCCGATACATAAATCAGGATGAACATGAATATCCCCATTTTCATCTTTTTGGAATGTTGGACAAGCAAAGTCTTCAACACATACATAACTATGATCACAAACATTTTGGTCTATATAAACTTTATGAGCTTTATAATTCCCTTTTCTTCTTTGTTCACGAGTAAATTTAAGCATACAAGGATGTTTAGCTATAATTACACTAAATCCTTTTTCTTTTGTAGATTCTTGAACCATTTGATATAGTTTGGTTTGAGAATAAGCGTCAACTTCTCTTACATTTTCAACACCAAATCCTTCTAACATTTTTTTGATTGGTATTTTATCTGTTAACTCGTTGAAGTTATGACCAGTTCCTGGATGATTTTGATGACCAGTCATAGCTGTAGTACCATTTTCCATTATAATAAGAGTTAAATTATGATTGTTAAATAATGCATTTACAATTCCAGGTAACCCTGCATGGAATAAAGTTGAATCACCAAGAAAAGCAACTACTTTTCTATTATCGTTAAATAATGATAACCCCGATGCTGTACCAACTGAATGACCCATAGATAATAGTACCTGACCCATTTCATATGGAGGTAAAAACCCTAAAGTATGACAACCAATATCAGCGACAGTTATGTCATTTTTATCTAATGCTTTTTTGATTGCATAAAAAGCTGATCTATGGCCACATCCTGGACATAGTTGAGCTGGTCTAATTGAAACTTCAGGTGTATTTATTTCTAATTCAATAGGTTCTAAGATATCTTCCCATTCATTTCTTAAAACATCATACACTTTTTCTGGAGTATATTCTCCAATCCATTCTTCTGAATCTTTCTTACCTGTAATTTTAACTTTAATATCATTTTCAAAAGCAATAACCTTAACTTCTTTTTCAATAATATCATCTAATTCTTCAATTATTTTTACATGTTCATGAGATTTCAAAAATTCTATTATTTGTTTTTCATTTAATGGATGTACAGCAGCTAATTTTAAAATATCTGGTTTATATTTAGCCTCTTCTAGTACATCAATTACTGATAAATAAGGAACTCCCATTGTTATTATTCCTTTTTTCTTGTTATTATTATTATAAAATTTATTTAATTTACTAATTTTTGGTTTGATATCTTTAAGCTTTTGTAAGGCTTTTCTTTTCATTGGGTATACCTTTTCTGTAATTGGAATGTATGGGCCATTTTTTGGATCGAATTTTGATGTTTTGTCAAACTCTTTTTCTTCAAACTTATGAAAATTAACTTTTTCTTTTGCATGACATGTATGTGTAGTTAACCTAAGAATTACTGGCATCTTCATCTCTTGGGACATTTCTGCTGCTTGTAAATACATTTCGTATACTTCTTGAGCATTGGAAGGTTCTAATACAGGCATATAAGTCATTTTTGCATAATGTCTATTATCTTGTTCGTTTTGTGATGAATTTGCCCCTGGATCATCACCAATAACAACAACCATACCTCCTGTTAGTTCTAATAAAGAAAGTTGTACAAATGAATCAGCTGCAACATTTAGTCCTACACTCTTGAAAAATACTGTTGATAAATGCCCATTTACAGAAGCACCAAAGGCTAATTCCAAAGCAACTTTTTCATTTGTTGAAAACTCAAAATAAAATGGTCTTTTTTCTTGTTTTATTGAGCTAATAGCTGAAGCTATTTCTGGAGTAGGTGAACCTGGATAAGCAGATACTACTCTAGTTCCAGCTTCTACCATTCCTCTAACTATTGCTGTATTTCCTATTACGATCTCTGAAAAATTTTCATTTTTTAAAAGCATATCTCCCATGGATTTCATAAGATCTCCCCTTTCTTAAAATTTGATATTTTATTTTAATTTTTGTTTACATATATATAAATTATATCATCATTCACATAAATATAAAAGAGGATACCTGTTAAGGTATCCTCTATAATTTAATATTTACATTTCTCAATTAGCTCTGAATAATCGTCAAACCAAAAAGCCTCTGGATTTCTTTTATAAATAAAAAATTTGCCATAATCTTTATCTCTTGCAGCTCTATGGTATCTAAAAATAATATGGTCTTTTGTTAAAGCAGAAATTTCTATTTTTCCTGTTCTATGAGACATTACAAACTTTGGTCTTTTTGCTAGGCCTGATATTTTTTCTAATGATTTTAAAAATATTGAATATCCTTTTTCAACAGGAATTATAAAAGGTTTATTGCCAATTACTGGTCTACCTTGAAATACGTAATATGGTGGAACTCCATAAAAACTTAGTTTTTTAAATAATTCAGATAATATTTTTGGATCGTTATTGACACCTTTTATTAAAGGAGTTTGGTTT
This sequence comes from Thermotogota bacterium, assembly GCA_051748045.1. Lineage (GTDB taxonomy): Bacteria > Thermotogota > Thermotogae > Petrotogales > Petrotogaceae > Geotoga. The sequence continues at coordinate 25,539 of JBNJGY010000001.1, forward strand.
ACTGCGATAGCTCCTTTTTTTAATACAAAATCAATTGCTTTTAAAGAAGGTTTTTGAATTTCTTTTGGATGATTAAAATGCATCATGAAATAAATTCTTTTCTCTTTTAAAGAGAATTCTTCCAATAAATTTAGAAATTCTTTGTCTTCTAATATTCTGTATGGATTAAAAGAAAACATTTTAGTACCTATTCTAATTATTTTAATATGATTTATTTTTCTTAATCTTGTGAGTATATTTCTTATTTTATCTGTTGATAATAAAAGCGGGTCTCCACCTGTCAATAAAACATTAGTTATTTCTTTATGGTTTTCTATATATTCTATTTCTGATTCTATATTTCTTGAAATTTCTTCACCCTGATTTATAAAAAGTCTTTTTCTAAAACAAAAACGACAAAAACCACCACACACATCATTTACTAATAATAATACGGTGTCTTTGTATTTGTGTTGAAATCCTTTTTGTACTGTATAGTACTTTTCAGATGATGCATCCAAACTTCCCCAATCTTCAAGCTCTTCAATTTGGGGAATTATAATTTTTCTTATAGGGTCATTTGGATTTTCCCAATTAATCAAAGATAAATAATATTCATTTGCTCTAAACTTATATTTTTTTATAACTTTTTTTAAAGAGGCTTTTTCTTCTGAGGTCATATGACCCAATTTGTCTATATTTATTAAATATTTAGGATTCATATATGACACCTCCACAATAGTATAAATATATTATTTATGTTCTACCTATATTATAGCATATTAACTTTTTATTTACTTTAACAAAAAAAGATGATGAAAAGTTTTTACTTTTCATCATCTTTTATATATTTGTTTATTAAATTATCGATTTCTATTTTTAACTTATTTAATGCAAATGGATATGCCATTAAAAAAATGAAGTAAGATAAATATCCAATAATTATAAATAATTTACTATTTAAAATAAACTGAGGAATCAGCTCAGTAAAATATTCAAATATTATATAATAATTTATTAATGATAATCCAAATACTATAAAAGCATATAAAAAAAACTTTTTTAATATTATAAAAAGAATTACCGGCAATAGAAAGAGAAAGAAAATAGAAAAAGATTGTAATTGGAATCCTGAAATAAATAATAAAAATACATAAGATATAGAGAATATTATGCAAAATCTTTTTTGTAAATATAAAAGAGCAATAGGAGTTATAATAGGAACTACTGTTGGGGCTAACCTTATGTATTGACTAGATAAATACAGTAAATAAAATAAAACTACTAATATTGACGTTTTTACTACACTATTTTGATATATTTTCATGTTTAGAAAAAGCTACAAATATCTCCACCGAGACATTCACACATAGTATCCGCACACACTAATCCACCTAAACATTGTAAACATTGCCCGCAGTCATTACTTCTATATGTATAATGCCCAGCTCTAAAATCTTCTACATCTTTTTTAAATTCTTCATCTTTTTTATAACTTGAATATAAACTGCTTATTTTTCCCTTTTTTAAGTTTTCCATTATTTCTTTTTTCACTATTTCCACCCCCTACTATTAACTTTGTTACTTCCATTCTATGATGTCTCAATGAGAAAGCAAGTAGTTTTTTTACCAAATGATGATTATATTCTGTAAAAACTTGGTAATTTTCCATTATAATTTTAGCACAGATATCATAAGTTGTTAAAATTTCTTCTATGTCTTTTTCATTTAGTTCTTTAATACTATTAACTTTATAAACTCTTTTTATTGCATTAAATTTATTTCTTTTTATGTCTTTTTCGAAATCATATATGCTGTCTATCAAATATATTAAATAACCTATGGTATTTGAAAGTATATAATTTTCTTTATCTGGAAAATAGATTTCTAAAATTTTCTCAAGAATTTTTTCTGAAGGTCTTGCAAGTTCATCCATATCTTCTGAATATTTTTCTATTTCTGATTGATCTTTAATTAAATCTGCATATTCTACTAAAAATTTTAAATCAAATTTATCATAAATTTTATCTTCTATTTTTTTTAAAAAATAATCAGCTATTTTATGACCTTCAAATTTATAATCTAATATTTTACCATAGATTATGAGCAGATTCAAATCACTATATTTATCTAAATATCCATCATGATATGGTTTGTATCTTTTTTGGAAACGCATTAAAGGACATTTAAATTCTTTAATTTCATTTGCTTCATTTTGCATCATTGCAAAAAGCACAACTTCTTTTATTATTGTAGGTCTAAAGATATTGCCATAATTCTTTTTTAAATTATGACAAAGGCCACAATAGTAATTCAAATATGTTTTTCTTTCTTCTTCATTAGGATGAAAATATAAAGATATGTATCCATACATATTATTTAACCTCTATACTATTTTGTGTTGTAATTATTTTTCCTTCTATTTCAACAAAGAAATTTATAAAATATCTTCCAGCTTTATCCAAATCTATTTCTTTTATGTTTTCTAAATCAAATATTTCCGTAGAACCAAATTCTGATATAAATATTCTTCTTGGTTCTTCAGATTGATAATTAAAAATTTCATCTTCATTATATCTTATAGTTATTCCATGAGAATTCATCGTTAAACTTTGAGGACTATTAGCATCATTTTCTAAATAAGCTTTGTAATAAAAACTTTGACCTATCTCGAAGGTTTGTAAAGTGAAATCGTTAATGACTATGTTTTTAGTGCTGTTGTTTATTTCTTCAGCTACATGAAGATTTGATATTATTTTTTTATCCATTGTAGATATATCAAACATAACTGTGTAAGTACCTTTTTCAAATGTTCTATCAGATTTTATATCAAATTGAACTGATTCTAAGGGCTGTAATTCTATAGAACCAAAGTTCACTGCTTGTTCATAAACATTTTTTTCATCTTTTGAATAGATTAATTTGCCAGATACTTCTTTATTGTACATGTCTTTCGAATTATTTTTAAAAGAAACTAAAAAAACAGGATTTTCATTTATTAAATAAAAATCTTTTTCAGCGAAAAAATTCAATTTAAAATCTTGTTTATAATTAAATTCTCTGCTTAGATTGACTTTTTGTTCATTAAAATCAAAACTGGTATTTATTATATATTCTCCAGCTTCCAGCTCTGCTATATCCTCTTCTTTTTCAAGATCAAAAATTAATCTAGTTTGATAAGGATTTAGTTGAGCATTTACTGCATCTTGATAATTAAAATTAAATATTGTTTCTTTATTTTCAGATTTTAATATTTCATATTTAAAATTTTCTATATTAACTTCTTTATTTCTATTTGTAGTATTTTGCATATTGACTTCTGAAGTTATTTTATCTGGATAAAAAAATTCATCTTCAGAAACCAGATTAAAACTAATTCCATCTATAACTATATTATATGAAAGATTAAAACGAGATAATTTTGGGCCAAAAAAAGTAAATATCAAAGCTAATATGGCTATAAAAATCATCAAATATATTGTATATTTTTTTATAGTTTTATATTTATCTTTTTTCTTTCTTTTTTTTTCTTCATCAATTTTTTCCCATTCTTTTGGACTCTTTGAATAATATTTCATATTATCATCCTTTAAAAGAATCTTTTGTTTTTATATAAGATTCATAAGTTATGTTCTTATTATTATATAATTCACTTAATTGATCTTCATATGAGAAATACATGTTTGAAGATACCAAGAGATCTCCACTTGATTTTATTAAATCAAATATTTTTTCATTTATTTGCAAATATTCAAAAACTGTTAAATATCCGTCTTGTCCTGTATAAAAACATTTTTTGCACCCTTTCCCGCTGCATTCATTACAAATTTTTGGGATTAATCTTTGATTTATTATCAAATCACAATTAGTTTTTATTTGTTCTTCACTTATCCCTAAACTATTTAATCTTTTTAAAGCTTTTATGACATTTTGAGAATGTAAAGAAGCAACTAATGAATGTCCAGTTGTCGCAGAATCGAATAATAATTTAGCAAAATATTCTTCTCTAACTTCTCCAATTTGTATAATTTCAGGGTCTTGTCTTAAAATATATTTCAAGATATCTGATTGATCTTCTTGATCTATGTTTATTTGTATTATATTCTCATTTATATATTCAACTGGGTTTTCAATTGAATGGACTTTATAATCATTTTTTATTTTGTTAATTATATAAGCCATAGTTGTCGATTTTCCCGCTCCTGTAGGACCAGAAAAAATAGTCACTTTTGCTTTACTTTGTATTGACCTTAGTATTTTAGACTCTAAATCTTCAGGTATATTAACAAAAACTTCGTTTATATTTTGTAGTCTTCTTATAACAAGAGATACACCATTTACAGATTTCATAAAAGATACTCTGAAATTTAATCCATTATATTCAAAACTACCATCTGTATTTTTGGTGTCATTTATTATGTCTTTACCAGTTTGAAGTAAAATTAAATTGACTAATTCTTCATATGTTTCTTTTTTTATATCTTTGAATTTTAGAAGTTCTCCAGAATATCTTATTTTTACCTTAACATTATCTTTTGTGGGTTCAAAATGGTAATCTGTTATTCTTTTATCAGAAAAATTAAAACCAAGTTGGTTTAGCCCACCAAATATATCGTATGTATCTAATTCTTCATATAATTTATAAAAATCATTACTCATAATCACTATTTTCATTTAAATATTTATTTAATTTTGTTATTTCATCTGCGACTACAGTTTTACCAAATTGTCTATATAAAGCTGGTTGTTCATATAAATCTAAGTAATTGTCTTCTCCAGGGAGTTTGTCATAACCAGAAGCGACAACAGTTACTTTAATTACTTCTGGGGGAAGTTCAACAGTAGAAATACCCATTTTCAATTTCGCATCATCTATCGCATATGATCTTAAGATTTCATTTATTATTCTAACGTCTTCTGTTGTTGGGTTTTTACCTGCTATGTTTACTAATGCTGCAGTTGCATTTCTCACTTGATCTTCTAAGAGTTTTGAATTCAAAGCATTTTTAATAGCTTCTTCAGATCTTCTTTCGCCTTTTGCAACACCTATACCTAACATAGCTGAACCTTTTATTTTCAAAACTGATGCTACATCTGCAAAATCAAGATTAATAATACCAGGTTTTGTTATCAAATCAGAAATACCTGTTATGGCTTGATATAAAATATCATCAGCTTTTTCAAAAGCTTTATCTATTGGTATATTTTCTCCATTATCTATTAATTTATCGTTTGATATTTTTATTAAACTATCAACTGATCTTTTTAAATTTTGTAAACCATCTAAAGCCAACCTTTCTTTTGTTGAACCTTCAAAATGAAATGGCATTGTAACTATCGCTACTGTTAAAATATCCATTTGGGTAGCTAATTCAGCAATAATTGGAGAAGCTCCAGTCCCGGTTCCTCCTCCTAGGCCTGCAGTTATAAAAAGTAAATCAGTTTCTTTTAACCATTCTTTTATTTCTTCTTTGCTTTCTATCGCAGATTCTCTTCCTTTAGCAGGGTCTCCTCCTGCTCCAAGTCCTCTTGTCAACTCTTTTCCTAGTTGGAGTTTGTTGTCAGCATCTAAATTTTCTAAAACTTGCACATCTGTATTAGCAGCGATCAATTCAACATCGTCTACACCTTTTCTTATCATTCTTTGAACTGCATTGTTTCCAGCGCCGCCTACACCAACTACTTTTATTTTATAATTTGATTTTTTATTAAATAAAGGTCCTTTTTTTTGAATTTCATCCATTTCAAAAGGCATCATCTTCACCACCAGTAAGTTTTTCTATTAAATTTTTGAAAAACCCTTTCTTTTTTGCTTTTTCTTTTCTATTTTCAGAACTTTTTGATTTTGAATTTGATTTGTTTGGATTTTCTGTTTCTCTTCTTTCATTTTTGTCAATTCTATATCTTTCTAGTATTCCAAAAACAGGAATTAATTCGGAATCACCTTTTAACTCAGGATTTATTTCAAAATGACTATTTGGGGTTAAAACTCCTTTTCTAAAGTTTTCGCCCATAAGTTCTTTTATAGTTTGGTCAATATTCTTAATCTCAGCTCCTCCACCAGTAAATACTATACCACCTTGTAGAGCTCCTACTTCGAATGTTTTTTCATATCCGATTTTTGAAAGTTCTCCATTAAGTCTTGATATAATTTCTCTCATTCTAGCAAAAATTATTTTGTTTAATAAATTTTGAGATATGTATGAATCTCCTCTTCCAGCTATAGATTCAAAATCTACCTTTTTAATTGTTTTTGTATCTCTAAGGCATACTCCCTCTTCTACTAACAATCTGTGTGCTTCTTCTTCTGATGTCTTTAAAACATTTGCTATATCTTTTAAAACATATTTTATTCCATAAGGAAACGCGTAATATAACTTTGGAATTCCATTTTTGAAAATAATTATTCTACACATATGATATCCAAAATCAATTACAGTTACCCCTATATCTCTATCATTTGCTGTTGTTACTGCATATGCAGATGATAAAGTAGTGTCATAAAAGGGTATTTCAGATTCATCTACTATACTTTTAAAAACATTAACAAGTAATGCAAACGAATTTTCTGTTACCCACACAATATTCAAAGCTGTCGATAAAGACCTTTGCGCAAAAAAAGAGATTGGATTTCTTACACTTTTATCATCTATTATAAATTTCATGAAATTAGAATCCAATATTAATTTGCTATCGTCTTGATATTTGCTAATTATATTTGTTTTAATTTTATTTAGATCACTTTCTTTTATTTCAGTTTTTTGCCCGTATTCAACAGTAAAATTTTCTTGTGTTATGTATAATGAATTTGTTGAATAACCTACAACTATATCAATTCCTTTAACTTTCTTGGGAAGGCTTTGTTGTAATCTGTTTATTACTTTTTCTATAGTTTTTCTAATAGTTTCTACATCTTGTATTTCACCATTTATAATTCCATCTGTTTTTATTTTTTCATATGCCAAGGGTTTAAATTTATCAAATTCTTCTTCGAATAATACTCCCTTGGTAAAATAGCTTCCTATATCAAGTCCAATAACGTAATTCTTAGGCATTATACCCCCCCTAATAATCTTCTTCTATCAGTACTTTATTTATTAACAAATAATCCCCTGATTTAAATTTGCTTATATCAGGGTTCGACTTAAAGAATTCTTTCAATTCTTCTTTATCATAGTATTTTATTCTAACTTTATTATAACAAATAATTTCATTTTTCTGAAAATCAATTTTAATTATATTGTGTATGCCTTCCATTTCTCTGATTATTTTTAATTCTTTAATAAAGTCATTTGAGTAATTAACTATTGGTATTGAAGGATATTTTATATCATCTACATAAAGCATTTCTCCAAAAAAATCATGATAGAAGTATCTATTTTTATATTCTACTGTATATAGAGGATTTGACTTTTTGATTGGATTACCATATAAATTATTCCCCCTATTTTTAAGGGGGAATAATATCAATATAATACTTGTAACAAACATTATTAATAAAATAAGCTTAGCCATAAAAAATGACAGCTTCATCAAACATCTAATTCCTTTACTTTATATGCATTGTCTTCAATAAATGTTCTTCTAAGAGATGGGTCATCTCCCATCAAAATATTTATAGTTTCATCAGCTAACTCAAGGTCTTCTATCTTAACTTTTAATAGTTTTCTGTGATCAACATCCATTGTTGTGTCCCATAATTGGTCAGGATTCATTTCCCCTAAACCTTTATAACGTTGTAATTTCCATTTTTTACCTTTGTATTTTTCTTTCATTGCTTCTAATTCTTCTTCTGTAAAAAGATAAATTTGTTGTTTGTCTACTTCTATTCTATATAGTGGTGGAACTGCTATATAAATATTTCCATTTTCAATTAATTGTCTCATGTATCTATAGAATAAAGTTAATAATAATGTTCTGATATGTGCACCATCAACGTCAGCATCTGTCATTATTATAATTTTACCATATCTCAGCTTTGAAATGTCGAATTCTTCTCCTATACTTGTACCCAACGCGGTTGTTATATTTACAATTGTTTCACTTTTTAATAATCTTAATAAGTCTTTCTTTTCAGCATTAATAATTTTCCCTCTCAATGGTAATATTGCTTGGAAATATCTATCTCTAGCTTGTTTTGCGTTACCTCCAGCTGAATCCCCTTCGACTATAAAAATTTCTGATTCACTCAAATCTTTAGATAAACAATCAGCAAGTTTTCCTGGAAGTGTTGAATTTTCAAATATTGATTTTCTTTTAACGCTATCTCTAGCTCTTTTAGCAGCTAGTCTTCTTTTTGTTGCTATTTTAATTCTTTCAAAAATTTGTTTTGATTCTTTTTGATGAGAATCAAAATATATAGTAAGATATTCATTAACAATTTGATTTACAGCTTCTCTAGCAGCTTTTGAACCTAGTTTTCCTTTGGTTTGCCCTTCAAATATAGGTTCGGCCATTTTTATGTGTAAAATAGCTACAAGACCCTCTCTGACATCATCACCAGTAAAATTATCATCTTTTTCTTTTAAAACATTATACTTTCGTGCATAGTCATTACATAATCTTGTTAGAGCGGCTTTAAAACCCGATTCATGTTCTCCACCATCTATAGTTCTTATATTATTTACAAAAGATATGATACTTGTTTCATCTGAATTTGTATAAACCATTTCAAGATCAAGTTGCATATCCGGTTCATCTTTTTTCACTTGATAAGAACCATTAATGCTTATTGATTCTGATATTGGGTTTTTCTTTTTCTTTTTTAGATTAAATTCTAAAAACTCTTTTAATCCACCAGAAAAATGAAATTTTAATTTCTTATCTTTTTTTCTATCTTCAAATTCTATTGTCAATTCAGGATTTAAAAAAGCTATTTCTCTCAATCTAGTTTCAATTGAATGTGTATCAACAGCAATATCTCCATCTTCAAATATTTCCTGATCTGGTCTGAATTTTATATAGGTTCCATTTTGATCTGTTTCTCCAATTACCTGTACTGGCTCTTCTGGTACACCTCTAACATATTTTTGATAATGAATTTTTCCTTTTTGAAAAACTTTAACTATCATATATTCAGATAGAGCATTAACTACAGAAGCTCCTACACCATGAAGACCTCCTGAAACTTTATATGCTTTTTTATCAAATTTACCTCCAGCATGAAGTACTGTCATAACTACTTCAAGGGTAGATCTTTTCTCTGAAGGATGCATGTCTACAGGAATACCTCTACCATCATCTGTAACTTCTACACTATCATCAGCATTTAGAATTACTTTCAAATTTTTAGCATATCCATTTATATGCTCATCTATACCGTTATCTACTATTTCATAAACCATATGATTTAAACCAGCTTGAGAAGTAGAACCAATATACATACCAGGTCTCATCCTAACTGGTTCTAATCCCTTTAATACCTTAATCTGCTCACCAGAATACTCATTGTTCAACATCAGTGCACCTCCGTATTACTTTAATTTCTTTTACAATTTCTTCATCTAATTTTTTATTGATCTTTTCTATCAAATCGTTTGAGCTGAAAAGAATTTCTTGCATCACGACATTATCTTTGCAAGAAACAATGAGTAATTTATCTCTACTGAAGTAGTTGTTTATTTCAGTATCTTCTTTCAAATTTTCATCAATTATTTCTTTCCAGATTTTTTTGATTTCATTTATAGAATAAGATTTTTTTATTATCGGGTTTTTTTTAGATAATCTCTTTAAAAAATCACCTATTTTTTCTTCCAAATCATACACCTTCCCAATTTGTTTGATCTTCTAAAATGAATTCTTTCCAATTGTCCATTAGTGTTTCTGTCACTAGTCCTGGAACGGCAAAAGTAAAATCAGGAAAAATCCTTCTAACAGGTACTACTCCCATTGAAGTGTGGGTTAAGAAAATTTCATCAGCTGATAACAATTCCCATGCTTCAACATTTTGTTTTTCTTCAACTTCCATACTCAAGCTTTTTGCCAAAGATATTATATTACTTCTTGTTATTCCTGGTAGAACTCCAGAAGAAATATGTGGAGTGATTAAAACGTTTGAATTCACATAAAAAATGTTAGAATAAGTACACTCAGTTACATAACCGTATTCATTTAACAAAATAGATTCATAAAAATAATCGTATTTATTATGAATGTATTTTATAAATCCGTTTAATGGAGTTTTTACATAATAAGGTATCACTGGAGAAAATGGTTTTCTTTCTCTAGCAATATTTATAACAACACCATCTTCAAATACTTCATTTTTAAACTCTAATCTTTCCACAAAACAATAAAATGTATTTTTTAAAGAAGTTTGAGGAGTTATATATATTCTAAACCTATATTCAGGGTAGTCATGAATTCTAATAGCCTGGTTTATAATTTCTAAGAAATTTTTAAATTCAGGTATTTCAAAATTCATAAAATCAGCTGATCTTTTGAGTCTTTTATAATGTTTTTTCATAGCAAATGGTACTTTTGAGTAGGTTCTAAATACTTCATATACTGAATTTCCGTTCATAAAACCTTGATCATCTGCGTTAATAAGTGGATATTCTATCCATTCTTTTCCATTAAAAAACATCTGAGACCACCCCTTCATTTATAACTTTTTTAATTTTGACTTCTTTAAAAATATTTTCTTCAAATTGTTTATTTTCTACGATATGATTTATATAGTACTCATCATACCCTCTATTTTTTTCTTCAAGTAAAATCTTAACTTTTTTATCTATCATTTTAAAAAGATATTTTTCTGTAGATTTTTTTGATATTTCACTTAATTTTTTATTTCTATCTTTTTTGATATTTCCAGGAACTTGTGGTTTTAGTCTTTCTGCTTTTGTATTTGGTCTAGCGGAAAATCGAAACCCATGAACTTTTAATAATCTATTATCTTTAATAAATTTTAATAATTCAGAAAAATCTTCTTCTGTTTCTCCAGGGAAACCCACAATGATATCTGCTGTTATTGAAAAATCTTCGTCATATTTCCTTAAATGGTTAAAAGCTTCTATAATATCCTTCTTTGTGTATTTTCTACCCATTTTTTCTAAAACATTGTTAGAAACATGTTGTAAAGAGAGATGTACATGATTTTCAAAAATTTCTGATTGATTTATTATTTTTGAAAACTCCTCATCAATCATGTCTGGATATAATGAACTAATTCTAATCCTGATTTCTTTTTCTTTAAATTTAATTGCTATATCATTTATCAATTGTTTAAAATCGTAATCAGTTCCATATCCATAATAACCAAGATTTATACCTGTCAATACAATTTCTTTAATACCTTTGTTTATAAAGTTGGATATTTTACTTAATATTATATTTTTTTCTACGCTTCTTATTTTTGTCCCTCTGGCAAAAATAATTCTACAATAACTACAAGCGTTATAACAACCTTCTTCAATAGGCAAAAAAACTCTTGTCCTTTCTCCAAGAGGGTTATCTGGTATTTCTATTTTATCTTCTTTTCTTAACCAATAAGCCTTATCTACTATTATTCCTTCTTCATCTATTTTTTCATCAATATATTTTTTTTCCAAATTACCTAAAACTAAATCTGCGCCAATTTCTTTTATTTTTTTTGCATCTGTATGAGAATAACAACCAGTTGCAATTATTTTTATTTTAGGATTTTTTCTTTTTAATCGTCTTATTGTCTGTCTAATCTTTCTTTCAGCTTCAGAAGTAACTGTACAAGTATTTAATATATATAAATCACTGTCTCCATTTTTTTCATCAAAAATAATATCATAATTATTATTCCTTAATTTTTCAGCCATTTTTTCTGTTTCTGCTTGGTTTAACTTACAACCATATGTTATAAAAGATATTTTTTTATTCATTTTCTTGTATTAATTCACCTCTTGCAGCTTGACTTAATAAGCCTATTCTTCTAATAATTCCTACAAGTCTATTTTCATCATCAACTACAGGAATAATTTTAAGTTTGTTTTTTATAATAACATCAGCGACATGTAATACTGTATCATTAACATTAACTTTGAAAGGCTTACTCACCATGAATTCTGATACAGGTTTGTATAAAATCTTATTCAAACCTCTAAAAAATTGGTGAGAATCTGGAATAAAAGCACTACTTTCCATTAAACTTAAATATCCAGGAAGGGACGAACTTATAACTCCACTTTCACTAAGATATCCTAACAATTTAAAATTATCGTCTACAACAGGTAGAGCAGATAATCCATGTCTTTTACATATCATAATAAATCTTTCAATTGTTTCGTCTTCCATAATAGCAGTTAAATCTCTTTGCATGATATCTGAAGCTCTCACTAGAGTCCCTCCTTTATTTAAGTCTTTCTATTTTAAATTTACTTTTACAAATTTCTATTTCTTCTTCAGCTCCTAATATTTTCCCTATATAATTAGTAGAAGATATTGCAGCAGCCATTCCAAATTTTGCAGCTTCTAAATAATCATAACCTTTTTTTATTAAATATGTTACTATTCCTGACATAAAAGCATCACCAGCGCCAAATAAATGAGATCTTTCTATTTCGTCAGTAGCAGTGAATAACCATGCACCGTCTTTAGTGAATACCATATCTCCTACAACATGATAACTCATTATAACAAGTCTTGCTCCATAATCTATAATACTTTGACCTACTTCTAAATAATCTTCTAATGATTCTAAATTATGACCTAATACTCTGGTACTTTTTCTCAAGTCTGGTTTAACTACCATAGGGCAATTATTTCTAATAGCTTCTTCAAAATGTGGCCCATTAGCTTCCATATAAGTTGTTTTGCCTTGTTTTTTAGCATAAGAAAATAAATCTGAATATATTGTTATCGGTAACCCTGGTGGAATTGACCCTGAAACTAATACATGATCAACCAAACTAGTTACAGATTTATATCTTTTCATAAAATGAGATAAATCGTCTTCATTAATAAAAGGCCCCATAGAATTGATTTCAGAAATTGTATTTTTTACAGGATCAATTATTTCAATATTTTCTCTAGTTTCTTCTGTACAATATACAAAATTTGTTGTTATATTTTTTACTATAGATAATTTTGTTTGTAAAACATTTCCAATGAATCCTCCAAGGAATCCCATATTTATAGAAGAAACCCCTAAATCTGCTGTCATTAACGATACATTAATTCCTTTACCCCCTGGTTCCATATCTGAATTTGAAGGGTTATTTATTCTAAATAGATTTCCACTTTCAAAATTTTCTATAACAAATTCTCTATCTAACGAAGGATTTAATGTTACAGCCAACAAATCGTATTCCAATTTAAAAACCCCCTAAAGTTTTCTTTTATAAATTATATCATATGTAGATTAACATATATATAATATAACCAAAAGAAGCCGCTAACGCGGCTTCTTTTGGTTGTTTATTATTTTTTATCTAAAGCTAATTTATCTTCATTTTTTTCATATCTTCTCATTCTTGTTTCGTAATTGTATACCCCTCTTTTTGATGGCCATTTTTCAGAATATCCTTCATCTTCCCATAATTGATCTGCATATACTTTCCATTCTGCAGCTAATTCATCTAATTCTGGACCTAACTCATTTACTACTCTTTCTGAACCTGGATGCTGAGGTATAGCGTTGAATTTTTTAACCATTGATCTGAAAACTTTTGGATTATCTATTATAGGACATGGTCTAAATAAATTGTCTGAGTATGGAATTGTTCTTTTATATGCTTCAAAAAACGGTGATTTAAGAATTTCCAATATAGATTTTTCTCTAATATTATCAACAGCAAATTGTTGGAAAACACACGGTTCTGCATAACCTTTTGCATTAATATGTAAATATTTTGCACCTGCTGCTAAACAACCATGAGTTAAGAATCCATGATTCCAGAAGTCAGCAACAAAAGAGAATTTACCTCCAAGTCTTAGTTCTTCAGTTTTTCTAAATCTTTCCAATCTCTGTTCAGGTGTGGGAACTAATTCTAGTGAAGCGTCCGCTCCAACTGGCATAAATTGGAATACCCAAGCAAAAGCAACACCTTGTTCTTTTAAGTAATCCCAGAATTCATCATCCATAATCATATCATGATTTTTTCTTGTTGCAGTAATTGAAGAACCAAAAATAACTCCATGTTTGTTTAAAACCTTCCAAGCACTTTGTATTTTTTCGTAAACACCTTTACCTCTTCTCCAATCTGTCATTTCACCGTCACCTTCAACAGATATTGCAAGAGTAGCGTTACCCAATTCTGCTAGTCTTTGAGCATTTTTATCATCTATTAATGTTGCATTTGTATAGATCATGAAGTATGAATCATTGAATTCTTCTAATACTTCAAATAAATGAGGATAAACAAACGGTTCTCCTCCAGTTAATATGAAGAAATAAATACCTAAATCGTTAAATTGTTTTATTGTGCTTCTCATTTCTTCTTTTGATAGTTGATATTTATGGCCATAAAGAGCTGCATAACAACCAACACATCTTAGATTACAAGCATATGTAGGTGAAATTACTGCTAATTTTGGTAAAACTACTTTATGTTCATGCATTTTTTCTTGTCTGACTTTTTCCCCAATTGCAAATTCATTTACTATTAAATTATTAATTACCTTTTCAACCACATTTGGATGTGCTCTTTTAAAGAGTTCTGACCAATTTTGAATCATTGGATCTCCTCTATCAGCACCTTCTGCTAAATGTCTTAATCCACTTTTAGCTGGTTCTTTTGCGAATTTTGATAACGTCCAAAATAATTTACCTAATTGTTCAACATCAGCATTTCTTACAACATTAGATACTAACTTTGATGCTTGTTTCATCATCATGGTTTTCATAGAATCTAAAATACCCATTTTTACACCTCCACAATAATTTATTTACTTAATTTTAGAATGATTTCTTTTAATTCTTTTGTTAGTGTTTCTTCTTCAAAATCAACTCCAAAAACTTTATATAATTGTAATCCAACTAACATAGCTTGAACCATTAAAGCTTTGTTCTTTGACTCAAAAACATCTTCAAATTTATCTAATACAACAGTAAAATAATTTTCAAATGTATTTTTTAAGGGAGAAAAATTCTTCTTGTTATTAACAGAATCAAGAATTATTTCGAAAGTTCTCAATATTTCATGAGTAGTCAATGATGTAAATAATTTAGAATATATTTTTGAATAAAACTCTGCCTTATCCTCTAAACTTTCATTATCTTTGACTTCTATATCTTCTATTCTATAAGTAAACTTATTTATTAATTTTATAAAAGCAGAAACTATAAGATTGTCTTTGTTAGAATAATAATTATATAAAGTTCCTTTAGAGTAATCACAGGCTTTCGCAACTTCATCCATTGTTAATTTAGATAAACCTCTATTTATTATAATATCTATTGCCTTTTCAGCTATAATATCTTTTTTATTTGTTGACTTGGAAATATCCATTATTAACACCTCGCGTCAATTGACTGAACAGTCACTTACCAAAATTATACTTTTTTTATAATTTTTAGTCAATATTGATATTTTTTATCGTATTTAACATAGTTCATTTCAATAGATATTCTATAACTCTTTATTAATTGATGTTTTAGGACTTATTAAATTTTTTAATAAAAAAAGTACATCTGTAATAATATATTTACTTAAATGTTTGTATGCATTTACAATAATATTGTGGGGCATTTTTTATATATTAATTTTATCTTCTATGTTATAATTTTAATGAATAATATATTGGAGGTAACTAAATTGGATTTTATATTAGTAAGAACGAATGAAATAGCCCTTAAAAATAAAAATAAAGGGATCTTTATGAACCAATTAAAGGAAAATATTGAAAAAATGCTACTAGGAAAAGTTAAAATTAAAAGAATTAACAATAGATTTTATATAAATATTAGTAATGAAATAAATAGCTATGAAAAGGATATATTAGATAATAGTCTAAAGAAAATATATGGAATTCATTCAATATCTTATGTACACATGGTTAATAAAAGTATTAAAGATATAGAAAAAAAATCATTTCAATTGGTAGAAGAATATCTTATTAAAAATAAACCTAAAAGTTTTAAAGTAGAAGTTAATAGGGCCGACAAAACCTTTGAACATAAAAGTATTGAATTTGCTTCCATGATGGGAGAAAAAATATTAAATAATTTTAATGAGTTAAAGGTAGATGTTAAAAAACCTGATTTTATTCTTTATATAGATATAAGACAAGAGGGAGCTTATCTATATTCAGAAAAGATAATTTGTGCTGGAGGGCTTCCTGTAGGTGTTTCTTCAAAAGGTTCTTTATTATTATCTGGGGGAATTGATAGTCCTGTAGCTGGAACACTGATGCAAAAAAGAGGCATGATTATAAATGCAATTAGTTTTCATAGCCCGCCATTTACCGGGAGAAAATCTGTTGAAAAAATAATAGAACTAACAAAAAAATTATCTTATTATAACTCAAACCCTATTCATTTATACATGATTCCTCTAACTAAAGTTCAGAAGGCTTACAAAGAAACTGGAGGCAAGAATATTGTTGTTTTACAAAGAAGATCTATGATGAGAATAGCATCAAAAATTTCTGAT
The DNA here is from genome assembly GCA_051748045.1 of Thermotogota bacterium. GTDB lineage: Bacteria > Thermotogota > Thermotogae > Petrotogales > Petrotogaceae > Geotoga. The sequence continues at coordinate 42,083 of JBNJGY010000001.1, forward strand.
ATAACAGGCACCAAACTTTTAATTACAGGTGAAAGTTTAGGTCAAGTAGCGTCTCAGACAGTAGAAAACCTTACTTCAATTTCAGAAGTTACAGACAAACTTATAATAAGACCTTTAATTGGATATGATAAACAAGATACCATAAAGCTCTCAAAACATTATGGGTTTTATGATACATCTATCAAACCACAAACTGATTCTTGTACAATTTTTTTACCTTCAAAACCTGTTACTAAATCCAAATTAGACATATTGAAAAAAATAGAAAATAAAACTGAAAATTTATTTTCACTAGAAGATGAAGTTTTATCTGAATGCAAAAAATACTATATTTTTAAAGATGAAGTAAAAGATATAAATAACTTCCAAAATATAACAGGAGGCTCGTTATGAATTTATTAAAAAACATAGGATTATTCTTTCTGAATATATATTTCTATTTAGTTATTTTTGTTTTAGTTTTTATATACGGTTCATACGGTTTAATTAAAGCAAAAATTTTAAAAAGAAAATCTGAAGAAAAGTCCAAAGCATATGTTAGAAAAACTGTAGAAAAATTCGGAAGAATAATATTAAGATCTTTGTTTTGTAAAGTTATAGTTGATGGAAAAGAAAACATACCAGAAAAAGGTCCTTATGTTATTGTCAGTAATCATCAGAGTTATTTTGATATTCCTCTGATTTTTGGTTATATTTATCCTAGTGGTTTTGTAGCTAAAATTGAATTAGCAAAAATGCCCATTGTTGGTAAATATATAACTGCTTTAGATAGTGTTCTAATAAACAGAAAAGACCCAAAATCTGGAGCTGCTTCTTTAAGAAGATTTGCAAAAAATTTAAAAAAAGGTTCTATTATTACAGTATTTCCAGAAGGCACAAGAACAAAAACTGGAAAAATAGATGAGTTCAAAAAAGGTACTTTAATGGTCCCTTTTAGATATGGAATTAGCCTTTTACCTTTAGCAATTGATGGTTCATTCAATGTGAGTAAAAAAGGATCTTTTTTGTTTAAACCTACCACTATTAAAGTGAAAATATTTAAGCCAATTGATCCAAAAACTTTTGCAAGTGAAGGAGAGTTGAGAGAACATATAAAAAATGAGATCACAAAAAGCCTTCAGGAGGGATAGACTATGAAAAGAATAAGTAAGATCACAATGGGCTTAGATAAAGTTTCTAATACTCCAGTAATTTTTTTATTGTTGGAAAAAACTCATCTAGCTTTACCAATTTGGATAGGCCCATGCGAAGCTGGGGTTATGGCAATGGCATTAAAAAAAGAAATATTTGAAAGGCCATTAACACATGATTTATATTTAAATTCTATAGAAAAACTAAACTATAAAATTAATAAAATAATTATTACAAAAATAGAAAATAATATTTATCATTCTACAATATCTTTAACTGATAAAAATGAAAATACTATAGAAATAGACTCTAGACCTTCAGATGCTATTATATTAGGAGTTAAAAGTGAAATACCAATTTACTTAGATGATGATATAGCTATAAATAATACTGTAGAGGTTGATTTCTTAGGGGATGACGACAAGGAAAGAAATGATCTAAAGAAAATATTAGATGAGTTTAATATTGACAACATGAAAGATTATTTTAATAAAGACGATGAATAATTATATGGTATGATTTAGGGGGTTTTTATGGATTTTTTATTTGATTTTAAGAAAGTATTCGAGAAAAAACTCGATTCATTCATAACCAACTCTGAAATAAATGAAGATATTAAAAAATCATTAAAGTATAGCTTGATGAATGGAGGAAAGAGACTAAGACCTTGGATAATCAATAGAATTTCTGAACTTTTAGATATAAATGATTCTCTTGCAATTGAAACCCTATCTTTTTTAGTTGAAATAACACACACAACATCTCTTATACACGATGATATGCCTGAAATAGATAATTCTTCTTTAAGAAGAGGCAAAAAAACAAATCACATTGTTTTTGGAGACTATCTTTCTCTTCTTGCTGGTGATTATGGATTTGTTTTACCTTTAAAAATTATTTCTGAATTGAAAATTGACTCTCTTAAAATAAAAAATAGATTATTTTCACATTTTTCAACTTCAACTTTGAAATTAATTGAAGGTGAAACAGAAGATGTTCTTTTTGAGAAATTAGGAAAATCACCATCAAAAGAGGAAATAATAAATATGTATAGAAAAAAGACAGGTGAATTGTTTGGTTTGTGCTTTTCACTTCCTTTTATTTTAAAAGATAAAACAAACAATATTGATGAAATTTATAGCTCTGGATTAAAATTCGGAATTTCATTCCAAATTTATGATGATTTGAAAGATGTTTTTTCAACAGAAGAAGAGTTAGGGAAAAACGTTAATACTGATGAAAATAAATTAACCCTTCTAAAACTCGTTGGTCATGAGCAGGCAAAAAAATATGCTGATAATCTATTTGAAGAAATTGGTACTATACTCAAAAAAAACGATTTAGAAGATTTTTATTATGATTTAATTAAAATTAAAAGTTATATTGAAAAAAAATAGGGTGGTTACTAATGGCTGAAGAAAATAACAACGAAAATAAACAAAACAAATTAAAGAATTTAATTTCTAAATTATTATTATCTTTAAAAAGGATTCGATATAAAATTAACAAAAAAATACTCTTGATTATTTCTGGAGTTGTTGTTTTAATTATTGCTTCATTTATTTTTATTCCAATGATTTTTGACTCTCAAGAAGCCCCTGATCAAAAAAGAACAAAAGAACTAGAAGTTATTATTCCAGAAAACGCTTATAATGGAGATAAAAGATTTGATATCGAGGAGGTACCGAATGATTCAATAGAATATCAAAATCTTAGTTCAATGGCTAATTTCCATGGAAAAATATTTTCCATTGAACCTGTTGATGGTGTGGAAGAATCTTCTCTTTTACCTATGAAAATAAGATATAAAATTCCTGATGATCTTTATTTTGGAGATAATTTCACTAATTTTTCTTTAGCATATGCATCTAACTCAGAACCTCCTGTAATAAGTGAATTTTCAGGAGCTAAAATTATAGAAGTTGATAATTCTTATTATATTGAAGCTGATACATTTCATTTTTCTAAAATAGGTTTGATTGTTAAATCGCCTAAAGAATCAGATTATGGGCTAAAAACATTAACAGAAAAACCTTCAACTTTTAAACCTGATGTTTTGCTAGTTCCTGGTACAGATATTAATTTTATAGGTTATTTATCTAACACAAATACTTCTGATAATCCATACGGTAGCAATTTTTGGTCTGTACTCTTTGAAGAAAGAACACTTTGGCAATATAATTATCCAATCGTTAATACAAGAAGTAAGACTTATTACGATTCTTATCAAGGATTTTTAATGAGAACAGGATCAAAATCATATATAGAATTTGAAGCTAAAAGATTAGCACAAGAATTAAAAAGACTTCCAAACAGAGAATTTGATATAATTGCACATGGTGTAGGAGGGTTGATAGCAAGATACGCAATTGAGTCTGATGAGAATATAAATAATGTAAAAAACATTGTTTTAATTTCAACACCAAATAAAGGAACTAATTTAGCAAATCCTTTATTTTTTAATCTTATCTACGGAAAGCCAACTGATATATTAATTGAAAATTTAAATGTTAATGAGGAAGCCTCTTTTAATATCAAATATAACACCAATTTTTTCCTTGAACAAATAAATAATTACTATTCTGATTTAATTCCTAATTCTGAGTTTTTAAACAAATTGAATAGTTTTGGACTTAGAGAAGATATAAATTATATAACTATAGCCGGTGAAAATTCTGGTATTAATATGGATCTAAGTGAATCCTCCATTTCAAGATTGTATCCTGAATTCATTAACGGCAAAGCAGATGGAATAGTTACAGTTAATAGCTCATTAATGAATGAGGCAAATACAAAACTTTTGTACGATTATAAATTTTATGACATTTATTCAAAACCTGAAGTTTTAGACAATATTAAGAAAATACTTGAGGATACTCTTGAATTCCCAGAAATAAGAGAGTTTGAAGATGATGATTTCATTGAAACATATGAACAATTAAGATCTTCTCAAGAAAAAAATGATTCTACGCAAAGTCAAACTGATTCAGATGTTGATACGGAAAGCAATGATTTTAATTTACCTATTAACTACTCAGAATTTTCTTTAATTGAGGATATTTCTACAGTGAAAGACTTAGAATATAATAATCCTAAATTAGATTCCTTTGATGGTAAATTACTAATAAAAAATGACTCAGGTATTTATGATATTAATGGAAATATTTTATTGAATACTGATATAATCAATTCTTATAAATATAAAGATAGATACATTGTCACAGCGAAAGATGGAATATATGTCTTAGATGAAGATTCAAATAATTTTATTAAAGTTGAAGATGGTCTAATTGAAAGTGATGAGGCTTATTATTTATCAGAATATGGTATTTTAAGAGTTTTTCACAATAATGATTATTCTTCTGTTTATTTGGATAAAGAAATATTATCTAATAATTCAAGAATGGTAGAAATAGAAGAAAATAATGGGATAAATTATGTTGTCTTAGAGAACAGAATATCTGTGTTAAGCGAGAACACGCTTAATGATTATATTTTAAAAGATGATATTATTAATGCAACAGGTATTAGTTTTGATTCCATTAGGGACGTGGAGATTATAAACAATGATTTTTATATTTCTACTACTGATTATAAACTAATCTATGTTAAAGGAAATAGATCATTTTATCAAGTTATAGGTAATGGTGACGTTGGTAAGAAAACACTTATAAATAAAAATGGTATTTTATATGTGTTTGGCGAAGACACTATAACATATATTGATATAGAAAATAAAAATTTCCCTGGGAACTATCAAAGATTTGATGAAGAAAACATTGATTATATTATTAATAATGAAACTATTTATGGTATTCAACAAACATTAAGGGGCTTTAAATTATGGGAAGGAAATCTAACAAACTTTTAATTATTATTTCTATATTTTTATTGTTTTTTAACATGATTTACGCTTCAAATTACGATGAAGCGTATAATTTGTATTTATCTGGATTAAAGGCTTACAGATCTGGAGAATATGAGAATGCCCAAAACTTTTTAGAATCCGCTTTGGAAAAGTCTCCAAGAATTGAAGATGAAATACCAGAAATAAAATTATATTTGGGTCTTTCTGCTTTTCAAAATCGTGATTATGAATTATCTCTCCAATTTTTAAACCTTTTTCCAAATAACGCATTAGCAAATGAATCTGTAAGAAATATTCAAGAAAAACTTCTAACACAAGATGTTGATGTAGGGGACTTAGTTATTAAGAATCCAACTAATGGTTCAACAACTACAGAGAAAAATAATATCAATACAGGTAGTTTCCTAACTATTACATTTATTATTTTTATTATATCTATTCTAAGCGCTTTTGCAGTTTGGTTTTTATTGAAAAAATATTCAACAGTTGATTTTGGGAAACAAACTAAAAAAATAACAACAGGTGAAACTGAAGATTTCGAAGAGCCAGAAGAGGTTATACAACCAATTATCCTTGAAGAAGTAATTAATTTGAAACTAGACAATTTAGAAACTATTTGGCAAAAATCTAAAGCTTTAAAAAGACTACTTGGTGAAATCGATGAAGACTTCTCTCATGAAGAATCTGATGATATGGAAGAAGAAGATGTAAAAACCAATAAATTGAAAAAAATGATAGATGATTCAATGAAAGATGTTGATTTAGATGAATTAGAAAATATTTTAGATGATTATGATTCAGAAGAAGATGAAACTGAAGAAACCAAAGATTCTACCGAAGAAGTAGAAAAAATAAAAAATGATGATGACTCTAACACTTCAGAAGAAGATTTAGAAATTAATGAAGATGAAATAGAAAAAGATACTCAAAATCTTGATCAAGTTTCTTTAGAAGATGTTAAAAATGATTGGGAAGAATCCGCTGATACTATCAAGCCTGATCAAAATGCAAAAAATACTTACAACAAAATTATGAACGAAAAAGAAGCCGAAATAATAAGAGAAGCGGAGAGTTTTAATGATTTAAATTCTTTAATAGAAGATATAGAAGCAAGTAATAAAGATAAAGGAAGAAAAGAATATACACAAGCTCAATTAGATTCCATCTTTAAAACCAATTTTTTTGAAATAAACGATGAAAAAATAAATTAAAATGCCCTTTAAAAGGGCATTTTAATTTATGGAGCGGATAACGAGACTCGAACCCGCGACCCTCAGCTTGGGAAGCTGATGCTCTACCAACTGAGCTATATCCGCTTATTATGATATAATTATATCAGAAAAAACAATAATAGTAAATTATTTAGAGGAGGTATATATGTCTAAAAAATCTTATTTAATGTATGTTTTTACTGTTTTAATTTCTTTTTCTATATTAGGAATATTTTTACTACCAAAAGCTTTTTCTGGTGATTTATATGTATCTCCTATAATGATAACTATAGGTTCCTTGGAAATAAGATGGTATGGGTTTTTAATAGCATTATCAATACTGATAGTAACTTTAATCGCAGAGAAAAGAGCTAAAAAAGAAGATGTTTCTCAAGATGATTTTTATTCAGCAGTAATTTTTGGAATAATTTTAGGGGTTATAGGAGCAAGGTTATATTATGTTGCTTTTAATCTTGATTATTTTTCTAATAATCCTTTAGAAATAATAATGATAAATCATGGAGGAATGGCTATACATGGAGGTATTTTAGGAGCTATTTTATCTATTTACATATACACTAAATTTAGAAAAAAATCATCTCTTAATTTTCTGCAAGCATTAGATATTTTAACTTTTGTTTTACCTTTAGCTCAATCTATTGGTAGATGGGGTAATTTTTTCAACCATGAAGCATATGGTTCTCCAACTGATTTACCTTGGAAAATGTTTGTCGCTTTTCAGCATAGAATGCCAGGATATGAAAATTATGAGTTTTTTCATCCTACTTTTTTATATGAATCATTAGGTAATTCATTGATTTTCTTATTTTTGCTTTATTATATAAATTTCAAAAGAAAAATAAAAGGGGAAATAACAGCTTTGTATTTAATGTTATATTCAATTTTAAGGGGTTTTGTAGAAATCCTGAGAACAGATAGCCTTTATTTTCTCGGACTTAAAACTAATGTTTTGATAAGTGTGATTTTATTTTTTGTCGGATTATTTATGATGATTTATTTGAAAAGGAGAAATAATGAATAAAAAGATAGTTATCTTAATAAATGTTATAGTACTATTATTTATCTTTTTACCGATTAATGTGGTAATTGAAGATGAAAATAATAATATAAACATATTTTCTACAGGTTTCAATATTTTATTTTATAAATCTAATTCTGATAGTGATTTTGTTGAGAAAAGATTTTTATTTTATAATAAAATTAGTTATTCTGAATATCTAATTTTAAATTATTCTAATTTCTCTTTCAGATTTACTTTTTCAGATAATAAAATTCAAGATCAATTTAACAAAGAACAAGCTTATTTCTTTATAGATGATCAATATAAATTATACAATACTAATAAACTTTATTATTCTGATGAATGGTTAAAACATCCATTAACCAATTCTGTGAAATTTATAGAAAAATATCTTGAGAATTTTATTTTTGAACAAAAATATTTTTTATTTTCTGAATATTTTCGTTCTTTTCATGTAAAACCAAATATTTTCTTTATTAACAACAAAAAAGATTTTGTACATGAAATCACTCACTCTTTAATTGACGATTCTACAGATCATGAAAGGGTTGATATATGGCCAGAAATTTTATGTGAAGCTAATTCTTTACTTTATTTAAAAGAAACTAATAAATTAAAATATGAGAATGAAATTGAACTAAAACAATTAAATTATTATATGTATCCTTATGGAATAGAAGTATTATCTTTTGTAAAAAAATTTAACTTTAATTCCAAAGAAATTTTTGAATTTGAGAATTATATTTTGAAAAATTATAAAAAATTAAATGATGAACAATTTTTTAATTTAATAGAATCTTATAAGGGGGAATAAATGATGATTATCAAATTTTTAGGTCATTCTTGTTTTAAAATTGAAGCAGAATATAACTTTATTATTGATCCTTTCTTAGAGTCCAACCCTATTGCAAAATATAAAGAAGATGAATTAAAAAACTTAGATTATATTTTAGTAACCCATGGGCACGGAGATCATTTAGGAGATACTTTAAATATTTCAAAAAAATACGGAGCTACGGTTGTTAGTAATTTTGAAATAATAAATTACTTAATAATGAAAGGTTTAGAAAAAGGCCATCCTATGCATGTTGGCGGTAGAACTTCTTTTGATTTTGGTAAACTAAAAATGACAAATGCAATTCATGGATCTGGAATAATAGAAGATAACACCATCATAGATGGAGGTAACCCAGGTGGCTTTATAATATACACTGAAGGAAAAAGGATTTATCACGCTGGAGATACTGGTTTGACTAAAGATATGGAGCTTCTAAAAAGAGAAAATATAGATGTTGCTATGATCCCTATTGGTGGAAATTTTGTAATGGACGTTGAAGATGCAATTTTAGCAGTTAAAATGATTCAACCTAAGATAGTGATTCCTATGCATTACAATACTTGGGACATAATAAAAGCAGATGTAAATTCATTTAAAACAAAAGTTAAATCATTAAAAATAGAATGTGAAGTAATGAATCCAGGGGATTCTTTGGATATTTAAAACTGGAGTTGATAAAAATGAAAAAATTTTTAATTTTTATTTTATTATTGTTTTCAATCAGTATTTTTTCTTCTAAATATATTTTCTTTTTTCTTGGAGACGGAATGGGATTAAATCACTTGAAGCTAGCAAATGAATATTCAATAAATCAATATGGAAAAGATTTGAATTATTTAAAATTAGACAATTTTTCATTATTGGATACTCAATCACTAAGTGGTGTTACTGATTCATCAGCAGCTATTACAGCTATTATGAGCTTAGAAAAAACTCATAATGATAAAATTAATATAGATAAAAATGGGAATAAACTTAATCCAATTTCATATTATTTTAAAGACATTGGCTATAATATTGCTGTTATAACCTCAAATTCAATTGTTGATGCATCTCCTGCAGGAATATACGCCAAAAGTAATAGTAGACAACAATATTCTTCTTTAGCTAATCAACTTTTAGATAGCCAATTTGACTTATTTATTGGTGGAGGTAGAGCATTTTTATCTGAAGAAGATATTGAAAAAAAAGGATATGATTATAAAACGAAAATTGACATCGCTTCTATTTCGGAAAAACCAGAAGTAATTTTAACAGCATATTCTAATAATAAATTGATTAAAGATTCTGGAAATAACTCTTTCTATAAAGATACAGTTGATTATGGAATTCAAAAATTTAACGGTGGAAATTTTTTTATTTTTATCGAAGGAGGCAGAATAGATCATGCATCTCATGCGCATGATAGCCTTTCTGTAATTAAAGAGACTATTGCTTTTGATGAAAGTTTAGAGCCTGCTTTGAATTTCTATGAACAAAATCCAGAAGAAACTATCATTTTATTTTTAGCAGATCATGAAACTGGAGGCTTATCTCTTGGAGATGGTTTTATAAACATTAATAACCTTAACTCACAAAAATATTCATATGAATATTTAATAAATATAATAAATAAAAGCGATAATTATGAAGATTTTATTAAAAAAACTAACTTATCTTTTTTAACTGAAACTGACTATAACTCTTCCAAGAAAGAAAATAACGTTTCTTATTTTGATGATATAATTCAAAATTATTTCCGAAAATATAATAATGCCTCAGGTATTAAATGGTCTTCATTTGGTCATACTATTAATAATGTACCTTTGTTTAGCAACGGTATAGATTATGATAACTATTTAAAACTAAAAGATATTTTTTGGAAAATAATAAAAAAATGATATCTTTTTCATATTTTTAATAAACATGAAATTTTTTTCATTAAACGGGCATAAGTATTGTTTGTTACTTTAAATCAATCACAAACAAAGCTAACGGTATTTTGCATCTAAATATCTATAGTATATAATTTTATTGCAGAACACATGGAAGGTTACCCTCCCTCCTTAAGTGTTTCTGTCCCCGGAAAATTTTTAGTGAATTATTTTTATTCACTTAATTAAAGGCCTTTTTAGGCCTTTTTTTATTGTTTTTTTAGGCAAAATATGATAATATATAAAGGTGTTAAATGACTTTAGGAGGGATTATTTTGAAAGCAAAAAAGTTTCCTGGTGATATACTATATTTATTTTTAATTTTCTTACTATTACCGTTTGTAATGATACCAAATTGGGTTTATGAATATTCTACACAAAAACATTTAGTTTTCTCTTTTTTAATTACTGGATTGATGTTTTTTTATTTGTTTAAAAAAGATTATTTAAAAAATTTATCTCTAAAAATACCTCATATTATTTTTGCTCTTTTTGGAGGTACTGTATTTTTATCATTAATTTCAGTACAAATAGAAAACCCATATTATCTGAGGTTTTCATTAGAAGTAGCTTTATATACTGTGATTTTGATATTCTTTTCAATTTTAATTAGTAATAGATTTGGAAAAGATTTTAGTTTCATAGAAAATGGATTTTTAATCTTTCTAATTACTGGTACTATCATCGCTTTTGATGGTTTGTTGAATAAGTTTTTAGGTTTCGATCTTTTTTTTGGAAACATTGGTGATCCCTCAGCAAGGATAACTTTAAGAACAACTATAGGAAACCCAAATTTTGTTTCAGATTATTTAGCACAAATAATACCAGTCTCAATATATTTTATAATTAAGCCAAAAAATTCTCTTTTTATAAAAATTTACTCTTATATAACTTTATTCATGAGCATATGGGTTGTTCTTTTTGCTCAGACTCGTTCTGTTTATTTAGGTACTGTTGTAGGAATGGTTTTTGCTTTAGTAGCCTTTTTAATAGCTAAAAAAGATAAAAAAGAACTAATTTATTTTAAATCAAAGCAATTTATAACATGGTTGCTTTTAATTATTTTCGCTTTTTTATTTTTATTTATGATGTTTAATTTTGATACTCCATTCAATAAAGGGGGAGAAGTCGTAGCTACTGATAGATTTGCAGCAATGAACTCTATTTCTTCATGGGATGAAAGATCTTTATCTTGGAATTCTGCAATAAAACAATTCGCAGATCCAGATCATCCAAATCATAAATTTATCGGTTCAGGTATAGGGACTTATCCTTTATATGCAATAGAATATATGGCTGAATTACAACATTCAGAACCACAAAGGTATTTATACGCATGGAATAATTTTAAAAGAGCACATAATGATTATTTACAGGTTTTAGGAGAAATGGGTATATTAGGTTTTATAACTATTTCTTTATTAATAATATATTTACTTTATTATTTCTTTAAAACTTTAAGGTCTAAATTACCTCTTGAAAAACTAATTCTCTTTGTTCTTTTAGGTTGGAGTGTCACTGTAACTGCTGCTCATGCAGGAACAGAATTTGCATTACATATGCACCCTAATCTTTTAATAGCATTATTTATTTTATCAGTTGCCGTATCAGATCAATTCAATTCAAAAACAAAAAAATTAAAAATAAAATTTAATCTAAATTATCTTTTAATACCACTTATTATAATTGGAGTAATCACTACTTTCTTAAAAGTGCAAAGTACTATGTCAGAAGCTTACTTTAAAAAAGCTCAATATCAGTATTCGAAATTTAATGAAATTGATAATGCTTTAAAGAATCAATTCCCTAATATCATTGGTAATCTAGAAAATCAATATAACCAATATAAAAACCAGTTAAATAATTATGCACCTGGTTCTAGAGAATTCAATCAAATAACTAACACTTTAAAAGAAATAGAACAAAAAGTAAAAGAAATAGAACAAGCTCATACTGAATACACTAATGAAGTTAATGATGCTTTTAATAAATCTTTTGACTTATTTTTAAAATCTTTAGATTCAAATCATACATTCGGTAAATCCATGTTTTATTTAGCTCAATTATTTGTAGAAACACCTTATAGATATAATCAAATAAGTTATGAAGATTTACCAGAAATATTCAATTTAAGTAGAGAAGAGTATAGACATGTTGTAGATAATTATGAAGGAAGTTTAGATTTAATGCCTTTTGAAAATAAGGAATTGAGAGAAAATCTAAGCTCTATTTATGACATAAATATTGAAAGCAATTCTACAAGATCTAAAATTATGCTTATACAAGGAATTTTAGATGAAATATCTTATTTGAAGACTTCTTTTATTTACTTTACAGAGAAAAATTCTTATAAATTAATAGCCAAATTGTATTATAATGTTGTGATTCAACTTGAAAAAATGAAAGAGGAATTACCAAATAAAACAACTGAGATCAATAATTTGATTAATAAATATTATAATTCTTTTGACCACTGGAATAGAGAAACCGTTAAAGTGCTTCCAGGGGGTTGGAATAGATTTCCTGAATGGGAAAACACCTATTCAGAAATCATAGGTATGAATATCAATTTGTTAAAATATTTTGATAATCAAAAAATAATGAACAATATATTTTATTTTATTGAGCAAGATGGTTGGGCAAATTTTCATATGGCAAATTTAAACAGAGGTATCCCAGATGAATCTTTATCTACTTTACAAGAATTATACTTTAACTTAGAAAACACCCAAGTCAAAAAAGATTTAGTAAAACATATAGTCACTTCTTATGAAGATGTTTATGAATACTACAAAAATCTAGATAAAAATTCCAATATATATATTAGATATGAAAAAAGAATAAAAGAATTCTTAGACAGTTATAGATATTTCCAAAGAAGATAACTATGTACAAAATTATAGTATTTTTAATGGCTATTGTAATATCTTTGTTTTTAATTACTTTTACAATTTATAAAAATATTAAGATATGGCAAGACGATTCTGATCTTCTTGATTTTTATGTTGAATACAATAGTATTTCCAAAATATTACCTTATATTGAGTCTGAGGAACTTAATGGTATAATAGACTTGAATGGTTTTAAAATATACAAAATAAACAATATCATAAAAATAGAAAAATAATAAAGGGGGTATGAATCGAGTGAATAAAACGAAAATAATTGCTGATACTGGTTGTTCTCTTACTGAAGACTTGATTAATGAATTTGATCTTGATGTTATGGGTATGAAAATTGTTTTAGATGGGAAAAATTATACTGATCATGAAGATATAACTCGAGAAGAATTTTATAATAAAATAGAAAATATTAATGATTTTTATACATCACAACCTTCAATTGGAGAGATACAAAAACATTATGAGAAGATTTTTGAAGAAGGTTATGAAGAAATAATTGATATTCACTTTTCATCAAAGATGTCTGGACTAATAAACTCTTGTAGAATGGTTAAAAATTCTATGAATAAAGAAAATATAAAGATCATAGACACAGAAAATATTTCTATTGGTTCTTATATGATTTTAAAAAGAATATTAGAGTTGTTGAATTCTGGAAAAACTATTGAAGAAATAGAAAATGTACTTCAAAAAATCAAAGATTCAGCTTTTATACAATTCAGTGTTCCTACACTAAAATATTTAGTTAAAAATGGTAGAGTTGGTAAAGCCGAAGGTTTAGCAGGTACTTTGCTCAATATAAAACCTATTCTTGGGGTTGATGAAGGTCAAATTTATCCAATTTCAAAAATAAGAGGTATGAAAAAGGTTTATTCAACAATGGCAAAAAACGCAGTTGATTTTCTTAATGATAAACCTAATAATGTGAAAATATATAAAACCTATGGGTTGAATCATAATAAAGAACAAATGAATATGATGTTCGATATTTTTATGAGAGAGTTTAAAAATTTAGGTATAGATAATTATGAAGTGATTGAAGATCAATTACCTCCTACAATCATATGTCATAGTGGCCCAGAAGTAATAGGTCTATCAGTTTATGGGGAAAAAGAAGAGATAAAATGAATCTTGACTTAGAATCTTATATTAAACAAATTGAAACTATAATTAAACAAAAAGAGAAAAATATTAAAAACTGGGATGACTTTTATCCCAGTTTTCTTTCATTAAGTAAAAATAACTTAGACTTAATCAAAAAAAATAGCATGGAAGAAGATATAAAAAAATTACTATCTTTTATAAAACCTTTAGGTGTTTTAGACAATGAAAGAAGAATAAAAAGATTAAGTTCTTTTAAAAAAGCCTTAATAAAATTAAAGGAAAAGTATTTAATAGATGAATTTGACCTTTCTGAATCCAATTATTCTTTGTTTACAGACATTAAGTATGTTAAAACAGTTGGTAGTAAAAGGGCAAATTATTTGAATAAAATTAATATCTTTAATATTTATGATGCTTTATATTACACTCCTAGAGATTATGAAGATAGAAGAAAATTAACAAAAATAATTTCATTAGAAGATTCTTATAAATATTTTGTTTTAGGAAATATCGTGAATTTTCAAGAAAACAAAATTAATAAAGGGCTTACAATTTATAGTTATTCTGTTGAAGATGATACTGGAGTTATGGAAGTTGCTTTTTTTAATCAAAATTATATCAAATCTTATTTAAAACCTGGATTAAAGGTAGCTTTTTATGGAAAAGTTGAAAATAATTTTGGAAAAAAACAAATGAAAGCCCCTGAGTTTCAAATTATAAATAACCTAGATGAAATTGAAGCTGAAATTTTACCTGTTTATCCCTTAACTTATGGCTTATCTCAACAAAATCTAAGAAAAATAAATAAAAATATATTGCAACATGATATAGGTTACAAAGAATACTTACCTAATTCTTTTAAAAATAATTATAATATTTTGAATCTTAATAAGAGATTAAAAGGTATTCATTTCCCTAAATCTTTTTTTCATCAAAAAAGAGCTGAATCATCATTGAAATATGATGAAGCTTTTCTTTTTGAAACAGCTGTTCTTTCTTCTAAAAAAAACTTTGAGGAAAATGTTAAAGGATATTCTA
Source organism: Thermotogota bacterium (assembly GCA_051748045.1). GTDB lineage: Bacteria > Thermotogota > Thermotogae > Petrotogales > Petrotogaceae > Geotoga. Next base: position 57,131 of record JBNJGY010000001.1, read on the forward strand.
AAAAGTTCACTGGAGACATTTCAGACCAATTTAAAAATAATTTAGAGTTTACTCTAACAGATTCTCAGAAAAATTGTTATGAAGAAATTAAAAATGATATGAAGAAAAATAAGCCAATGAATAGGCTTCTTCAAGGTGATGTTGGTTCAGGTAAAACCATAGTTTCTGAATTATCAATTATAGATAATTATGAATCTGGTTATCAATCATCAATTATGGTACCTACAAGTGTTTTAGCAAAACAACAATTCAAAAAAATTAAAACACATTTAGAACCACTTGGAATAACTGTTGAAATTTTACTAGGTGAAACAAAAGCAAAAGAAAAAGCAGTTATTAAAGAAAAACTCTCAAATGGAGATATTGATATCATTATTGGTACTCATGCGATAATTCAAGAAGACGTTGAGTTTAGAAAACTCGGATTTGTAGTTATTGATGAACAACACAGATTCGGTGTAAATCAAAGATTAAATTTAATTTCTAAAGGATTTTCTCCAGACATTTTAGTTATGACTGCTACCCCAATACCACGTACTCTTGCTCTCACTCTTTATGGAGACCTAGATGTAAGTACAATTAGAGAAATGCCAAAAGGAAGAAAATCTATTAAAACTGTATTAACAACTGATGGAAAAAGTAAAAAAATATATAAGTTCATTGAAAAAGAATTATCAAAAAATAACCAAGCTTTTTTTATTTATCCACTAGTAGAAGAATCTGAAAAGGTTGATTTAAAAAATGCCACAGATATGTACGAAGGTTTAAAATCCATTTTTTCTGATTATAATATAGGTCTATTACATGGTAAGATGAAACCTGAAGAAAAAACTGAAATAATGGACAAATTTGCTAACAAAGAATTCCATGTGCTCGTTTCAACTACAGTTGTAGAAGTTGGAGTGGATATTCCAGATGCCACTGTGATGGTTATAGAACACCCAGATAGATTTGGACTTTCTCAACTTCACCAACTAAGAGGTAGAGTTGGCCGTTCTAAAAAACAAGCTTATTGTTTTTTAATTGTTAATGGTAATTTGAACCAAGAAACAAAAGACAGACTTCTTGATTTTTCTAATACGCTAGATGGGTTCGAAGTTTCAAATATAGATTTAAAATGGAGGGGACCTGGAAAGTTTTTCGGGACTTTGCAACATGGTTTACCAGATTTTAAATTTTTAGATCTTATAAATGACCTTGAAATTATAGATAAGGTCAAATCTGATGTGGATGATTTATTGGAATCAAATTTGGATTTAGAACTAATAAAAAAAGAAATAAAAAGAAGATATAAAGATAATTTAGATCTTATTAAAGCATTTTGAGGTGGTATTATGTCTTTGAAGATAGAAACAGGGACAATGAAAGGATTGAATTTTGATACTGTAAAAAGTAGTAAAACTAGGTATACTCCTGGTCAATTGAGAAGAACTCTAACTAATATTTTTGACTTTAATGGAGCAAATATGCTAGAAATTTTTTCTGGTAGTGGCGCGGTAAGTTTTGAATTTATAAGCAATGGGCTTAAAAATTCTTATCTCATAGATGTGAATGGTAAATCAATTTCTGTAATTAAAAAAAATGCTAAAAAATTAAAAATTGAAGATAAAATTAATCCTATAAAAGGGGATTTTAGAACTGTTATTCCATCATTAATTGAAAATGACTTAAGTTTTAATTATATTTTCGCCGATCCTCCTTTTAACTTAGGTTTTTGTGATGAATTGATAAGATTTATGGACACTAACAATGGAATACTCAAAGATGGTGGATATTTTATATTGGAAAGATCTAAACATGAAAAGTATAATATTGACAATTTAAAAGTTTTGAAGTTAGATGAATCAAGAAATTATGGAGATATTGATATTGATATATATTATAAATAAGCCAAGATAAAATCTTGGCTTATTATTATTTTATATCAAAATACTCAATTATAGCATCTTTCATAATTTCAGCGAATTTTTCTACATAATCACCATTATTAAAACTATTTTCTACTTCTTTATTACTCAAAAAGTCCAATTCAAATAATACAGCAGGACTTCTTGTGTATCTCAATACAGCAAATTCTGCTGGTTCGATTCTTCTGTTTCTAAAACCATCTTCTTCAACTTGTTTTTCTAGTACTTCTGCAAAAGAATAACTTTCTTTTATTGAGGATTCCTTTATGTTAGTCCAACTATCTAATAATTCTTTATCTTTATTAAAATCCAAATTTTCTTTCCAAGCAATCATCCTCGCGTATGTAGAGCGAGAAAAATCAAAATAATATACTTCCGAACCTCTTGTAGATGGATAACTAGGGAAAGAATTTAAATGAATACTTATAAACAAATCAGCATTCTTATCATTAGAAAATTTGGCTCTTCCATAAAGATCTATATATTCATCTGTACTTCTAGTCAAATATGTTTCTAAAGAATAATTTGATAATAATTCTTTTGTTCTTTGAGCAACTTTTAGAGTCAAATCTTTTTCTAATGTTCTACCTAAGCCAACAGCTCCAGGTTCCCAACCACCATGTCCAGGATCTAATACAACTACAGGGAATTCAGATTCTTCAAAAACAAAATCTAAGATTAATCTCGATGATTCAAATGTTTTTTTTACAGAATGGTTCACATCTATTTTTATCTTTACCCAAACTATAGTTGATGTTTGATGATATGCAGTAATATAATCAATTTTGTTATCATAATTTTTTTCAATAAAATTTCCTGGTATTTGTGCATTTTCTATGATAACTAAATATCCTGTATTATTTGTCAAAGGATATATTTTTGGTGTTACTTCATTTGAAAATTCTATAATTGTTCTTGCAGATTCTTTTTTTATATAGGTATTTATACTTTCAACCTTTGCGAGAGGTACATTGAAAAAAGTTCCTGCTGAGGATTTGATCAATTCTAAATTCAATGCTTTAGAAATAATTTCATCTTTTAAATATAATTTATCACCCTGAAACAATTTATCTTCTTCCGAAAAAGCATATGATTCTGCTGAATTAATTATCATCATATTATTTTTTGGAAAAATAAATACTTTCCATTTTCCATTTGATATATAAAATAAGGTGTTATTATGTACAGTTAGTGTTTTGTTGGCTTTATGAGTCATTAACTCTAAATCATAATAATATTCCCCATCTTTTTCTATATAATAATTTTCATCCAGTTTCCTCCACTGAAAGAAAACTCCTTCAGAAAAGCTTGTTATAAAAATGAAAACTATAAAAAATATCAATACATATGATTTTTTTGACATATTATTCTCCACCCATCGCAGAAAAATCATTTGGATAAATATAAGCGTACCTCATATCTCCCAAATAATATCTAGGATTTAGTGATGACTTCAAGTTGTCATTGATTTGAAAATGCAAATGAGGCCCTGTTGATAATCCAGTATTTCCTACTTTTCCTATAAGATGGCCTTTTTTTACTAATACTCCCGGAACAACATTGAACTCACTTAAATGAGCATATATGTATTCTTCGTTTGTTCCTTTAACAACAATATGTTTACCATAACCACTATCTTCTTCTACTTCAACAACAATTCCATCGCTAGCTGAGAAAATAGGTGTTCCTGTTGGTGCAGCAATATCTATTCCATGATGAAATTTTCTTACGTTATAGATAGGATGAATTCTATATCCATATTCAGAAGTCACATATCCTGTTATTGGCCAACTAATACTAGTATCCTTATTAAAACAAGATCCCATTTTATCAAAAGGAATTTTTAACTTTTGTCCAATATAAATATTATTCGCATTTTTTATGTTGTTTTCTTTTATAATATTTTCAGGTCTAATAAAAAATATTTTAGAAATATCATAAATATTATCCCCAGATTTAATTTCGTATATGAAAACATTTTCATCTGGAATTTTAATCTTTTGGTTTAATTTAAGATATTTCTGTTCAGTTAAAAATTGATTAGCTTCAATTATTAGTTGAACAGAAACTCCTGTTTTTTTAGATATTTTAGTCAAATTATCCCCTGGTTTTACCGTGTATTCAATTCCAAATGAATATAAAGAAAATAATATCATTGTTAGTATAATGAATACTTTTTTACTTTTAAAATAATGCATTATTTTTCCTCCAACACCTCAATTATTTTTTCAGCTATTTTATGATTAGGTAGTATATGATCTGCATAACCATCTTCTACCACTGCTTTAGGCATTCCATAAACTACACATGTATCTTTAGCTTCTGCTATAATTTTTCCCCCATAATGCTTTATTTTAAAAGCACCTTTAGCTCCATCTCTTCCCATTCCAGTCAATACAACCCCAACACAACCAGAATTGAATATTTCAGCGGCTTGATCAAAAGTAAAATCAGCAGCGGGTCTGACATTATTTATCTTATCAGAAGAATCTAGAAATAATTTTATTTTTCCTGAACTATTTTTTTTAAGACCCATATGATAATTACCAGGAGCAACATATACATGATTTTTTTCTAGTATGTCTCCTTCTTCTGCTTCTTTTACAGTAAGTTCTGATATTCTATTCATTCTCTCAGCTAAAGATTTTGTAAATCCAGCTGGCATATGTTGAACTACTAAAACTGGAACATTTAATTCTCCAGGTAACTTTGGTATTACTTTATCTAAAGAACGAGGTCCTCCTGTAGAGCTTGCAATTAATAAAACTTTATCTCCTGCTAGTCTTAATGGTTTTCTAACTTTTTTACTATCAGTTTTTTTAGATATTAAAGTTTTTACATCTATTGTAGAAATTTCATTAATCTTTTTGATTAAATCATCTTGAACTTGTCTAAAAGTCCAAGAAGTGCTTCCTGCTGGTTTTTGTATAAAATCAACAGCACCATGTTCTAACGATTCGATAGTAATAGAAGCGCCTTCAGAGGTTAAACTACTTACCATAAGTACCTTTGATGGTGTTTTTTTCATTATTATTTTTAGAGCTTCTAAACCATTTAATTTAGGCATTTCAACATCAAGAGTTATTACATCAGGCTTTAAATTAGAAGCTTTTTCTACTGCTTCTAAACCATCCCTGGCCAGCCCTATAACTTTCATATTAGGCTGCTTGTCTATAATGTCTTTTAATACCATTCTCATAAAAGCTGAATCATCAACTATTAATACTTTAATTTTCTTTTCCACTACCTTTCCCTCCCTTTTTCTTAGAAAGTAGCTTTATTGAGGCCAGGAAAATAATCGCTATAATTATACCATATCTAGAACTTAAACCGAAAATTGCATTTCCAAATATTACTACTCCTATCACTACGGAAAAAACGGCTGCTATTAAAACCATCGCAGCCGATATATCTTTGATAATCCCTACTATAGGGTTATAATCAGGGTTTATAAAATCCATTATTTTTTCTATTGTTGTATTTAATCCTTCCATAACTAAGACAATCATAGTTGCAAAACTTAACCATAATATGTCAGTACCCGGTAAATCTAATAAAAAAGCTATAATCATTACAAAAAGCCCTATATTGGATTGTATTCTAAAATTCCTTTGAGATGAATAAATTTCTTTAAGTCCTTTCAGAGCATACTTGAATGAACTATAAAACCTTTTCAATTATTCATAGCCTTTTCCTAGTTTAGTAATTATATTGTCTGTTTTAATTTTATATTTTTTATCAATTGATTCATAACCTAATTTTAAAGCTTTTTCGTCAATTTCATGAAAGCTAGCTTTTACATTTTCTTTCATAGTTTCTATTAGAGTATCTAAAGTAACTATGTTTGTGACTTTAGATAAGATTCCTAAGCCAACCATGTTAGCTACATTTAAACTGCCTACATCTTTATAAGCAATTTTAGATGCTGAAACCTTTAATATTTTTTTTGTAATTCTATTAACAGTTTGAGGCATTTTATTTACGAACTCATCATCATAAAAAACTATTCCATTTTTCTTTAAAAATTCTATGTGATCTAGCCCTAAATTATGCATGATATACATTATATTAAATGTATCAGCTTTTGGATAGTCAATTGGTTCTTCATCATATAGTACATCACAATATGATAAACCGCCTCTAACTTGGGCACCATAATGTTGAGTTTGAACAACCCAAAAACCTTCTTTTACTAAAGCTTGAGCTAAGACCATACCCATTAAAATATTTCCTTGTCCTGCTTCACCTGAGATTCTAATTGCCCTTGGCTTAGATATAGATAAATTCATTCTGCATCTCCTCCTTCAGAAAATCTTTTCTGAAGTTTTTGATATTCAGATAAGTAGTCTTTTGTTTCTTTATTTACGAATTCACCAATAACTATTTTGTCTTCTAATTCTTCTTCTGTCATTTCTTTTGCTTTATTTAATGTAACACTGTTATTTTTATAAAATTCTTGCATTTGGAAAGGTTTTGGCATTTGATTATATCTACCAAAATAAGTATGACAATTTGTAGCTATTTCAACAACAGACATACCTTTATGTTTTAATGCTTTTTCAATGTATTTTGCTGATTGCATAAAATGATAAACTGTTGATCTCGCTACATAAGTTGCTCCTGATGTAATCGCAAGTTCTACAGGATCAAACTGATTTTCTAAGTTTCCATATGGAGCTGTTGAAGCTAATGAATCAGTTGGAGTCATTGGAGAATATTGACCGCCTGTCATTCCGTAAATTGAATTATTAAATAGTATTACTGTAATATCCATGTTTCTCCTACAAGCATGAATAAAGTGGTTTCCTCCAATAGCTAGCATATCTCCATCTCCACCCATTACTACGACATCGAAATCTGGTCTTGCTAATTTAACTCCAGTCGCAAAAGCAATAGCTCTTCCATGTAATGTGTGCATAGTGTTAAAATCTAAATAACCAGTTACCCTTGATGAACAACCTATTCCTGATACAACAGCGACTTTATTTTTATCGAGTTGTAGTTTGTTAGCTGCTTCTATAAAAGACTTCATTATAATTCCATTTCCACAGCCTGGGCACCATACATGCGACATTCTATCTTTTCTTAGATAGTTAAAATATTTTGCTGATGGCATTAACTGCACCTCCGTAATTTATTGAAAGTTATTCCATAATTGAAGTTTCAATCTGAGATTTTTCAAAAAACAATTTAGTAAGTGAATCTGGATAAGGATTTCTGTAGATGACTTTTTTTATCCCAGCATTTATAACTAATCTAGCACAAACAGAACAGGGTTGATGCGTTACGTAAATAGAAGAATTTTCAGTTCTAATACCAAATCTTGCTGCTTGCATTAGAGCATTCTGTTCAGCATGTAAACCATAACACACTTCTTGGTGTTCACCACTTAAAATTTCTAAGTCATCTCTGATACATCCTATTTCATCGCAATGAGGAAATCCACTGGGAGGTTGGTTGTATCCTGTCGCTAAAATTCTTTTATCTTTTACAATAATTGCACCAACTTTTCTATGAGTACAAGAAGATCTTTGACTTACTAAAAAAGCAACTTCCATAAAATATTCATCCCAAGTTTGATGTTTATCTTGGTTAATTTTATTTATTTTTAATTCTTTTATATGGTTTTTTACTCTATCAGACATTTTCATGGCAATTCATCCCCCATTTCCAATATTTTTTCAAATGCTCTTGAAGAATAATCTATCCCTTTTTTACTAAGTCTTATATTTTCTTTTATTTCAAAATATTCATTATTTTTTAAAAAATAATATATTTTTTCAAAATATTCTGGATAATCATTTTTAATTTTTTTAATAGGGATTCCTTTCATTAATCTCAAACCCATGAAAAAAGTCTCAATTAAATTTTCTTTATAACTGTTTATTTTATAGTATTCATAAGGCTTTTCACTATTTTTTATTTTTTTTATGTAGTATGAAAAATTTTTCGTGTTTACATATCTAGTACTATTATAATACCCACCAGCTGAAACACCAAACCCGATATACTCCGAATTTTCCCAATAAATCTTATTATGAAGCGACTCTTTGTCAAAAATTGCCCAGCTCGAAATCTCATAACGTTTGTACTCATTTTTCTCAAAGTAATCATATATTAAATCAGCATATTCTTCAACCCTTTCTTGATTTGGCATAACAATTTTCTTATTATTTATCATTCTATTCAAAACAGATTCATGATTATTATCGTATATGTAATACGATACATGGGGTGGTTTATATTTTGTTATAAATTTCAAATTTTCTATAACTGTTGATTTTGTTTCTCCAGGTAGACCAAGTATAAAATCAATATTATAATTCTCAAAATACTTTTCTACACACTCAACAGCACTTAGTAAAGTTTTTTTATCATTATTTCTGTTAACTGTTTTAAGAATATTATCATTTGTATTCTGAACACCTAAAGATATTCTATTTATACCTAATAATTTATATTTTTTAAGCAGATTTTCTTCAACATTTTCTGGGTTCATTTCTATTGTAAATTCTTCTAAATTGGAAATATCATAATTAAATGATATTTTTTTTATTATTTTTTCTATATATCTAAAATCTACATAACTAGGTGTTCCGCCTCCAATATATATTGTCTTGATCTTATTATCATGCATATCATATAAATCTATTTCTTTATTTAAAGCTTCAAAATAGTTCTCAATTATCGTATTGTTCTTTGTAATTATTGAGGAATAATCACAATAAAAACATTTGTTAGAACAAAAAGGAATATGAATATAAATTCCAATATTTTTAGAACTCAAAGAAAATACCTCCAGAGTCTTCATCCATCATAAAGATCATAGGTATGTTTAAATTTTTATTAACTAAATATATTTCATATCCAAAATCATTTTTCAGTTCTGCTTTTAAGCCAATAAGTAAATCTTGATCAAATAAAGATAAAGGAAAATCTGTAAAAAATATCGGGAAAAAACCATCTTCATATGATATCCCAATACCCATTCCTTCGTTATTGTATTTATCAAAATTAACTATTTTCAATGATAAACTATAATCATCAGAAATATCTATCCTCATTGGTATTTTAAACCACCTTTGTAGTTGTACATTTAATTTCATAAAATTATTAGTATCATTATTGACTCCAAAAGCAGCGCCTTTAACATATGTTGGAATAAAAAATTCATAGAGATTATAATTTAGTTTGCTATAACCTCCTGTAAATACTTCTGTTCTTGAAAATTTTAATGTATTTAATACCCCAAATAATGAATCTTTTTTTCTTTCTTCATACCCCATTCCAAATTGAGAATTGTTTAATGGTATATTTATAAAAAAATCAAAATATCTAAAGCCTTTTTTTACTTTTATTGTTCTACCAAATATTTTATTTTCTGTATATAATAAATCATTATCAAAAATATTTATTTGAAATTTATATAAACTTTCTGTTGTTTTATTATAGTCAAATTGAATAGCAGGGCTTAAAGTTAAAGATGCGTCTTCTGTTACATCATCTTTTATATTGAAAATAATCTGAGCATTAAGTACTAAAGACATAATCAATAAAATAAAGACTAATGATTTTTTCATATTTATCACTCCGTTCATAGTTTTATAAGTTAAAACCGGGTTTCATACCCGGCTTTATTCATTTAAAAGTTTCGCAAATATTTTATTTACTTTAGCTGGATTTGCTTTACCTTTTGTTTTTTTCATTACTTGACCAACAAAAAAACCTAACAAATTTGTTTTTCCATTTTTATATTTTTCCACATTTTGTTGATTATTATCAAGTATTTCTCTTGCCATTTCTTCAAGCATTTCATCATCATCTATTTGCTCAAGTCCCTTTTCTTTTACAATATCTTCTGGATCTTTTCCATCATATACTTCTTCAAAAATATCTTTTGCTATTTTTGTAGATATTTTTCCATCATTTATTAAATTGTATAATTTTTTGAAATATTCAGGAGTTAGTTTTAAATCTTCTACTTCATCTTCTCTTTCTTTCATTATCCTAGTCATATCACCCATGAACCAATTACTTAAAAATTTACCATCTGATACCAATTCTGCACATTTTTCATAAAAATCTGCCATATCTTTTGATGAAGCCAATACTCCAGCATCGTATTCTGGTATCCCATATTGTTTTACAAATCTTTCTTGTTTTTCTTCTGGCAATTCAGGAAGATCTTTTTTTACTTTTTCTATAAACTCATCATCTATTTCTAATATTGGTAAATCAGGTTCTGGGAAATATCTATAATCTGCTTCTTCTTCTTTTGTTCTCATTGAAAAAGTTTTCTTATTATTTGCATCCCACCTTCTAGTTTCTTGAACCATTGGTTCTTTGTTTTCCATAATTTCAACTAATCTTTCTCTTTCATATTCGAGAGCTTTTTCAACAAATTTGAAAGAATTGATGTTTTTTACTTCTACTCTTTTACTAGAATCACCTGTTTCTTCGTTTACCACGGATATATTTGCATCACATCTCAAAGCACCCTTTTCCATATCACCACTTGAAATATTAGCATATCTAAGAATATTTCTAAGTCTTTCCATAAATTCTCTTGCTTCCGCTGCAGACTTTATATCAGGTTCTGTAACTATCTCAATAAGTGGAATACCTGCTCTATTATAGTCTATTAAGCTCTCTTTTGAAGAAGAAATTTCCTCTCCTTCATGTATCATTTTAGCAGTATCTTCTTCCATATGAATTCTATTTATTCTTATTTTATTATTATTTACTTCAATAAATGCATCTTCTATTATTGGTGTGAAATACTGAGTGATTTGATATCCTTTTGGGAGGTCTGGGTAAAAATAATTTTTTCTGTCAAATTTTGATATCTTATTTATTTTTCCATTTAATGCAATACCAGCCATCACAGCTAATTTAACAGCATTTTCATTTAAAACCGGTAGCGCTCCAGGTTGCCCTGAACATACTGGACATATGTTTTTATTTATTTCATTTTCAAAATGATCAGCTGAACAATTACAAAAAGCTTTTGTATCGGTCAATAATTGTGTGTGAATCTCTAGTCCTATTACTGTTCTATACATTATTATTTCACCTCTCCTTGGATTTCTTTTTCAAAGGCATTAGCAATTGCAAGAATTTTATCATCATCATATCTTTTCCCAATAAATTGAAATCCAAAAGGTAAATCATCTATATTTCCAGCAGGTACGCTAATTGCAGGCAACCCAGCTAAATTTGCAGGAATAGTGAACATATCCATCATATAATAATCTAAAGGTGTTAATTTTTCAGTGAATTTTGGTGGTAAAACCGGAGCTGTCGGCAAAATAAAAGAATCATATTTTTCTAAGAAATTATCCATTTTAGTTTCGATTATTTTTCTAACTTTAGAAGCCTTTGAAAAATATTCATCGTAATATGCAGACGATAGATTGAATGTCCCCATCATTATTCTTCTTTTTACTTCTATACCAAAACCATTATCTCTTGTTTTTTGATATGTTTCAGTTAACCCTTCTGCTTCTGTTCTTGAACCATATCTAGCTCCATCAAATCTTGATAAATTTGATGAGGCTTCTGATGTAGCTACTATATAATATACAGATACAGAATACTCTAATTCTTCAAGATTAACAAGATCCACTTGAGCACCCTTAGATTTAAGAATGTCTACTATATTATTAAAATGTTCTGTTATCTTTTTATCAGCATTTTCATTATAGACAATTTTTGGTATTGCAAATTTTTTCCCTTTGATACTTTCTGAATTTATATTTTTTGTAAGACTCTTTTTATAATCTATTGTTGTTGAATCATTTTCATCTTTACCCTTCATCAATTCTGTTATCAATGCTGTATCTTCTATATTTTCACTAAAGACCCCAATTTGATCTAATGAAGATGCAAAAGCTGTTAATCCAAACCTAGATAATATCCCATAAGAAGGTTTATATCCTACTACCCCACAAAAAGAAGCAGGTTGTCTAACTGATCCCCCAGTATCAGAGCCCAATGAAAAAGGAACCATCCCCGCAGCAACAGAAGCTGCGGATCCACCAGAACTTCCTCCTGGAACCCTTTCAGTATCTACCGGGTTTTTAACAGGTCCAAATGCAGAATATTCATTTGAGCTACCCATAGCAAATTCATCAAGATTTGTTTTCCCTATAATAGAAAACCCTTTATCGAGAAGCCTTTTTATCACTGTTGCGGTATATACTGAGTTATAATCTTTCAATATTTTTGATGCACAAGTAGTTTTAGTACCCTCTACATTCATATTATCTTTAACAGCAAAGGGAATTCCATAAAATTCACCTTCTTTTTTACCCTCTATAAAATCATTACTTATAAAAGCATTTAGATCCTTATTTTTTTCTTCTAAAATCTTTTGATATTTTTCTATATTATTAGAACCTTTTAACTCATTAATCATTTCTATTTCCCCTTCCCTTCGATTATTTCATCTATATCTTTTTCATCAATTGTATATTTTTTAGAGCACCATTCACATTTAACTTCAACTTTTCCTTCTTTTTTCATATCTTCTAAATCTTCAATATCAAAATTTACCATTGAATTTTTTACTTTTGTATAATTACAATCGCATTTATACTGTGCTGTTTTTTCTTCTATATAATCTGCTTCTCCGAAAATATTAATTATATCTCTGATATCATTTTCTTCATCTAAATAATTAGAGATTGAAGGTAAGCTCATAAATCTCTTTTCAAAATTTATCAATTCTTCTTCTGACATAGATTGATCTAAAACTTGAAGCATTACCCCTCCAGATGCTCTCACGCCATCTTTATCCAGTAATACCCCCAATGACACAGCGGAGGGTATTTGTTCAGCTTGGTTCATATAATAAGCTATATCTTCAGCTATTTCTCCAGAAATTATTTCGACATTTGAAGTAACTGGAGACTTTAATTCCATATCCCTAATTACATGTAGTTCTCCTTTTCCTATTGCTTTTTGAACATCAAAATGACCATTTTCTTTTATCATTGATTCTATTTTTTTGTTTTTTATATAAGCTTTCACATTTAATTTATTATCAGCTCTAGCAACAATTTCACCTGCAGGCCCTTCTCCTTCAAAAAATATAGAGACTTTTTCTTTTTCGCTCATCCAATTACCAAGTAAAACAGATGCAGTAGCCACTCTCCCTATGATCACAGTAGACATAGGATATAAATCATGTATTTTTTGTATATGAGCTGTCATTTCAGTTGAATCAATTGCTACAACTCTAACTCTATTATTTGCAAAACCAGCTTGAATTACTCTATTCACTTTACCACCTCGTTGTGACCTTTGTCCCTTTATTTCCAGGGATTAATTTATACTTTTTCAATATTTCTCTTTTATCTTCTTTCATATATATTCTAACTATTTGAAGTAAATTACTTTGAATAAATTTATAAGCAGGATATTTTGTATACACTTCCTCAAAATCTAATATTTCATTTGACAAATCTTTGATAAAAACATCAGACGAGAGAAACTCATCAGGGTGTACCAAAGATAATTTATAAGGTGTATCTATTTTAAAAATCTCATCAAAATTTTCTGTAATATAATATAGTTGTTCTTTATCAATTTTATCAATTTCTGTATTTAAAATATTCTTTATGTTTTTCTTTAAATTATTCAAAAAGTCTTGAGCAACAGAGATACTAACAACTGAAGGATCTACTCCTGTTGTGGAAAACGGAAGCTCTTTTATCATTTTCCAAAGATCTCTTTTTCTCAATTTCTCAATCATTTTATGAGCATACTCCAGTTTTTCTATATTTTGCATTGATTCAGTCTTTAGACTAAACCTCGCATTCTTACCATATATAGAGTCATAAAGAACTTCTAATTCATCTACTATTCTTTGATCAGTCAACTTTGAAAATTCATCTAAATCTTCAACTCTACTTGGGAGATCTAATATGTCATAAGCTGATTTTAATACTTCTTGTAGCATTTGATCCGCAGCTCTAGATGTTTTATGAAAATAAACATTTTTATACATCATAAATCTTGCGAATAAAGATGTATAAATGTCGTCTATAACTTTTATCGAATAACATATCTTGCCATCATCAAATAATTCAGCATTCCTTATAATTCTGTCCACAGCACCTGTACCAAAATGTCTAGTACCAGCAAAATAAGAATCCCTAAGTACAAAATCCATTCTATCTGCTCCAAGCGGGCCTTGAACTATGTTAAAGTCAATGTCTCCTTTCAATTCACCGCTAAAAACATTTTTTATTTTATTTAATAATTCTTTGAAATGTTCATCTAAATTGTTTTCGTCAATTTCTTTGTCTAAAGTCAGAGATAAGTCTTTTAGAATATCTTTTTTGAGCCTTGAATCATTCAAATTTTTATAAACTTTTATAATTTCATCTATCATTTTTGTTGAAATAATTTTTTCTCTAAACTCATCATGTCCATCTTCGTAACCCATACCCTTATAAACAATATCATCAAACTGATGGGAATAAGGCCCATGCCCTATATCATGGACAAAACCTGCTAATCTCAATATTCTAAATTTAGAATGGTTTTCTGGATAGATTTTTTTTGAATATAATCCAGATATATGCATAACACCTAAAGAATGAGAGAATCTAGTATGTGTAGCACTCGGATAAACATACTCAGCTCCTGCTAATTGAGATAAATATCTAAGTCGTTGCATATAGCTTGTATCTGAAAATATTATTTCTAATGGATATAAAAATATTTCAGAATGTACAGGATCTCTTGAAACTTTATAGTATAACGTTTCTGACATTTTTAATCATCCCCCATTAAAATGAAATTATATCAAATATAACTAAAGCAATAAAACTTGCAGCCCCGACACCTATTAATAAATAATAAATGTATTTCCATAGTTTCCAAGAAGATGTTGAAAATCTAATTGGGGTTAACCATCCAAAAGTAAATCCAGCAGCTAAACCTCCTAAATGAGCAAAGTTATTAATACTTTGAGCGGTAAATCCAAAAATAACATTTATAAGGATTATAGGTAAAAGGGCAGTTCCTGTCATTCCTTGTAAAATTCTTGGAGTATCATCTCTAAATCCTGCTCCAAATAAGAGTCCTACTAAACCAAATATAGCACCAGAAGCCCCAACAGAAAAACTTCCTGGTATAATTAAATGTGTCAAAATATTTCCAACTATTCCAGATATCATGAAAACCGAAAAATATTTGTAAGGTCCATATACTTTTTCAACAACATTTCCAAAGTAGAATAAAGCAAACATATTTAAAAGAATATGGAAAAATCCACCGTGAACGAACATACTTGTTATAAGCCTAATCCATTGACCTTCAGCTACCAAAGGACCATATTGAGCACCAAAAATCAATAATATTCTAGGATTATTAAAAGCTGAAAATCCTCCAAAAATAAACATCATTATAAAGATCAAGGCATTTATACCAATAAGATAATTTGTAATTGTTTTTCGCATTATTTCTCCTCCCTTATTTGGAAAATTGCTGCAGAAGCTGCTCCTAATATTCCTGCATTTTCTACTAAGTTTGATTGTTCTATTTTATATGTGTTTATGAAACTCTTCATGATGTATTTCTTCACCCTTTCTCTCAATGGCTCAAACAAAGTTTTTCCAGCTTTTGACATACCTCCACCAACTACTATCATTTCTGGATTAAAGATATGTATATAAGCCCCAAAAGCTCTTGCCATTGCATCGATAGTATCTTGCACAACGGTTTTCGCAAGATAATCATTTTCTTCAAAAGCCATAAAAACATGTTTAGATTCTATGTCTTCAATTGATTTTGCCATTTGTAAAACTTTTGAATCTGGGTATCTAATTGCTAATTCTTTTGCATGTCTTGCAACTGACTTTGCAGATGCTATTGATTCTAAACATCCTCTATTTCCACAACCACAAAGTGGTCCATTAGGGGTTACTACTATATGACCAAGTTCTGCACCAATTCCATCATTTCCAGTCATAAATACTCCATGTGTAACCACCCCTGATCCAACCCCTGTTCCCAAAGTTACTGCAACAAAATTTTGCATTCCTTTTGCCTTACCAAAATACCATTCACCAAGAGTAAATGAATTGGCATCGTTTTCAACAAACACTTCTTTATTGGTTAGTTTGTTTAATTTTTTTGCTAGCTTAAAATCATGCCATTCAGGGAAGTTTGGAGAAAATCTTACAATCCCTTTTTTCCTATCTATAGAGCCAGGTGATCCTATGCCAATAGCATCTATTTTCATTTCAGGATCAAGTTCTCTTACAGCATCATTTATATTTTCAACTATTTTATCTGGTCCTTTATAAACTTCTGTAGCTCTGTTTGTTTTCTTTAAAAGACCTTCTTTTTCATCTACTAAACCAGCTTTTATTTCTGTGCCACCTAAATCAACACCGATTATTTTCATCTATATCACCATCCAATTATTTATTTTTTTTTAAATCTTTTACAAAAGCTATAATAATAGATATAATTGAGGAAAGAAAGTACAATACAGTTTGGATAAAATATTGAAAAACTAAATCAGATGTTGTATTTTGCATTTTAAAATAAAAATATGCCATAAAGGAAAAGCCTATCAATGAAGGAATATATTTAAAAAAAGAAGCGACATCCTCTATTTGTGAAATTTTAAGTGTCGCTATTATAATAAAAGATACAACTAATATATTTAATGCCAATATTGCAATTATCATTTTTTCACCTCAATTGATATAATTATCATATACATTATAATATATTTTTATTAATTATAAAAAACTTTTTTTAAAAGGAGGTATTAAGGATGAACATAGGTTTAATAATGTCAGCAGGAAAAGGAAATCGTTCAGGACTAAAATATCCAAAACAATTTTATAGAATAAAACATAAATCTATATTAAAAATATCTGTTGAAAAACTTTTTTATCATAAAAATATTGATGAAGTGGTAGTAATTACTAGCGAAGAGTTTTTCGAAAAAACTGAAGAAGAATTAAAAACCATGGGAGATATAAAAATTGTAAAAGGTGGAGATTCTAGGCAAGAAAGTGTTTTAAACGGTTTGAAATTTATAAATGAAAATTATTCTAATGTAAATTATGTTTTCATTCATGATTCTGCAAGACCTTTCATCACCGACCACTTGATAGAAGACATCTATAAATGTGCTAAAAAAAATAATTCAGCAATACCTGTAATAGATTCAAAAGATACTATTTCTTTTGTTGAAAACGGAATTATTGAAAAAATGCTCGATAGAAAAAAAGTAAAAATACATCAAACGCCTCAAGTTTTTAACTTTGAAAAATTGTATAAAGCATATTCAAATATTGACACTCATTTAAACAGATTTACAGATGATGCATCAATATATTTGAATGAATATGGAAAAGTTTTTACAGTAGAGGGAGATAAGATGAATATAAAATTAACTACTCCAGAGGATTTTGCAATAGGCGAAGTAATAGTAGACAAAAGAATTTAAAGGGAGATTTTTTATGTTATTATCAGAAATCTTAAAAATAAGAAATATCAATGATAAAAAAATAAAAATTATTAGGAATACAATTAATAGATCCTACATCAAAGAACTTTTTAACAAAGGTCTTTTTGAAGAATACCAAAGCTTTCAAAAGAGTGATATTTTCAAAAATTTTGATTATATACTTTCATTTACAGAATACAAAGGAAGTCAGTCTTTATTATATGGATTTTATAAGATAACTAATATGAAAATATTAAATGATTTTCCAGAAAATATAAAAATCATAAAAGAAAATGAAAATTGGAATGAAGGTCCTTACTATAAATACGAATTTGAAAAAGTAGACTCATTATACGATTTAGAGGGTAGATTGATTATTGATTGGGGAAAATCAACTTTATCTTGGCACCAAAAATTATTAAACAAAGAGGTTGTTCAAATATTTCCAAAAGGGTATTTAAAAGAATTTCCTGGATACCAAAATGTCATACTCTCTTTTGATGAATTGAAAAAAATAACCAACAATCCAGATGCCAACAAACAATGGAAAAACATGTTATCAAAAATATTTGGAGTATATTTGATATTAGATAAAACTGATGGTAAACAATATATAGGATCAGCATATGGAAAGAATGGTATTTGGGAAAGATGGAGCCAATATGCAAAAACAAAACATGGCAACAATAAATTGCTGATCGAATTGCTAAATAATTACCCAGAGAGATACAGAAATTTCCAATATAGTATTTTAAATGTTTTACCAAATAGTTTAATGAAAGAAGAAGTTATAGAAAAAGAAAATATTGCTAAAGATAAATTGGGATCAAAAGTTTTTGGGTTTAATGGAAATTAAAAGGAGAATAAAATGGAGAATTTTTTTGAAATTCACAAAGATATTCCAAGAGAAGGACCTGGTGATAACGTTTCTACAAATAAAGCATTAAAAATGGTTGAAAGTTTATCTGAAAATTCCAAAATTTTAGATATTGGTTGTGGCCCTGGCATGCAAACTATTGAATTAGCTAAAAATACAAACTCTAAAATAAAAGCTTTGGATATTTTTGAGCATTTTTTATCTAATTTAAAACAAAAAGCAAAAGAAAATAATTTAGAAAACAATATACAAACTATAAAAGGTTCTATGTTTGAACTTGATAAGCATTTCCAAAAAGAGGAGTTGGATTTAATTTGGTCTGAAGGTGCTATTTATATTATGGGATTTGAAAAGGCTTTAAAAGATTGGAAAAAATATATAAAGCCTGGAGGATTTCTTGTTGTAAGTGAAATTACATGGTTGAAAGATGATTTACCAAAAGAGATAGAAGAATTCTGGGAAAAAGAATATCCAGATATGAAAAATTTAGATGAAAATTTAAATGTAATAAAAAAAGAGGGGTACAATTTTGTAGATTCTTTTATCATACCAAAAACAAGTTGGTGGGATAATTACTATAATCCACTTCTAGAGAGAATACAATTTTTAGAAAAAGAGCATAAAGATAATGAAGAATGGCAAGAAGTTTTATCTGCCAATAAAAAAGAAACAGATATGTACAGAAAATATAACGATTACTATGGTTATGTTTTTTATATTATGAAAAAATAAAATAATCTCGCATTAAATGCGAGATTATTTTATTAAAAAGCAACACCTATATTGACGTCTAATTTTAAGCCTGTTATTGTTTTTGGTATTACTGCAGTTGGTTCAGCAACCCAGTTCAAATGATATTCTAAACCACCATTTAATAAAAATCTATTGTTTAAAAGATAAGAATATGAAACTCCGGGTTTTAAAGAAAAAACAATATGTTGAGAGTCTGGATCTATACTTGTTCTTTCTTCATCCAAAGCTACCACGTTAACTCCACCCATGCCAACAAGAGTTTTTATAATTATTCCTTCAAAAATATTTTCAAAACTATAAAATATTCCAACTCTATAAAATGCATGTTTAACATGATAAGAATTAAGCTCATCATCATATGCCTCAAATTCATTTATCCAGCCTCCATTGTTTTGTCTACTAAAAAACGTCAGCAAATCTATCTTGACATGCTTGTTTAGTAAAAAGGCAACTGGATCTACTGCAAAGGCATTTGTCCTTCTTTCCCACTCTCTTTTTTTATATCTATCAATAACTTCTTGAGGAATAGGTTGTGGTTCAATTTTTGTTTTTGTTTCGGGCTTGTCTTTTTCGACTTCTTTTGGTTCAGGTGGATTCAAAAGATTATTAACCTCTTCCTCTGTCAAATCTTCTTCTGATATTTTAAAAATATTGTCTTTACTAAATTGATATCGAAACCCATCTTTTATTATAACAACATTCTCATCAGTTTCTTCTTCTATTTCTCCGATAAAAAACATTCCATTGTCCAATATTATTGTTGCAGAAATACCAAATACTGCTAGTATTAGTATGGATAAAAAAAGTAATATCTTTTTCATTTATCCCCCTCCTTTTTTTATCACATTATATCATAATTTTAACTTGAGTTTAACTTGATTTTATTAATCAAAAAAAAAAACGAAGCATCTCTTTAAAAGATCGCTTCGTTTTAATTATTAAATATTGTTTATTATTCTTTTATAAATATCAATACCAATATCAATAACTTTCGAAGAAGGCAAAAATTTTGGATTGTGCAATCCATATTGTTTTCCTTCATTAGTTCCTAGCCAAAACATATAAGAAGGATACTTTTTTGTAAAAAAACCAAAATCTTCTCCTGTGAATTTAAATCCAACATCAGTTATTGTATATTGATCTTTCAAAATATTTTCTATCCTATCAAATAATTCTGCATCAACTGTAACTTCTTTATAGAATGAACCCATTTTAAATGATGTTTCTACTCCTGTTATAACCTCTATTCCTTTTAATATATTTTTCATATCTTCTCTGTACTTTTCACAAGATTTTGAATCGATGCTTCTTAAAGTTCCTTCAATCTTCGCGGTAGGCGCTACTATATTTCTCACATTTCCAGCTTGCATTTTCCCAATACCAATAACCAATGGAATTTCTGGGTTTTTTGGCATTTTTTCAATCTCATCCAAAAAAACTCTCGCAGCATTCAGAGCATCTTTTCCTTTGTCTGGTCTAGCACAATGTGCAGCTTCTCCTTTAAAATCTATATCAAATTCCATTGCTGAAGCAAAAAGAGTCCCTTTCGTAGAAGAGACTGTTCCTATATCATACTCATCTGTTACATGTAAAGCAAAAGCATTATTTATTTTATATTTGTCTAAAAATCCTGTTTCTAATATTTTTTCAGCACCACCACCATGCTCTTCTGCTGGCTGGAAAACAAAAATGAAATTTTTATCTATATTATTTTTTATAGTTTCTAGAATTGTTCCATATAATATTGCTGAATGAACGTCATGACCACAAGCGTGCATATTAGAATTTTTTGACTTATAAGAAACACCGGTTTCTTCTTTTATTGGCAAAGCATCTATATCTGCTCTAAAAAGAGTATAACCTTTGTTTTTATCTTTTGTATAGACACAAATCAATCCAGTTTCTAAAACTCTAAAAAGTTCAATATTTGAATCATATTTATCTTTAACTTTTCTTATGTTGTCAACAATGAACTGAGTAGTTTTGTATTCATTGAAAGCTACTTCTGGAATTGAATGCATTTTTTCTCTAAATTCTTCTGGAGTTAATATCATAATAAACACCTCAATTTTTCTATAATTTTATCTATTTCATCATAGGTTATATTCAAAGCTGGTAATAACCTTATTATTTTATTTCTCAAAACATTTAATAAAATTCCATTTTCTATACCTTTTTCTATAATTTTTTCGTCAGCTTCTTTTAATTCTATTCCAATCATTAATCCCTGATTTCTGATTTCTTTTATTTTTTCTGTATTTAGTTCTTTTAATTTTTTTATAAAGTAAAAAGACTTTTCATTTATTTCAAATTTAATGTTTTCAAGGTTTTCTAAAACTACTTTAGATGCTGCTAAAGCTAAAGGATTCGGAGCAAATGTTGAGCCATGGTCTCCTATTTCTAGGTGCTGAGCAACTGAATTTTTCATTATTACAGCTCCAAGTGGTAAACCTCCTCCTAATGCTTTTGCAACTGTTATAACATCTGGTTCAATGTCATATTTTTCAAAAGCAAATTTTTCACCTGTTCTATATAAGCCAGATTGTATTTCATCTGCAACCAATAAAATCTCTTTTCTCATTGAATATTCTTTAATATAATTTATGAATTCTTCATTTATGGGAACAACTCCGCCTGAACCTTGAATTAATTCAAAGAAAACTGCCTTTATGTCAGAATGCTCTTTAAAAGTCTTTTTGAGATCATCTATATTATTAAACTCACATTCAATGGTATTAGCTAATAAAGGTCTATATGGCTTTGTTAAATTTTCAAATCCATTGACAGACAAAGCTCCTAAAGTTCTTCCATGAAATGAATCTGAAAAGTAAAGAATTTTTGAATCACCAATTATCTTTTTTATTATTTTTAAAGCAAATTCTGTGGATTCAGTGCCTGAATTTGTGAAGAAAACTTTTTGTTTTTTGTTAGCTAATAAATCAGAAACTTTTTCTGTATTTTCATCAATAAAAAAATTTGATATATGAGTGTGTTTGTCTAATTTTTCTTTTATTGCGTTAATAACTTCTTTGTTAGAATGCCCAAGAGCCATTACTCCAATTCCAGAAAATGTGTCTATATACTTATTTTCATCTTTGTCATAAATATATATCCCTTTAGCTTTATCTATTTTTATATTGTATGGTTTATACATTTCTAAATATTTCATAATTCAAATTCCTCAGTAAGCTCTTTAACTGCATTTTCTTTATATTTTTCTTCAATTAAACAGGAAATCTTTATTTCCGATGTTGTTACTAATTTAATGGGTATAGAATTTAACCTATTGAAAAATCTATATGCAACACCTTTTTCTTTTTTCATACCTAAACCAACTATGGATAATTTGGTTAATTTATCTTTATACTCTACTTTTATTCTTTCATGTTCTGATGTATATTTATCTAAATAATTTTTTACTTCTTCTATATTTTCATCTACTACTGAAAATGACATATCTATACTTTTTTCATGATAAATAATACCAATCATATCTATATTTATATTATATTTCGATGCAGATTCAAAAATATCATTCACAAAAGAGTGATCATTAGGTAAATTTAGAACATTAACTTGTATCTGATTATCATCTAAACTTAATCCTGTTACCACTGGTGATTCAAATCCTACGTCCATAATAACACTTCCTTTTTCATCGCTAAAAGATGCTCCACAATATATTTTTGTGTTATATTTTTTAGCTAATTCAACTGCTCTAGAATGTAAAACATTTGCTCCTAATTTAGACATTTCCAACATCTCATCATAAGAAATATGAGATATTTTTTTTGCATTAGGATAAACCTTTGGATCTACAGTATAAATCCCAGGGAAATCTGAATATATTTCACATTCAGAATTGAAGATTGATGCTACAGCTACAGCTGAAGTATCTGATCCACCTCTACCTAGAGTAGTGTAATCGCCTTCATCAGTTATACCTTGAAAACCTGTTAAAACTAATATCTCATTATTTTCTAGATGTTTTTCAATTTTATTTTTATCAAATTCCTGTATTATTGCTTTTGTATAAGATTCGTTCGTTGTAATCCCCGCATGATGTGCGTTTATAGATTTTGATTTTATCCCTATATCATTCAAAGCTATTGACATCAAGGAAGCTGTTATTTGTTCTCCCGTGGTCAAAAGCATGTCCATTTCTCTAGGATTTTTTGTTTTTGAAATTTCACTAGCTAATTTAGTCAACTCATCAGTTGTTTTTCCCATCGCAGAAACTACTATAATCATTTTGTCATAATTTACAAACTTTTGAATTATTTTTTCTGCTATTATTTTTATTTTATCTGAAGAAGATAGAGAACTCCCACCATATTTTTGAACTAATATTTTCAAAGTGAACACTTCCTATAATTGTCTTAAACTTGAAATCATCTGTGTTTTAGCTTTTGTTTTTAAATCAATTTTTTTAATTTCTTTTGCTGGAATCCCTGCAACTAGTGTATTTTCTGGGACATCATTTACAACTACTGAACCAGCAGCTATTACTGAACTTTTACCTACCCTTACTCCTTCAAGGACAACAACATTAGCACCAACTAAAACATCGTCTTCAATTATAACGGGATCTGCACTTGGTGGTTCTATAACTCCAGCCAGAACTGTCCCTGCTCCAATATGACAATTTTCTCCCACTGTCGCTCTCCCACCTAAAACTACATTCATATCTATCATTGTATTTCTACCGATTTGAGAGCCAATGTTTATAACAGCGCCCATCATTAAAACACACCCATCACCTATTTCTACCATATCTCTTATATGAACTCCGGGTTCAATTCTTGCATTATATTTAGAATAATCAGCAAGAGGAATAGCTGAATTTAATCTATCCATTTCTATTCTATATTGTTCTAAACTTTCTCCCAATTTATTTTTAATTTCTTCAATTTGCTTATAATCACAAAAAATCACACCTGATTTTTCGTTTCCATAATATTCATAATCTTTTAAACCTCTATCTAAATTTACTCCTCTTAAATATAATTTCACAGGAGTTTTTTTCTCTGAATTTGATATAAAATCTATAATTTCATTTGAATTCATTTTTTCTCTCCTTTTAAAAATTAAATTATTTTTTATTAAGTATTTGTTTAAATGTATAAAAACCATTTTCTAAATTAAAAATTTTTTTTGCACTTAATAATACTCCTTTGGTAAAAGCCTCTCTTGAATATGCTCTGTGAGATATTTTAATTATTTCACCTGTATTTGCAAATTCAATTTCATGTTCTCCAAATTCTGATCCTAATCTTTTTGAATGTACTTCTTCAATCTTACTATTTAATATTTTCTCCAACAAAATAGCAGTTCCAGAAGGTTTATCTTTTTTAAACCTATGATGAGTTTCTGTTATTTCAATATCGTATGTTTCATCAATATAATCATTCATTTTTGCTAATAATTCAGTCATTATGTTAATACCAATAGAGAAATTAAAACTTTGAATAATTGGTACTTTTTTAGAAATTTCTTTCATTTTTTCGAAATCTGCATCCTCTAAACCTGTTGTTCCTGTTATGAGTGGAACTTCTTTTTCTTTAATAATCTTTAATGTCTCTGAAAAAGCCTCTTTTAAAGAAAAATCAATTATTACCTCAGGCTTTTCTATTAGTTCTTCTATTTCAGAATCTTTTTTATATACCAGTTCATGTCCTTCTTTTGAAAAAAGATCTTGGATCGCTTTTCCCATTTTCCCCGAATATCCAATTAATCCATATTTCATATAAGTTCCAACTTTTTCATTTCATTTGCAATTTTTTCTTCTTTTTCTTTTGATAATTTGAATAAAGGTTTTCTTAAATTATTGTTTGATAATCCTATTTGAGACATGGCATATTTTATTGGAATAGGGTTTACATCAATAAACATCAAGTTCATTAGATCTAAATATTTATAAAATAAATTTTTTGCTTCATTTATTTTACCTTCTAAAATATTTAAAGTTATTTTTTTCATAGTCTTTGGGGCTAAATTAGAAAAAACTGATATAACTCCATTTCCACCAGATAACATTAATGGTAGAACTTGATCATCATTTCCCGATAAAACCTTCATATTTGAACTACATTTATTAATAGTATTAAGAATTTGGCTCATATCTCCGCTTGCTTCTTTAATAGCCTTTATATTTTCTATTTGAGATAGTTTTTCTGCTGTTTCTGTTTGAATATTAACTCCTGTTCTTGATGGAACATTATATAAAATTATCGGTAAATTAGTTTTACCTGCAATATATTCATAGTTCTTTACTAATCCATCTTGATTTGTTTTATTATAATAAGGAGTAACAATCAACAATCCATTTGCACCGTCTTTTTCAGCTAATTCATTTAGTTTTAAAATTTTTTCGGTATCATTAGATCCTGTACCTACTATTACAGGTATTTTTTTATTCGCTTTTTCTACTGCTATTTTTGTCAAATCAGTTCTTTCTTCGAGACTAATAGTTGGAGACTCCCCTGTTGTTCCTAGAACTATCAGAGCGTCTATTCCATTATTTATTTGATATTCTAACAAAGCTTCATATTTAACATAATCTATCTCTCCATTTTCTTTAAATGGAGTTATTAAAGCTGTTCCAACACCATTAAACATATCAAAAACCTCCTAAAATTGTTTTTGTATAATCATTATATGTTTCATCTCTTCTGATTTTTCTTATTTTTTTATCTTTGGTATAGAGATATTCAGCATGTCTTAGCTTCCCATTATAATTGAACCCCATTGAATGTGCATGAGCACCTGTATCATGAATCGCTAATATATCTCCTTCAGTCGTTAATGGTAATTTCCTATTTATTGCAAATTTATCATTATTCTCACAAAGTGAGCCAACTACATCGTATTCCTCTTTTTCATTAGACTGGAAAGATAAATTAGTAATATGGTGATAGCTTCCATACATTCCAGGTCTCATTAGATCTGACATTGCTGCATCAACACCTAAATAATTCTTAAATGTCAGTTTTTTCTTTATAACTTTAGTTATTAAATAACCTGATTGTGCAGTTATGTATCTTCCTGATTCTGTAAATATTTTAGGTTTTTTATCATTAAAAATATTCTTATAATTAGCTTCAATGCTTTTTGCTATATTAGATATATCAACTTTTTGTTCTGGTTTATATGGAATACCTATTCCTCCGCCAATATTTATAAAATCAATAATAATTTTAAATTTATTTTGTAAATTTTTTGCAAATTCAAAAATTTCTTTTGTATATGCAGAAAATATTTTCGGATCTTTTTCATTTGATACAACCATAGTATGCAAACCAATATTTTTTTTACCTTTTTTAGAAACAAATTCTACAGCCTTTTCGATTTGTTCTTTAGTTGAGCCAAATTTGGATTCTCTTGAATCTCCTATAATGTCATTTTTTATTCCCCCAGGATTTAAACGAAAACATAATTTATCTGGGATGATATTGTTTTTACTTAACAAATAAATATCTTCATACCAGTCAATATTTATTACACAATTTTTTTCAATAGCATACTTGTATTCTTTTAATGTTGTTAGATTAGAAGTGAACATAATATCTTCACCATTAAACCCTGAGTCAAGGGCCAACTGTATTTCGTTAACGCTTGCTGCATCAACACCACAATCATTTTCTTTCATTATTTTTAGAATATTTGGGTTAGGATTTGCTTTTATGGCAAAATACTGCTTATAATCAACCCATTTAAAGCTTTTTTTTAAACTATTTATTTTTCTTACTATAACTGACTCATCATAAATATGAAAAGGAGTACCTTCATTTTCTGAAATCTCAAATATTTTTTGTTCTGGAATAGTTATCCTCTTCATGAATTATCTCTATTTAGTTCTATGTGTTTTTTCATAATTCTTACTGCGTTTGTGGCTGCACCAACTCTAACATTATTTGCCATTACCCAAATTAAAAATGTTTTATCGTTTAATTGTCTTAACCTTGATACATAAGTCATTTTATCATCTTGAATTTCTAAAGGTGTAATTATTTCATCATCGTAAACTACATTTTCTGAATTTGCTATTAAATCACTTATTAATTGCAAGTTAGTACTTTTTGAAATTTTAAAAGTTATAGATTCAGAATGACCATAAACAACAGGTACCCTTACTGCTGTAGGAATAACTATTATTTCTTTATCTTCAAAGATTTTTGTTGTTTCATTCACCATTTTCATTTCTTCTGTAGTGAACCCATTTTCTTCGTAATCACCAATTTTTGGAATTATATTTCTATGAATTATCTTTTCAAAATGCTCTGGTTGATTACTTTCTTTTTCTTGATTAATCAATTCTTGAATACCTTTGTTTCCTGCTCCAGATACAGCTTGATATGTAGAGACATTTATCTCTTCTATCTTTATCTGTTTTTGTACATTATTCAAAGCTAAAAGCATTTGAATAGTTGAACAATTAGGATTTGCTATTATTCCTTTATAACCTTTTATTTTATGACTGTTTATTTCAGGGATAATTAAAGGAATATCATTATCCATTCTAAAAGCAGAAGAATTATCAATAACAACACTTCCCGCCTTGGCTGCTATTTGTGCAAATTCTTTTGAAACATCTCCCCCAGCAGAAAATAATACATAATCATATTGGTCTTTTAATGATTCTTGTTTTAATTCTTCAACTTCAATTTCTTTATTCTGAAAGCTTATTAATTCACCTACACTTTTTTTACCTGCATAAAGATCTAAATGATCTATATCTAGTGAAGAAAGTTCATCTATAATTTTTCTACCAACTTCTCCTGTTGCTCCTACCACTGCTACTTTCATATTTACACCTCCGGAAAATAAAAAAACTCTCCCAAAAAGGAGAGTTTATAATAAATTCATTTATTATTATTTTGACGGCTCTCCACGTTAAACGTGACAGTAGTATAGATATTCACTATACTCCCGGAAAAGAGTTTTGAGTTTCTCTTTCCCTCGGCAACTTTACCTTTCACATATCTTCATAGCTTTCTCGAGCTCAAATATGTTACTCTTATCAGTCGCGCCTCCGTTCGTTACACTAACTATTTACTTATATTCAAAATAACATTTCAAAATTAACTGATGATAAACTTTTTGTTAACATTTAATCTTCAGGGATTATGAAAACTTGATTTGGATATATTAAATTTGGATTTTCTATATTATTTTTTTCAGCTATATCATTATAATTAACTCCATATATTCTTGATATTTTTAATAACCAATCACCAGATTTTACTGTATATTTTAAAATTATTTTTTCTGCAAGTTCCTTTATTTCTTCATATGTTAAAGGTACTCTGTTATCTATGGATAAATTCCCTTCTTTAAATATTTTTTCAGCTTTTATTCTGTGAATTTTATTCCAGTTATTCCCAGTTATTTTCCAATTTTCATCTGTTTCGCTTTTTATTATTCCATTTTTATAATCAACAATATACTCTTCTATAAAATCTGTAATGTAGTAATCTTTAAATTTTTCTATGTCTTTTGAACTAGCTAAAAGATTTGGTAATTTGTCTGAAAAAATTTCACCTGAATTTGAAAATTCATTTTCTGCTCTTGCTGAATTAGTTGCCAATAAATATTTTTTATCATCTAAAATATTATTACTAGCTGAATCTGTTAAATTTTCTATTCTGTTACCAAAGTCTTTACTAATATTAATTTCAAAATTTAAACCCTTAAAAATATCATATAGTTTATGCGATTTATTAGTTCGGGTAATCGTTAAATGTTCTTTTTCGAATTTGTTGTAAAATTCTACAGACCATTCAAGATACTCTTTTAATTGCTTACCCGTTAATTCAACTATGGATAAACTATTCTTTTCTGGATAAAATCTGTTTATATATCTTTTTGAAATTTGGTTAGATAATTTGAGATTTTCTACATAAATAGGCGTTGAAGATATTTTCACTTCAGAATCAAATATTTTATTTGCATAATGAAGTTGAACTTCATTTATCAGGTCAGAAATTTTTGTTGGTTTTAAATGATATGAATCTATTTGGTCTATTTTTTTCTCTTCAAAAAAATCCCCATTAACTACTTCTGCAATAATTGATTCTAATTCTTCTATAGATTCTTGATGGTATTCTCTAAATATATTCTCTATACTGTGAAGAGGGAGAATAACTCTATCATCATTTTTTACTGGAATCTTTGTAAGTGTTGAATCATCAGTAATATTTGAACCTTCTTTTGTTAATTTATAATCAATTTGATATAAACTTTCAGTAGAATTATTTATTAAAAACTCTTTTTTAGAATCGTTAAATTTATTAGATATTATAAGTTTATTTTTTTGTTCTTCTTTATTTAATGAGATTAAGATGTCATTCTCTAAATTATCTTTTGGATCTAATTTATTATAGAAAGTAATATTATTTAATGTTTCACTTGATCCTGGAGTTAAGAATTTTTCGCTATTTAGATTCAAATCATCTATTTTTAAAACATCATTTTCTGATAATAACCATAAATCATATTTTAAATAGTCAAAAGCTTCAAGGAAAGAATCAACTGTTTTATTATTTTGTTTATCTAGAAAAGTATCTCCAATATTTAATAATATATCCACCTCATTAACTTTATCATCTATTATTTTAGCTAATTGAGAAAAACTACCATCATAATCTTTTTTATCATAATCATAATCATATGTTGTGAAATCACCATTAATGTTAGAAGTAATATATAATTTAAAAGAAACATCTATTTCTTCTATTTCTTTATGTGTGTTTTTATCTATTTTTTCATTACTTGTGCTATTTTTAGTAATTAGAATATCGGCATTTGTTTCTATCAAATCAATATTTTCTTCATCAGTAGAATTATTCTCTTGATTTTCATTTTGACCATCACTTTCACTTAAAAGCAAATTTGAAGTTGAATCAGGAGTTATTTCAATTGAATCACCTGGAACAAAATCATCTTCATATATTGTTTGGGAATTATTTGAATCTTCAATATTATAATTCTGATCAACTTTTTCATCATTATTACCTAAAAATATAAATATCAGGGAAATAATGAGCATCAAAATTATAATAAATACTCCCCATATAATATTTTTTTTATTCATAATACACCTCCTGATTTCTTATAATAATTTCATATAATATTTGACTAAAATAAATTATACATTATAATAGTAACGTAAATCTTTATTCTATAAAATTATACCATATATGAAAAATGATTTTATACAGGAGGAATAAAAAAATGAATAGTTTTTTGGATGAAAGGCTAGAATTAACAAACGCTTGTAAAAAAATAGCAAATGATAATTTAGTAAAAGGTACTTGGGGTAATTTTTCAATAAAAGTTAAAGATAAAATAATAATAACACCATCTGGTTATTCTTATGAACTGATGACTCCAAACGACCTAGTTATAATTAATATGAAAGGTAATATAATCGAAGGTGACAGAGTTCCTTCTTCTGAATGGATGATGCATTCAGAAATTTACCAAAAAAGACAAGATGTAAATATTATTCTACATACACATCCAACATATTCTTCAATCGCTTCTGTGTCTTTAAATGAAATACCTTCTTTGATAGAGGACAGTGCTATGATTTTAGGACCAAAAATTAATGTAACTGAATATAAGTTACCTGGTTCAAAAGATTTAGCTGAGGAAACAGCAAAAAAATTAGGAGAAAATAACGCTGTTATTATGAGAAATCACGGGTTAGTCACTGTAGGTAATTCTTTAAATGAAGTAATATCAGCAGCTCATATTGTTGAAAAAAACGTTATGATTTATATCGAAGCAACAAAATTAGGTGGGAAAATTCATTATATCTCTGATAACGACCTAAAAATGCTTAGAGAAAAATATTTTAAATCATATAGACAAAAATAACAAGGGGTATTAAGCCCCTTGTTTTATAAATTTGAATTGAGATAAGTATAAATCGTAATAATCGTTTCTCATTTCAATTAGTTCTTCATGAGTTCCCATTTCGCTAATTTTTCCATCTTTAATATAAATAATTCTGTCTACATCTCTAATGGTTGATAGTCTATGTGCAATTACAAAACTAGTTCTATTTTTTAGTAGTTTTTCGATTCCTAATTGTACCAATCTTTCAGTTTTTGTATCAATATTTGATGTAGCCTCATCTAAAATTAATATTTTGGGATCAGCTAATAATGCTCTTGCTAAAGATATTAACTGTCTTTGCCCAACAGACAACCTTGAGCCTCTTTCGTTTACTTCAGTCTCATAACCTTTTTCTAAACTCATCACGAAATCATGTAATCCTACGGTTTTAGAAGCTTTTATTATTTCTTCTTTTGTGGCATCTAATTTGCCGTATTTAATATTTTCATAAATAGTTGTAGAAAATAAAAATGTATCTTGTAGCATAATTCCCATATGGGTTCTCAAATTTTCCAAATCTATATCTCTTAAATCGTGACCATCTAAGAATATACTACCTTGTGTGGGGTCATAAAACCTGGATATCAAATTTACCATAGTAGTCTTTCCAGCTCCTGTAGGACCTACAAATGCTATAGATTCACCTGGTTTAACCTTCAAATTTATATTTTTTAGAACTTGAGTATCTTTATCATAACTAAAGCTAACATTTCTAAAATCTAATTCTCCATCTATGTTGTCTAATCTTTGTACACCATTTTTGTTGTTTTCAACAACAGGTTTTATATCTAATATTTCAAATATTCTATCTGTAGCTGCAAAACTGGTTATTAAAACATTATAAAAGTTTGCTATGTTCCAAATAGGTCTCCAAAATTTTGTTATATACCAAGTAAAAGCGAATATTTCTCCTATTGTAATTAAATTTTGACCTACAAGTCCAAAACTATACCAATATATGGCTATTAACCCCAAACCATAGGATAGTTCAATAAGAGGTCCAAATTTATATTGTAGTCTTGCTGCATGAATAAAGGAATCGACAGCATTACCAACATAACCTCTAAAATTATTTTTTGTAAAACTCTCTGCTGTAAAAGATTGTACTACTTTTATACCTGAGAACGTTTCATGGGTATAGGCATTTAAATTAGATCTCTTTTTTCTATAGTTCTCCCATCGTTTTCTCC
Source organism: Thermotogota bacterium (assembly GCA_051748045.1). Lineage (GTDB taxonomy): Bacteria > Thermotogota > Thermotogae > Petrotogales > Petrotogaceae > Geotoga. The sequence goes on from JBNJGY010000001.1 coordinate 89,237, forward strand.
CTATTATCTGTATTACAAAAAGTGCCAAAAAAAGTGGGGGCATAACCATCATTGTTATACCAGTTAGTTGTGCGTTCATTGAAACCATAATAATTACAACAGATATAACTGTAATCACTTCAGGAATTAAACTTGTAACTAAAGAGTTAAAAAATTGCTGTAAAGAGTTGATATCTCCCATAATCCTTGCTAAAATTTTTCCTACAGGTCTTTCATCAAAAAAATTGAAAGATAATTTTTGAATATGATTGTAAAGATCATGCCTTATGTTTACAACTATATCGTTACTAATCTCTCCCATTTTGATCATTCTCATTTTTGAGACCCACATAGCAAATAAATTAACCAGTAACATCCCTATACTCAACCAAACTAATCCTATAACATTTTCTTGGACTATATAATTATCTATTGCCAATTTCAACATAAAAGGATTTAAAAGTTCAACACCAATAACAAAAAGCATCATCATGGATACCAAAAATGTTTTTAATTTATATGGTTTTAAATAAGATATCAATATTTTAATTATCTCAATATTTGATTTTCTCTTTGTATTTTCATCTTGTTTTGTAGCGTTTAGACTCATATTAGATCACCTCGTTTGCAAAAAAGCTAATATCTTCAAAATCTTTGAATTGATCTTTGTAAATTTTATAATATTCTCCTTTTTTGTCTACTAATTCATCATGTGTTCCCATTTCAAAAATTTCCCCATCTTTTAAATATATTATTTTATCTGCATTTTTAACTGCTGAAATTCTGTGTGCTATTATAAAAGTTGTTATATTTTTGTTGCTATCTTTAATATTTTTTAGTAGTTCATATTCTGTATCCATATCCAATGCACTTGTAGCATCATCCAAGACAATCATTCTCGATTTTTTGGCTAAGGCCCTTGCTATTGTCATTCTTTGTTTTTGACCACCAGATAACCCAACGCCTCTTTCTCCAATTAAAGTGTTGTATTTTTTATTCATTTTTTCTACAAACTCTTCCACACAGGAAATTTTTGCAACTTCTACTAATTCTTTTTGGCTTAATTCATTATTTCCCATCTTTATATTTTCCTCTACAGTTTCTGAGAAAAGAAAGCTGTCTTGAAAAATGTATGAAATATTATCTCTAAGGTTTTTTAAATTGATTGATCTTATATCATTTCCGTCAATTAATATATTCCCTTTTGTAACGTCATAAAATCTACCAATTAAATTAACTAATGATGTTTTACCTGAACCTGTTTCTCCCATTATGGCGACTGTTTCACCAGGGTTAATTTCTAAATTAATCTTTTTTAAAACATAATCTTCATCATATTTTAGGTAAACATCATGAAAAATAATTTTCCCTTTTTCTATTTTTTCACCTAAGTCATTTAATATTTCTGGTTTATTCGACATTATTCTATCAATTTTTTTTGCTGATGTTGTTCCAAGAGATATCATATTTGTTAATAACCCCATCATTCTCATTGGCCAAATCAACATCCATACGTATTGAGTAAAAGCTACTAAAACACCTAAAGATATTTGTTCATTAATGACAAAAGCCCCGCCAAAAACAACTAACAAAACTATTGTCATATTACCCAGAAATTCCATCACCGAGAATAATGATCCAAATATTTTTGTCCTTTCTATGTTCAGTTCATAATTTTTTTTATTCATATCTAAAAATTTTAATGTTTCATGTTTTTCTCTTGCAAAAGCTTTCACCAATCTAACTCCAGCTATATTTTCTTGAGCTGTAGTATTTAACTTTGCAGCATGATCACTTATTTTATCGTAAACTTTAGATACTTTTTGTCTTAATTTCACTGCAACATAAGCTATTAAAGGCATTCCAGCCAGTGTTATCAAAGCTAACTTCCAGTTTAATGAAAATAATATAAAAGAAGCCACAGAAAAATATATGATATTTTCAACAAAAACAGCTAATGCAAATCCGAGCATATCCCAAACATTTTCCGCATCTTGTCCTATTCTAGACATTAATTCTCCAGTATTTTGTTTGTCAAAGAATTTAAAATCCATCTTATGTATATGTTTAAACAAATCATTTCTAATATCTCCTAAAATTTGAGTAGCTATATAGTCATAAGTAAATTCTTTAAAATATCCAGAAAAAACTCTAACTACTGTCATTATAGCTATACCTATTAACACAGTTTTTAAAGATTCTACACTATTATTACCAAGAGCTTCATCTATAAACATTTTACTCAACATTGGCCAAAACATATCTGAAATGATAAAGGCCATCATAGATAAAACAGCGACAAATAACAACAATTTATAATTTTTATAATATTTTAGTATTTTTAACACTTTCCATCACCCCGATTTTTCTCTTCTATTTTTTATCCACCAATCTATATTAAAGATATGATTTCGTAATACTCTTTTTTATTTTTTACCTTCATATTATTATTTTTTTGATTATTTTTCATAATTACCACCCCATGTTTTAGCTTCGTCTGATAGTTTGGATTAAATTAAAGAAACAACTTCAAAATATGATTTTTTCTCTTCTTGTTTAGCTTGATTGTTTTGTATGTTTTTCTTTTTCATGATTTCACCCCCTTTGTGACATAATTCTAACTAACAAAACTCATCTCTAATTTTTTTGACATTTTATTACACCTCCAATTTATAAAAATAAAGCCATGGCTTTATTAGCCATGGCTGATTTAGTTTGTTTTATCATTCGATACTATTATCCTACCTTTATAAAACATAGAAAATAATAATAATCTATAAAACAAAAGCCATGGCTGGATAGCCATGGCTCGAATATATAGAAATAACTAGATTATTTCTTTTCTACTTCGAGGCAAAGCTATCCCATGATTTGATTTTAATATACCGCACATATTAAAACTAACTCTTAATTTGCCGGTGTTTACAACTGCTAAATTAATCATGATATTGCCTCCTTTTTTAAAATATTTTATCACTTACAATTTACACTGTTTATATTTCTTGTTTTATACGTTATAGTTACTATAGAGTAAAGTATAACGGATAATTTTTATCTATTTAAACTTCATTGTAATATTCGAAATATTTTATTTCTAAATCAAAGTTATTTTTAATATAATCTCCAAGTTTTTTAATTCCAAAAGTTTCTGTTGCATAATGCCCAGCATGGATAAAGTTCACACCCATATCTTTTGCTATATCTCTAGTATGTTCTTCTACAGACCCTGTTATATAAGTATCTATTTCTGGGTCTAATTTTTCAATGAAATTAGCCCCTCCTCCTGAAACAATTGCTATATTTTCGGCGTATTCTCTATTTTGATAGCATAATAAGCTTTGGTTTTTTTGCAATATTTCTTTTAAGTTTTTTGTTAATTTTTGAAATGGAACTTTTTTAGGCATTCTACCTTTAAAACCAAATGAAAATTTATCTACTATTTCTATACCTAGTTTCCTCAATAATTCTGAGTTATTTCCATATTCCAAACTCGCATCTAATGGCAAATGATATCCCATTAAAGATATATCATTTTTTATGAGGTTTTCAATTCTTATTTTTTTATAACCAGTTATATCTATTACACCTTTTCCAAAAAGACCATGATGAACCAATATAACGTCTGGATTCCACTCTTTTATTTTTTCAAAAAAAGTGTTATTATAAGATACTCCTAAAGCAATCTTTTTTATTTCATGTTTTCCTTCTACCTGAATACCATTTTTACAAAAATCCTCAAAATCTTCTACATTTAATATTTCATTTAAATGTGATTCTAATTGAAATAAATTCACTTAATCACCTCTTATATCCTGTAATATTTCTCAGGAATTCATATCTTTTCTTTTTATCCTCTTCTTCTTCCACACCTTTTGGAGAATAACCATCAACAACTCCCATAATTCCCCGTCCTTGCTCGGTTTCAGCTACTATTATCTGTAAAGGGTTGGCTGTGGCTGCAAAGATATTGACAATTTCTTGTACATTCATTAGTTGATTTTTAATACTTATTGGAAAACCATTTTTAATTATCAGTACAAAAATATGCCCTGCTCCAATTTTTTTTGCATTATCAATTGCGGTTTCAACCAAGTTATCGTTATTCCCCTCATATCTTATTAAACATGGTCCTGATGCTTCATTAAATGCGAATCCAAACTCAAGATTTGGATTAACTGTAGAAATAACTTCATATACATCTTCAACTGTTTTTATGAAATGTGATTGTCCAACTATGACATTTGTATCTTCTGGAATTTTTAAATCAACAACATCAAAATTTATGTTCATTAATATCCCTCCCATAAAATTCTTCTTATATATATTTTAATTAATAATAATATAAAAATCAAGAAAGATTAATATTTAACATAAGATATTATTTTTTATTTAATTATTTGATGTTATAATTTAGATGAGTTTGTTAACCCAACAGGGGGTGGAGTATGAAGATAGGTAAGTTTGCAAAAAAAAATAATTTAACTGTTGACACTATAAGATATTATGTAGAACTAGGACTTCTATTACCTGAAAAGGTTAATAATCAATTTTCTTTTGATGAGAAATGCCAAAATGATTTAGAAGAAATAATCAATTTAAAAAATATGAGGTTTTCAATTTCTCAAATTCAAAGTATTTTTTCAACAAGAAGATTTACTAAATTAATAAATGATGAGGAACTAAATTATTATATATCTTTTTTTGAAAATAAAAAAAATGAACTTATAAAAGAAAAAAAAGAAATCGATAAATCAATTGATAAAATTGACAAAAAGATTGAAGATATTAAAAATAGTTATGAAAAAAGAAACGTAGATTTGGGTATTCCTGTTTCTTTTTTAAGTAATTTATCTTGTCCTAAATGTAATAAATCTTTGAATTTAGTTAAAGGAAATATAGAAAATAATCAAATTTTTAATGGAGAACTCAAATGTAAGTGCGGATATGAAGCAAAAATTGAAGATGGAATTTTAATCACAGAGAACGCAGAAACATATATGCCTGAAAACTTAGAAAAAGATAACCCAGGAAATATTTTTGTCAAAAAAACTAATATGTCTTTTGCGAATTTAATATATAAAGGTATGTCTTGGATTTATAAAAGATTAAACCAAATAGATTTAAAAAATATAAATATTCTAGAAATTGGAACTGGTTCAGGTTTTTTCTTAAAAAAATTGATTGAGTCATTAGATGATACTTCTGTTTACATAGCAGTTGATAACAACCTAGAGTTTTTAAAATCTGCAAAAAAGTATTTACAAGCTATCGGTAAAGAAGCCAACATAGTGTTCATAGCTTGTGACTTTAAAGAAATCCCTTTACAAAATGATACTTGTGATATTTTACTAGATGTATATGGGACAGCTGACGACTCTTTGAATAAAGATTTTTACCCTATAAGAGATACTAAACACCTTTTAAAAAACAAAGGCTTTTGGTATGGAACATATATACATTTCAATGACAATTCAAAAACCTTGACTACAATAAGCAGAGAAGCTAGAGAAAAATATAAGTCAGATTTCATAAGAAAATCTTTCGCAAGCAATGGATTTGAAGAAATAGAATCTAGTTTTTTAGGGAAAGCTACAAAATATGGAGAATCAGAGCCTTTTATTGTTGATGGAGACATAGTTAATCATTGGGGATTTGTTTGTAGAAAATATATATAATATTCTTTTAATATGAGGAGTAATAATTATGTATGATAATAATGATGAGTTTAAAAATATGATACGTAAAATCTTGAAAGAAAATCCAGAGCTAAAAAATTTTAACTTAGATTTTATAAAGGATGTCAATCCAGAAGATATTGATGAAATTATAGAAAAATTAAAAGTAGCCTCTCAAAAATTTACAGAAGCAGAATATTCTGTAAAAGATGATGTCGATAAAACTTTATCTTTTGAGGCGAAGGATCTTTCAATCAATTATGAAACCTATTTGAAAACTATTATGATCTTTCCCTTTGCTTTAGCAGTAGGAGAAGATATTTTAGAAGACGTTCCAACAGAAGGAGAATTACATGGTGAGTTTTTTGGTAAAAAAGTTGATTTTGAATATGATAATATTTATGAATTAATATCTATAAAGAAAAATGTGGCAATGAAAATTGGCAAACTTATACGTAAAAATTATCCTGATTTTTTGGAGTTCAGAGAAGATATAAAATCTTATTTAGAAAAAATAACTAATTCATATTTAAAAGCATTTGGTTTTGAAGACAGTTTTGAAATATCTGATATTAGAGAGTTTAATATGTTAGTTAGATTAAAGCCTAAAGATTATGAAAAAATAGAAGATTTTTATGAGAATCATTTGGATTCTGAAGAAATTGAAAAATTTAAAATATTCAAAGCCTATTTAATCACTGAATTTTCTATAGCTGTAATTGATTGATACAAATAAAACACAATATTCATAAAATTTAAATATTTACCACTTGATTTCTACTTTTATATTTGCTATAATATAAATAAGTAACTAACTGCATGCTACATTTGGTAGCGCGGTTGTAAAAAATGGAGGTATTCACGTGAAAGGTACAGTTAAATGGTTTGACGCAAAAAAAGGTTATGGTTTCATCACAGGAGAAGACGGTAAAGATGTATTTGTTCATTTCTCAGCAGTAGACATGGACGGATATAAAAAATTAGAAGAAAACCAAGAAGTAGATTTTGAAATTGTTGAAGGCGAAAAAGGACCACAAGCTTCAAACGTAACAGTTAGATAAATCTAACCATAATCCGCCTATTAAGGCTTAAATAAGAGTTGCTGTTTTTACAGCAACTCTTTATATTTTATTTATCCATTTATTATTTTTATACCAGAACTTGCCCCAATCCTTGTAGCTCCTGACTTGATCATCTTAGATGCTTTTTCAAAATCTCTTATTCCTCCAGATGCTTTAACTTCTAAAGTTTCTCCAACAACAAATTTCATTAAAGAAACATCTTCTTCTTTAGCACCATCAGTCCCAAAACCAGTGGACGTTTTAACAAAATCTGCTCCTGCTATTTTTGACAAAACACAAGCTGCTATTTTTTCAGTTTTATCTAAGTAACAAGTTTCTATGATGACTTTTACTAATTTATCATTTGATGCATCGACTACAGACTTTATATCAGAAAATATTTTGTCATATTGTTTTGCTTTTAACCAGCCTATATTAATTACCATATCTAATTCATCTGCTCCATCATTTATAGCTATTTTAGTTTCTTCAACTTTTGATTCAGAAGATGTTGCACCTAAAGGAAACCCTATGACAGTGGCAATTTTAACTTCAGAATCTTTTAATGATTCAGCTGATATTTTTATCATGCTTGGATTTACGCAAACTGAGAAAAAATTATTTTCTTTTGCTTCCTGACATAGTTTCTCTACATCATTTTCTGTTGCATATGCATGTAATAAAGTGTGATCAATCATTTGAGCAATTTCTTTGGGTTCAATATTTATGTCTTTGTATTCGTGTTTGTAATTTTTTTCTACTCTTTCAACTTCTTTTGATATAATTGCATTTAATTCTTTTAATTCCACATTAATTCACTCCTTATTTATATATTCTCTTACATGTTTTCCATCCATAAATCAATCTAAGACTTTCATAAAAAGGTATATCTATTATGAAATCAAAATAACTTCTATATTTTCTTGAAAATCCATCTAATATTTTATTTAATTCTTCTGAATAATCAGGACCTTTTAACCTTATTCTATAACCACTATCTTCATTAAAGAATCCGTTTGTTTTTAATCCTTTTTTTACTAAATTTACTTTCGTTTTGAATAAAATAATATCTAAATTCCCAAATTTTTCTATTAATTTCTTATATATAAAGTTTGCTCCCTTGTAATTTTTCATGTTAAAAAATTTCAAAAAATTATTTTCAAAATTATCTGCAACTCCTACCTTGACTTTATTTTGATCAACATAAGAAAATATTTTATTAGAAAACAAACAATAGTTTTCTATTGAATAGCTGCTTTTATTTGAACTATAAGCATGAATACATTTGGCACAAGGAAATTCATCTTTTTTAACTGCTGATAATGCTGAAGCTGATTTGTCAACATCTCTAGTAAATTGAGAATTATAATAGTTGAAAATAGATATTGTTTTCTTTGCTTTTCCTTCTAAAAAAGATTTTGATACCATAGATTCTACTTCTTTGAAATTTTTATTATATAAATTAATAGCCATATTTACATATGAATAATTTGATAGCTCTCCAGCCATTTTTATAAATTTATATGCATAATCAAATTTATTATCTTTAATAAATAATAACCCCATTAAAAAATGAGAGTATGGATTATTCTTTTTTTTCTCCACTAAACTTCTAGCAAATTTAAGTTTATCATTATCGTCTCTAAAAATTTTTAATACACCTAAGTTAAACAATGATTCAATATCATTTCCAGATAAGAAAAAGTTCTCAGCCTTTTCAAAGTCATTTCTTAAAAGGTGCATCAAACCAAATTGATTATTATATTCACCTGGTGATTTTGATGATAACCTATTTTCAAAATACAAAGACAATTTCTCATCAGAAATATTTACATCGTAAATAACAAAATCCATCCAAGTTTTTAATTTATTAATAGGTATATTCAATGAATTACTTTCAAGTTCATAATTGTAAATTGTTGTTTTCTTTTTCTTCTTTTCTTCTTTTGATTCGTAGTTTATTCCCTTTTTGCTCAAATCTTTTTTAAATTGATCTTTTAATTTATAAATGTTATTTAATTTATCATTTTTATCAGACATTTTTTTCCACCTTTCTTGAAAGATTAAAGCTATAATATTGATTTTTACCAACGATTATATGATCGTTGAGTTTTATCCCCAATATTTTACCCGCTTCTTTAATCTTATCTGTTAGTTCTATGTCCTGAATACTTGGTGAACTATCTCCTGAAGGATGATTATGTACTAGTATAAAAGAAACTGCATTTAATTTTATAGCGCTTTTAAAAATATCTCTTGGATGTGCTATAGAGCTATTTGCAGTACCCTCACTAATATTTTCTTTATGAATTACGTTTAACTTTGAATCAAGTAAATAAACCCTAACAAATTCTTTTTCAAAATAGATCATATCTTGAGAGATATTGTAGACATCTTCTGGTGATTTGATTTTTTGATATGTAGTTTTTAATTTCTGAAGATGAAATCTTTTCCCCATTTCCAATGCTGCCTTTAAATTAATTGCTGCGACTTTTCCTACACCCTTTATTTTGATTAATTCATTTAAATCTAATTTTTGAAGCCCTACAAAATCTTTATGCTTATCTATAATTTCCTCTGAAAGCTCAAAAACATTTTTATCTTTAATACCTCTCCTTAAAATAATAGCGAGTAATTCTTTATCTTCAAGAGTTTCTTCTCCATAAATCAAGAGTTTTTCTCTTGGAAGCAGCTCTTTTTCCAAATCCATCCCCCCAATGAATTATCTAAATTTTTTTCAATCTAGAATACAACTCTGATATTGGTAATCCCATTATGTTATAGTAATCACCCTTTATTTCATCAATAAAGACTGCTCCAAAATCTTGTATCCCATATCCTCCTGCTTTATCATAAACATTATAGTTTTCAATATAGTACAATAAAGTTTCCATATCAAAATCTCTAAAATGCACATCAGTTTTAACACTAAATAGTTCTTCTTTGGACTCACTTTTTATACATATTCCTGTATATACTTGATGCCAATTATTTTTTAAAGAATTTAAATATTTTATGGCTTTTTCTTTAGAATTAGGTTTAAAAAGAATTTCGTTTTCTAAACAAACTATTGTATCAGCGGTTATAATAATCTCATTTATATATATATCTAAAACATTCATTTTATTTAAAGCTATTTCTTTAACTATTTCTTCTGGTTTTTGTTCAGTAAAGCTCTCATCTATTCTTTTAGCTCTTATTTCAAAATCTTTTACTATCATTTTTAATAATTCTTTTCTTCTTGGTGAAGATGATCCTAAGATTATTTTTTTGTTTATAATCATTAATCCAAGCTCCTTTTTATCACTGAAACAATTGAAGAATTAATAAACGCGCTTATTGCACCAAATATTATCATATATGGTAAATACCAAAAAATACCTGTTGACTTTACGACGAATAACCATGCCACTATTACCTGAAATATATTACTAAAAAAAGCACCTATTTCTGATACACCTAAAACACCAATTTTTTTTATATTTTTATACGCAAGAACCATCATAAAAGAACTCACTAAACTTCCAGTAAGTCCTAATAAAAATGTTGGTGATAATATTTTACCTGATAACAGAGAGCCTAATAATGTCTTTAAAAACGCTATAAAAATAGTATTCGCATACCCATAACCGTTAACAACAGCCATTAATACTGGGAAATTTGAAAACCCCCATTTTGCTCCTGGTACAGCAACTGGCAAGGGTAAAAAAGTTTCAAAATAATAAATAGCAGAAGCTAATCCAGTTAGAATAGCTAAATAAGATATCTTTTTTGATTTTTGCAATTAGATCATCTTCCTTTATCTTTAAAATAATCAAATCCATCAGTTTGTCTTATCTCATTTTCATTTGACATAATATAGACTTGAACTCCAAACTCTTCTTCATAGTAGTCTAAAGCAGGATTATCAAAACCTAAAATGAATAAAGCAGTAGAATAAGCATCTGCTATCATAGCACTATCTGCAATTACAGTTACACTTGCGACTCCTCTCGCAGGGTATCCAGTATCAGGGTCTATTAAATGATGGTATCTTTTTCCATCTTGCATAAAATATCGTTCATAGTTGCCTGAAGTAACTACAGAACCATTTTTTAAATAAATTTTTTCTATATAATTATAAGGATTAGTAGAAAATGGATCTCTAACTCCTATAATCCATGGTAAATTATTGTTTTTTGGGCCTATAACCCCTACATCTCCACCAGCTTCTATAAATCCAGATGCGTTAGGATCTACTTGTTTAATTCTTTTTATAACTCTATCTACTGCATAACCTTTTGCTATTCCACCTAAATCTATTTGAACATCTTCTTTTAAAAAAGAAATTGTGCTGTTTTTTTCATCTATTTCAACAAATTTATAACTCACTTCATCCAAACTATCTTCAATTTCTTCTTTTGATGGAACTCTTTTTTTTGCTTCACTATCATCAAAACCCCATAATTTTATAATAGGCCTGATTGTAGGATCAAATGCTCCACCTGTTATTTGAGCTAAATTTAAGGAAGATTGAAACAAAAACATACTTTCTTCATCTACTTGAATTGCACCTTTTTCATTTAATTGATTAACAATACTACTTTCAACATTGGTAGAGAATTTATTATGAATTCTATCTAACTCTTTACCAGCAATATCTAATAGCGTTTCAGCTGAAACTTTATCTCCAGCTACTTTAATGTTGACAACTGTTCCTAATACATCATATACACGGTCAGAATATGTGGGTTTTGGTTTAGACCCTATTAAAAATATTATTAGCCCAATCCCCACTATCAAAATACCTACATAGATATATATTGTTAGATTTTTATTTCTTTTGACCCGCACTTAATACAACCTCCAGTTTTATCTATATTTTTTAATTTAACATTATAACCATTTCTTTCAACTAGTATTTCTCCACAATTAGAGCAAAATGTAGATTCATAATTAGTATTCCATGTATTACCTAAATAAACATAATCAAGATACTTTTTAGCCAAATGATATACTTCTTTCATGGAGCCAATGTCAGTAGGCATTTTTTCGTATTTATATCTTGGATAATAACGGCTTAAATGAATTGGTATTTTACTAGATATATTAGACAAAAATTTGAATTCTTCTTCCAATTTTCCAAGATCATCACTAATCCCAGGTACAATTAATGTAGTTATTTCAATATGTTTATTTTTATTATAAATAAGTTCTATATTTTGTTTTATATTTTCAAGCTCACCTTTGAGTTGCTTTTTATATATTTTATCATCAAATGTTTTTAAGTCAATATTAAAAGCATCAATATAGTTAATTAAATCTTCTAAAGGTTCTTTTTCAATAAATCCATTTGTGACCATTACATTATAATTATTATCATTAAAATTTTTTACTTTTTTTGCAGTTTCAAGCATATATTCAAACCAAACTACAGGTTCTGAATATGTATAAGCTACGCCTTTTACATCATATTTTTTCATTAATTCAGGTATTTCGTTAGGTTTTAATATTTTTTTTGATGGTGGGTTATATTGTGAAATTTCAAAATTTTGACAAAATGGACATTTTAAATTACATCCCCAAGTCCCAAGAGAAAGAATTTCATCGCCAGGTTTAAAATTGAATAAAGGTTTTTTTTCTATGGGATCTAAACCAAATCCAGTTACTTCTGCATAATTCAAAGAGTATAATTTTCCATCAACATTTTTCCTAACATTGCAAATTCCTACTTGATCTTCAGAGATTCCACAATTATGTGGACATAGATTACAAATTATTATATCATCTTTTTTTTCATAATACATAGCTTCTTTCATTAATATCCCCCCCTCATTCATATCTATTTACTTCAAATTTAAAAATTTCATAATCATTCGATTCTATTCCTGCTTTCATTTTTGTTATCTCTATTTGTTTTTTAACAGTATCTACACCATCTAAATTTGGAAGTAGAACTCCTTTTCTATAATCTTTTTTTATTACTATTCCATATTTAGTAGGATCTAATTCTTCGACAGAGTTAACTTTCTTTAGTTCCCCTAGTACATCAACACTAATTGAAATCTGTGAAAATTCTTCCTTAGTAACTGCTGGAAATCTAGGATCTTTAAAAGCTGCTGAAATGGCATTATGAGAAATTTCTAGATATAAATTGTCATAATAAGGCTCTATAGTACCAATACATCCTCTGAGAGAACCATCTTGATTATGCAGAGTTACAAAACAACTTCTTTTTACTTGAAATTTTTCATTTAGTGCATATTTTTCTTTTTCGAAACTGTAGTTCTCTTCTAATTCTGATTTAATAACGTCATAAGCCAATTTTACATATACATGCATAAAATCACCTCTTAAAACAATTATAACATGAAAAATGTAAGCTTATTTATGTTTGAATTTATATTCAAAAAAAGGTATAATTTTTTTGTGTGTATTTAAGTAGAAGGCGGTTTTAATAATATGAAATTTGACTTAAGAACTTTTAACCAATTAAACTTGGTTTTAATGTTTGGAGTAACTGTTATATCAAATATCTTTGTAGGCTTAGGAATTGGTTGGTTATTGAATGAATTATTGAACCAAACTTTTTGGATGATTATTTTTATGTTTTTAGGAATAGCTTCAGGCCTATATTTTGGAATTAAAGATCTTTTAAGAGAGGCTGAAAAATATGACAAAGCTCAAAATTCTTCTAAAAAAACTAATAATAAAAACAATAATAATTTCAACGATTGAGTTCTTGATTTTATTGTTTTTTTATGGTATATACTCATTATGGGTATTTTGGGGTTCATTTGGAGCCATTTTAGGCTTTTGGTTAATAAGCACAGATATTAGAAAAATGGTTTATAATATTGATATTAAGAAAAAGAAAAAGTTAGAAAAAGGTTACATTTTCAGGTATGCTTTGTATGGTATAATATTATTCGTACCTGCTATAATCTCTGAAGAATCAATTGTACCTACAATAGTGGGTATATTTAATTTGAAGGTAGTTCCCTTTTTTGAAAAATAATAAGAAATACCCGGGGGTGTTTTAATTGGTTAAAGAAAAACGTTTAAAACGTAGTATTTTAGTTTTTTTTGTTTTATATGTAGCTTTGGGTATTGTTAATTTTTTTGTATATGATCAAGAATTAACAGGTATTGCACAGAGATGGATTTGGGAATTTGGACAAGGTAACAGTATTTGGACACAAATCAACCCAATGACATTGATAATGTCCTTTGTTGTTATTGCAAGTATACTTATATTTGCAAAAACTGTTAAATTCGAAAGAATTCCTGGTAGAAAACAAAGTATTATAGAATTAATGTTTGATTATTTTTGGGAGCTTGTTGAAGACTCCGTTCCAGATAAAAAATATAGAAAATCAACATTCATTATTTCTATGAGTTTGTTTATTTACATTGCTTTTGCCAATGTTATAAGTGGTATTCCAGGAATAGATGTGGTTCCTACTGATGCTGGAGGACTGAGTGTTGAATTATTTACTAACACCTGGTATACACCTACATCTGATTTAAACACAAATTTGACTTTCGCATTAATGGTTTTTGTTATTAGTAATGTCTTTGCTATAAGATCTAAAGGCTTTGGAAAATGGTTTAAATCTTTTTTTGAACCAAATCCTATTATGTTTCCTATGAACTTAATTAGTGAAATAGCAAAACCTATTTCTCATTCATTAAGACTTTTTGGAAATATTATGGGTGGAAGCATATTAGTTTTAATTATTTCTTATATGCTTAAATATTTTGTACTCCCTATTTTCTTATGGGGATTTTTCGGTTGGTTTGTTGGACTAATACAGGCTTTTGTTTTCGCCTTATTAGCTATTGCATATATAGGATCATTATTAGAATAAAACCTAAAAAGGAGGAGTATTTATATGGATTTACAAGAAATGCTTCAAAGTTTAATCGCAGAAGGCGGCTCAATTGGATGGGGATTGTATTATCTAGGTAAACTATTAGGTGCAGGATTAGCAATGGGTATTGGAGCTATTGGACCTGGTGTAGGACAAGGTAACGTTGGTGCTCATGCAATGGACTCTATAGCTAGACAACCTGAAATGTCAGGTACAATAACAACTAGAATGCTTTTAGCTATGGCTGTTGCTGAATCAACTGGTCTTTATTCACTTGTTGTTTCATTAGTATTATTATTTGTTCTTCCGTAATTTTTATATATAAACCCAAAAAAGGGGTGAGTTGTATTGCTATCATTTAATTTGACTTCAGTAATTAATTTATTGGGTTTTATAGTTTTTATGCTATTTATGTACAAACTATTGTATAAACCTTATTTTGATATGACAGACAAAAGAAAGGAAGAAGTCGAAAAAAATCTCGATGAAGCTGAAAGACTTAGAATAGAAGCACAAGACCTTAAAGAAAAAAATGAAAAAGAATTATCAGAAGCGAAAAACAAAAAAGATGAAATTATTAAAAATGCTGAAGAGAATGCAAAGAATATTTCAAAAAAAGCAAAAGAAGACGCAGATAAAGAAAAAAAGAGAATTATTTCTTCTGCAGAAAGAGAAGCTGAAGAACTTAAAGAAAAAGCTATGAAAGATGTACAAGCGAAAGTTGTTCAAATGGCTTTAAGTGTTTCTTCAATGATTTTAAAAGAAAAAATTGATAGAAAAACAAATGAAGAGTTAGTTAGTAGAGCTTTAAAAACCTTGAATAACCAAGGTGATAATCTATGAAGAATTCCTATTCAGTAGCTAAAAGGTATTCAGATGCTCTTATAGATTTGCTTTCTGAAAATGAAAAATTGGGAAATCTAGATAATTATATTGAAAATCTGCAGAATATTATTAGCGAAATGGAAGAAAATTCAGTGTTTTATGATTTAATAAATAGCCCTCTACTACCTAATGATTTTATTACAGAGAAAATGGTGGAGAAGTCTAAAACAAGAGACAAAATATTAAAGAAATTTTTAAATTTAATTATAATTAAAAAAAGACAAAATCTTCTACCTCTAATAAACAAATTATTAACTAATTTTTCTTATGAATTGAAAGAAGAAGTTTTAGTAGATTTAATTTCTGCTAAAGAATTAGAAGAATCAACAATACAACAATTAAAGGATAACCTTAAATCTAAAACCGGCAGAGATGTTAATTTGGATATGACTATTGATGAAGAACTAATAGGAGGAATCCAAATATACCTTGATGATAAACTATTTGATTATTCAGTTAAAGGATATCTGAATAGTGCTAAAGGAATTTACGCCGCAAATGGGGGTGATTGATTTTGCGAATTAATCCTGATGAATTAACAAAGGTTATTGAAGAAAGAATTAAAAGTTATGAAAGTGGTGAAATAAAAGAAGTTGGTTGGGTTATGCAAGTAAGTGATGGTATTGTAAGAGCTTACGGTATGAAAGAAACCATGGCCAATGAATTAGTTGAAATACATACACAAACAGATGAAACTGTTTATGGATTAGCTATGAACTTGGAAGAAGATAATATTGGGATTATTGTACTTGATGATTTCAAAGAGATCAAAGAAGGAGATAAAGTATTAAGAACTAACAGAGTAATAGAAATACCAGTTGGGGAGAATTTACTGGGTAGAGTAATAAATCCTCTGGGTATTCCAGTAGATGGAAAAGGTGAAATAAAAGAAAATGATTTTTTCCCTATAGAGAGAAAGGCTACTGGGGTTATTACAAGACAACCAGTTGATACTCCACTTCAAACCGGTCTTAAAATAATTGATGCCATCATACCTATAGGTAGAGGTCAAAGAGAGTTAATCATTGGAGATAGACAAACTGGTAAGTCTGCAATTGCTATTGATACTATTATTAATCAAAAAAATTCAAATGTTAAATGTATATATGTTGCAATAGGTCAAAAATCATCAGCTATAGCTAGAAATATCGCTCAATTGGAAAAACATGGAGCTATGGAATATACAACAGTTATATCTGCTTCAGCTTCAGACCCTGCTTCATTGCAATATTTAGCTCCTTATGCAGGTGCTGCATTAGGTGAATATTTCATGTTTAAAGGTGAAGATGCTTTAGTTGTTTATGATGATTTATCAAAACAAGCATCTGCTTATAGAGAACTTTCTTTATTGTTAAGAAGACCACCAGGAAGAGAAGCTTATCCTGGAGATGTTTTTTATTTACATTCAAAATTATTAGAAAGAGCTGCTAGATTGAATGATGATTTTGGAGGAGGTTCATTAACCGCATTACCAATTATCGAAACTCAAGCCAATGATATTTCAGCTTTTATTCCAACTAATGTTATTTCAATTACAGATGGTCAAATTTATCTTGAACCTAACTTGTTTTACTCAGGATTTAGACCAGCAGTTAATATAGGATTATCTGTTTCTAGAGTTGGTGGAGCTGCTCAAACAAAGGCTATTAAAAAGGTTTCAGGTTCATTGAAACTAGATTTAGCCCAGTACAGAGAATTAGAATCATTCTCTCAATTTGCTTCAGATTTAGATGAATCAACTAAGAAACAATTGTTAAAAGGTGAAAAATTAATGGAATTACTAAAACAAAAACAATATTCACCTTTATCTGTACAAGAACAAGTTGTTTTACTTTTTGCAGCAAATGAGGGTTATCTAATGGAAGTTGAAACAGATAAAATTGCAGATTTTGAAAAATCTATTTTATCTTTTATGAAATCAGAAAAATCAGATTTAATGAATAAAATAGCTGATAAAAAAGAACTAACTGATGAAATTAAAGAAGAGCTTAATTCTTCTATAAAACAATTTATGAAATCTTTCAATGCCTAATGGCGGTGATTTAATTGAGTAGAGGAAAATTACGTATTATAAAAAGAAGAATAGCGTCTACCAATTCTACAAAACAAATAACTAGAGCTATGCAGATGGTTGCATCTGCTAGATTAAATAAAATAAAAAAAGGAATAGATCCCATCAGAGAATATGCAAATGAAGCAAGAAAAATCATTCAAAAGATTTCTCCACAGGAAGATTCAATATACAATAGGAAAAATGGTGAAACAGTAATTGTTGTGATAACTCCTGATATGGGACTTGGTGGATCGTTTGCCTCTGATTTAGCTAATAAAGCTAAAAAAGAAGCGGAGAAAATTGATAATTTTAAAGGATATTATGTAATAGGTGCTAGAGGAAATATAGAATTAAAAAGGACTAATAAAATTTTATTATCTAGAACAAATTTATATGAAATTCCTGATGAAGGTAATGCTGAATATATCCTTGATGATATTTTAGATTTTTTAGAAGATGAAAATATATCTGATATAAAAGTAATTTATGGTGAGTTAAAAAATCCTTTAATACAACTACCAAAAACTATCGATCTTTTACCCATAAATTATGAAACTGAAATTGATTCAAGATACGAATATGAACCTGATTCAGTAGTTCTATTTGAAGAAGCATCTTATCTTTATTTATTATCACAAGTTTTTATGTATATATATGAAACTAAATTATCAGAATTACACGCAAGACAAAACGCAATGAAAAATGCTACAGAGAATGCTGAAAATTTAATTGATGAATTAAACTTAGAATATAACAAAATGAGACAAGCTTCAATTACACAAGAATTAATCGAAATTGTAAATGGAGCTCAAGCTTTGCAAGATAGCTGATGAACGGAGGTGAAATAATTTGTCTAACATAGTAGGTAAAGTCGTCAGCGTTATAGGACCTATCGTTGATGTTAAGTTCAATGAAGGTGAATTACCCGAAATTAATAATTCACTTAAAATAAATAATCCTTATAATGATTCAGAACTCATCCTTGAGGTTGCTCAATTAATAGGAGATGACACTGCAAGATGTATTGCTATGGATTCTACAGACGGGCTTAAGAGAGGTCTTGATGCTATAGATACTGGAGATTCTATACAAGTTCCTGTAGGAGATGGATCTTTAGGTCGTATGTTTAATCTGTTAGGTCATCCTATTGACGAACAAGGTGAAGTTACAAATGTTGAATATAATTCTATTCATAGAGAAGCACCTAGTTTAGAAGAACAAAACACTGATATAGAAATACTAGAAACTGGATTAAAATGTATAGACTTATTAGCCCCTTTCCCTAAAGGTGGTAAAATTGGTTTCTTTGGTGGAGCTGGTGTTGGTAAGACTGTATTGGTTATGGAATTAATTAGAAGTATTGCAAAAGAACATCAGGGTATATCTGTTTTTGCTGGTGTTGGAGAAAGAACAAGAGAAGGAAATGATCTTTGGCTAGATATGAATGACTCAGGAGTTATTGAAAATACAGCTTTAGTTTTTGGGCAAATGAATGAACCACCTGGTGCTAGATTTAGAGTTTCTCTCACAGCATTAACAATGGCAGAATATTTTAGAGATCAACAGAAAAAAGATGTTCTTTTATTCATTGATAACATTTTTAGATTTGTTCAAGCTGGTTCAGAAGTTTCCGCTCTTTTAGGTAGAATGCCATCTGCAGTTGGTTACCAGCCTACATTGGCATCAGATATGGGACAACTTGAAGAAAGAATTACATCTACAAAAGATGGTTCTATTACATCTGTTCAAGCTGTTTATGTTCCAGCAGATGACTTAACTGACCCTGCTCCTGCAACTGTTTTTTCACATCTTGAAGCAAATGTTAACCTTTCAAGAAGTAGAGCAGAAAAAGGTCTTTATCCAGCTGTTGATCCTTTGGATTCAACTTCAAAAATTCTAGATCCTCTCGTTGTTGGTGAAGATCATTACAATGTTGCTAGAGATGTTCAAGAGGTTTTACAAAAATATAATGATTTACAAGATATTATAGCTATATTAGGAATTGAAGAATTATCTGAAGAAGATAAATTAACAGTACAAAGAGCTAGAAAAATAGAAAAATTCTTAACTCAACCAACATTTGTAGCTGAAAAATTTTCTAACATACCTGGAGAATACGTGAAAGTAGAAGATACTATTAAAGGATTCCAAGAAATTTTATCTGGTAAATACGATGATCTTCCAGAAAACGCATTTTTTATGGTAGGTACAATTGATCAAGCAATTGAAAAAGCTAAAAAAATGAATGAAGACAATTAAAAGGAGGGTTTAAAATGTTTAATGTTAAACTAGTAACTCCCTCCGGTATAAAATATCAAGGCAAAGCTAAATATGTAGAATACAAAACAATAGATGGTAGTATGGGTGTTCTTGAAAATAGGCTACCTATTGTTGCTAAATTGAAATTGGCTCCTTTAAAAATTGTTGAAGAAAACGATAAAGAAGTTTTCTTTGCTGTTCTAGGGGGATTAGTAGATATGGACGGGGAAAATCTAACCATTATTTCTACTGATGCTGAAAAACCCGAAGATATTGATGTTGATAATGCAATGAAAGCTGTAAAACAAGCTGAAGAAAGATTAAAAAATGAAGATGATAAAATTCAAAGAACGAAAATAAAAGCTTATATAGAAAAAAACATGACAAAAGTAAATATAGCTAAAAAATCTAAATAATAAAAAATCGATGATTGTTTGTATACAATCATCGATTTTTTATTTATTTATGAGATTTAATATTTTTTTACCAAATCTATCATTTTGATGGACTTTTTTCTTTAATATTTCAATCTCAGAAAAATTAATTGTCAGTATATTTTTATTTAGCTTAATTACATCATCGAAAACTATAGGTTTAAAAATTTTTCCTTGATCATTTATACATACTGATAAGGATACATTAACAAAATTTTGAATTAAAATTTCATCATGAGAGTTTGTGAATAATATAGGATCCTCAATTAAATTAATAAAACCAATGATCGATAAATCCATTAAGTCTTCATTTGTTAAAAATATTAGCCTTTTATCTATATTTTTGTTTTTATTACTATTAATATGAAATTTATATTTTATATTTTGATAGATATAATAATTTTCTTTACCAATTAAAATCAAGTGTACACCTAAAAAATCTGTAATTTGTTTTATAATATCTAATTTAAAATCATTAATCTTTTTATTATTAAAAAAAATTATATAGTAAAATATTCCATTCCCAATATTTTGAAGCATTGATTCTATAATAAAATCTAAATCTTTCCATTTAATAAGATATAAAGAATTTTTAATTATTTTTTTAGGTAATTTTATGTCATAATTAATTATCTTTTTTTTATATTTGTTAAATTTATTTCTTTCTAAAAATAATTTAAATTTCTTTATTAGCACTTTTATCAGCTTCTTTTTTAAGTTTTGATAGTTTTTCAACCAATAGTTTTTTATTTTTACTTAAAATAGTAAACTTATTATTTTTATTTAAATCTAAAATAAAATAATGTTTATTTTCATAACTCACCTTATTCTCTTGAATAGAATAATAATAAAGATTATGATTTAATCCATTTCTCATAATTATTAGAATAGGTATTTTATAAAAATAAGCATGACTGCTTATAGTTTTAAGCATTTTATTGACATTATCATCGTGTAATATTTTTAGATATAAAACTATAAGATCTGTTCTAGCAAGACTTGAATATAAATAGAAATTACTATTAATTGATTCGTAAAACCCCCCGTATATAATTTTGCTACCATTTATATTGAACAAGAAATTTTCTTCGTTTATTTCATATTTTTTATTTTTAAAATATAGGTATAATTTATCTTTTTCTAAAATAGTACAAACAGAATCCCAGTCTGTAAAAGACCAAGATTCTGTTGATATAGTATATGTAATTTCATTGAATTCTAAACTATTTACAGGATTACCTGCAAATATCTTCATTAATTATTCTCCATAAAAGCTTTATATGCTTTATGTGTTTCAAATAAATCTCCTTTTGAAGCTATTTCTAATGGGGCATGCATACCTAATAAAGGAACTCCAGCATCTATTACATCCATATTTTTCTCAGCAAAGAATTTTGCTATTGTTCCACCTCCCCCAAGATCTGTTCTTCCTAATTCTCCTGTTTGCCATAAAATATTATTATCATTCCATATCTTTCTAATTCTACCAACAACTTCAGCATTAGCATCGTTTGTGCCGCCTTTACCTCTAACTCCTGTGTATTTAGTCAACACGATACCATAATTTAGCTTAGGGGCGTTGTAAGAGTCATGTGCGTCCTTATAATTTGGGTCTAGTGCAGCAGAAACATCAGAAGACAACATAGTAGAATTTACAAGAGCTTCTTCAATTGCAACTGAAACATCTTTTCCTTCTAATTTTAAAATTCTTTTTAATACAGGAATCCAGAAATGATTTTTAGCACCAGTATTACTGTCTGAACCTATTTCTTCTTTATCCACTAATAATATTGCAGGAGATTTACCTTTTGGTTTGGCTTCACTAATAGCAGTTATAGAAGTATATGCACAAATTCTATCATCATGCCCATAAGCTGCTATAAGGCTTCTATCTAAGCCAACATCTCTTGCATTAGAAGCAGGAACAATTTCCAGTTCAGCTGAAACGAAATCTTCTTCTACTAACCCATATTTTTCGTTTAAAATGTTCAATATATTTAATTTAATAGGATCTTTTACTTTACTTTCTTCATCATAAGTAATTGCAATAGTACCAAGAATTAAATTCATTTTTTCTGCTTCAAAAGCTTCTGGTAAACTTTTTTTATTTCTATCTAAATGAGGAAGTAAATCAGAGATTATAAAAATTGGGTCATCTTCTTTGTCT
This sequence comes from Thermotogota bacterium, assembly GCA_051748045.1. Lineage (GTDB taxonomy): Bacteria > Thermotogota > Thermotogae > Petrotogales > Petrotogaceae > Geotoga. Next base: position 111,603 of record JBNJGY010000001.1, read on the forward strand.
CCTATAGAAACTTCTACTTCTTCTCCCTTTGAATTAATAACAACACCTTGTAACTCTAAAGGGATATTAAACCAATGATATTTTTTTATGCCACCATAATAATGTGTTTTTGCCATTGCTATTTCTGAGTCTTCATAAAACGGTTGAGGTTTGAAATCAATTCTTGGGGCATCTAAATGACTCCCAACAACATTAATACCTTTTGAAATATCATCATTATATGTTAATGCAAAAATTGATTTGCCTCTGTTTACATAGTATATTTTATCTCCTATGTTTATTTTTCCTTCTTTTTCAAAATGTTCTAAAGGTTTAAACCCTTCTTTTTCTAATAATTCAATTGATGCTTTAACAGCTCTTCTTTCAGTTTTTGAACTGTCCATATATTTCATATATGATTTTGCATAATCAAAAACATCATCCTTTGAATTTTTCTCCCAAACATTTTTTCGATTAATGGTTAACTTTTTTTGTAAATCTTTGTAATCCATAATCTCACCTCCAAATATATTTTATCATATTTAACTTTAATTTATTCTATTATTATTTTCATTTTTTTAATTTTTAAGCTATAATATACTTGTAATAAGAAATATATTATTTTCATCATGAAAATAATATAAATTAGTTAACTAAACTAACTATAATTAATTATAACATAAAAAAAGGGGGAAGTTCAATGTCTAAAGAGTTATACCCAGAAATAACTCTCGATTTAGTAAGAGTTACAGAGGCTGCTTCACTAATGAGTAGCTTATATCTCGGATTTGGAAATAAAGAAGCTGTAGATGCCGCTGCTGTAGATGCAATGAGAGGTATGCTTGATTATATGGATATCAAAGGGACTGTGATTATAGGTGAAGGTGAAAAAGATGAAGCACCAATGTTGTATTATGGGGAAAAAGTAGGATTATGGGATGAAGATTCAATAGAGATGGATATAGCTGTAGATCCAATTGATGGAACAAGATTAGTAGCTTATGGTTTACCAAATGCTCTCAGTGTTATGGTCGGAGCTGAAAAAGGGAAAATTTTAAACCTACCTACATTTTATTCTTCTAAATTAGCTGTAGGACCTGAATTGAAAGGTAAATTAGATATGAATTCATCTCTTAAAGATAATATAACCCGTGCTGCAGAAATTTTAGGATTACCTATATCTGAAATGACAATAATGATATTAAATAGGGAACGTCATAGAAAAATGATAGATGAAATTAGAGAAATAGGCGCACGTATTAAATTAATTGGGGATGGAGATATAGCTGGGGCTATTGCTACTTGTATGCCTGAAAGTGGTGTAAACATGTGTGTAGGAATAGGTGGATCTCCTGAAGCTATTTTGGCTGCTGCTGCTTTAAGAACACTTGGAGGAGAGTTACAAATTAAAATTTGGCCAAGAGATGAAGAAGAAGCTAAAAAAATAGATTCAAATCTTTGGGATCTTAATAGGATTTATAAAACAGAAGAGTTAGTTGGTGGAGAACATGTAATTTTTGCTGCAAGTGGCGTAACTGATGGAGACTTTCTAAAAGGAGTTAAGTATATTAGAGGTAAAGCTATAACTGAGTCAATAGTTATGAGAACCTCTTCTGAAACTGTTAGAAGAATTACAACTTATCATGATCTAAAAAAGAAAAAGATTAGAATGAAATCTTTAGATGGCGATGAAAAATTAATAAACATAAATAAAGTTGATGATGAAAGAACATCTATTTTACTAAATAAGATGTATAGATAATATAAAAACGAGCTTTTCAATAGAAAAGCTCGTTTTATATATTTTAGAAAATTGGGTCTGCTTCCATGTGTTCCCAAAAATCTTTTGATAATTTCTGATATAATTCATAAATAGTATCTCTATGAACTTTTTCCCATTGAGCTAAATGTCTTAGAATTTCTTTTATTTCTTTTCCTTCAACACTCTCAGCTGCTTTATTATAAAATTCCATAAAATCTTCTTCGATTAAATAAGCCATTCTTAATACAGGAATATCAGTTTTTAACTTTTTAAAATCTCCTTGATTAGCAATTTCTTTTTTTTGTCTATCTCTAAAAGTATCACCTATTTCTTCACCTTTATATCTTATAGGTTCTTCTTCATTAACCTTGTTTATCAAATTGTTGATGTAATCAACATGATCAGATTCCATTTTACCCAATTCTAAGAATGTTTGTTTCACCTCTTCATTATGAACTGTTCTTGCCTTTGATTCATAAAAGTTCATCCCTTCCATTTCTTTTGATAAAGCATATTCCAAAATACCTAATATTTGACCTGACATATGAACACCTCCATAAATATTAAATTCATTTTTTACTTTTTATTTAACATATCCTACATTATAATTATAACTTATAAGTCTATTTTTTCAAAATTAATATTTATATCAGAATTGTCTATTACAATTTCAATATAATATCCATCACAAAATGCCCCAGGATTTATAATTTGTGTATTATTAATTTTTTTATTATACCTTTTATGAGAATGTCCAAAAATCATAAGATCTATCTTTTCTTTAAAATATTTAAGAAGTTTTTCTGGTTTTGCCATACCTGTTTGATGCCCATGTATTATTCCGATTTTTAAATTTTCAATCTCTAGATTTCTTATTGATGGTAATTTTTCTTTTATGTAATAATCATCCATATTTCCTTGAACACCTATAAAATCTGATTCTTGATTAATTAACTCAAAATATGTATTTTCATCTACTAAGTCGCCTGCACTAAAAATAATGTCATATTTTCTAATATCCAATTTTTGCAATATACTTGAGTTTGCTCTTGTAGGAATATGAGAGTCAGAAATAACCAAAATATTTTTCAAATTAATCATCTCACTTTTAAAAAGCCTCCCTTAAAAGGGAGGCCAGTAATTATATTAATCTTATTGCTCTTTCCATACACCCCAAATTCTCCATAATGTTCCAACATATGGTTTTGGTTTTTCTGTCATCAAGTGTAAAGTATCTCTTCTTGCAATTAAGATATTTTGTGCAAAAGTATAGATTAACGGTTGATGTTTAGCTATTAAGTTATTCATTTCTGTAAATAAATCTTGTACTTTTTCTTCATCAATTGTAACTTTTTCTAATTTAAAGATCTCATCAATTCTTTTTTCAAAATCTGGAACATAATAATCATCTGGATCTAATAAATCAGGATTACCTTTTTCAGCTAGAGCTTCTGGTGAATAATTCCAGAAATGCCAAGCTTCATCTAGTTGCCACATGTTCCATCCACTATGTGGATCTGGAGAATCCCCTGAGAATCTAATAATCATACTTTGATATTCCCCTGAAGATAATTCTGTAACTAAAGTATTGAACTGTAATGGTCTGAAGTTAACATTCATACCTAATTTACTTAATGAATCAGATAATATATTACCAATTTCAACCCATACAGTGGTTGAGACATTAGTTGTCAAATCAAATTCTACTGGGTTTCCTTCTGGACCAATTAAATTACCTTCTGAATCCCATGTAAATCCACCTTGTTGTAATTCTCTTCTTGCTCTACCTAAAGAATATCTATAACCTAATGATTCAATATATTCTTCATCATAATAAATAGATCCAGGAACTTGATCTGAATAAACAGCGGCACCTAAACCGTTTAATTGATTATCTACTATTGTTTGTCTATCTAAAGCAAACGAAACTGCTCTTCTGAAGTTTTCGTTTCTGAACCATACTCTTTGTTCCTTAACTGGTGAATTCCAATTAAACCCTATAATACTAGGTCCTGGAACTAAATCACCAACTACTGTTGTATAGTCACTTTCTGATTCTTTTTCTTTCATAGAAACATAATTAGAAGCTGAAAGAGATAATAAATCTAATTCACCAGATTGGAATTTAAGAACTTCTGTTTCGTTATTTTGAACTATTTGATATACTATTTCATCTAAATATGGTAATTGAGTTCCATCTGTATCTTTACCAAAGAAATTAGGATTTCTTTTTAGTATTACTCTAACACCTTCTCTATAGTCTTCAATTACAAATGGTCCAATTCCAACAATTTCATCAATTTGTTCTACTGTCCAAGTTTGTGCAAATGTTTCTGGATCTCCTACAATATCAGAAAAAACGTGTTCAGGTAAAATATATGTAGAACCAATTGATTCTGTTACTGTTCTTAGAGGTTCTTCATAAATAAATTTAACTGTGTAATCATCTACTTTTTCAACTTCAGGTAGATTATCTGAAGAATCTAAATAGCTGTTATTTCCATTGTAAGACATATTTGCTTCAAACGCTAATTTATCAAAAGAGAATACAACGTCATCAGCATTGAACTCTTCGCCATCTGTCCATTGAACTCCTTCTCTAAGCATAAAAGTTATTTCCATCTTACCTTCATCAGTTATTGTTTCTTTGTAATCTTTTGCAAGATATGGATTTCTAAAAAAACCATTTTCATCTTGGCTTAATAACATTCCTGCAAATAAACTAATAAAATCGTCTGAGTTTTGATCACTATACCAGTATGGATTCAAAGTTTTAGGACCTGTTGTTGTTGATACATAAAGGCTTCCGCCTCTTTCTCCTTCGACTTCTTCAACCATCCAGTCAACAGAAAATACTGTAAATGATAAAACCAATACTGTTAATACTGTAAGTAACTTTCTCATCTAATCCCTCCTATAAATTTTCCTCAACCCACTGAGTAATATTATAATAACAAGAATTAAAATGAAAAGATGGGAGATATCTCCCATCCTATTTAATTATAACAAATATTATTGTTCTTTCCAAACTCCCCAAGATCTATGTAAAGTTCCTACAAATGGTCTTGGTGTATCAATCATTAAATGTAAATCATCTTGAACTGCTACTAATATATTTTGTGCAAATGTATAAATTAGTGGTTGATGTTCAGCTAAATTATTATTCCATTCTGTGAATAATTCTGTCAATTTCTCATCATCAAGAGTTGCTTTTTGTGTTCTGAAAATTTCGTCATTTCTTTTTTCAAATTCTGGTAAATAATAATCTTCTTCATCTAATAAACCAGGATTATTTTGAGCTAAATATTCAGGTGAATAATTCCAGAAATGTAATCCACCATTTAACTGCCATGTGTTCCATCCGTCATTAGGATCTGGTGTGTCTCCTGTTAATCTTATTATAACTGATTGATAATTAGCTGCCATCAAATCAGAAACTAGAGTATTAAATTGAATAGGTCTAAAATTAACTTTAATTCCTAATTTACTTAGAGAATCAGATAAAATATTACCTATTTCAACCCAAACAGTTGTTGAAACATTTGTAGTTAGTTCAAATTCAACAGGGTTTCCTTCTGGACCTATTAAGTTACCTTCTGAATCCCAAGTAAATCCACCTTGTTGTAATTCTCTTCTTGCTCTAGCTAATGAATATCTATAACCTAATGAATCTATAAATTCTTTATCGTAATATTTCATTCCTTCTGTTTGGTCTGTATAAACTGCGGAACCTAAACCATTTAATTGGTTATCTACAATTGTTTCTCTATCTAATGCGTAAGATACAGCTCTTCTAAAGTTAACATTTCTAAACCACACTCTTTGTTCTTCAACAGGTGAGTTCCAATTAAATGCAACAAAACTTGGACCTGGAACTAAGTCTCCAACCATTGTTGTATAAGAAGAAGTAGATTCTTTTTCTTTCATAGAAACATAATTAGAAGCTGATAATGCTAAAATATCTAATTCTCCTGATTGGAACTTAAGAACTTCTGTTTCGTTGTTTTGAACTATTTGATAAACAATTTTGTCTAAGTATGGTAATTGTACTCCATCTTTTGATTTTGCATAAAAATGAGGATTTCTTTCTAAATCTACTCTAATACCTTCTCTATAATCAGCAATAACAAAAGGTCCAGTACCAACTATATCATCTAATTGTTCTATTGTCCATGTTTGTGCAAAAGCTTGAGGATCATCAGCAACATCTTCAAATTTGTGTTTAGGAATAATTGTTGTAAATCCTATAGTTGATACAGCTGTTCTTAGTTGAGAATCTTCATAAGTGAACTTTATTGTGTTATCTTCAATTACTTCAAGTGTAGGAAGATTATCATTGTCGTCTTTATATGTATCATTACCATTTGCTGTCATCTCAGCTACTAAAGCAACTTTTTCAAATGTGAATACAACATCTTCCACAGTCAAAGGAGTTCCATCTGACCATTTAACACCTTTTCTTAGTTTGAAATATATTTCCATTCCACCATTATCTGTAGTTTCTGTCCAATATTCGCTTGCTAATCTTGGTTCTGTAATGAATCCATAATCATCTTGACCTAATAAAGCACCCATGTACCAATCCATTATGTCGGTAGATGATGTTTCTTGAGCCCAATAAGGGTTTAATGTTTTTGGTCCTGATGTTTCTGATAAATAAAGAGTTCCCCCTCTTTGACCGCCTTCAACGTCAGCGACCATCCATTCAACTTCTTCAGCGAAAACGAATAAAGTTGAAACTAAAACTAGTAGTAAAACAAACAGTTTTCTCATAAAATCCCTCCTATAAATATTATCCTCAACCCACTGAGTAATATATTATAGATTTGTATTAATTTTAAAGCTTACAATTAATGACCTAATGATCTTGGATCTAATGCATCCCTAATTGCATCACCGAACAAGTTATAGGAAATAACTGTAACGAATATAAATAAACCTGGTAACAATAACCATGGATAATTAGTTAAAGCTTCAATGTTTTGAGCCTGAGAAAGCATAAGTCCCCAAGAAGCGGAAGGCTCTGTAATACCAATTCCCAAGAAACTCAATCCTGCTTCACCTAGAATATATTGTGGAACTTGTAGAGTAGCAGAAACAATAACATAAGTTGCTGTATTTGGTAATAAATGTTTTCTTATAACTCTACTTGGTGGATAACCCATAGCAATTGCTGCTTCAACAAATTCAGATTGTTTGAGTCCTAAAGTCATTCCTCTTATAACCCTTGTCATACCTGGCCATCCAATAAACGAAAGTATGACGATGATAAACAGATATCGTAGCGCTGGACTAATACCCGAAGGCAGAACAGCTGCTAAAGAAATAATCAAATAGAATCCTGGTATGGACATAAGAATTTCAGTAATTCTCATTAAGATTTCATCAGTCCAACCACCATAGTATCCTGCTACACCACCAAGGAATAAACCTATAGTGAAAGTAATAGCTATACCAATAAGACCTATTGTCAAAGATATTCTTGAACCATATAATATTCTACTAAACATATCTCTTCCATATTTATCAGCCCCCCATGGATAGTAGATACCATCATCTGAAGTATGGTCACTGTATTCTGGAAGCATACTTTTTTCAACACCAAATAAATGTATATCAGATGGTATAAAACCTAAAAGATCGTACTCCCAAGATTTTACAAACCATTCTAAATCATATCTTTTAAAACTAACTGCTTCTAAATCTTCTGGAAAGATTTCTAAAGGAAATACATTAAAATCATCAAATATTACTTCAACATAATCTAAACTTCTGTAATGTGCTACTTCTAATATTTCTTTGCCTTCTAAAAGAGGGCCATATTTAAAATGTTCTTTATATTCTTCCAATGCATAATCTCTTTCATCAGTTCTTACTCTAACTTCTCCACCAGAGATTAAATTTGAAAAATTAGAAGAGTACATTCCATCAATCATTTCAGGGTTGGAACTTATATTATCTCCTTGAAAATAAAATAAAGGAATTAAACTTCTTGGTGCCTGTCTTGAAGAATCTAATTCTATCCATTCTCCATCTGTAGTTCGAGCTCTTATAACTTCATTAAATACATATTGTACATTTGATACAGTTGCTTCATATGTATCGTTATATTGACCCAATTCAAGAGTTTCAGTAACATCTTCAAAAGCGTCGTAAACTCTAAATTTATTGAAATGAGTAGCTTCTACAAATTCACCTTTTCTTGTTATTGGATCTCTAGTCAAATCATATAAATATACATGTCTTTTTACTTTTTCACCTGTTATTTGATCAGTGGTGAATGTATCCATAGGCTGTAAATATCTATACTTTATGTGATTGTTATATGGATCCATTGGTGAAAAAAAGTCTGCAAATATTGCTAACAAATATAATACTATTAATATAAACATAGCAGTAAGTCCTAGTTTATGTCTTTTTAATATTCTCCAAACCAATTGAGGCATGGAGAGAAATTCGTTTTCAAAAATTTCTTCATTTGACTTATTCTCTATGTTCTTAGATTGTTCTTTCTTTTTCTTTGCCATAAATTTATCCCTCCATTAGCCTAATCTTAGTCTTACTCTTGGATCAACTGCTGCTAATAAAATATCAGCAATTAAATTACCTACAATTAATAATAAAGCACTAAGCATCAAATTCGCCATAACCAAAAATATGTCCTGTTGTTCTAATGCTTCAATAATCAAACTTCCCATACCAGGCCATGAAAATACTCTTTCGGTTAAAACTGCTCCTCCGAGCAAAGTAGCAATATTAAAACCTAAGGCTGTAACAACTGGATTTATGGCATTTCTCATAGCATGCTTATAAGTTACTATTTTACTAGGCATACCTTTCGCTCTAGCAAATTCCACGTAATCTTTATTAAGTTCATCTAGCAATTGTCCTCTCATAACCCTCATAGTACCAGCTAGTCCAGCAGTACCTAGAGTTACCATCGGACCAATAACATGCCAAAAATAATCAACCATTTGTTGGAACCAATTCATATCATCAAATCCTAAAGAAATTATTCCCCCTATTGGGAATAGTCCCGTAGCGGCGGCCATAAATAGCCATAACAAAGCAAAGAAAAAATTTGGAATAGAAATTCCAATAAAACCAAATGTTGATAATGCTTGGTCTGTAAATGTGTACTGTTTAAGTGCACCAACAATACCCAGCGGGATACCTATCCCCCAGGTAAAAATGAATGTCGTTATACTCAGAAGTAAAGTTGCTTCTAATCTTCTAAAAAGAATATTCCAAACAGGGACTTTATAAGTGAATGAGAATCCCCAATCTCCTTGTACAATATTTCCTAACCAAATGAAATATTGAGTAACAGGATCTTTATCTAAGCCAAACTGAGTCTCCAAAGTATCTATTTGTTCTTTTGAGATACTAGGATTTAATCTGTACTGATCCAAGAAATCCCCAGGTGCTGCTTGAATAACAAAAAAAGCAACAATTGAAACCCCAATCAATACAGGGATTGCCATAATCAGCCTTCTGATAATGTACTTAAGCAAGATGAGCTACCTCCTTTTGTTAATTAAAAGGGCAGGAAAAAGCTTCCCGCCCTCCCTTTTATCTAATTATTTAAATTATTGTTCTTTCCAAAGTCCCCATGGTCTCCAGAGTACTCCTGCTAGAGGATTTGGAGAAGGGTTATAAATATGTAATTCTTCTACATGAGCAAATAATACATTTTGAGAAACTGTGTAAACAACTATTTGATTTTCAGCAACTAACATTTGCCATTCGTCCCATAATGATTGTAATTTTTCTTCATCGAAAATTGATTTATTGGTTCTCATTATTTCGTCTATTCTTCTTTCTGCATCTGATGCCCAATATTCATCTGGGTCTACCCAATCTTGTACTTCTGGGTGCCAGTTCCAGAAATGAAGTCCACCATCAAGTGCCCAAACATTTGAACCCCATGCTGGGTCGTCTCCACCTGATAAACCAAGAATTATTGCGTCCCAATCAGCTGAATAAAGTTGTCCAACTAAAGTGTTAAATTGAACTGGTCTAAATTCAACATTAATTCCTAATTTTGATAATGAGTCAACTAAAATATTTCCTATTTCTTCTCTTGTGTTATTTCCTGAGTTTGTGCTTAAAGAAAATTCAACTACATTACCGTCTGAATCTATTAATTGTCCTGCATTGTTCCAGTCAAATCCACCTTGTTGTAATTTTCTTCTAGCCATAGCTAAAGAATATCTGTAACCAAGGTCTTCCATTTCTGGATTATAGAATGCAGATGATCTTGATCTTGGTCCGTACATTGGTTCTCCAAGTCCATTCATCAATGTATCTATAACTGATTGTTTATCAAAAGCATAAGCAACAGCTTGTCTAAAGTTAGTATTTCTGAACCATTCTCTATGAATTGGATCTACTGCATTATGGTTGAAAGCAATAAATTGAGAATTGTTTGATGGTCCACCTATAATTGTTTCCCAATTTTTTTCAGAAGCTTGCGCTCTAATTGAAGGGAAATTTTCAGCTGTAGGTGCAAAAACATCAATTTCTCCTGCTTCGAATTTAAGTCTTTCAGTGTTTAAATCTTGAACGATTTGATAAATAATTTTATCTAAGTATGGTAATTGTACTCCATCTGCTGATTTTGCATAGTAATAAGGGTTTCTTTCTAATACTACTCTTACACCTTCTACATAATCAGTAACAACGAAAGCACCTAAACCAATAACGTCATCAATTTGTTCTACTGTCCATGTTTGTGCAAATGTATCTGGGTCTGAAACTTTGTCTTCAAATTTGTGTTTTGGGAAAACTGCAATATTTCCACCCAAAGCATTAAATCCAAATCTGAATTTTGTTGGATAAACAAAAGTAAGATGATTACCTTCTACTATTAATTCAGGTAAGTTTCCTTGTTCATCTTGATATACATCATTACCATCAGCTAGCATACCATCAGGAACAATTATTTTTTCCCATGTGAATACGATATCATCAATAGTGAATGGTGTACCATCTGACCAAGTTAATCCTTCTCTTACTATGAAATGATAAGCTGTTCCACCGTCTTCTGTTTGTTCCATCCAGAATTCTTTTGCTAATCCTGGGTCTGCCCATTGAGCTCTGTTGTTAGTGTGTAATAATGTGTCTCTAAAATAATCTGTGATATCTGTTGATGATGTTTCCTGAGCCCAATATTCGTTCAAAGTTTTAGGACCTGAAGTTGTACTTAAATATAAAGTACCTCCTTTTTGTCCACCTTCTACATCTTCAATTAGCCATTCTGGTTCTGCAAATACGAATAAAGATGTTAATAAAACAAGCGTAAATACCAAAAGCTTTTTCATAAAAAAGCCCTCCCCTCTGAGTAAGTTTCAAAAATTTGATATAACTGACATTCCCTAATATTATTTTTAAACATTTTTTGATTATTTATAATTCCCTAATATTATAAATTAATCACCTTTAACAATTTCATTTTCTTTGTGTAGGTAGCAAGCTACAAAATGTTTGTCATTTATTGAATAATATGGAGGATATTTTTGCTTACATTCATCCATTGCAAACTTACATCTCGGATTAAAAAAACATCCTTTTGGTCTATTCATTGGACTAGGTACTTGACCTGAAATGATAAACTGTTTTCTGTCTCTTCTTTTATTTGGATCTGGTACAGGAGCAGCATTAAGTAAAGCTTGAGCATATGGATGTTCTGGTTTATCAAAAACTTCATCTCCAACACCATATTCAACCATTCTACCTAAATACATTACTCCTACATAATTTGAAATATATCTTACAACACCCAAATCATGGGAAATAAATAAATATCCTGCATTTAACTTATCTTGTAAGTCTTTTAATAATTTTATAATTTGAGCTTGAACTGAAACATCTAAAGCACTAGTTGGTTCATCCAGAATAATTAAATTTGGATCTAATACAATAGATCTTGCAACTGCAACCCTTTGTCGTTGTCCACCAGAGAATTGGTGTGGATATCTATCTGCATGATAAGCTTTTAAACCAACAGTCCTTAACATGTCAAGTATTCTTTCTTTTGCTTGTAATTTGTTTTTAACAACTCCATGGAAAAGTAAAGGTTCCATCAATGCTTGCCCAACTGTCATTCTAGGATTCAATGATGATGTTGGATCTTGGAAAACAATTTGAACATTTCTTCTGAAGTTCATTCTTTTCTTTTTAATATCTTTCATCATATAATCGTAGAACTTAGATTCTCCGTTGTCAAAGTAGTATTTATAGTATTGATTTTCATGTTTTTCTGTATTAGCAATTACTCCATCTACTGATTTGTATTTTTTCTTAAGTTCTTCAGCTTTTTGAACATATTCTCTTTTTAAGAAATCTATTGCCTCTCTTTTTTTCATGAATAGATGTGATGTTTCTTTGTCATCTATCATTATTTTACCTGCTGATGGGTCATGAAGTCTAAGAATTGTTTTACCAATTGTAGTTTTACCACAACCTGATTCTCCAACTAATCCGTAAGTTTCTCCTCTTTCAAGATGAAGACTTACATCATCAACAGCTTTTACATGACCTACTGTTTTTTCTATAACAAAACCGTGCTTAACGGGAAAGTATTTTTTTAAGTTCTTAACTCTTAATAACATTATTTATCCTCCTCCGTTTTTGCAACTTTGTCTCCATCGCTTACTTTATCAGTATTATAAGGATTGAAACATCTTAATAAATGTCCTTTTTCTACTTCCACCAATTCAGGCCATTCTTCTCTACATCTATCTGTGGCCCTAGGACATCTTGGTAAAAATGGACATAAAGCAGGAGGATTTAACATAATTGGTGGCTGACCTTTAATAGGGTTTAATTCATCTTTTTTGATATCATGCCTTGGAATACAAGATAACAGAGCATGTGTATAAGGATGCATAGGTCTATCAAAGATAGTATATACATCAGCCATTTCCATTTGGTTCCCACCATACATAACTAAAACTTTGTCAGCAATTTCAGCCACAACTGATAAATCATGTGTGATATAAACCATTGCTGTGTTAAATTCATTCTGTAGATCTTTCATCAACTCAAGAATTTGCGCTTGAATTGTAACGTCCAAAGCAGTTGTAGGTTCATCAGCAATTAATACTTCCGGATTACAAGATAGACTGATAGCTATAATGATTCTCTGTCTTTGTCCTCCAGAGAACTGAAATGGATAATCATCCAGTCTTTCTTCAGCATTTGGCAAACCAACTGTAGTGAGCAAATCAATTGCTCTTTTTCTTGCTTCCTCAATAGTGACATCTTGATGATAAACTATAGTTTCTATCATCTGGTCTGCTACTGTGTACATTGGATTTAAAGAAGCCATTGGATCTTGGAATACCATTCCAATATGCTTACCTCTTATCCTTGTAAAAGCTTTATTATTTAATTTTGCCAAATTCACATATTCTTTCTCTCCGTTTTTTGAAAATTCGTCGGTTTTGAAAAGAATTTGTGTGCCTTCTGCTAAGTAACCAGGTTTCTTAATCATACCCATTACGGATTTCATTGTTACTGATTTACCCGAACCCGTTTCTCCAACTACCCCTAGTGCTTCATTCATGTTGAGCTCAAAAGAAACTCCGTTAACAGCTTTAACTTTTCCTTCAGCTATGTCGAAGTAAGTTTTAAGATCTTTCACAATCAAAACTGGTTCGTTCAATATTCTCACCCCAATGTATTAAATTCATCTAAGATATATTATAATAAATATGAAGATTAAATGTCAAGTGTTAAATTTTTTGTTAAACTTGAATATAACTCATAGCCCTTGAATAATTAGATTTATTGAAAAATATTTCAATATTTTAAAATATTTTCTTTTTTAAGAAATTAATTTCATAAAGGAGGCTTTATAATGCGTTTAGACAAGTTTTTAAAGAAAAATAGAATAATTAAAAGAAGGGTGGTTGCTCATGATTTATGTGTAAATGGTAAAGTATTAAAAGATAACAGAGAATTAAAACCTGGTTACGACATTAAAGATGGAGATAGAATATTAATTGACTTTGGAAAAAAATTATTGGAAATAGAAGCTTTAGAAAATGACGATTTCAAAATAGTTAAAGAAGAATTCAAAGAAGGGGAATAACCCCTTCTTTTTTAGTATTTTTTTAACCAAGACCATATTTTTTTTATTCTTTCTCCTATCTTTTTTTCTAAACCATTATTTTTTGGATTATAAAATGTTACATCTTTATAATTTTCTGGCATATATTTTTCTTTTATATATCCACCAAAATCATGAGGGTATTTATAATTATTTCCATAACCCTGTTTTTTCATATTTTTATTAATTGCATTCATTAAATGAAAAGGAATTCTAAAATTATTATTTTTTATAAATTCTTTTGCTTTTAAATATGCTTTATATGAACTATTCGATTTAGGTGCTGCAGCTAAATAGACAGTTGCTTCTGAAAGAGGTATAAAACATTCTGGATAACCTATTTGCTCAGTGGCTGTCATAGCAGAAACTGCAATGTTCAATGCGTTTGGATCTGCTAAACCTATGTCTTCTCCAGCTAAAATTACTATTCTTCTTGCAAGATACATAGGATCTTCACCATTTTCAAGCATGTAACTAAGATATAATAAAGCTGCATCAGGGTCGCTTCCTCTAACACTCTTGATAAAGGCAGAAATATATGAATACTTATCATCAACATCATAATGCATTGTTTTTCCTGTAAAATCATCTACTTCATTTAAATCGATATTTTTAGTTCCACTTTCTACTATTGCTTCAACAAAATTAATTATTCTTCTCAAATCTCCATTGGAATAATTGATAATTTCTTTTTTCGCTTTTTCTGTTATTTTTATTCCTTTGTAAAAATTTTCTATCCTTTCAAAAACAATTTTATATTCTTCTTCATCAAATTCTTTTATTTTAAAAAGATTCACTCTAGATAACAAAGCAGGGTTTAATCTTACTGCTGGATTTTCTGTTGTTGCTCCAAAAAGTATTACGTCACCATTTTCTACATTTAAAAGCAATGTATCTTGCTCTGCTCTGTTTAATCTGTGAATTTCATCCACAAAAAGAATTTTTTGTTTTGAAAATAGATTATCTTCTTTATTTACTATTGACTTCAGTGTTTTAGCACCTTCTAAAGCTCCAGAAATTTGATATATTTCGTAATCTGATTCAATTTCATTTATTATAGCTTTAATGAAAGTTGATTTCCCAGATCCTGGAGGCCCATACACTACAAAAGATCTGATAGATTTATTGTCTATCCATTTTCTAAAAATGTTTTTCAACTTTTCATTACCTATTATTTCTTCAATTTTTTTAGGCCTTAGGATTTCTGATAAAGGATTTGATGATTTCATTTTTTACTCCCCTTTTTAAAGTATACATAATAATAATATCATAAAATTTGTATAAAAAAAGGAGAGATTAAATTCTCTCCAAATAAAATTTTGTTTCTTCTTCTAAATCGTTTATAGAAAAGTTTCTTACCCATCTATTGAGTTCTTGATTTTCATGTTCTACAATTAAGACAGGAACAGCAAAAATAAGCTTTTGGGCTGCTATATCAGGTTGTTTTTTTGTATCAACAATTTCTACATCTATATTGTATTTTTCTGCTATATTTTTTACTTTGGGTAATATTGCTTTACAAACTCCACAACCATCATGTTTAAAATATTGAAATTTCATTTATACCCCTCCTATGTATTTTTATAATTATAATATATTAATATGAAGAAAAAATGTATTAATTCTTTCAAGTATGTATGTTATAATTGGTTTATATATATTTGGGAGGTGGGAAAATGGCAGAATATGAAGTTTTTAATCCTGAAGAAAATGAAAATCAGGAACCTAAGAGAAATAAAACTCCTCATATCAAGACCATAATATCCATTATAGTTATTATTTTAATTGGAATTTACTTATCAACAGGTGTTTATCAAGTAGGCTCTTCAGAAGTAGCCTTAGTAAAAACATTTGGTAAATATCAATCTACACAGGGCCCAGGAATACACATTCATGCTCCAATTCCTTTTCAATCACATGTGATTATAGATACTAGAAGTGTTAAAAAAGTTGAAATAGGTTTTAGGACAACAAGAGGGGGATCTAACCCATCTTATTCTACTTTAGATCAAGAATCAAATATAATCACAGGTGATGAAAACATACTACATATTGAAGCTGTTGTTCAATATAGAATTAGAAATCCAGAAAAAGCAGCCTTTAGAATTATTGATGATTATAATTTGGTTAAATTTACTACAGAAAGTATTTTAAGAGAAAGAGTCGCACTTTCAGGAATTGATGATGTTCTTACCTCTGAGAGAGATTCAATAGCTATGAGAGCTTCTGAGCTTGTTCAAGAAACGCTTGATACTTATGATTCAGGTATAATGATCGAAAGTGTTTTCTTACAAGATGTCACACCACCAGATCCTGTTGTTTCATCATTTGATGATGTAAACAATGCAAAACAAGATAGAGAAAAAATAATCAATGAAGCCAATAGATATTCTAATGATATTCTTCCAAGAGCAGAAGGTGAAGCAGAACAAATTTTAAGACAATCAGAAAGCTATGCTTTTGAACAGGTAGCAGAAGCTGAAGGAGAAACACAAAGATTCCTTGCTATACTAGAAGAATATAAAAATTCTGAAGAAGTAACTAGAAAAAGACTTATTCTTGATGCTATAAACGATATGCTACAAAGCTCTAAAATCAAAGTTATTTCAGAAAATGATAGTACTTTAAAACTGTTGAACTTAGATCAAATATTAGGTGGTGATTCTAAATGAAAAAAATAGGGACTTTAATAACTTTAGGAATTATCGCCATATTAGTGATAGTTTTTCTTTCAACATCATTAGTAATTTTAGACGAAACTCAACAAGGAGCTATTGTAAGATTTGGTGATATAAGAAAAATAATTACTGAACCTGGTCTTTACTTTAAAACTCCATTTGTTGATAACGTTCTAAAATACGAAAAAAGGGTAATGCTTTATGATATAGACACTGAGAGAGTTATAACACAAGATAAAAAAACAATTGTTGTCGACACTTATTCTATCTGGAGAATTTCAAATGCACAAACTTTCATAGAAAGTATGAGAACTACTAATAACGCTTTAACAAGAATTGATGACGTTGTTTATTCTCATGTTAGAGATGTTATTGCTAAATATTCTTTTGATGAAATTTTATCCAGAAAAAGATTAGAATTATTAGAAGAAATAAAAGTTCGAAGTGAAGAGTCTTTACAAGATTACGGTATAAATATTCTTGATGTTAGAGTAAAAAGAACTGATCTCCCAGATGACAATAGAAAAGCTGTTTACGAAAGAATGAATGCAGAAAGATATTCAATTGCAGCTCAAATTAGAGCAGAAGGTGAAAAAGAAGGTCAAAAAATCAGAGCTGAAGCAGATAAACAGAAAGAAATTATTTTGTCTCAAGCTAATAGAGATGCAAAGATTATCAGGGGTACTGCTGATGCAAGTTCACTAAATATTTACGCTAATGCTTATAATGAAGACTCAGAATTTTATGAATTACAAAGAATTACAAGCATTTATAAAGAATCCTTGAATAATTCTGTAATATCAATACCTTTAGATTCTCCATTGATGAAATATTTTGATGAGGTGGAATAAATGAAAAAATTAATGGGGTTATTAATACTTCTAACTCTATTTATTTTTACATCTTGCTCAAATCAAGAAAAAGACAGGATAGTAAATATAGATGAAACAAGAGTTTCTCCTAACACTAGTTTAAATTTTGAAACAAATTTTGATTATGAAAATTATGATATTTTAATAAACGAATCACCGGTGAATGTTCAAAGTTCACCGGGTTCGTTTTTTATAAATAATGCTGATTATGGACAGAATAATTTAACAATGAAATTTTTCGATGAATCGGAGAATTTAATTACCAATTATTCTACTTCTATATTTTTTGATAATCAAGCTCCTCAAATAACAAATCAAAATATTTTTATAGAAAAAAGTGTTTTAAATATTAATTTTGAAGTCGAATCGGATGACTATCTATACAGTGTTTTAAGGGTTAACGATACACTCATTTCTTCAACAACTAATACTTCTTTCTATAAAAATATTCGAAAAAATTCAGGAGAAAAAAACATTACTATCAAGTTATTTGATGAAACTTATAACACAACTACTTTTTCAACATCTATCCATACAAATATAGACAATAAACCAAAAATACTTTCAAATGTATTAAGTATAAATTTGTTTTCTGAATATAATTTGGATTTTTCTGATGATTGGGATAAAGAATTAAATATATTTATAACAGATAATGGAATTAACAGTTTTTTTTATCCTTACAAAATATTAGAAACAGAATTATCAACAGCTACAATAAACGCTTTTGATTCTTCAAATAATTTTGATTTTAAAACAGTAAAAATATTGAGAGATAAAAACATACCAAAAAGTCCTATAATAAACTCAAGACTAATATCATCTGAATCCGGTTTTTTTTCTTGGGTTCCTGAAGGTGATAATTCGAAATATGTAATAGAAATTTTTGATGATGATTATGGCTGGTATTCAAAGTATGACACTGATTCGTCTTTTTTTGAAATTCGCGAAGAAAACCTTAGTTTCATAAGAAAAATATCCTCTAATAGGACAAAAGGCTTTCCGTCTCCTCCAATTATTAAATTTAAGGATAATTTGAAGCCTTATGCATCTGGAATTTTGGAAAATATTAATGAAAATTCTATATTAAACCAAATAAATTCTCCTTTTATAGTCGCTTCAGATATTTTAATTGATGAAGGAAATAGTTTATTTATTGAATCTGGTACTATCCTAAGGTTTTTTGCAGATTCAAGACTAATTGTAAGAGGTAATTTATTTATTATGCCTGGTTTAGTTGAAAGCGAAATAATTGGAAATGGAATGATTGTTATGGACGGGGGAAATCTTATTGTTTCTGATACCAAAATTGAAAATATTGATATTAATGGTGATGAAGGTAAATTGATCTTTTTAGAAGATATTAATTTTCTTAATGACTCAAATCTTAACGTTCAGAATATTTTTAGAGTTCAACTTTACAACATACAAAAGAACTTAGGAGTAAACAATTTTAAAAATATATCTGGATTATATATTAAAAATAGTTCTCTTAATAATTCGACTATTTTGAATTCAAATGAAGCTTTGTTATACAATTCCACAATTAATGATTTTTCTCAAAGTTTTAGAACTAGATCGGTAATTGAAAACTGTAAAATTGCCTCTATACAGAATACCGATTTCAGTTATCTTTATTCTATTGATACAGAGGTTGATGAAGTGTACAATGATAACTTCTCATTATTTTTGGATAATTTAAATAATTTTTCAGGAGATTAGCACTATGAATATAGAAAGAATATTTAGAGATTTGAAATTAAAATCTTTCTCAAATTCACATTTACCGAATTCCGCTTCGGTTTTTTTGACTATTATTAGTTCAAAGATGGTAAAAGATAAAATGAATATACTTGAAATTGGTTCTGGAATAGGACATGTAAGTTTAGTTTTATCTAAAGTTTTTGAAAAATCAAATTTTTATGGTGTGGAAATTCAAAAGGATTTATATGATTTTTCTTTAGAAAATAAAAAAGTAAACAATTCACCAAATATTGAATTTATAAACGATGATATCAAAAACATTTCTAATTATTTTGATAATGAATTTTTTGATTTGATAATTAGTAATCCACCTCATTATATTTCAGGGAAATCAAGTAATTTAACTGATAGAAAAATTGCTAGAACATTTGATGAGAAAAATATATTTAATTTTATAGATAACTCATGGAAAATGATTAAAAATAAAAAAAGTGTTATTTATGTTTTACATAGTAATTCTTTTAGATCTTTTTTTTATAATGCTATAGATAGAAGACTAGAACCATATGAAATCATTCCTGCTTATGGGAAAAATAGCAAAGAATCTCAATTAATATGTTTAAAATTGAGAAAAAATGGTGGTAAGAATTTAACTTTTAAAAAACCTTATATAATATAATTTTTAGGGGTGATTTTTTTGAAAAAAGGAAAGTTAATTGTATTAGAATCTGGTACAGACTCTAGTGGAAAAGAAACACAAACTAATCTTTTATTTTCAAGGCTAAAAAATGATAATTTAAATATTTTAAAAATAGAATATCCTGATTATAAAAGTGAATCTTCAGCTTTGATTAAAATGTATTTGAATGGAGAATTTGGAACTGATCCTTATTCTGTTAATCCGTTTGCTTCTTCTTCTTTTTTTGCTGTAGATAGATATGCATCTTTCAAAAAGAAATGGGAAAATATTTATAAAAATGGAGGAATAATAATAGCAGATAGATACACCACCTCAAATATGGTACATCAAGCCTCAAAAATTAAAGATGATAAAGAAAAAAATTATTTTTTAGAATGGTTATATGATTTCGAATTTAATAAAATAGGCATTCCAGAACCAGATAAAGTTTTTTTCTTGGATGTTCCACCTGACGTATCTTATTCTTTGATGAAAAATAGAAAGAATAAAATAAACGGTTCTTCAAAAAAAGACATACATGAAAATAATTTAGACTATCTATTAAATACTTATAATAACGCTTTATATGTCTCCAGTAAATATGATTGGGAAAGAATAATTTGTGTTAAAAATGGAAAAATGAAATCAATTCAAGAAATAAACGATGAAATTTATTATAAAGCAAAAGAGCTCATAAACTCATAATAAGTCTATAAACTCTTTTGTTAAACGAGCTGTTAATCCCCAGATTATATGCCCCTGGTAATTATAAAAGTAAATTGGGTATTTACCTTTTTTCCATTTATATTTTTTACCATTTGGTATTAACTCATAAGGAAATCCATCATCTGTGCTTGTTAATATTTCAGCATAATGAACTTGAGGATTATTGTTCAAGAAATATTCTATTGGTACTGTAAAAAGGCTGTCAACTTCATCACTTGAAAAATAGATTTTATTAAGCTCCATATTTAAAAAACCTATATAAGAGTGAATAATGAAATTATAAGGCGATATAAAATAATCGCCTTTTTTTATTATTTCAATATTTTTTGTAGATATGTTTAATTCTTCTCCAGTTTCTCTTTTTGCGGCTTCTAAATAGCTTTCATTTTTTTCAACCATCCCTCCAGGAAAAGATACCTCTCCTGGCTGTTTGCTGAGCGAGAGAGCTCTCGTTTCATATAACAACGACAATTCTCCTTCAACTTCAATCAAAGGGATTAAAACAGAGTATATATTTTTTATTCCCAACGGTCTAGGTTGATGGTTATTAAGTTTTTTCTTAATATGTTCTAAATTCATTATAAATACCTTTCAGTTATCAAACTACAAATATCCTCTAATAATCTACTGTCTTTTTCATCAAACGGGTTAACCAAATGGCTATCTATATCTATCTCGCCAGCTATTTCTCCTTTTTTATCAAAAAGAGGAACTACTATTTCTGATTTTGTTTTTGGACTGCATGACAAATAATTATCTTCTTTTGATACATCACCTATTAAAAATGTTTTTTCAGTACTAGCAGCCTGTCCACAAATACCCTGACCAAATTCAATTTCAATATGTTCTGTTTCTTCTCCTATATATGGACCGACTTTTAATTTGTTATTTCCATCAACAAGATAAAACCCTGTCCAATTATAATAGTCTATTTTCTTATCAAGTAGTTCACAAATATTAGCTAAGGCATCAATAAAATCTAATTTTTTACCATTTATTATTTTTTTTGCTTCATCATAAACTACCCAGAATAAAGCTTTTTTATCATCAGGTTGATAATTATTATTATATTCTGAAACTGCTTTTTCAAACAATTCTTCAAAAGTTATTTTATCTTTATTATCGAAATACCAAATATAATCCAGTAAAATAACATTAGTTTTGTATGTTTCAACAACTGTGTATGGTTTTTCACCATCAATATTTATAATTAAAACTGAAAAATCTGCTCTTTTTAAATTATAATTATCAGATTTTTTTGTTATCAAGTTAATTATTTTCGATTTTTCTTTTGCAATATTTTCTTCTCTAACCCAATTAACAATATCAAGTTTTTTCCTGCCAATGTTTTCTTTTAAATAATTAATATAAGATTCTTTATTATAACCATTTTTTTCAATTCCAATTTTAAAAATACCATTGGTTTTTTTATCAAAATCGTCAAACCATTTTTTCCAATCTTCTTTCGGATATGATAATATTTCAAAGAAATCTTTGGTTTTATCGTTAAAAATGCTTCTCACTTATTTCACCTCAAACTAAAATAATTTTTTTATAAATATATCTGGTTCTTTATCCTTAAAATAAACAGAGAAAAAAACATATTTTCCATCATCGGAAAATGTTGGATAATATGTATCAACCTTTATATCTCTAGTTAAATTTAGTAAATTGTTATTGTAATAGTAAAAAATATCATAAGATGCATTAAAATTATAAGAAAAAACAATTTTATCTGAATTATCAGACCATGAATCCATTTGATTTCTTGATAAATCAAAAATATTTTTACTTTCTTCTTCATTTTTTATGTAAATTTTAACTTCTGCTGTGTGAGGGTCAATACCATAATAGATAAGATTATCTTTATAATATGAAGGTCTGTATTTCAACAGATTATCTTCAACTAGTATTTTTTTAGTCATAGTCTTTAAATTATATTCTACTATTCTATTATATTCTTCTACGTCATCAACTTCTTCTGAAAAAACTATTGTACTTTCATCTTTAAAATAAGGAGAATATCCGTAATAATTTTCTGTAACTTTCAAGAAATCATTCTTTTGCTTGTCATATAATACAATATCCCAATTTCCAAATAGAGTTGATTGAAACACAAAAAAATTCCCATCAGGTGAAATGTCTGGAAAATATTCTGATGATAATTCAAGAGATATTTTTTCAGTTGAATTATTTTTTAAATCATAATAATATACTTCTCTATTTCCTTTGAATCTATCGCTTATAAAAGCTATTGTATCATTTCTCTTTATTGGGTATTCGTCCACACCATCATAGAAGGTTAACTGTAGAGTTTTCCAGCTTGAATCATGTTTAAACCTACTTAATGAGATTTTTTCTAATATATCGACACTCATTTCTGTAATCCAATCAGCAGAATTTTTTGACTTTATTTTTTTTAAATTGTTCTTACCTTCTATTTCATAATATACATTAATAATTTCTGTTGAGCTATTGGTTAATCTTAAAAAAACGTCAGAATCATAGCTCATTTCTTTATTATAATCATAATAAGTAGCTAGATATTCAGTTTTGTTGGAACTGATTAATTCAAAATTATAGAAATAGCTACCTATTTCTACAATATTTTCAACCATTTGATTATGAAACCAGTCAGAACTATCATACTCAATAATCATTGAATTTTTATCGAAAGAAAAACTTATTATAGAAATGATAATCAAAAAAATAAATAAAACCAATTTATTCATTTTAATCAAGCTTTTCTTGAACTATTTTTTTCACTAAAGTTCCGTCGGCTTTTCCTTTCACTTTGGGCATAATTTTACCCATTACTTTTCCAAAATCTGTTTTATTTTCTGCTCCAACTTCTTTTATAACTTCGTCAACAATTTTTTCAATTTCCTCTTTATTCATTTGTTCAGGTAAATATTTCATCAGAACCTTTATTTCTTCTTCTTCTTGATTTGCTAATTCATCTCTTCCAGCATTTCTATATTGTTCAGCAGAATCTTTTCTGTTTTTTATTTGTTTTTCTATTATCGATATTATTTCTTCGTCAGATAATTCTTTTTGTTTATCTATTTCTTGTTTTTTAATTTCTGCATTCACCATTTTAACAGTATTTAAAGCTATTTTGTTTTTTTCTTTCATATAATTTTTCATATCTTCCATAAGTTTCTTTTTCATAACAATCTCCTCCTAATATTTATTAAAAAAATCTTTTTCTTCAAGAATTTTGACTTCATACTTTTCGGCTTTTTTTAATTTTGATCCAGGATTTTCTCCAATTACTAAGATATTAGTGTCTCTAGTTACATTAGAAGAGAATTCTCCCCCTCTTTTTTCTACATATTCAGAAAATTCTTTTCTAGTCATAGTCTGAAGACTTCCTGTTTGAGATATTTTCATATTTTCTAATGATTTATTTTCTAATTTTGTTTCTTTTTTTGAAAATTTTACTCCATAATTTTTCATCTTTTCTATAACTTTTTGTGTCATTTCTTCTTCAAAAAATGAATTAATAGAGTTAGCTAATTCTTTGCCTATGCCATTAATTTGTTCTAGATCTTCTCTTTTAGCTTGGATTAAATTATCTATGTTTCTGTATTTATTAGCTAAATCTTTAGCTATTTTTATGCCAACACCTGGTACACCTATAGCGAAAATAATATTAGCTAGAGGTCTATTTTTAGATTTTTCAATTTGATTTTTTAAATTATTAGCTGTTTTTTCTCCTATACCTTCACCTAAAGATAAAATTTTTTGTTTATCTAGTGAATATATATCTCCAAGATCTTCTATAAGACCACTACTTACAAATCTATCTATTAACTTTGGTCCCATACCTTCTATGTTCATGCCAGCTCTTGAGACAAAATTTTCTAAAGTTCTTTTTAATTTTGCAGGGCAGAGTGGGTTTAAACACCTTATAGCTACCTCATCTTCATCCAATTTACCTGTTTCACTATCACAAATAGGGCATCTTCTTGGTGGCAGTACTTCTTTTTCTTCTCCTGTTCTTTCAGTTTTGATAGGTTCTATAATTTGGGGAATTATACCCCCAGCTTTTTTTATTAGTACTGTATCTTTATCTTTTATTTCTCTTTCTTTTATATAATCAAAATTATGAAGTGAAGCTCTTTGAACTGTGCTTCCTTCAAGGTTTATTGGTTCTAAAATAGCTACAGGTGTAATTATTCCAGAACTACCTACCTGGAAATTAATTTCTTTAATTTTAGTTTGTTTTTTTTCTGCTTCGAATTTAAAAGCTATTGCCCACCTCGGAGATCTAGCAGTGGTACCTAATTCTTTTTGTAAATCAAATTCATTTACCTTTAAAACCACGCCATCAGTTTCATATTCTAAATCTTTTCTGTGAGTGTTCCAATAATCCCAATAATCAATTACTTCTTGGATATTTTCTAAAATTTTGTTGTGTTCATTTATTTTAAATCCTAAATCAGATAAAAATTCTAACCCTTTTCTCTGGGAATTAATTTCAAAATTTTCAGGATTGATCAAATAGTATATAAAGTTATCTAATTTTCTTTTTGCTACTTCTTTTGTATCTAGTAATTTAAGTGTGCCAGCAGTTGAATTTCTGGGATTAGCAAATATATCTTTTCCATTTTTCTCTCTTTCTTCATTTATTCTTTTAAACTCTTTATTAGGCATGAATATTTCGCCTCTAACCTCAATATCAATATCTTTTGATAATTTTAGTGGAATTGATCTTATAGTTTTTACGTTTTGAGTGATATCTTCTCCTGTTGTTCCATTACCTCTTGTTATGGCTCTATTCAAAACACCATTTTCATAAATCAATGAAATTGAAACTCCATCAATTTTTAGTTCACCAGAATAAGTATAGTTTTCATTAATATTTCTTTTTATCCTTTTATCGAATTCTTTAATCTCTTCTTCTGAATAAGTATTATCCAATGACAACATAGGAACAGAATGTGCGACTTTTTCAAATCCATTGTTTTTAAGTCCTCCCACTCTATTTGATGGAGAATCTGATGTTTTTAATTCTGGATATTCTTTTTCGATTTCAAGTAATCTATTAAATTTTTTATCATATTTTTCATCTTCTATTACAGGCTTATTTTCTATATAATACAATCTATCATGTTTTTGAATTTCTTTTTTTAATTTTTCATATTCTTTTTTTATATCTTCTTTAGAGATATCAATCTACCTCCTCTCAACTAATACAAAAGCTATTGCATATTCTTTTTCATGACTTATAGAAATTTTTATATCTACTTTATCAATTTTACCATTTAAATAAATCATTGACTCTTTATCTATAAAAGGTTCTCCATTCTCTCTATTTAAAATAGTGATTGCATTAAAATCAAATGAAACATTTAAGGCTTTATATAAAGCCTCTTTAGCTGAAAATCTACCAGCTGCAAATTCTTTTTTTCTATTTTCATTTTTAAAATTGTTTATTATATTTTTTTCTTTTTCGGATAATATTCTAGAAATTATTTTTTCATTTATCCTTTGAATTCTTACAATATCAGTCCCTATTCCTTTAATCATAATACTTAAAAGTTATCACTGCTCCTTTAGGTATTTTTTGCATAAATGAACTAACTTTCTCTCCATTTAATTTTAGATCAAATGATTTTATATTTTTAGTATCAATTTCCAAATGAGAGAATAAATCGATTATGTTAGGTTCGTATTCTTCTTTAATTATTTTATAATTAGATCCATTTTTTACTTGAGAACTCAACTCAGTATGTTTAGTTCCATTTTTAATTATTATTTTTTCTTTTTCTAGTTTTATTTTTTCTCCGTTGTAGTTAACCTCAAAAGTAGCTATATCTGTGTCAATAAATTCTCTTATTAGAGGTAATTCCAATTTTTTTGTTTGAAAATTATCGTTATTTCTAATATCTTCATTTTCATTAACTATTTGATCATTCCTAATGATAGAAACTTCTCCTGGAATTTCATAAGGAACACTATCTATTGTAAAATAAACTGAATCAGAAAAATTTGAAACAACATCTTTAACTTTTGGACTTTTTGTTTTTATTTTTTGCCCATCTTTTAAAATTGTTTCAGGAGAAACTTCTTCTTCATTTATTAATATTTTTGGATATATTTCTTTTGGTTCTCCATCTAAATAATATTTAATAGGTTCAATAATATCCTTTATTCTTATCTTTATTTCCTCACCTTGCTCTGGAGGATAAACTTCTATTTTATCTCCTGGTTTTACTTTAGATTTAAGATTTGATTTTTCCTCATTTATTTTAATCAAAGCTTCTTTTCCTAGATTACCTTTTTTTATTTTAAACTCATCGTTTAACTCATATGTAATTGCCTTTGAAGGTTTCCCTATTAATTGATTTGGAGAATACCCAACTTGTAGTAAAACTTGCATTACTGAAAGATCTGTACCAATCATCATCATATTAACAACTGTTCCATTTACTGTGACTGAGTTAAAAACATTACCTTCTTTTTTTAATGCAGAATTAGCAATACCTATCGGAGTTATATATTCGCTGCCAATCATCACATTTTCTTCAAATTTAATTTTCTGTAAATTATCTGTTGATTTTAAAGCAACTCTATTTTCAGATAATTCTAAATATTCAGATATTTTTTCTTTAAAAGTAGGAACTTTTCCTCCACCACCTACTAACATAACAGCAACCGGTGATTTCCCATTTAATTCCAAAATTTTATTAGATATTTCTGAAGTTATTTTATCAATAGATTCTTTAATTATCTCTAAAATTTTTTCTTTTGATATTTCATGCTCAAAATCTAATACATCTTTATATTTAAATGAATCTTTTTCATTTAAATGTTTTTTTATTTTTTCTGCTGTATTAAAATCAATCAATAGTTCCTTGGTGATAGCCTCTGTTATTTCATCACCTGCTAAAGGAACCATTCCATATCCAGTTATAGTCCCTTCGTTAGAAATGGCTATGTCTGATGTACCGGCTCCAACATCTACCATAGCAATATTTAGAGTTCTTAAATCTTCAGGAACAACTAAATTCATTGCAGCAATTGGTTCTAATGTTATATGAACAGGGGTAAGACTATTCATTTCTAAAACAGATAACATGGCTTCAACTACATTTTTTGGTAAGAATGCAGCTATAACTTTTACACTTGCTTTTTTACCTTTTTGACCTTCTAAATGCTTTATCCATTCATCATCTAGTTCGTAATATAAAACTGAATAACCTACACAATACATTCCTTTTGAATAATCAAGTTTTTCAGTTGCTTCTTTTACAGCTTCTAATTCAATTTTTCTAACTTGTGATTTATCTATAAATCCTTGAGAGCTAATATCTATCTCATATTCTCCTGTAGTTGTAATTAAAAATCTACCAGCTAAAGCAACAGCCACTTCGTGCGTTGTTTCTCCGGTTTTTTCATTTATATTTTCTAATATTTTTTTTACACCTTTTGCAACTTTATTTACATCATGAATCTGACCATCCATCATAGCCCTATTTTCATGTTCTTTTTCAAAAGAATATTTAATAATTATATTTTCTTCTTCATCTATTTCTGCGAGTAATCCGACCAAGTTTCTTGTTCCTATATCCAACGAAAAAACCATTATTACACCTCCACTACGGTTACTCCACTTCCGCCTTCACCAGTTTTACCTAATCTAAAATTTTTAATATCTTTATTGTTTCTTAAATATTGCCAAATGCCTTCAGCAAGTTTACCGGATCCTTTTCCATGTATTATATAACCTTCATTCATTTCATTCAACATTAAATTTGAAAGTAAAATTTCTATTTCTGGTATAGCTTCTAACACTGTATATCCTCTTAAATCTATTTCAGGAACAACTTTTTTAGTTGGTGTATAGCTGATCTTACCTTGAGATACACTTTTTTCTTTCTTGTCTTTTTTCAATGGTTTTAATTCAGATAAATCGTAGGTTATTTCTATGGGTGTATCTTCAAGATTAACTTTTGCTTTCTTTCCTCTTATTTCTGTGATTTCACCTTTTTTATTTCCTTGAACAAATACTTTCATCCCTTTTTTAAATACATAATTAATTTTCTTATCTTCTTTTTTGTCTATTTTTTTGTTTCTAAATTGATGCTCTAATTCTTCTAGTTTTTTTATACTTTTCTTCGCTTCTTCTTCACTTTTGTTATTTTTGATAGTGTTTATAATTTTTTCAATTTCTTTTTTTGTATTTTTAATTTGTTGATTAAGATTTTTTATTTCGTTATCTAATTCTTCTATTTTTTGATCTTTTAATTTATCATATTTTTCGTTAAAATCTTTTTCTTTTTGTTCTAATTGTTTTCTTTTACTTTCATGAAATTCTTTATTGGACTGCATTTCTTCATATGTCCTAGAAATTTTACTAAAAATATTTTCGCTGTTTGAATGTTCAGAAGAAATGTATTCGTTAGCTTTATCTGTAATCTCTTTTAAAAAGCCCATTCTACTTGCTATCTCTATAGCATGTGATGCTCCAGGAACTCCAGGCATTAGCCTATAAGTAGGCTTAAGAGTTTTCATATCAAAAGACATTGATGCTGATGTCAATTTGTTATTCTCAATTGAATATAGTTTGATTTCAGATAGATGTGAGGTCACAAATAATTTCACATTTTTGCCTATCAAGTAATCTATAATTGATTTACCAAGAGCAGACCCTTCTATTGGATCAGTTCCTGTACCTAGCTCATCTATTAGTACTAAACTATTTTCATCAGCATTTTTTATTATTGTATTTATATTAACTAAATGAGCAGAAAAAGTACTTAAGTTTTGAGTTATACTCTGTTCATCCCCCATATCAGTAAAGATATTTTTTACAAAAGGGATTTTTACTTGCATGCTTAAAACAGGTAACCCCACATGTGTAAGATAGAAAGCTACACCTATTGATTTTAAAGTGACTGTTTTACCCCCTGTATTGGGTCCAGTAATAATCATTCCATTGTTATCCAAATCAATTTCGAGAGGAACACATTCTTTTTCATCTAGTAAAGGATGCTTTAATTCTTTGAAATGAATTTTTTGATAACCCTTTTTTGGTATAAAATAATTGGCTTTTTTTTCAAAAGAATAATTGGCTTTAGCAATCTGATAGTCAATATAAGATAATACATCTATATTTTTATGAATTATCGAGACATTATTATTTATCAAAAGTTTTAATTCTGATAAAATTCTTGATATCTCATTTTTTTCTTTGTTTTGTAAATCAATCAATTCTTCATTAGATGAACTAATTCTTTCAGGTTCTATGAAATAAGTTGCTCCAGAATCTGATCTGGCAACAAATAAGCCCTTAATATGCCTTCTATGCTCAGCTTTCACAGCTAGACAAAGTCTTCCATTTTTAAAGACAGGTTTTTCGATACTTAAAAATCTTGAATATTTATTTGTATAAGAAGAATATAAAGAATCAATCTTTTGTTTCGTTTTTCTTATTTTTGATCTTAGCTCTTTTAATAATTGAGAAGCAGTATCTTTAATTTCACCGTCTATATCTATTACATCATATATTCTGTTTGTCATATCTCTTAAAAAAGAAAATTTAATAAAAATATCAATGATATTTTTATCAAAATTTTCTTTATTCTCTTTAAATTCTCTATATACTACTTGATGAAATTCTGCCACTCTTCTAAATTCTTTAATGTCATTTATCGAATTTGTTTTTATTCTCTCTAAAGTATCTTGGATATCTGGTATTCCTTTTATATCAAACAATAACTGTTTATTTTTTAACATAAAAAAACTTCGGGAAATATCTATTTCCCGCTGTAATTTTTCTTGATCTGTATAAATTTTTATTTTTTGTTTTAGATATCTTTTACCATAAATACTGTGAGAATACTTGCCTATTATTTCCAGTATTTTATCTATTTCTAAATCTTTATATGTTTTTTCTAAAATTGTAATGCCACCCCCATGGAAAATGGAAAATGATTTACTTTGAGATACGTATCGTCTTCATCATGATTTACAAGTTTATAATATCTAGTTTCGTAACCAGCTAAAAGGTATATATTACTATAAGATAAACCTGCTTGAACTAATATCTCAGTAGAAAAAGTTTTTAAATAATCAGGAGAATTTACTCCTCCATAAGCATTAACAGAAAAATTTAGATCTTTAAATAAAGGACTGTTGTATTTAACATTTAACCCCAAGGACAACCCTGTAGATTTTATATCATCATTATATGCATTTAATGGTGAATTTTTTAATTTTTCTATATAAAATATTCCTATATATGGCCCATATTTTATTTCACCAGTATCTTCAGTATCTATTAAATAAGATACTCTTCCGCCAAGATAATCATATTCATAATTACCTTGTGTCAACTCATTTATTGCTTGTGAGGTCGCTTGATGAGTTAATGAATAAGATGGTGAAATAAATAATTCAGCTGAGAAACTCATAATTGTAAAAATCAACATAGTTATTAAAATATAAATCTTTTTGTTCATTTATACCACCCTTTTATTATTATTAATTATTTTAGTAATACTTTGTTTCAAAGATTTAGTATCTAAACCACAAATTTCTAACTGTTTTTGTCTACTTCCATGTGGTATGAATTTATCTTCAATTCCTAATGAATAAACATTTTTATCTTTAAACATTTTATAAATTGATTCATTAAAGCCTCCACTAAGACTCCCTTCTTCAACAGTTATTATTGTAGAAGATTTTGTTTTTAATTCATTTATGATTTCTTGATCCATTTCCTTAATTGTTCTTACTCCTATTACATTTATATCTATATCTTCAGTAGCTTTTAAAACATTCTTAGACATAGAACCAACAGTTAGAACATATGCTTCATTTAAAGAATTTTTTAGTTTTTTCCATTTTATATCTACAAATTCTAAATCTGATATAATTTCATCTATATTTTTTTCATAATTCTCTTTAGGAAACCTAATAAATGTTGGTTTAGATAACCCTTTTTTTACACTAGTATAAAGAATATTAGCTAAATCCTGTCCATCTAAAGGAGTTATGAGTTCAATATTTGGAATTAATTTCAAATAAGATATATCAAAAACACCATGATGTGTCGGACCATCTTCTCCCACTAACCCAGCTCTATCCAAAAGAAAAAGAGATGGTATTTTTTGTAAGGCTACATCATGTATTATTGAGTCAAAAGCTCTTTGCATAAAAGTAGAATATAAATCTACAACTGGTAAAATGCCTCCAAGAGATAAACTAGCAGCAGCTGTAACAATGCTTGCTTCTGTTATACCCATATCAATTAATTTTTCTGGGGCTTTATCTTTTAATATATTTAAACCTGTTCCAGCAGCCATTGCTCCAGTGAAAGCTAAAAAATTTTCATTTGATATATGGGATAAAACATTTCCTACTATCTTTGAATTAGAAACACCTAAATTTTCCATAGGTTTTGAAACACCATGAAATTTAGAAGGTTCATTTTCAGCGTTTATATACCCTTTCCCTTTTGTAGTCAATACATGAAGAACCACTGGCCCTTCATCATACTGTTTTAAATAATTAAGAAAAAGTTCTACTTCTTTAATATTATGACCATCAATAGGCCCTATATATTTAATTCCTAAATCCTCAAAAAATCCAACAGGTTCAGAATAAACTGTATGCTTTAATCCTTCTTTCATCTGCTTTATCATATTTTCTAGATCATGACCCAATTCAGAATCTCCAAGTATATCTTTCACAAACTTTTTCAAGGAATTATAGTTTTTCTTCATTCTAATTTTGGAAAACAAAGTAGAAAGAGTTCCAACATTAGGAGAAATAGCCATATCGTTGGAATTAAGTATGATTTTAACATTTGTCTTTTGATACTTTAGCTGATTTAATGATTCTAAAGCCATTCCACAAGTGAATGAGCCATCTCCTATAATAGAAAGAACATTTCTATCTTTTTTAGTAATTTTATCAGCAAGAGCGTAACCCAACGCAGCAGATATAGAAGTACCTGCGTGCCCTGCACCAAACTTATCAGCTTCAGATTCAAAAATATTTGTAAACCCAGATATTCCATCGTAAGACCGTAATGTTTTGAAATCATTCCATCTGTTTGTTAATAATTTATGCACATATGCTTGATGAGATGTATCCCAAATAACAACGTCTTCATAAGGATCAAAAACCCTATATAATGCTAGGGTTAATTCTACAACTCCAAAGTTAGAAGCTAAATGACCATTATTTGAATACACAACATCATAAATATATTTCCTAATCTCATCTGCAAATTCATAGAGTTGTGCGTAATTCATTTTTCTTATTTCTTTATAATATGGCTGTTCCATCAATATCATCCTTTAGTTTTTTAATCAATTCCTTTTGCAAAATTATCTAAAATTCCATTCACAAACTTTATGGATTTTTCATCTCCATATTTTTTTGTTAATTTTATACTTTCATCTATAACAACTTTAAAAGGTACATTTTTTCTATATAACAATTCATAAAAACCCATTCTTAACGAAGTTTTTTCAACAAAACCCAATCTCTCAAATTTCCAATTTTTTAAATTTGCTTTTATTTGCTCATCAATATTATCAATTTTAGAAAAAAGATCGTTGATATATTTTTTAGAATGTTTTATATTTTTTTCATCAATATTTTCTTCTTTTGTTTTATCTTCAATTAAAAATTCAATGTGTTCTTTATTTAAATCTCTATAGTTTTTTTGAAATATGATTTGAAAAGCTAATTCTCTAACAGGGGATATTTCCATTATTCATTCCCTTTCTGTTCTTCATCTTCTTCAGTTTCTTCTGTATTTTCTTCTATGTATTCATCATAATCTTCTTCTACATTTTCTTCAATTTCTTCTCCCATGTTGATATATTCGAGAGATTCTATTGTAATATCTACATTTGTAATAAAAATTTCAGACATTTTTTCTAATTCTTCTTTGATAGATTTTTGTACTTTTTTTGAAAAGTCAACAATATTTTCACCATATTTTGCTGGTATTTTTAAAGTCAAACTCAAGCTATCATCTTCATTATGAACTATCCTAATATTTTTTGAAAGTTCTCTTTCTATTTTTTGGTTGAATATTTGTTCCTCTTTCATGAATTTCTCAACAGTTTTATAAGTGATATCTCTTAACACTGTTTCAGATATGGTAATTTCTCCAAAATTGTTTTCTTCTTTTATAGGCATTTTAATACCTCCCTTGATTGTATTCTTTCCACCTAAAATTATATCATACTTTAAAACATTTTTAATTGGCCATGTGGTGTTTTATATTTTTTCTTTTTTATATTTTTAATTTTTTTTAATCTATTTTCTAAATCTACTTTATCTGATAAATTATCTAAAACATCTTTTGCCCTATCTACTATTTCAGCTGGAAATCCTGCTAATCTAGCAACCTCAATCCCATAACTATTATCGCTTACCCCTTCTTCTATTTTATGTAAAAATAGAACTCCATCTTTTGTTTCTTTAACTTGAACTCTTTTTGTAATTACATTTTCATAAATTTCAGAAAGCATTGTGAGTTCTGTATAATGAGTAGCGAATATAGTGTTTGATTTCAATACCTGGAATAAATATTCAGAAATAGCCCAGGCTACTGAAATTCCATCTAAAGTGGAAGTTCCTCTTCCAACTTCATCTAAAAGAACCAAAGAGTTCTCTGTAGCTTGATTCAAAATTGTTGACATTTCCATCATCTCTACTAAAAAAGTAGACTTCCCAGTAACTATATCGTCTTTTGCACCAATTCTAGTAAAAATTCTATCGTATATAGGTATCTCAGCTTCATCTGCAGGAATAAAGCATCCTGATTGCGCTAAAATACTGATTATCCCTATTTGTCTAATATATGTAGATTTACCACTCATGTTAGGTCCTGTTAAAACTATAAATCTTTTTTCTTGAACCTCGAAATCATTTTTTGTAAAAGTTTCAACAAAGTTTTCAACAACTGGATGCCTTGAATTTATTATTTTTGATTTGTTTCCTTCAACAAAATTTGGCCTATTATAATTATTTATTCTACTTATTTCAGCGAAGTTAATTATTACATCTAAAAATCCAATCTTTGCAGATATTATTTTTAATTCTTTTATATGTTTTGATATTTCTCTTATAAAATTATTAAAAATTGTTTTTTCAATTTTTTTAACTTTTTCTTCTGCTATAATAACTTTTTTTTCTAATTCTCTTAGTTCTTCTGTGATAAATCTTTCTGTGTTTGTAAGTGTTTGCTTTCTTATATATTCTCCTGGAACATTATTGGATTGTGCTTTTGATACTTCTATATAAAAACCATAAATTTTATTTCTTCCTAATTTTAAAGTATTGATTCCTGTTTTTTCTTTTTCTCTCTTTTGAATTCTTTCTAAAAATGTATCTATATCAGTAATTAAACTTCTATATTCGTCTAGTTCTTGAGATATATTTTCTTTTACTACTTTTCCATCTCCTGGTTCATTTGATGGTTCATCAAATATATGTGTTTCTATTTCTTCCTTTAAATCATTTTTTAAATTAATATTCTCAAAAAAATCTTTCAACTTATCATTAATCTCCAAAGTTTCTTTTATTAAAGGGAGTTGAATCAAAGAGTCTTTTAAAGCTATTAAATCTCTTGGGGTTGCCTTTTCAAGAGATATCCTTGATATTATTCTATCGATATCTTTTATATAAGAAAGATATTCTTTTACCTCTTCTGAAATAAAAGTGTCTTCATAAAATATCTCTACCAAATCGAGTCTTTGATTTATTTTTTCTT
This sequence comes from Thermotogota bacterium, assembly GCA_051748045.1. Classification (GTDB taxonomy): domain Bacteria; phylum Thermotogota; class Thermotogae; order Petrotogales; family Petrotogaceae; genus Geotoga. The sequence goes on from JBNJGY010000001.1 coordinate 146,867, forward strand.
TTTGTATCAATGGACGATTGAGAAAATCTTTTAATTTTCTATGACCCATGGGTGTTTTTGTTTTTTTTAATATTTCATATAATGATTTTCCTCGATTTTCATCTGGAATAATATTTAAATTAGTCATAGTATTTATGTCGATATACATAAAGTCTTTTGATTTGAATTTTTTTGGAATATTTAGATGCTTAATTTTTTTAAATTGAGTTAATTCTAAGTATTTTAAAACCGCGTCTAAACTATTTAGCTCTTTTGAATCGAATGGCAAATGATCTAGAGATAATAAATCATATGACTCTTTGATATGTTCTTCATAATTTGAAGAAAAATACCATTCATCAAGTATTTCAATATATATTTTTTCTGAAACTGATTTTATTTCATTTTTCAAATTTCTCAATTTATAGCTCAACAATACTTGTGAATAATTATTAGATATGATTAAATCTAATAATTCATTTTGAGAAATATCAAATCTATCTATATAGAGTTCTCCAGTTGAAAAATCAAATAAAATTATTATATATTGGTTATTTTTATCATCTTTATTTATTAAAATACTAAACCTATTATTTTCATCCAGCATATTATCTTCAATAATTGTCCCAGGAGTAATAACTCTTGTAACTTCTCTTCTTACTATACCTTTTGATGCTGAAGGCTCTTCTACTTGCTCACAAATAGCTACTTTTAAACCGTTGTCTAGTAACTTTTTCAAATAATTATCCAAAGCATGATATGGTATTCCTGCCATAGGATAATTGTTTCTTTTTGTTAACACTATTTGCAAGATTTCTGATATTTTTTTTGCATCGTCAAAAAAAGTTTCATAAAAATCGCCTAATCTGAAAAGTAATACAGAATCTTGATTTTTTTCTTTTATTTTCATGTATTGTTTCATCATTGGTGTATACTCAGCCATCAATAGTCCTCCTGCTTCAAAAAATTAGGGCGCTTTCATAGCGCCCTTATTATTATGACTTTTCTGCTTCTTCTTTTGAGTTAATTACTTTATCAATTAATCCATATTTTTTTGATTCTTCAGCTGACATAAAGAAATCTCTATCTGTATCTTTTTGAATCTTTTCAATTGGTTGGCCTGTATGATGACTCAAAATTCTATTCAATTCTTTTTTCATTCTTAAAATTTCTTTAGTTTGAATTTCAACATCAATAGCTGTACCTTGACTACCACCCCAAGGTTGATGAATCATAATTCTTGAGTTTGGAAGAGCAAATCTTTTTTTATCCGCTCCGCCTGCTAATAACACTGCTCCCATTGACGCTGCCTGACCTAAACAAATTGTTGAAACATCATTCTTAATATATTGCATAGTGTCATATATTGCCATTCCCGCTGTTATTGAGCCTCCAGGAGAGTTTATATACAAATATATATCTTTCTCTGGATTTTTAGATTCTAAAAATAACATTTGTGCAACTATCACATTTGCAACTGTATCATTGACTTCAGTACCAAGAAATATTATATTGTCCTTTAAAAGTCTTGAATAAATATCATAAGATCTTTCATATCTTCCATCACTTTCTATTACTACTGGCATTGGTATGCTCATTATCCTAACCTCCTACCTTTGTTGACTTTTTCTATGACTTTTTTTGTGTCAACTGATGATAAAATCAATTGTCCACTATCCATATATATAACTGTTTCTACACTTCTTCCATAAGTGATATCAATTAAACTAGTATTTCCCTTAACTTCATTATTATCATCTTTTTTTTCTTCTTCTGTTAAAACATCATTCCCTTGGAATATTTTTTTTACTCTTCTAAACTGTATATATTCCTGAGGTAAAATCGAATGAACTCTTTCTGCAGCTATGTAAGAATCCTTTGTTATTGGTACAAGCATTCTGCACCTCCAAATTTAAATTTTCTTAATATAATTATACATTAATAAAAGAATTTTTCCAAAAATAGTCTTACATACAAGTATATAATCATTTATTTAAATATATTTTATAACTAACAAACTATTTTATTAACAAATTTTTGCTATAATTATTTTTGATTAAGAATATTTGGGGGTAATTATATGAAAGAAATAATTTCTTACAGAGAAAAAGAAGCTCGAAAATCTTCTATTGTTGGAATATTATTGAATAGTTTTTTGGGAATAATTAAAGTTGTTGCTGGTTTAATGACTAATTCTTTGGCTATACTAGCCGATGGTATAGATTCTATAACAGATATAATAACATCATTTTTAACATTAATAGCTTCAAAAATTGCGAATAAACCTGCTGATGAATCACATCCATATGGACACGAAAGAATAGAGCCTATCATAACAAAAATACTATCAATAGTTATCTTATTTGCTGGGTATCAAGTTTTGTATAATGCGCTTTCTAGATTATTTAGTGAAAAAATAACAATAGAATATCCATTTTTAATTTTTATAATATCTATAATTTCAGTTGTAGTAAAATTATTTTTATACTATTATAAAAAAAAGATTGGTGAAAAAATCAACAGTTCTTCTGTGGTTGCTGATGCAATGAATATGAGAAACGATGTTTTCACTTCAACAAGTGTTGCTTTCGGAATTTTACTATTTTATTTAACTGGTATTACTTGGATAGACTCTGTTATAGCTATTTTTGTCTCTTTTATTATTTTTAAGGTTGGTATAGAAATGTTTTTAGAAACATCAAATGAATTAATGGATGGTTCTAAAGAACTTGGAGAAATATATAAAATTACAATTCAGGCTTCTAATGATTTTGAATGTATCAAAAATCCTCATAAAATTAGAGTCAGAAAATCAGGGTATGTTTATTTTGTAGATTTACATATAGAATTAGACCCAGACATGACGATTAAAGAAGCAAATGAAATTACAGAAAGGTACGAAAATAAAATCAAAGAGTTGAACAATTATATAAAAGATGTTGTAATACATATGGAACCATTTGAAAATGATGAAAATGAAGGATATGGACTTGATAAGAATAAAATTAAAAAATATTTTGGAGATTGAGGTGTTGAAAAATGCAATTAGACTTTTTAGATGAAGCAAATATATTGGTCAAAGGTGGAAAAGGTGGAGATGGAGCTATTAGTTTCAGAAGAGAAAAATATGTCCCGAAAGGCGGACCAGATGGCGGAGACGGAGGTAATGGCGGTAGTGTGATAATAAGATCTACTCCAAATAAAACAACTTTGGTAGGTTTTAAATATAAACGAAAATATTTCGCTGAGGACGGAGAAAAAGGAAAAGCAAAGAATATGTATGGAAAAGCGGGAGAAAATCTTATAATAGATGTTCCCTTAGGAACTATGATTTTTAATTCGGAAACAAGAGAAATGTTAGCTGATTTGAAAGAACCAGGTAATTATTATATAGCTGTCAGAGGCGGTAAAGGAGGAAGAGGTAATTCAAAATTTGCCAATTCAACATTACAAGCCCCTAGGATTTCTGAAAACGGTGCAGATGGAGAGTTCAAGAGATTACATTTAGAACTTAAGTTAGTGGCGGACATAGGAATAATTGGTTACCCGAATGTTGGTAAATCTACTTTGATTTCAAGAATATCTAAAGCAAAGCCAAAAATTGCTAACTACCATTTTACTACTTTAACTCCTAATCTTGGTGTTGTTAAAGTAGATGAAGCGAAATCTTTTGTAGTAGCAGATATACCTGGGTTGATAGAAGGCGCTCATGAAGGAACAGGTTTAGGAGATCAATTCTTAAAACACATAGAAAGATGCTTTGGCTTACTTCATGTTGTTGATATATCAGGTTTTGAAGGAAGAGACCCTATAAAAGATTATAAAAAAATTAGAGAAGAATTAGAAAGATATTCTACTAATCTAGCAGAAAAAGATGAAATAGTTTGTGGTAATAAAATAGATTTGATCTTAGAAGATCAATTAAAAGAAAACATAGTTGAGTTTGAAAAACATATAGGAAAAGAAATAACTCCTATTTCTGCGTATACAAATAAAAATATAGATACTATTATTATGAAAATGTGGAATATGATAAAAGATTATAAAGAAGATGAACTCAAAAAGATCGAAAAAATAAAAAGAACTTATGAAGACTTCAAAAAACTTAAAGTTGATCCTGTCGAAAATGAGGTCTATGAATATTTTAATATAGAAGTTAAAAAAATAGGAGATCATGAATATGAAATATATGGCGAGGGAATTGATCTGCTTCTTAAAAAATATGATGTTGGTGAAACAGATTCAAGAAGAAAAATTTTAAACATTTTAGAAAAAAATGGATTAAGTAGAACTTTAGGAAAATCAGGTGTTGAAGAAGGAGATACTATTTATATTAGTGATTATGCGTTTGAATATATTCCTTGAGGTGGTATTATGATTATTTTTTTTGGAGGATCTTTTAACCCTCCTCATATTGGGCATAAAATAATAGCTAACATAGTATATGATGAACATAAACCTAACAGATTCATTATTTCGGCTACCCCAAAACCCCCTCATAAGAGAAATTTTAATTTAATTGATAATCAGTTAAGAAAAGAATTTTGTAAACAAACTTTTGGAAATAAATTTGAAATAACTAATATAGAAGACGAATTACCAAAACCATCATATACACTCCAGACTTTAGAATATTTAAAAAATATTGATAATGATTTATTTTTATTAATTGGAGAAGATAGTTTATACAATTTTAAAAAATGGTATGAGTACAAAAAAATATTAGAAATTTCTTCATTACTTGTTTATCCTAGAAATGGTTTTAGAACTACCAAAAATGATATAATTCATACAAAAATTGATGCCCCAATAATAGAAATATCATCCACTTATATTAGAGAAAGAGTTAAAAAAGAAAAAACTATTGAAGGAATGGTAGAAAAAGATATTGAAGAAAAGATTAAACAAACTTACAAAAATTTTTGATTGACAAAAAAAAATTTCTAATGTATAATAATTTCCGATTGTTATTTTTGCCGAGGTGGTGGAATTGGTAGACACGTATGGTTGAGGGCCATATGGGCAATTGAGCTCGTGCGGGTTCAAATCCCGCCCTCGGCACCAAAAAACAGGAGACGATTTATTCGTCTCCTGTTTTTTTTGGTCTTAATATAAATAGAATAATACCTATAAAAATAACAAAATAATATGTAACTAACCTCCATATAAAAACAGAAGTATTTATAGTAAAAATATCAGCAGTTCCAGCAAATATAATATAATAAAAGCCTTCTGCAGCCCCTGCTGTACCTGGTGTAGGTACAATTGCAGCTCCTATATCTAAAACTAAAGATTTGAAAAAAACATCTATTGAAAACCCAACATCGAATCCCATCAATACGAATATTATAGAAAAAACGTATGTCATAACTTGAACTGTACTTAAAAACAAGACCATTAAAAATTGAGGTATTTTTTTTGAGTTTGTTTTAAACATATTTACAAATGATTCTACATTACTAACAATTTTTTCCATTTTATCTTCTGGTTTTTTTATAATTTTTATTTTTTTCAAAAAAAACGTAAATCTTCTGACAACTCGAATTGATTTATCTTTACTCAAAGAGAACATTAAGATTAAAAAAATTACAAATCCATTTAATAATGTCCCTCCTAAAACAATAAGTGTTGATTTTAGATTTAGGTTAAAATAAGAATAAAATAGACCTACAAAGCCTAGAATAGTCATTACAATTTGAAAAATCATAGATTTATATATTATACTTGCAGTTGTTTCGCCAGGCTTTATACCTTTTTGAGATAAATAATAAACTAAAACTGGCTGTCCACCAGTAAAAAAAGGAGTAAGATAATTAAATAAATTACCTATTATAACTATTCTCATGAGAGAAAAGAAACCAAATTTATTCTTATGATCAAAAAGAGAAATTTTTAAAATTAATGTTTCTGATACCCATTTGACTATCATCATTAAAATTCCTAAAAAAGCATAATAAACTACAAAAGATTTTAACTTTTCAATATTCTCTTCAACCCCAGTACTCAAAGTAAAAACAGATATAATACCAAAAGTAAGTACTAAAGATAAAATAAAACCTCTAATATATTTCTTTTTATTCATTTCTCCACCCCAAACAAACAAAAAGAGCGCCTAAGCGCCCTTCAATTAAGCTTCTTTCATAACTTGTTCTAAGGACATTTTTTCTTCAGAGCTTAATAATTTATCTACATCTAAAATTATAAGCATCTCATCCTCTAACCTTGCAATTCCTGAGATGAAATTTACATTATTCATTCCACCTACATCAGGTTTTTCTTCAATTAAATTAGAAGAAATAGTTTTTACTTCTTTTACATCATCAACCATTATTCCAATTTTTCTCTGAGCCATTTTAATAACAATTACTTTACATTTTGATTTTTCTTGAAAATCAGGGAATTTGAATTTATTTCTCATATTCACCAAAGGTAGAACTTCTTCTTTTCTGAAGTTAATTACTCCTTCTAGATACTCTGCAACATGAGGGATGACTGTAACCTCTTCATATTCAGTAACAGCATCTATCTTCATAATGTCTAGTCCAAATTTTTCTTTTCCTAAATTAAATGTTACTATCTTCATGTCTGTAGCCATTTCGACACCCTCCCAGCTTTTTAATGTTATAATTTAAAGGAAGTAATTCTATTAATAACATTATACTATATTTTATAATATATTAAAAATAATAAATAATCAAATATGAGGTGGTATTATGTACGAAAGAGAAAAAAAATATATAATTAGTGATTATGAAAGTTATTTAAAGCTTAAACACAACTATTTGAAAAAAGATTTGTTGATCCAATGGTACAAAGATACCGGAGAAAGAATAAGGTTGATAAAAACATCTAATGGAAATGAAACATGGATTAAAACAATTAAAAAATATATTTCTTCAGAGATTAGACATGAAGAAGAGGAAGTTATACCAAAACCTAATTCAATAGAACTAAATAATTTACCCGTTGTAGCAAAAATAAGATATCTTATTTTAGAAGATCCGGAAATAGTTATAGATAGACTATTAAATCCTTTAAGGATTATTAAATATAAATTATCTTTTGATAAAATAAAATACTTATTAGAGATAGAAGAAAAATATAACAAAATAGAAGATCTGGATAAATATTTAAAAATATATTTAAAAGATGATTATAACAGGTTGAAACAAATAGATAAGAAAAACATCTTCACTAATAGAGACTTCGCTGGTGATTATGATTCAACCGCTGATCAGCTGATTAAATACTGTAAGGAAGATTTTAATGGGTAAATTATATATTGTCGGAACACCTATAGGTAATTTAGAAGATATTTCTGTAAGAGCTTTAAAAACATTGAAAAAAGCAGATTTAATTTTAACTGAAGACAAAAGAGTTACTATTAAATTATTAAATGCCTTAGACATTGGAGAAAAAAATTTATTTACTTTTAATCAAGCTAATTCAGAAAGAAAGATAAATCAAGTAATAGAACTTATTAATACACATAATAACATATGTTTAGTTAGTGATGCAGGAATGCCTGTTATTTCTGATCCTGGGGCAAATTTAATAGATACTTGCTATAATAAAAAAATTGAAATTGATATAATACCTGGGCCCTCTGCACCTATAACTGCTTTGACTGCAAGTGGTTTTCCTGGCTCAAAATTTACATTTTTAGGATTTCTTCCAAGAGACAAAAATAGAAGAAGACTCTTTAGAAAAATTAACAATAATTTAGAAAGTGAAATATACATTTTTTTTGACTCTCCAAACAGATTAATATCAACTTTAAAAGATCTAGAAAAAATAATTGGCGATGTTGAAGTTTTTATTGCAAGAGAAATTACTAAATTACATCAAGAATTTTTCAAAGGAACTACTCAAGAAGTAATTGATCATTTTACTAATAATCCTTTAAAAGGAGAGATTACAGTTGCTTTTTCAAAACGAAAACCAATTTCCTAAATTTGAAAATATTAAATCATTATTGGACAAATTATATGATGATTTTAAAAATTCTGATTTATATGGAAGAGAAATTGTAGTTACAGGCGATATCACTTCTGCAAAGTTTAGTAAAAGAAAGGATTTATTTATAGAAATATCTCAAAAAGTTAAAAACACAAACTATTCTATAACTGTTTTTTTCCCTAATGGTATGGTAAAATATTTATTTAAAAATATAAGCTTACAGGAAACAAAAGACTTAATAAATAAAAGATGGAATATAAAAGGAAAAATTTCCTTATGGAAATCGTCAGCTAAATATGTCATAAATGGGTTAAGTTTGAGTGCTTTAGGCGATTCTGAAATAGAATTAAAAAGAAAAAAAATATTAAAGCTACTTGATTCTAAAAATCTTTTGCAAAAAGAAGAGCATTCCTTGGATGAACTAAACCCAATAAAAAAAATAGCAGTTATAACTTCACCAACTGCAGCTGGTTTTGGTGATTTTAAGAAAAATCTAAATGAGGCGAAAATAAATCCTCTTATACATTTGTATGAATCACCAATGCAAGGAGCTTCAACAGTACCTGGAATGAAAAACGCTTTACGAAATATTATTAAATCAAAAATAGAATATGATTTAATAGTAATAATTCGAGGGGGCGGTTCAAAATCTGATCTCATGTATTTCGATGATGAAGAAATTGGTTTTTATATTTCAAAAATGAATGAGAGAATTCCTGTATTGAGTGGTATAGGGCACGAACAAGATAAAACTATTCCTGATTATGTAGCATGGAAAAGTTACTCAACACCAACTGAGGTTTCAAAAGACATTACAAACGCTATAAATAAAAAATATGAGACTCTGGAATTGTATAGTAAAAATATTTTCTTATATTTTTCACGATTTTTTATAACTGTTGAAAACTATATAAGTATAAAGCAGATTTATTATCTTAGTAATATGCTGAATAAAAAAATTGATAATGATGAAAATATTTTAAAAAATCAAAAGAATAAAATTTCTCGTGAATTTTCTTTTCTTTTTAATCAAAAAGAAACCAAACTTGATTCTATTAAAGCTCGTAATATTAAACAAAAAATAAACCAAGACCTTTCTTTATTTCAAGACAAAATAGATTTTTATTATAATAACATAAATAAAAATATAAATGATTTGGTTTTTAAACAAGAAAATAAATTAGCAAATATTTATTATAATATTACAGCTAATAGCCCATTTGCTTCATTTTTAAATAAAGGGGCTTTAATAAAAAAAGATAATAAAATAATTAGCTCTTCAAAATTTTTAAAAAAAGATGATACAGTCAACATTATTTTCAAAGATGGAAAAGTTGAAAGCAAAATCTTAAAAATACAAGAGTGGGAGGACTAACTATGAAGAATATTATGGAATTAACCAAAAAAGAAATCGAAAAATTAAGTTTCAACAAACAACTTGAATATTTAGAAGAAATAAATGATTTATTTCAAAATGATAATGGTGAAATGAATGTCGAAGATGCTCTTGAATTATATAAAAAATCGTTGGAAATTTTATCAAAAGCAAAAAGCAAACTAGGCCTACTAAAAGAAGAAAAAGAAAAAATTGATTCTGAATATGAAAAATTGTTTGAAAGCGAAAAAAACGAAGATGAAGATTGAAATATTTTTCATTTCTTAACAGCTGATTTATTTGATAATATAAATCAGTTGTTTTATTTTTTTACCAGTGTGAAATTTTTATCATAGATATATTTTAATTAAATATTTGCATTTAATCATTCTAGATTGTCATTTTTTGACTCTATGTATATTTTCACCACATTGTTATTGTAAATAAATTCTGTTAAAATCATATTGGATTTATTAATGTGTAAATTTAAAGACATTTTCACTTGTTGTTAAATGAAGTTATTTTCTTATTAATTATTGTATGATTTAATAATTAATGAAAGTTGAATTTTGTTTTATTGTTTTTATATTTTTTTTAATTTATAGTGAACTTGTGAATTAAATATCAATTATGATTAAATTTATCCTATTTGGGAGGGAAGAAGATGACAGATTCTCTTGATATTCAAATGAAGGAACTTGAAGAGTATTTAGATAGTTTAAACCTTGAAAATGAAAATGAAGTAGAAAGAAGAAGTTATTTGATTAGAGCACTACACAAAGCTCAGCAAATTGTTGGCTATTTACCGATTGAAGTTCAAAAATTAATAGCTGAAAAATTGAGAGTTCATGCTTCACAAGTATATGGAGTAGTTACTTTCTACAATTTTTTTAGTATGAAGCCAAAAGGTAAATTCCCTATCAGTGTTTGTTTGGGTACAGCTTGTTATGTTAGAGGCGCTGGAGATTTATTTGATGAGTTGAAAAAGATTTTAGGCCTTGAAGATAACGAAACTTCTGAAGATGGAATATTTTCTCTTCACTCTGTAAGATGTGTTGGAGCATGTGGATTAGCACCTGTTTTGATGGTTGGTGAAAAAGTTCACGGTAGAGTTAAAAAAGAAGATCTTCCACAATTGATTGAAGATTACAAAGTAAAAGCCAAAGAAGAAGGACTAATTTAAGGAGGTTCTGGATATGTCTAAAATAAAAAGCATTGAAGAACTAATGAAAATGAAGGATGAAGCTCAACAAAATATAAAATTTAGAAATGCAGCAGATAAAAAAGAAAAGACAATTTTAAAAGTTGCAATGGGAACCTGTGGAATTTCTGCAGGGGCTAAAGAAACATTTAATAAATTAATAGATGTTATCGATAATAAAGATTTAGATGACGTTGTAGTTATTCAAACGGGTTGTATGGGTTACTGCCATGCAGAACCAACAGTTGAAGTTAATGAACCAGGTAAAGAGCCTATTTTATATGGTCATATAGATGAATCAAGAGTTGAAGAATTAGTTGAAAAACATTTGATTAAAAATGAATTACTTCAAGACTCTATCATAGGCGAAACTCATAAAAGAGCTGAATAAGTTAGGAGGGAATAAAACTAATGGCTAATTATAAACAGTTTATCCTCATTTGTGGAGGTACAGGTTGTGTTTCCTCTGGTAGTGGGGATATTATAGATAAGTTTAATGAAATATTAGAAAAAAAGGATTTAAAAGATTCAGTTCAAATTGTTAGAACTGGTTGTTTTGGATTCTGTGAACAAGGTCCTATAGTTAAATTTTTACCGGATAACACTTTTTATGTGAAAGTTACTGAGAATGACGTTGAAGAACTCATTAATGAACATGTTATAAAAGGTAGAAGAGTAACTAAATTATTATATGAAGAACCAGAAAAAAAAGAAAGACTTGAAGAATCAACTCAAATGCCTTTTTACAAGAAACAGATAAGAATGTCATTGAGAAATGCTGGGGCTATAAATCCAGAAGACATAAAAGAATATATTGCAAACGATGGATATTTAGGTCTAGCTAAAGCCTTGAAAGAAATGACAAGAGATGAAATAATCGAAAATTTATTAGAATCAGGTTTAAGAGGAAGAGGAGGGGGAGGATTCCCTTCAGGACTTAAATGGCAATTTGCTAAAAAAGCTAAAAGTGAAAAAAAATATATAGTTTGTAATGCTGATGAAGGTGACCCAGGAGCTTTCATGGATAGATCTGTTCTTGAAGGAGACCCTCATAACGTGATAGAAGGAATGGCTTTAGCTGGTTATGCAGTTGGAGCTGATGAAGGGATTGTCTATATCAGAGCTGAATATCCTCTTGCTGTTCAAAGGCTAAAAAAAGCCATTAATGATGCAAAAGAATATGGTTTCTTAGGAGAAAACATATTTGATACTGGCTTTAATTTTGATATCGATGTCAGATTAGGTGCAGGAGCTTTTGTTTGTGGTGAAGAAACTGCCTTGATGCATTCTATTGAAGGATATAGAGGCGAACCAACAACAAAACCACCTTTCCCAGCTAACAGTGGATTATGGGAAAAACCTACTCTTATAAATAATGTTGAAACTTTTGCTAATGTTCCATTAATTACTCTCAAAGGTGCAGAATGGTTTAGAAAAACTGGAACAGAAAAATCTCCAGGAACAAAAGTTTTTGCTTTAGCAGGAGCTATTAATAACGTTGGTCTTGTAGAAGTTCCTATGGGTACTACTTTAAGAGATATAGTATTTGAAATTGGTGGAGGTATCAGAGATAATAAAGCATTTAAAGCCGTACAAACTGGTGGCCCTTCAGGAGGATGTATTCCTGCTGATTATCTTGACACACCAATTGATTTTGATAATCTTTCTGCTTTAGGATCTATGATGGGATCTGGTGGAATGATCGTTATGGATGAAAATTCATGTATGGTAGATGTTTCTAAATTCTATCTAGAATTTACTGTTGAAGAATCATGTGGTAAATGTACTCCTTGTAGAATTGGAAATGTTAGATTACTCGAAATCCTTGAAAGAATCACAACTGGAAGAGGAACTAAAAAAGATCTTAAAGCTTTAGAAGAATTGGGTAGTGTAATTAAAGATTCATCACTCTGTGGATTAGGTCAAACAGCACCAAATCCTATACTTTCTACTTATCATTACTTTAAAGATGAGTATGTGGCTCATGTTGAAGACAAATCTTGTCCTGCTGGAGCATGTAAGAGTCTTGTAAAATATGTTATAGATGAAGAAAAATGTGTAGGTTGTACAGCTTGTGCAAGAGTATGTCCTGTTGAAGCGATAGAGGGAGAAATTAAAAAACCTCATGAAATAGATCAAGAAAAATGTATAAAATGTGGTGCTTGTTATCAAACTTGTAGATTTGGCGCCATAAGTAAAATATAATTCCGAAAGGAGGAAATATTAGATGCCTAAGGTATTCGTTAATAATATAGAGATAGAAGTTCCAGATAATTCAACAGTTTTACAAGCTGTAAATAAAGCTGGAGGTTATGTTCCAACTTTGTGTTATATGAATTTAGAAGATATAGGAGTTGAAAATAAACCTGCATCATGTAGAGTATGTGTTGTTGAGGTTGAAGGTAGAAGAAATTTGGCTCCTGCTTGTGCTACTCCAGTTTTTGAAGGTATGAAAATAAACACTCATTCAAGAAGGGCTATTAACGCTAGAAGAACTGTTGTTCAACTCTTGTTATCAGATCATCCACAGGATTGTTTAAAATGTCCAAAAAATGGTGAGTGTGATTTACAAGATATCGCTGCAGAATTAAATATTACTCATAATCCATACATGGGAAATAAATCTATGTACGATAAAGATATTTCATCTGCTATAATAAGAGACCCAGATAAATGTATTATGTGTAGAAAATGTGAAACAGCATGTAATGAATATCAAACTGTAGGTGTTTTATCAGCTGTAGAAAGAGGTTTTGATTCAGTTGTAAAACCAACTTTTGATTGGTCTTTAGAAGATACAAATTGTACTTTTTGTGGTCAATGTGTGGCTGTATGTCCTACTGCAGCATTGGTTGAAAATGATTATATTCAAGAAGTATGGAATGAATTAGAAGATAAAGAAAAACATGTTGTTGTTCAAACAGCTCCAGCTGTTAGAGTGGCTCTAGCTGAAGAATTTGGACACAAACCTGGAACAATTTCAACTGGGAAACTAGTTGGAGTTCTTAAAATGATGGGTTTTGAAAAAGTTTTTGATACAAACTTTGCAGCTGACTTGACTATTATGGAAGAAGCTACTGAATTTGTTGATAGATTACAAAATGGTGGAACAATGCCTATGTTGACTTCTTGTTGTCCAGGCTGGGTCAAATTCTTAGAACATCAGTTCCCTGAATTAATAGAAAGCCCGTCTACAGCAAAATCACCTCAACAAATGTTTGGTTCAATCGCAAAATCTTACTATGCAGAACAAAATGATATAGATCCAAAAAATATGACTGTTGTTTCTATTATGCCTTGTTTAGCTAAAAAATATGAAGCTGGTAGAGATGAATTAAACGCTAGCGAAGAATATAAAGATGTAGATTACGTTATCACAACAAGAGAATTAGCTAAAATGATCAAAGAAGCAGGATTTAATTTTGACTCTATACCAGAAGTTAAATATGATAACCCTCTAGGTGAATCAACAGGTGCTGCTGCAATTTTTGGTAGAACTGGTGGAGTAGCTGAAGCTGCTTTAAGAACCGCTTATGAGTGGGTTACAGGCGAAGAACTTCCAGGGATAGAATTTGAAGGACTTCATGGTTATGACTCTATAAGAGTTGCTGATGTTGATATAAAAGGCACTCCTATAAGAGTAGGTGTAGCATTTGGTCTTGGAAGTGTAAGGAAATTGTTAGAGGATATAAGAGATGGAAAAGAAAAAGTTGATTTAATTGAAGTTATGGCATGTCCTGGTGGATGTGTTGGTGGAGGTGGACAACCTTATCACCACGGAGACTTTGAAGTTATCAAAAAAAGAATTGAAGCATTGAATAATGTGGATAGAACTTCAACGATAAGAAAATCTCATGAAAACCCATATATCAAGAAACTCTATGATGAATTTTTAGAAAAACCAGGTTCTCATAAATCACATGAGTTATTACATACTCATTACCTACAAAGAGAATGGTTATAATATTTTAAAAGGAGCCTAACGGCTCCTTTTATTTAAATTAAATGAAAACTTTTTAAGATATAATAATTGATGTAAATAATAATTTATATTATAAGAGGTGAAACAAGATGAATTCATACGCTATGATTCTCACAGCTAAAAATGAATCAGAAGCATTCAAAAAAGCCAGTAAAGGTGCAGAAAGGTACGGAGATTACAATGTTTCTTCTTGCCTCAATTACACAGCAGAAGAACAGTTATTCGATAAAACTGCCCAAAGAATGATTGATATGTATAAAGGTTTGATTAAAGCTAATAAAGAACTTATAGATAAGTTTGAAGATAAAGTTCCTGAAGACGATTTCATTTTGAACCAGATGAAAGAAAACTTAATAAGATTTGATAAAGGGTTATATAAATATCCTGATGAATGGAGAATAGTATTTTTTGATGGAACCGATTTTGAACATATAGATTCTATAGAAATTTATGAAAATATATTCAAGTCTTATAATAATAAAGACTTATACATGGCTTTAATAGATACACCATAAAAAAAGAAGAGCTTAAGCTCTTCTTTTTTTACATGTAAATTCTTGAGGGGTACCCTGCATCATCTAATAATTTTTGAACTAAATCAGATGGTTTTTCTGTTTCAACATGTACTTTTTTATTGTTTAAATCAACTTCAAACCCTGTTATAGATTTTTCGTCTGATAATGCTTTCTCTATAGTGGATTTACAGTGTTCACAAGACATGTCAGGAACATCAAATGTATATTTCACTACAATACCTCCTTTAAAATTCTTTTTTTATTCTATTTGAATTTACTATCACGTTTATGGAGCTAAATATCATTGCTATTTCCGCTATAGCGGGATGAAGCGCCCCACTCATAGCAAGAGGGATAGCAATTAAATTATAAAAAAAAGCCCAAAAAAGATTTTGTTTGATTTTTTTGAAAGTTACTTTAGAAATATTTATTGAATCGATAATTCTTTCTAGTTCACCTTTGATCGAAACAATATCAGCACTTTCTATTGCTAAATCAGTTCCTGTACCAATAGCCACAGATAAATCTGCAGCTTTTAAAGCAGCAGCGTCATTTATTCCATCACCAACCATACAAACTTTTTTACCTTCCATCTGAAGTTTGTTAATTATATTTACTTTATCTTTAGGCTTCATTTCAGCTTCGTAGTAATCAATCCCAATTGTTTCTGCAACTTTTTTCGCAGTGATGTTATTATCGCCAGTTAAAATATATGTTTTTAATCCCATTTTTTTTAATTTTTGAATTGTATTTTTTGCACTTGGTTTTATTGGATCTTCTAATGATATATATCCAAGTTTGTACCCATTTTTTCTAATTTCAACAATTGTATTTTTCCCATTTAATAATTTTATATAATCATTAGGATTTTCTGGTTTGCCTATAAAATATTTATTTTTTTTGAATTCTCCATAAATGCCTTTTGATGTAACCTCTTCAACATTAATAAAATCTATTTTTTTATTATTATTACTATTTTTCGTATAATCTATGATTGCATTGGCTAGAGGATGATTAGAATACTCTTCTAATGCAGATATAATTTGAATTTCTCTTTCTGAAAGACTATGTTCTGCTATTACAGGATTTCCTTCTGTTATAGTTCCTGTTTTATCAAATACAATAGTATCTATATCTTTTGATATTTGAATAGCAGATCCATTTCTTATAATTAGACCTTTTTTAGCTGCAACGCCACTTCCAGACACCAATGCCATCGGAATAGCTAAACCTAAAGCGCATGGACAAGCTATAACTAGAGTCGCTACAAATACAAAAATAGATTGAGATATTATGTTAATATCTTCTTTAATCCAAAATAGATTATTCGACAAAAATTCATAATAACCTGATAAATTGTTAAAATTAAAATACCAGAATAGAGCACTAAATATTGCTAATCCAAATACTATAGGAATAAAATAGTTTGTTATTTTATCAGCAAATGATTGAATAGGTATTTTAGCAGATTGTGATTCTTCAATTAATTTTATCATTTGATTTAGAAAAGTCTCTTCTCCTACATTTTGAACTTCTACTTTAATCATACCATTTTCATTTACAGTTCCACCAATTACTTCATCTTCTTTTTCCTTGTAAACAGGAATTGGTTCACCAGTTATCATAGATTCATTAATACTGGCATTACCATATATTATTTCTCCATCTAATGGTATTTTTGAACCTTTTTTAACTACTATAATATCTCCCTTTTTAACGCTTTCAATTGGAACTTCAATAATCTCTTCTTCTTCAGTTTCTACATAAGCTATATAAGACTTAAGTTCCAATAAATTTTTTATTTCTTTTGAGGCATTTCTTTTTAGCTTGGATTCTATAAACCTTCCTAAAATATGTAGATTTATAAGCATAGCTGCCAATGTTCCAAATGAAAAAATATTTAACCCCACTACCGATAATAAATTAGTTAACCAAGCAGATATCCCACCAAGGCTAACTAATGTATCCATATTTGTATGACCATGGGTAATCGCAATAAACGCACCTTTGAATGTTTTTCTTCCAGAATAAAATAAAACAAATCCAGAAGATAATAATTCTATAAAATGAAATAAAGGTGTTTTTACACCAAACATATTTAAGACCATAAGAATCATCAAAGGAATAGTAATAGAAGAAGCTATTATGAGATTTTTTTTTGATTTTTTATATTTTTCTTCTAAAACATCTTTAGATATTCTTTTTTTTATAGCTTTGTATCCTGCATTCTTTATTGCTTGTTGAATTTTATCAAAGGATATCTCATATTCTGATATTAAAAAAACTCTTTCTGTTGCTAAATTGACAGAAACATACTTTACAAAATCCATTTTTTTCAATGTTTTTTCTACATTTCTAACACACCCAGCACAAGTCATCCCTTCTACAGAAAAATTTATCTTATATTCATTATCCATAATAAAAAACCTCCTTACCCCCTGTAGGGGGTTATTTTTATTATATCTAATGATTGTTAAATATATTTTAAAACAATAATAAAAAACTCTCGCAATTAAACATACGAGAGTTTTTTATTATTGTTTTTATTGAACTTTTAAAATAACTTGTTTTATCTCAGAATCATCTTGTTTATTATACATTTCTATTATAGCAGTTTTTAATTGAGACTTAATTTTTTCCATACCTTTAACTGATTGAAACTCATCATAATTGTTCATTGAGAAAACTAATCTTAGATTATCAAATACTTTTAAATAGTTATTTTCTATAAATTGTTTTAATGATTCTGTATTTACAACCAAAGAATATTCTTCTACAGTAACTCTTTGATCTCTAGCTGATATTTGATAACTATTTTCAATAATTGTTGATTTATATTCTTCATTTGTATTAATGTATCTTATATCAGGATTTTCAGAGCCATAGTATTTTATTTCAGTAAAACCTAAAAATTCAGGATTTTCTAAACTTTCAATTGAATATACTCCAACTCTATCATCATTGAACCTTACATATAAATAATTATTAGCAATAGTTATTTTATCAATATCATCTAATTCTATAGATTTAATCATTTTTGGATTTGATGGATTTGAAACATTAGCAATATTTATCCCTTCGGAATCTCTTAGAATATAAATATAATTTCTATCTTTAACAACATCTTTTACTGTTCCGCCTACATCAATTGTATTAATTTCCTCTGGGTTTCTTGGATCAATTACTTCATAAATTGTAACCCCTTCTCTTCCTGAAGGAGAGTATAGATATGTTTTTTCAGGTAAATTCCTAGTTGTAAAATCTATTGTATTTTTGGTTTCTGAATTTCCATCAGAAGCTTTTACTTCAAGAGTATAATTAGTTTCATATTCTAAATCTTCAAGTCTTATTTTTTTATTTCTTGATCTTGTTTGAATATTTTTTGTGTTTTTGCTTGATTTTAGTGTAACAGTATATAATATTTCATCATTTTCTTTATCACTTGAATTAAAAGTTATATTTATAGAATTCAAAGGATCAACCGTTTCTCCATTTGAGATCCCTTTAATTTCTGGTGTCTCGGGTGGTGTATTACTTGATATTTCATATGATTTTGAATATTCATAAATTTGTTCATTTTTTACTACGGAAAATCTAAAATCATTGTAATTTTCAAGATTATTAATCGAAAATGAATTTTTATCAAAAGAATTAAATAAAAAATATTGGTTTCCATCTTTTTTATAGACCAAGTATTCATCATACCCTTCTGGTAAATCTACATTTAAAGTATCCCCAACCCAGGTGTGATCTATAGAGTATTTTATAGATGGTTTTGATAATTCAATATTTATTGTTTTATTATCATCTAGAAAAACTTCTTTTTCCCCTTGATAAGATTTTAATGATTCTTGATTAAGAACTGAAAGAACGACATTATAATTCCCACTTTTAATGTTTTCTAACACTATACTTTCATCTAAATTAAAATCTAATGAGTATTCTTTATTTCCAGTGAGCTTTACATTTATTTTTTCTATATTTTCTCTAACTATAGAATTTGGGATTTCATAATTAATTGTAAGATCATAATTTTTATTAAAAATGGTAAAAATGACTATAAGTACAAGTGTAAAAACTAATATAATTCCTATAGCGGAAAAAAGTATTATTTTCTCTTTTTTATTATTTTTTGTATAATTTTCTTCATTAACTAATTCTTCAAATTCATGATTTTCATTTTTATTTTCATCCATTTTTATCACCTCAAAGGAATTATATCATATTTATAAAAAAAAGGCATCATGTTTCAGATGCCTTTGATATATTTTACACAATAATTTCTTTCATAATATCTGCTAGTTCTATAAAATCGTCTTTTAATGAGGCTCCTCCAACTAATCCTCCGTCTATATCAGGCTTTGTGAATAAACCAAAAATATTAGTTGGTTTCACTGAACCACCATAAAGAATTGAGGTTGAATTAGCTATATCTCTATCATAAATAGAACCAATTAAATCTCTTATTGAGCTATGTGTTTCTTGAGCTTGTTTTGGAGTTGCAACTTTTCCAGTACCAATAGCCCAAACTGGTTCATAAGCGATTACAACATCTGACATATCTTCTTTTGTAACCCCTTTTAAACCTTTTTTAATCTGTCTTTCAACAACATTGAAAGTTAGATCGTCTTCTCTTTCTTCCAATAACTCTCCAACACATAAAATAACTTTCAAATCTTCTGATAGTGCTTTTTTAACTTTTTTATTTATTTCTTCATCAGTTTCTTTAAAGATATTTCTTCTTTCTGAGTGACCTAAAATTACATATTCTGTATTAATATCCTTCAGCATCTTCGCTGATATTTCTCCTGTATATGCTCCAGAGTCTTCAAAATGCATATTTTCAGCAGAAACTTTTATTTTTGAACTCTTTGTTATATCAGCTACTCTATCCAAAGCTGTGAAAGGTACTCCTAAAATAACTTCAAATTTATTTTCATTTCCAATTTGTCCTATTAATTTATTTACAAAAGAAGATGCTTCTGTATTAGTTTTATTCATCTTCCAATTTCCAGCGAGAATAAAGTTCCTCTCACCTAGTTTTTTTTTATTTGCAATAGATTTAATTCCTGGTAATTCGTTTCCCTCTAAATATTCTAGGGAGGCGCCTCCGCCTGTAGAAACATGTGAGAATTTTTTAGCCAATCCAAATTTTTCAGCAGCAGCTGCAGAATCTCCACCACCAATGATGCTTGTAGCCCCCTCATCAGTTAAATTTGCGATTATTTGTGCAACTTCTTTGGTTCCTTGAGCAAAGTCTTCAATTTCAAATACACCCATTGGTCCATTCCATACTATAGTTTTCATATCTGATAGTTCATTTTTAAACAATTCTAATGATCTAGGACCAATATCCAATCCCATCCATCCTTCTTCAATTCCATCTTCAATTGATACTGTTTTCTTTTCTACACCAGCTTCTAATTTTTTGGCAACTATGGCATCTGTAGGTAGAATTATTTCAACATTTTTTTCTTTTGCTTCTTTTATCAATTCTTTTGCTAAATCTATTTTATCTTCTTCAAACTTTGATGAACCAATTTCTTTGTCTAGAGCTTTTAAGAATGTAAACATCATAGCTCCACCAATAAATATTTTATTTGCTTCATCCATTAAATTTCTTATAACTCCTATTTTATCTGAAACTTTTGCTCCTCCTAAAATTACAGCATAAGGTTTTTCTGGATTTTCTGTAACTCCTCCAATGAACTTTATCTCTTTTTCCATTAGAAATCCAGCAACAGACGGAATAATAGAAGCTATTCCAACGTTAGAAGCGTGAGCTCTGTGTGCAGTCCCAAAAGCATCGTTTACATGAACATCTGCTAAAGAAGCCCAGTATTTTGAAAGTTCATCATCGTTTTTCTTTTCACCTTTTTCAAATCTTGTGTTTTCCAAAACTAATATTTCGCCAGAATTTAAAGATTCTACAGCTCTATCAACCTTTTCACCTTTTGTTTCATCAATGAAATTTACTTTGTTATCTATTAATTCGTTTAATCTATCTGAAACTGGTTTTAAAGAAAATTCTGGGTTTTTTTCTCCTTTGGGCCTTCCTAAATGAGAAAGAAGTATAACTTTTGCGCCTTTTTCTAATACATAATTTATTGAAGGGATAGCTGCTTTTATTCTTGTTTCATCTGTTATTTTACCTTCTTTGATAGGAACATTGAAATCTACTCTCATTATAACTTTTTTATCTTTTAATTTTATATCCTTGATTGTCATTTTACTCATTATTTCACCCCCGGTTTTATTTAAAAAAAGGGAGACTGTTAGGTCTCCCATGTATTTACTTTTTATTATTTAATTAATGATGCTAAATGTTTTACTAGTCTAACTAATTGAGTTGTATAACTCATTTCATTGTCATACCAAGAAACTATTTTTACTAATTGTTTTCCATCAACTGTCATAACATTTGTCATTAGTGAATCAAATAAAGAACCATTTGAACATCCAATAACATCACTTGAAACTATAGGATCTTCTGTATAACCTAGTGTATCTTTTAATTCACCTTCTGATGCTTTTTTCATTGCATTATTGATATCTTCTACAGTTACATCTTTTTCTAGTTCTACTACTAAATCTACAACTGAGCCAGTTACTGTTGGAACTCTCATTGCAATACCGTCTAACTTTCCGTTTAATTCAGGTAATACTTTTCCTACTGCAACTGCAGCACCTGTTGTTGTCGGAGAAATATTTTGAGAAGCTGCTCTTGCTCTTCTGAAATCTTTGTGAACTCCATCAACAGTATTTTGATCAGCGGTAAATGCATGAATGGTAGTCATAAAACCTTTTACCAAACCAAAATTATCATTTAAAACTTTTGCAACAGGAGCTAAACAATTTGTAGTACAAGATGCTCCATCAATAATATCTTCTTCGCCTGATAAAATATTATGATTAACATTATATACTATACTAGGAATATCTCCTTTTCCTGGTGCTGAAATAACTACTTTTTTTGCTCCAGCATCTAGATGCATTGCAGCTTTTTCTTTTGTTCTGAATACACCAGTACATTCTAAAACTACGTCAACATCTAACTCACTCCAAGGTAGACTTTTAGGATCTTTTTCAGCAATAACCTTTACATCTTTTCCATTTACACTGAAAGCTCCTTCTTTCACTTCTACAGTTCCATTGAATCTTCCATGTGGTGTATCATATTTCAAAAGATGAGCTAAAGCTTTTGAATCAGATAAATCATTAATAGCAACAATATCAAATTCAGGATTGTCAAACATAAGTCTGAATGCCAATCTCCCAATTCTTCCAAATCCGTTAATAGCAACTTTTACCATTTGTGCACCTCCTAAAGATGTATGAGCAATTGTTATTTTTTTCTCTAACTATATTATATCTCTAAAATTATAAGTTAATGCAAAATGAACGTTAAAGTTTTTATAAGCCTAAGCCCATTCCTTCAAAGCCACCCAAATATTTTTGAGAGATTTTTTCACTTTCTTCTTCTTTATATGTCTTTGCATTCTCAAGAGCTTCATTGGTCGCAGCAATGATCATATCTTTTATTATGTCCATATCTTCGTCTTCTAATTCATCAGAAATTTGAACATCTTTTACTCTTAGATCACCACTAACAACTACTTTTACAACTCCACCACCAGAAGTTGCTTCTATTTCTTTATTTACTAAACCTGCTTCCATTTCTTCCATTTCTTTTTCCATTGATTGTTGTGCTTGTTGTGCTTGTTGTAATAATTTATTCATATTCCCAGATTTTTTAGGCGCACTCTTTTTAAAAGATCTGCCACCCATACTTTTTATTTTTTTACCCATTAAAAGTTCCTCCTTTCTTTTCGTTATAATTATATCATTTTTTTGATTATTCCCAAATAATTATAATTAAAATTAAATATAACAAATAATTACATATATATGATATTATGTTTAATTTATTAAATAAATGTTAATTTTATCATACTTAAAATATATAGTATAATTTAAAATGAGAGGAGGGATTATATGTTTTCATATAGATCACTAAAAGATGTTTCCCAGGTAGAAATAATTAGATTAGTTAATGATGTCTTCAAAGATTATATAGTTCCAATTGATTGGAATTTAAAAACCTTTGAAAAAGATGTCAGAGAATATTCTATATCTTTAGAAGATTCTTTCATATGTTACGATGATGGTTCACCTATAGGTTTTTCTATAGTTTCTCATAGAGGTGAACTAGGTAGAATTGATTCAATTGGAGTACTCCCTCAATATAGAGGAAAAGGTATAGCCTCTGAAATTATTTACAGAACTCTAGAAACACTAAAATGGAAAGGTGTCAAAAAAATAATTTTAGAAGTTGAGAAAAATGAAGAAAGAGCTATAAATTTTTATAAAAAGCATGGGTTTAAAGAAAAAAGGGATCTTGTATCATTTAATTTAAAAACAGCAATTAATGAAGAACCAAATTATAAGTATTCTGAAGAAGATAATAAATGGCTGAAAGAAAATTCCTTTAAAGCAAAAACTAACTTAAAAAGAAAACCAAATTGGCAAAGACATCCACAAACTTTAGAAAAAAGTGAAGATAGATATATAATAGAGAAAGTTATGGAATGGGGATATACAATAGGTTATGTTGTATGGGGAGAAAACAAAGATAATTGTTTTATTGTCGACGCTTCACCTATAAATGATACAACCCCCTACAAATTATTTCTTGAAGATGTAATAAAAAGAGTTACTAAAAATCATGATTCAATATCTGTTGTTGGAGTACCAGAAAACGATCCAATGTATAAAGCACTTTTGGATAATGGATTTAAAGACTTTTTAACTCAAACAGAAATGGAAAAGAAAATACATTAAATAAATGACCTGATATTAAATCAGGTCATTTATTTTTTATTATTTTATATATATTTTCCAATTGTTTTTTATTAAGAAAATCTATTTTTTTATTGAAAACTATCTTATCAGCAGTTTTTTTAGATATTCCTTTTATCATTGATAGCTGTCTTCTATTTAATTTTTTTATTTGAACAGGATCTTCTAAAACAGTTAACGATCTTGAGCCATGATCAACAACTACTCCATCAAACTTTGTTAATTTTTCTCTTTGTTCTGGTGAACCACAAATAACTGAATAAGTTCCTAACTGCCTTGAAAATGTCATATTATTTTCATTTTTTTCTACAATTAACTCTTTTAATATTGTACCTAACGGAAATACTCTTTCTAGCATTTTATTGTCATATTCTTTCATAAATTCTTTAAATTTTAAAAATTCTTTCTTATTTACTTTATGCTTTTCTTCTGTTTTAGATAAAAATGTTTCAGGAAATATCATAACTTGCCTTACGTTAATTCGTCTTAGCATATTATTTCCTTTATAAATTTTTTCTAAAAAGCTTTTATTAATTTGATAAGTATCATTTGTCTCGCCTATTAAGCCATAAAGCAAATTAATACCAGGTAATAATTTTGGTATTCCATTTTTATCTCTTCCTCCCCCTATTTTATTAACCAGTTCAATTGCTTTTAAAAATATATCTTGATTTCCAGATATTCTATTTTTTTTCAACACATTTTCATCAAAACTCTCAATTCCAAATGAAAGAATATCTCCGGGTGTATTATATTTAGCTATTGTTTCTAAAATTATTTTCGATTCTTTATAATTATCTACAATAAATTTTGGATTAGCATTATCTGTGTGTATTAAATCAAATTTATTGTGAATTTCTTTATATAGCTCTTTGAAAATTTCTGTATTTATTTTCTTGTTGTTAAAAGTTATTCCATATGCTAAAAAATTAGAACTGCGTCCAAAACGTATATTTTTAGCTCCATTTTTTGATAATGCTGTTAATTCGTTTAACACGTTTTTAATTGTTCTTTCTTTATAAACCCCATAGATAATTGGTTCAGTACAAAAACTACAAAATCCTTCTTGTCTATCACAACCTCTAGAAAGTTCTATTTCAACTATTACATCTGGATATCTTGGATGTTGTTTTACTATCGCTGATCCAAGTGGAGCAACTTTGTCAATTATTTCATATTTTTCTCTTTCGTATAAATTCCAGTTATTGCTTATAGGATATTTTATTAAAAAGTTTTCTAAAGCTCCTTCTATTATAAAATCATAATTTTTTCCTAATAATTTTTTTATTACACCAGCTTTTTTCCCCCCAGTTAATGTATAACCTTTAGTTATTGGACCTCCTAAAATTCTTAAAGGAGAAGGATTTATTGTAAATATTTTTTTTATTTCTTCAATATTTATAGGTTTTCCTCCAAGATAATGTCCAGGCACTGTAGTTCCTGCAATAATTATAGTATAATCAAAATGATCAAAGGATTGCCATAAATCTTTTTCTCTTATTTGATCAATGGTATAATATTTTACTTCTATTCCATGATACATTAGAGCTCCTGCAGAATATCTAACATGAGGAGAAATATAAGGAGGAACTCCTAATGATGCTGGTTCATCTAAATAACCATCAATTATAACTGCTTTCATTTTTAAACCTCCAATTGAAAGGGGATGAAAATATGTATTCAAATTTTGGCGAAATTATTGATTTATCTATAAAATCAAAAAAAGAATTATATGAAATTATATTAGAATGGGAAATGTTAGAAAATGGACAAGATCAAGATGATTTAGTATCATTTACTGAAAAAATCTTTGAAGAAATGCTGGATTCATATAAAGCAAAGCTTGATAATGATGAACTTAGTTTAACTGGATGGAGTGGGTTCAACACAAAAAAATATAAAGATCATAAAGATAGTGGTAAAAGTATTATGAATAAGTTATTCTCAAAATCATTATTAGCTGCACTTTCTACTTCAGAAAATAATGCTAATATGGGAAAAATTGTAGCTTGTCCAACTGCTGGATCAGCTGGTGTGGTACCCGGTGTATTAATTTCTTTATATGAAGAAAAAAATATTCCTAAAGAAAAAATTGTACAATCTTTGGTTATCGCTGGAGCCATTGGAGAATTTATAAGTAAAAAATCAACTTTATCTGGTGCAGCGGGTGGTTGTCAAGCTGAGATAGGTAGTGCTTGTAGTATGGCAGCTGGAGCTGCAGTTAATGCTCTAGGAGGATCTGCAAAACAAGTTGAAAATGCTTCTGCCTTGGCTCTCAAATTTTTAATGGGGTTAGTTTGCGACCCGGTTGGTGGATTTGTTGAAGTTCCTTGTATAAAAAGAAATCCAGCAGCTAGTATTTTAGCGTTAACAGCTGCTGAAATGGCTCTATCTGGCATAGAAAGTGTTATTCCTTTTGATGAGGTTGCTCAAGCAATGGCAAAAGTTGGTAGATCTATGAGTGAGGATCTTAGAGAAACTGGAAAAGGCGGAATTGCAGCTTCAAAAACAGCAAAAAAAATACTATCTAGATTCACTCAAAGCCAAATCTAGGAATTCTCTTGCAATAGGTACAGCAACAGAAGAGCCAAATCCTCCATTTTCAATAAACACAACAATAGAATATTTTCTTTCTAATTCTGGAGTATACCCAGCAAACCACGCATGTGGTCTTTTACCCCCAGAAACTTGGGCTGTACCTGTTTTACCTGCTACTACATAATTTGCGTCTTTAAATCCATCATAAGCGGTTCCTCCATTTTTTGAGTCTCCAGGAAATGAAGTAACTTGTATTAATCCTTCTAATATATATGAAAGATATTTTTCGTCTAAATCATAATTATTAGATAATTCTTTTCTATATTGATCAATTTTTTCATTAAAAATATTTTCTGTTTTATTATATATATGGAATTTATAATAATTTCCATTTTCAGATAATATGTTATAATATCTTAAAATCTGTAAAGGGGTCATCTGTATATAACTTTGACCAATATAAGCTTGAATTGTTTCTCCAGGATACCAAGGTTCATCAAATCTATTTCTTTTCCATTCTTCATCTGGGAAAACACCTTCTGCTTCTCCTGGTAAATCTATTCCTGTTTCTTTTGTTAGAGAAAACTTATTTGCTTGTTCATCAAGAAAATTAATTCCAATTTCTTCTCCTAGTTTATAGTAATAACTATTTGCAGAAACTCTCAGAGATTTCACAAGATCAACTACACCATGTCCTATTAGATTCCAGTCATCAAATGTAGCAATTGAATTACCTGAGGAATTATAAATAGTATATCTACCTGTAGAGTTGACAGTAGCCTCAGGGGAAATGCCATATTCCAAAGCAGAATAAGCGATGAATGGTTTCAAAACTGATCCTGGAGCAAATGAATCTGAAATGCTCCTATTTAAAAGAGGGGATTTATTATCATTTAATATTCTTCTAAACTCAAGGTTTGTGAGTCCTCTTGAAAAATCGTTAGGATTAGGCGCAGGATATGAAACCATAGAATAAATCGAACCATCTTCTGGATTAGAAATTATAACACTTCCAACGTGATTATGTTCTTCCATATAATTATATATCTTTTCTTGCAATTCTATATCAATTGTTAAATATAAATTATTACCTTTGATCGAAGGTATATTTTCTATAGAGCTTTCAACATGCCCTGAAGGAGATATAGTTACTATTTTATATCCTTCTTTTCCTTTAAGTGTTTCATTAAACTCTCTTTCAATACCAGTTCTTGGAACTCCTTCGTTGTCAACGTATCCTAACAAATGATATAATGATTCATGTTTATATTTTCTTATATATCTTTCATTCACTATAAACCCGTCTAAAGAATTAATTTTCATAGCTGTAGTGCTTGGAATATTGACTTTTGCTCTTTTGTTAAAATTCAAGTCATCTATTATTTCGTTTATATCTAGATTAGAGAATTTAAGATAGTCTTTTAACTCTTTTTCTTTGTCAGGCTCTAATACATCAGTGGTTAAATTTATCTGATATATCTTTTCGTTCCAAGCTAAAAGAACTCCATTTTTATCATATATATTACCCCTTCTACCGGGTATTTTATAAACTCTTGTACTCATATCTAATACATTTAATCTAAAATCTTTCCAATTCAATACCTGTAAATAGAAAGATCTTCCGATTAAAATTGAAAAAGCAGTTAGCATTACAAAGAATAATAAGTTAACTCTATTATCTTTCATTAAAAATCATCCTCATATTTAAATAATAAAGAGAAATGATTAAAATATTAGTCGTTATAAAGCTAAAATAAGAATTTGTTATATAACTGAGAAAAAATGTGTAAGGTAAAGAGTATAAAATTACACCATAGTAATTATTAGGAAGGTTATTAAAAATTTTTCTAAAGATAATATAGGTTAAATAAAATAATATGGCTGTAAATCCTAAATCATATCTGGAAGAAAAGAAAAATAATACATAAATCATAGTAAAAATAAGATCAAATTCTTCATCTTTGAAAAATTTGAGATAAATAGAAAATATTGGAAACATAAAAAATATATTATTCCCTAACCAACTATCCCATGAAGATATCAACAAGGAGATAATTGTCATAATTATTAAAACTATCATTTAATTTACCTCCAATATAAATACTGTACTAGATTCAATTTGTTTAGGACTGAAAATGTAATTATCTCCAATTTTTGATACTATCTCACCCTGTATATTGATATTTTGTTCTTCAATATAAAATGGTGTATTTATTAATAGATTTTTCTTATCTAGAGTAATATCTTCTGGTAATTCAATATATAAATCACCATTATTTTCCTTCACAAAAACGTCATTATTATCCAATATTCCAAAAAAACTATTGTCGCCCCAACCTAATTTTTTAACAATAGCCATATCTTTTACATAAGACTCTACAAAGCCTATTAAATTTTTATTTGTATCAATAACTAATGAATTTATGTCGATTTTACTTGTAGTTTTGATCCTATAATATTTTCCATTTTCAAAAAGAATTATTCCAGGTTTTGAATTTGTATCTAATGCTATCTCAGTATTTGTTTTTATTTCATATTTTTTTAGTTCTTTTTCTATTTCAACAAATCTTTCATTATTGGATTTTGATATTTCTACATATTCATAAATATCAGAAAATATCATATCAAACGGCCAAACAACCCATTGAATATGTTTTTCAATGGGTTTATATATATTTGCTATTATTATTATAAAAATTAATATATTCAAATAAAACAAGCTTTTTTTCATTTTTATCTATTTTTTTCTAAATTTTCTAAAATATCTATTTTATCAATAACCATGCCAGCGCCTCTTGCAACACATGTAAGAGGTTCCTCAGCTATCACTACTCTGATTAGGGTTTCTTTTTCAATTAACTCTTTCATACCCTTTAACATAGCTCCTCCACCAGCAAGACATATTCCTTTATTTACTATATCTGATAATAGTTCTGGCGGTGTTGCCTCTACAGCTAATTTAATATTTTCTATTATTCTCATAACTGGTTTTTCTATTGCTTCTCTTATGCTTTCTCCTTTTAATTCAATATTTTTTGGTAACCCTGTTAATACATCTAGTCCGATTATATCCATTTTAAGATCATCATATTCATCTGTTGTAAATGTATTACCAATTTCCATTTTAATCCTTTCTGCAGTTTTTTCTCCGATTAATATATTATGTTTATTCTTAACATATTCCATAATACTTTCATCTATTTCGTCTCCTGCAATCCTTATTGATTTAGATAAGACAATATTACCGAGAGATATAACAGCTATTTCTGTTGTTCCTCCACCAATATCAACAATCATATTCCCTGATGCTTCCTCTACATCTAAACCTGCTCCAATAGCGGTTCCCATTGCTTCTTCTATCAAAAATGCCCTGTGCGCTCCCGCATCTAAAGCAGCTTCTTTTAAAGCACTTCTTTCAACTTCTGTAGCATCTGTAGGAATTCCAACAACAACAGTTGGCTTAAAAAAACTAAATTTTCCTACAGAAGAACTAATAAAGTGTTTCATCATTGCTAAGGCCACATCATAATCTGCAATTACTCCATCCTTAAGTGGTCTAATAGCTACAATGTTACTAGGTGTTTTTCCTATCATTTTTTTCGCTTCTATACCTACATGCAATATTTTCCCATTATTTTGATCAATTGCAATAACAGAAGGTTCATTTATAATTATACCTTTTCCTTTTGAATAAACTAATGTATTAGCTGTTCCCAAGTCTATACCAAGATAAGTCCTCATTTTTGTCCTCCTTTTGTATTACATACAAAAACTATAAATTTCATTAATAGTATATCACATGTAGTAAAAATTGAAAATCTAGAAACACAATTTTAAAATCTATCTATTGACAATAAAATAGAAAAAGAATATAATTTTAAACGATATGTTTAATATATAATACATTTTATGTTATTTTTCTTTTGTAAAACGCATCGGAGGTTAATTATGGATATAGGCCAAAAATTAAAAAGCCTTAGAATTTCAAATAATATGACACAAGAAGAGTTGGCTATTAGATCTGACCTTACTAGGGGATTTATATCACAGCTTGAAAGAAACTTAAGCTCTCCAACTATAGAGAATTTAGAATTAATTTTAAGGGCTTTGGGTACAGATTTAGTAGGTTTTTTTTCTAGTTTGAATGAACAAGAAAAAGTCGTGTACAAAAAATCTGAAAGAATACCTATATATGATAGTCCAAATGGTGTTAAAGAACAGTTACTAATGACAAAAACAGAACCTAAGAAAATAGAACCTTCTATTTTATCTTTAAAACCTGGTTCATCTACTGAAATAGAAGAATCTCATGAAGGTTTTGAGTTTGGGTATATTACTAAAGGTAAAATTGAGATTTATTTGGATGATTTAAAATATAAAGCATCCGAAGGAGAATGTTTTTTCTTCAAGTCAAACAAAAGACATTATATAAAAAATTATCAAAAAAATAATAGTTCAGAAATTTTATGGATTGAAATATATTAGGAGGGAAAATAATGGATAAATCTTTAGGAAGACATTTAATAGCAGAATTTTATAATTGTGATAAAGATGTTTTAGATATAGTTGAAGATGTAGAATACCATATGAAAAAAGCTGCAATTTCAACTGGAGCGACAATTGTAACTTCAACTTTTCATAGATTTTTACCGCATGGGGTTAGTGGTGCAGTCATAGTTTCTGAATCACATTTAGCTATTCACACATGGCCTGAATATGGTTACGCATCAATAGATCTTTTTACTTGCGGAGATGAAGTTAATCCTTGGCTGGCTTTTGACTATTTGAAAGAAGCTTTCAATTCTTTAAGAACTGAAGTAAAAGAACATAAAAGAGGAATTTATAGAGAAATTGGTGTCCCTGAAAATTCTTCTCATAAAACCGAGGTGGTAAAATGAATTTAAAAACTGGAGATCATATTTGGTTTAATGAATATAATCCTGGAAATACCTCAGGAGTTTTTTATAAAATTAATAAATTCTTACATTCAGAACAATCAGAATATCAAAGAATTGATGTTTTTGAAACACCTGAATTTGGCAGAGTTTTTACTCTAGATGGATTAACTATGACTAGAGAAGCTGACGAGTTTATCTATCATGAGATGATAACTCATGTTCCTATGTTTATCTCTAAAAACCCAAAAAAAGTTTTAATCATTGGTGGTGGAGATGGCGGAACTGCTAGAGAAGTTTTAAAGCACGATTCTGTGGAAGAGGTAATAATGTGTGAAATCGATGAAAGGGTTATGGAGGTGGCAAGAGAATTTTTGCCTACTACATCAATAGAGTTTGATAATCCAAAACTTAAACTAGTTGCAGAAGATGGGGCAAAATTTATTAAAAATTATAATAGTTATTTTGATGTTATTATAATAGATTCTACTGATCCGACAGAAGGTGAAGGTGGTCTTCTTTTTACAGAAGAGTTTTATCAATCTTGTTATGATGCTTTAAATGAAAATGGAGTTTTTTCTGCTGAAACAGAAGATCCTTTTATTCACCACAAATGGATGCATTTAGCATTCAATAGAATTAAAAATGTTTTTAATAACACAAAATTATATATGGGTTTTGTTCCACAATATCCACCTGGTACTTGGTCTTGGACATTTGCTTCAAAGGGTTTGGACCCAATAAAAGACTTTAACCCTGAAAAAATAAAAGATTTTAACAAAGAACTAAAATACTATAACGAAGAAATACATGTGGGTTGTTTTTCTTTACCTAATTTCGTTAAAGATATAATAAAATAATGGAGCTTAAGCTCCATTATTTTATGAATTTTAAAAAAGATTCAGAAATATTATTTTTATTAGCAATTTTTGAATAAATTTCTCCAGAATTTCTTAATATCAAGATATTATTATTATAATCTGTTTTATAAAGCCCAAATCTCATAGATAAGCCTTCAATCCACTCAAAATTATCCATCAAAGACCAATGCATATATCCAATAATTTTTATATTTTTTTTAATAGCGTAATGTATTTTTTCTAAGGTTAATAAAATATACCTTGTTCTATAACGATCTTCAGAGTCAGCAATTCCGTTTTCAGTTATCATTATAGGTATATCATATTTTGAAAATCTTTCTAATACTTCTTCTATTCCCTCTGGATAAAATTCCCAACCAATATCAGTCAAATGGTTAGATTTTGTTTTTATATCAAATTTTTTCTCTTTATGGTATTTTATATACCTTTTAGTGTAATAATTAATACCTAAAAAATCTAAATCAGAATTATATTCTAAAGATTCTTTTTCTCCAAAAGGGGGTAATATTTTTTGTTTAACTATTGAATCCACAAAAGTATGATCAAAAAGTTCCCTAATTCTATTTGCAGCAATTTTATCTTTCATTGACATTCTTGAATATGGTTCATAAACTGATGTGTGTTTAGCTATTGAAATTTTACTGTATGGTTCCATTTTTTTTATCATATTATATGTTTTATCATACATTATAAGTAAGTTTTTACCAACTTCATATGCCTCTTTTATATTTTTTTCTCCTGGGGGCCACTCTCCAAATAAATAACCCTGAGTTAAATATACCATAGGTTCGTTTATTATAATATAATATTGAACCATTCCTTTTAATTCTTTTACTATTCTATGTACATAATTTGTAAAATACTTTATATTTTCAACTTTTGAAAATCCACCCATTTCTAAAAACCATATTGGTAAAGAAAAATGAAAAAGAGTTACAATAGGTTCTATATTTCTTTTTTTTAACTCTCTTATCATATTTTTATATCTTTCAATTTCTTTGTTATTAAAATCCCCTTTTTTTGTTTCTATCTTAGCCCATTCAATTGAAAAACGATAAGAATTTAAATTTAATTCATTTAACTTATCAATATCTCTCATATAGTACTTTTCTGATAAACAAGCTTTTTCAGAGCTACTTCCATCTTTTATTTTACCCTTTTTTTCCCACTGATACCAGTCGGAACCATAGTTAAATCCTTCTATTTGATGTGCAGCTGTCGCAGCCCCCCATAAAAAATCTTTTGGAAATGATAAACCCTCCATAAAATCACCTCATTGAGAAGATAATTTATATAATTCTTTTTTAAGTACCTTGGATAGCCAAATTGCCAACAAAGTAAAAGAAAAAATTTCTGATATTGGAAACGCAAACCAAACTGCATTTAATCCAAATATCTCACCCAATAAATACATTGTTGGTAATAAAACTATTATTTGTCTTAAAAAAGATATTATTAAACTCGGTAATCCTCTTCCAATAGCTTGGAAAGTTCCTACACCTACTATTTGAAGCCCCACTATTGGAAAGGTAATACTTATGATTTTTAAAGCTCTAGCTCCAATTTCTCTTAATTCTTTATTATCATTAAACATCATAATAAGTTGTTCTGGAAAAAATTGAAACAACAAAAAACCAAAAGTCGTAATTGATAAACCTGATAAAAGGCCTATTTTTATAGCTTTTTTAACTCTTTCAGGATTCTTATGCCCATAATTATATCCAACTATTGGAACATAACCTTGGTTTAACCCAAAAACAGGCATAAAAATAAACGACTGTAGCCTAAAGAAAATACCTACAACGGCTATTGCATTTGGATTAAACTGCCCTACTATTTTATTAGCTCCAGCTATCATAACACTTGCTAACATTTGCATAAACATTGCTGGCAATCCAACTATATAAATTCCCTTTATAATACTAAATTCAGGTTTAAAGTATTTTAAATTGAACTTTATTTTGTTATCAGCTCCAAATAGCATTAATAAAACAAAAGACCCACTTATTAGCCTAGCAATTACAGTTGCATATGCTGCTCCTTTTATTCCCATTTCAGGAAATATCCAAAGACCATATATTAGAAAAGGATCTAAAATTATATTAATCACAGCTCCTAAAATTAAAGCTAACATTGGATAAAAAGTATTTCCTTCACCTCTTAAAATACTGTTACCAATTATTGGTAAAAACATGCTTATAGATCCAATGAAGATTATGCTAATATAATCCGCACCCATTTGAATTAAAGTTGGATTCTCAACAAAAATTCTTATTAATTTACCAGATAACGTAAATCCAACTATTGCCACTAAGACTCCATAAATAGCTGTTAGAAGCAAAGCATTTTCAGCTGTTTTATTTGCTTTTATTTCTTTTCCTTCACCTAAAGAACGGGATATTAAAGAAGTTGTCCCAACTCCAGTTCCAACAGCTATGGATATTAGTATCATTTGATACGGAAATGCTAATGATAAAGCTGATAACGCTTCTTTACTAAATTGTCCTATATAAATGCTATCTATTACATTGTACAAGGCTTGTACTAGCATTCCAATTATCCCGGGAATCGATAAACTAACTAATAAAGGGAAAATTGGTTTAGTAGCTAAATTTTTTGAATTGTCAACTTTTTTCAAAATATATTTCCTCCTGCATTAATTCTTCTTTTAATTATTTTTCCATCATTATATAATAACATAATGATTAAGTTTTTATAAATTGAAAGCCATTTTATATCGAAGTAGATGAAAGCTTGAGATTGTAAATTTTTATATGTTTTTAAATTTAGATTAAAAACAATTTCAAAATATGAAAATATAAATAAAAAAAGGATAGAATAAATTCTATCCTTCACTTGGTGCCGAGGGCGGGACTCGAACCCGCACGAGGTATTAGCCCCAATGGATTTTGAGTCCATCGCGTCTGCCAATTCCGCCACCTCGGCTTAATCCAAGAATGATTATACTATAAAAATCATTTAATGTCAATAATTATTTTGTCTTTAGGTATTCAAGAATATTTATTAACAATTGCTTGTTATCTCCCCAACTTAACCCATCATGTAATATATTTCCTGCTGCTCCAGTTCCATCATCAAAAGTAGAAGAGTCTGAATAAGCAATAATCATTTTCTTTTCATTTAATACAAGCAAAGGCTTATAGTCTCTGTCCCAAATTAAAGTTTCATAAGAATCATCAACTTCAAATGAAGTTCCATTCCATACACCAATTTCTTTTACATCTTCTGTTATAGCATGAGCCTTGATATTTTTTATTGGGGC
Source organism: Thermotogota bacterium (assembly GCA_051748045.1). Taxonomy (GTDB): domain Bacteria; phylum Thermotogota; class Thermotogae; order Petrotogales; family Petrotogaceae; genus Geotoga. The sequence goes on from JBNJGY010000001.1 coordinate 182,334, forward strand.
TTGTTCTATATTATCTCCAACTAATTCTAAATTATAATTTGATAAAAATGAATTAAATATTCTAACAGAATCCCATCCATCTCCATTTCTATCTGCTCCACCATGATCAGAAACAATGAATAATTCTCCATTATTTTGTAAAAATTCATGAATTGCATTTAACTCTTCCTCGTTATATTTTACATTTGGTTCCACAATAACTAATGTATCAAATAAAGAAAGAATTTCTATATTAAAATTTTCTTTCATAGAAAATAAATTTAAACCTAAGTCCTGGGATATATCTTTAAAATCAGAGTAGCCTCCATCTAAAACCCAATTAGCATTTCCTGCTTTTTGCCCATGTGATTCGTCAAAAATAATATTATTTTTAATTCTATTTTCATCTTTAAGTTCTAAAACTCGCATATTTAAATTATTATCTTTTAGATCTTTTATAAACCTTAAAAATAATCTATTATTTTTGATTTTTTGTTCTGTGTTTATTACTAATATTCTATCTTCTAATAGAAATTCAATATTCTCAATTTCATTGTTTAATATTCTTACGTTTGTACCTACTTTTAAATTTCTATCTATGCTTTCATTAAACAATATTTTTATTTGTTTCTCTCCTGTAATTGAATAATGTTGTACTTCGGGAGGAAAAATATCTTCAACAATTAAATCATTAATATCTCTAGGCTGAATTTCTTTTTTTGATAAATATTGGGCTAATACCCCAGTTATTTCTATTTCTAGGCCTTCTTTAAGATATTCTGGTCTTATTCCATTATTTTCTCTAATCCATAATATACCCTTACCAGTTTCATCCTCGATAATTATCTCTTGTCCCATGTTGTTTATTATATTTGCATCTAAATGAACTAAAGATCCTTCTAACTCTTCCTTTTTTATATCTTCCACAGAAATTTCTTTTGCCTCGACTTTTTTTGCATCTTTTTCCAAAATTTTGATTTCATGGTTTTTATTATCAGTTTCTAACACTATTTCTAAATTAGATTTATGATTCCAAGTGTAACCAGTTACTTCTATTAAATCATTTCTTTGAATATTTAGATTGGAAATATCTTTTCCTTGAGTATAAATGTTAATTCCATACCCATCTTTTTCTATAAAAAATAAATTATTGGCAAAAGGACCAGGTTCTAGAGTGACATAACCTTCTACAGTTACTGGGCTTAAAATGCTTATTTCTCTTGCTTCTTTAATGGACATTTTTGCACTGAAAGAAAAAATGAAAAGAAATAAAAACAACAATAATAAAAATGATTTTTTCACGCAAATCATCTCCTGTAATTTTATTTTTATATATTTAATATATAATTATTTAAATGAGGGGTGATAATATGTCTTTAAAAAATGTTATTAGTCCTGTTATGATAGGGCCCTCAAGCTCTCATACGGCAGGTGCATTAAGAATAGCAAAATTTGCTTATAACTATATTGGAAATATCCCACAAAAAGTAGAATTCCAATTGCATGGTTCTTTTGCTGACACTTATGTAGGACATGGTACAGATAGAGCTTTATTAGGAGGAATGCTAGGCTATGAAGTAGATGACATTAGAATTAGAGATTCTTATAAAACAGTTAAAGATATTAATCTAGAATATTCATTTGTAAGTGAGGATTTAGGTGAAGTTCATCCAAACACTTTGAAAATTTTAGCCACTTATAATGATATAGATTACTCTATTACAGGATCTTCTATTGGAGCAGGTAAAATTGAAATTATTGAAATAGACGGAACATTAACAAAACTAAATTGCTCAAAACCTACAATTGTTATTACAAACAAAGATAAACCTGGAGTTTTACAAAAAGTTTTGGCTACTATTTCAAATCATAGAATAAACATAGCGAATATAAATCTTAATAGAGTTTCAAAATATCTAAATGAAGCAGTTTGTATCATTGAATTAGATAATAATCCAGGTTTGATATTGCTAACTGAGATTAAAAACATAGATCATATTATTAGTAGTAAATTTATTCCAAAAATTTAATTATCTACCAAAAAATTCATCTAATTTTTTATATGACATGTTCATCATAATAGGCCTGCCATGAGGGCAGGTTTTTAATTTCATACTAAACACATCATCTACTAACTTTTCAAACCCTACAACATCATCTCCTGTTTTTACAGCACTTCTACAAGCCATTGTTGCAAGTGCATCTTCATGAATTTTATGAAGAGATTCAATACCTTCTAGTTTTAAAGTATCCAGTATTTCCCTAATCATTAATTGTGGTTTTTTTATTTTTATTCCCATGGGTAAAGATTTTATCTTCAAAATATTATCTTCAAATTCTATTTCTAAACCAATTTGATTGATTATCTCTTGATGTTCTTTAATCTCCTCTACTTCTTCAAAACTTATATTTATCTCGAGGGGAATCAGTAATTTATTTTTTTTAATTCTTTTTTCTTCAAAGAATTGTTTTTTCAATTTTTCAAAAATAACTCTTTCATGAGCAGCATGAAAGTCCATAATAGTGATTTGCTCTTTATCTTCTAATAATAAGTATCTGTTATTAGCTACACCAATTATTCTCAAAACTTTATTGTTATTGTTATTGTTTTCATTAAATGATTTGTTTTTTGAAATTGAATCTGAAACTTTTTTTTCTTCTATAAATTCTTTTGAAAAACCATAATCTCTTTTTTGTTCGTTAAAACTAATTTGGTTACTACTATTGTCATGATTTTTATTTTGATAATTAGAATAATCTGAATTATCAAATGTAATATCTTTTTTTTCTATGTTTTTATCTTTTAAAAATTCTTCACTAGTATCATAATTTTTATTTTTGGTTATTCTTTCAAAACTCAAATTGAATTTAGTTTTTTCAATTAAATTTTCTCTCAATATATTTTTTATATCTTTCATTATAATATTTTGTTCTGAAAATTTAACTTCCAATTTTTGGGGATGGACATTTACATCAACATTATCTGAATTGACTTTCATAAAAAGAATTCCATAAGGATGTCTTGCTTTATCAAGCATTTCTCCATATCCTCTTTCAAAAACAGAAAACAAATCACCTTCTTTAACATATCTTTTATTAACAAAAAATATTTGAGAAGATCTATTACCTCTAGTAATTTTTGGGTTAGATATCAATCCATAAATATTTCCCCATGAAGTTTTTTGATTTATATCTATCAAATCTTCTTTATTCAACTCAGGAAATAGTTTAATTAATTTATCTTGCAGTGTTTCACCTTTACTGAATTTATAAATTAATTTTCCATTTCTTATATATTCAAAATCAATATTTTCTGACAAAATAAACTTTTCAACAATATCAGTAACTTTCCTTGATTCTGCTGAATTAGATTTTAAAAATTTTCTTCTAGCAGGAATATTATAGAAAATGTCATTAACTTCAATCTTAGTCCCTCTACTTTTAGTAATTTCTTTATTATTTATTTCTTTTCCTGCTATATAAGTCAATTCATTACCTGTTAAATCATGTTCATTTTTAGAACTAATTGTCATCCTACTAACTTCTGCTATAGAAGCCAATGCTTCCCCTCTGAAGCCAAAAGAATTGATTGAGTATAAATCCTCGAATTTATTAATTTTTGATGTTGTATGAGGTTTTACAGCCATCCTCATATCTTCTAAACTCATACCATAGCCATTATCTTCAACTATTATTTTACTTTTTCCACCATCAATAATTTCAACTTTTATTTCATCAGAACCAGCGTCAATAGAATTTTCGATTAATTCTTTTACAACATTATAAGTTCCAGATATGACTTCTCCTGCAGCTATTTTTACTATAATATCATCTGGTAACTTTTTTATTATCATTTAAATCGCCTCTGTTTTAAAGCTTCAAACATAATAATCCCTGCACTAACAGAAACATTTAAAGATTCCACTTCGTTTAACATTGGAATAGAAACTACACCATCAGAATGATCTTTTATATTTTTTCTGACTCCATTTCCTTCATTTCCCATAACAAGACAAAATCCACCTTTCATATCCAAATCAAAATAATTTTGACCTGACATATCAGCAGCGTATACCCAAACATTCTTTTCTTTCAATTTATCTATAGTTCTAGATAGATTCGTAACCTGAATAATAGGTATTTTAAAAATTTGGCCTGAAGATACTTTAATAACAGTAGAAGTTACTCCACATGAGTTATCCTTTGGTATAATAATAGCATCAACTCCACTTGCTACAGCAGATCTAACTATTGCTCCAAAGTTATGAGGGTCTTGTACTTGATCTAAAATAACAAAAAATGGTTCTTCTTTTTTAAATAATACCATTTCGTCTGAATAATTAAATTCTTTTCCTATATCAACTACAACACCTTGATTCTTTGTGGTATCTGATAAATCTTTTAATTTTTTTGAATCAACATAATTACAGTTATGCCCTTTTTCAACTGCTAAATTATATAAGTCTTTCAAATTTTTATCTACATTATCACTTTTAGAAAAATAGATTTTTTTAACTTTATAATCATTTTCTAATATTTCTTTTAATACATTTCTTCCGTGAACATACATTTATCAATCACCTCAAAAATTTCAGTAAGTCTTTCAAATTTTTTATCTAAATACAAATAACCTATAAGAGCCTCTAATCCTGTAGATCGTCTGTAACTTATATCATTACCTCTTTTTCCAGCGCCTTTTGAATTATACCCTCTTTTATAAATATTTCTTTCTTTTTCAGCTAGTTTTGGAAATATTTTTAATGCAAATTCATCATGGGCTTTTGCACTTAAAAAATCTTTAGATCTTTCATTTAGCTGATATGTCTTTTTTCTGCCATCTTTTAAAATCAACAATTTATATTTCAAAGCTATAACAGCATCTCCTATATAAGCAAAATTATCGATGGGAATTTCTCTAAAATCAGCTAATTTATTTGTTTTAAAAAAATCATCTACATTCATAAAATCTCTCCATTAAATCAAATTTTTATAAACATTAATCAGTTTTTCTACATTTACAGTTAAAGAAAAATTATTCTCTACAAAATATTTCCCCATTGATGATAGTTTGTTATATTCTTCTTCATTATTCAATAGTTTTAATATGTTGTGGATAAAATCATCTGCATTCAATTCAGGGATCATTATTCCACCAGTATTTTCTCTGGATAAAATATCATAAACTCCCATTTTACCAAGTGCGACTACTGGAGTACCTGAAGCTAAAGATTCTAAAACAACCAAACCCTGTGTTTCAGTGTATGAAGCAAAAATAAATAAATCTGCTTGTTTATATGCATCAATTACTCTTTTCCTATCTTGACCACCTGTAAAAATAACATTTTGTTGTAATCCATGATTAACTACTATTTCTTCTAAATTTTCTCTTTCGTTTCCATCTCCTATAATTACAAACTTTGTATTTTTCTCTTCTTCTACAACTTTTTTAAAAACATTTTTTATGAGAAAATCAATATTCTTTTCTTTTGCAATCCTACCAACAAAAAGAAGTATTCTATCTTCTTCGTCAATATTATATTCTTCTCTAAGGTTCCATTCAATAGGCTTATCAAAAGAATACATATCAATGCCAGTTGGTATAACTACTATATGTTCAGAAGGAACACCATAATCAGTTAAAACCTCTTTTATATTATCCGTAGGAGCTATAACCTTGTCTAATTTCATACACCATTGTTTAATTAATTTTTTAGATTGTTCCATAGTTGGCCTAATAATCAAAGGAGCGTAATGTCTATAATACTCATACATAGTATGATGTGTCCCAACATGTTTTAGCCCAAGGTTAGATGATAATATTCTAGCCATGATCCCCATGGAAAATGGTGCATGAGAATGAATAACATCTAAATTTAGATTTTTAATTTTAAACAATTTTTTAGAAAAAGGCAATGCAAATCTTTGCTCTTTTTCTTTAAAATAACTAATTGCAGGAAATTCAAAAACATTTCTTTCATCTCTCTTAAAATCACTATCATATTCTGGTGCAAAAACAAAAACATTATGTCCCATTCTTTCCATCTCATCTTTATACATTTTAACAGCTGTTGCTACCCCATTTTTTTGGGGAACGTATGTATCAGAAAACATCGCTATATTCATTTTTAATCACCTTCTTTTAAATAATACATTATTTAATAATAACAAAAGTCCTCCAAAAATAATTTGCATATAATATGAAGAGAACCTCCATCCAAAAACTGCAGTTAAAGCAGCTTTAGAATCTCCAGTCAACGAGCTAAGGAATATATGATAAGCTCCTTCTGTCGAACCACTTGCCCCAGGAGTTGGAATATAAAAAACAACCATATTCAATAATGCCATTCCCCCAAATATTTTCCAGTAATCCATTTCGATGTTTGGGGTAAACACGTCTACAAAATAAAACAAGGAATATGCTTGTACCATTAAAAGCATAACTCCTAAAAAAATATCAAGCAACATTATATAAAATTTTTCATTCCATAAAAATTTTATACTTTTTTTTAACTCTACAATCCAATTTTCTAATTTTAGGCTTATATTTTTCTTTCTTATTATTTTTATTTTTTCAAAAAATTTAACTATTTTTATTATTATCTTGCTTCTGATAAATAAAAGGAGAATAAACAAAGTTACGAATAAAGAAGTTATCAACCCTAATTGTATAAGTCTAGAAGATATATTCCCTTTATTTAAAGAATTTATAATATTATTATAGAATAACACAGCAACAAAAAAATTAGTAAACATGGTTTCTAAAAACCTAGATACCATAATATTCATTCCATGTTCATAATCCACACCTATCTTCTCATTCAAATGCCATATTTGATAGGGTTGTCCTCCAGCAGCTAATGGAGTAACAGCAGTAAAGAAAAAACCCATAACATTATTATAGGTTAATTCCAAAAAATTAGTTTTTATATTAAAATTAGAAATAATTATTTTCATTCTTAATGCATCGATTAAGTATCCAGATGCAAAAATAGAAAAGGATATAAAAATATGATTTAATTTTATATTTTTTACTATATCTATTAGCCTGTTATTTGTTAAACTTCCTATTATAGAAAATATCCCAATACTAATCAAAACTGCAATAATGACATAAATTATATTTTTATTGATTTTTTTTATTGTAATTCCTCCTCGCTTATTTATAAGGAACTATTATAAATATCTTCAATCCTTTTAAAAGCACTTTCATCATCATATTTTGAAAATAATTCGTAAGCTTCATCTTTATATTTATTATATAGATTCTTGTTGTTTTTTAAGTCGTTTAGTATATTACCAAATTCTTTGTTATTATTCCCTGATAGATAATGAGGGGAAAATATTTTCTTGTAGACTTTTAGATCTCTTAATAATATAGGTAAACCGCTTCCTGCTGCTTCTATAACAACAAGTCCAAAAGTTTCATGAATAGAAGGAAGAAAAAACACATCTGCCAATCTATAATAATCTATCATATATTTTCTATCTATTGTTCCTGTAAAGGTTAAATTATCTGGGCAATTTTTCAAGATACTATTCATTTTTTCATAACCTTCTGTGGCATTTTTAAAAGGCATTCCACCTACCCAGATAAATTTCATATTTTTGTTCTGTTTCGCTATTTCATAAAAATCTTGAATTCCTTTTCTTGGTTGAATTTGACCAGAACCTATTATTATGAAATCATCTTTATTAAAATTATGTTTTTCTCTCAATGTTTTTTTCTTATCTTTTTTATCTTCTTCATTGGTAAAAAACATATCTTTTCTAACAAAGTTTCTAAATATACTTATTTTTTCTCTATTAATACCAAGATCTTCAATAAGTTCATTTTTTGTTTCTTCACTTACTGCTAAAATTTTGTCAGCTAAATTATAGATTATTTTTAAATAAACTCTAAAAAAAGGTAACCATAAAAAACTATATTTTAAACTTCCTTTTAAAGAATTTGGAACTATATGTGCTGTAAATATTTTAAATGACTTATTTTTATTAAACAATAAAGAAATAAATGTTTTAATATTGACAGTATGGGCGTGTATTATATCAAAATCACCAAATATTTTATTTTCATATACTTCATAGTTACTATATTTTTTTAAAATAAATTTATGATCTTTAGTGGCTGAATAAACTCCTTGACCTGGGTATTTCTCTGCAATAGAAAGTATATTAATTTTCATATTATTCACCTCTTTGTAGTAAGCATTTATATTTTATCATACTTCAATTATATGTAATAGTTTTATTAGTAATTTTAGTTATTTTTTAATTAATTGTTTATTCATAAAATCTTTAGTTTTTAAATTTTCTCGCTGTTAAATTGACTGAAGAGATTTTCCATATTTTACTTTTTAGAAATTTTTCACATCGATCATCCAACAAAAAAGAAAAGGATATAAAAAAAAGAGTCAACCGTGTGGGTTGACTCTTTAGTAAAGCTTGAAGGGGCGAAACCTAC
>JBNJGY010000002.1:0-23397 GCA_051748045.1 Thermotogota bacterium
GAAACCTAAAGAATCTAAAAAATATATAGAAACAGTTTATGAAAATAAATTTAAAAAAATGTTATTAGAAATGAAAACTGAAGATGAAGTAATTAAAAATCTTGAAAAAGAAATAGATAAAAAAATGGCAAAAATATATTTTGAACATGGATATTCAGGATTAAAAAAAGAACTTCGAGATGATTTATCTCAAAAAAAGAAATTTTTTAGAAAAGATGCTCAAGTTATATTCCAAGATCCATATTCTTCATTGAATCCAAGAATGAGAATAAAGAATATTGTTGGAGAGGGTATTAAAACCCATAAGATAGCAAAAGGAAAAGAAATAAACGACATAGTTGCAGATCTTTTGGAAAAGGTTGGGTTATCTTCTGAATATTTATTTAGATATCCCCATCAGTTTTCCGGAGGACAAAGACAAAGGATAGGAGTTGCTAGAGCTTTAGCTCTTAATCCAAAATTAATAGTAGCTGATGAAGCAGTGTCTGCTCTGGATGTTTCAGTTCAATCTCAGGTTATAAATTTAATGGATGATTTGAAGAAAGATTTTAATTTAACTTATATTTTTATTGCACATGATCTTGCTGTTATAAAACATATAAGTGATAGAATAGCAGTTATGTATTTAGGAAAAATAGTAGAATTAACAGATAAAAAGAAATTATTTGATAAACCTTTACACCCATATACAGTTTCACTTATGTCTGCTATTCCTGTTCCTGATCCAGAAAATAAATCAAAAAGGATTATTTTGGAAGGTGACGTTCCAAGTCCTTTAAATCCTCCAACTGGATGTAGATTCCATACGAGATGTCCAATTGCTAAAGACATTTGTTCAAAAGAAGAACCACCTTTAGTTGAATTAGAAGAAGGACATGAAGTTGCATGTCATTTTGCAGGAGAATTCAAAGGTTAATTTTTAATTATTGCCGGCTTTTAAAGCCGGCATTTTTTGTTATAATAATAAAGGGTGAGAAAAATGTTTGATGAGTTCAGTAAAAATTATAATTATAAAAAAATTTATAACGAAAATTATAAGTATGTTAGATATATTTTAAAAAAATCCATCAATATAAATGATTTAGATGATGCTACTCAAGAGGTATTTTTTAGAATATATAAAGGTCTAAATAACTTTAAGGGAAATTCTAAAATTCAAACTTGGATATACAAAATTACAGAAAATGTCTCTATAGATTATAGGAAAAAGTATATAAAAGAAAATAAACAAAATATAAATATTGATCAACAAAAAATTTATAAACCATACAATTTTACAAAACATATTTTTGATAAAATAAAGTATGATCAGTTGGTTAACTATATCGATAAACTAAATCCTAAAGATAGTGTTATACTAAAGATGAGAGACCTAAATAATTATAATTATAAAAAAATATCAAAATTATTGAGTTTACCCATTGGTACAGTAAAAAGTAGAATATTTTATGCAAGAAAAAAAGTTAAAAAAATGATTGATAAAGATTATAGGGAGTGAAATTATGAGAGAGTTAATGATTGTAGAAAAAATAGATGAAAAATATGTTTATCTAAAAACAAATAGAGCTTCAGAATGTTCGACTTGTTCTATTAGTGGTGCATGTAACCTCACTGGAACTCCTGATATTGAACTAAAAGCTCTTAAAGAAGATTCTTATATTCCAGGGCAAAAAGTTCTAGTTGAATTACCAGAAGTACCATTGACAAAGATAGCAATGCTAGTATATGGTTTTCCATTACTTATTTTTTTAGTTTTAGCTATTATCTCTTATGGTATAGGGTTAAATGATTTAATTTCTTTTTTAATTGCTGTTGGTGGAATGGGAATCAGTTATTTTGTGCTTTCAATATTAGATAAAAAGAAATTTAAAGATATGTATTTACCCAAAATAATCACAAAAATTAATAATGATTTAAAAGCAAATACTTAGAAGAAGCTTATATTTTAGCTTCTTCTTTTTTTGAAATAATTTTCGTGAAAAATATTTCATACTAATGGGTATTATAATTATAAACTCATTTAATTACTTCTAATTCATTATAAATAAGATACATTAAATTTAATCAAGCTTTATTTTTTTTCTAAAAAGTTCTAAAATAAAGGTGTATGAAAAAATATTCCCCAACTATTTTTAAGGGAGGTTAATGAGTATGAGCTTATATGAAAATGCAGTAAGACAATTCAACAAAGCTGCTGATATTATGAACTTAGAAAAAGATTTAAAGGACGTTTTAGCAAAACCAAAAAGAGAACTAACTGTAAATTTTCCTGTTAGAATGGATGATGGAACAGTTAAGGTTTTTACAGGCCACAGAGTACAACATAACGTTGCTAGAGGACCTGCAAAAGGTGGTATAAGATTCCATCCAGATGTAACTCTAGATGAAGTAAAAGCTTTAGCTTTCTGGATGACTTGGAAAGCAGCTGTTGTTGATATTCCATATGGCGGAGGAAAAGGTGGAATAACAGTTAATCCTAAAGAATTATCAGATGGTGAATTAGAAAGAATGTCAAGAAGATTTTTCTCAGAAATTCAAATTATTATTGGAGAGGAAAAAGATATTCCTGCACCAGATGTTAATACTAATGGACAAATAATGGCTTGGTTTATGGATACATATTCAATGAATGTTGGAAGAACAGAATTAGGTATCGTTACAGGAAAACCATTAGAAATTGGTGGTTCTGAAGGTAGAACAGAAGCTACTGGTAGAGGCGTAAGAATTTGTATAGAAGAAGGTACAAATTACTTAAGAAAAATTGGAAAAACTACAAAAGAAAACAAAGATTTAACTGTAGCTATTCATGGATTTGGTAATGTTGGTACTTATGCTGCTTTATTAACAACAGAAGAAGTTGGTATGAAAGTAGTTGCTATTTCTGATTCAACTGGAGGTCTTTATAAAGAAGAAGGATTTTCACCTGCAGAGTTAAAAGAATTAAGTGAAAAAACATTATCAAGAAAAGCTGGAGTTCAAGATATAAATGATGGAAGATATAAAACAATTACAAATGATGAAATAATTTCTTTAGACGTTGATATATTAGCTCCATGTGCTATTGAAAATACAATTACAATGGAAAATGTAGATGATGTAAAAGCAAAATTAATTGTTGAAGGAGCTAATGGTCCTATTACTCCTGAAGCTGATGAAAAATTAACAGAAAATGGTGTATTCATTGTTCCTGACTTTTTAGCGAATGCTGGTGGAGTTACAGTATCATATTTTGAATGGGTTCAAGGTTTACAATGGAACTTCTGGGAATTGGAAGATGTAAGAAAAGCATTACATAGAAAAATGACTAGAGCTTTTTATGATGTTATAGATACTATGGAAGAATATAAAACAGATATGAGAACAGCAGCTTATGTAAATTCAATCCAAAGAGTTGCTACAGCAACAAAATTAAGAGGAATTTATCCTTGATTATAGATTTAATGGAAAGGCCCTATTTATAGGGCCTTTTTTAATTTTTTTATTTATGATAAAATAGATTGTCAATAAATAAATTTTTTCAAGGAGAGTTGTATATGGCTTATGTTATCGCATCACTTATTATTAATTATGTTATTGGATTTATTTTTGTAGATTTAAATATATGGTATCCTTCATTAATAATACCTATAGTAATGATCTTTATGGGATTAAAATATAAAAAAGAAAGTAAAATAACGAATATGTTTTTAATCATTTCTGCTTTATTTAGCGGAGTGGGATTTGTTCAAGATTTTAATCCTACATATTTTTATTTGTTAATGAATATATCAGCTTTTTTTTCATATTTAAATGTTGTAATTTCAAAAAAAATTTTTATTTTTATAGCTTGGGGGTTAAATTCTTTTTCAATAGGATATTTGATCACGGAACTAAGAAATATTAACTTAGGTATTATTTTTGGAATAATTATATTTGTTATAGGTTTTAGAGAGATATTATCTAAAAGTATAAAAGAACAAGGAGGCCAATAATGATAGAAAGGTATGCTTTATCTCCAGTGAGGGATATTTGGACTTTGGAAAAACAATATGAAAGATGGTTAGAAATTGAAATTGCTGTTGTGAAAGCTTTTGAAGAAAAAGGCATCGCTCCAAAGGGTACAGCAAAAACAATAGAAGAAAAAGCTAAAATTGATGTTGATAGAATTTTAGAAATTGAAAATGTTGTTGATCATGATGTAATTGCTTTTATTAAAGGAGTTACAGAAAATATGGGTGATGAAGCTAGATATTTTCACATGGGACTAACTTCATCAGATGTTGTAGACACAGCTTGGGCAATGGGACTTAAAGAATCAACAGGGATTATTTTAGAAGAATTAGAAAATTATATAACAGTTTTAGAAGAAATAAGTTTAGAACATAAAAAAACTTTGACCGTTGGAAGAAGTCATGGCATTCATGCAGAGCCTACTTCTTTTGGTCTAAAAATGCTTTCTTTCTTGGCAGAAACCAAAAGAAATTTATTTAGGTTAAAAAATGCTTATGATGGCATAAAAGTTGGGAAATTAAGTGGAGCTGTTGGAAATTATGCTAATATATCTCCTGAAATAGAAAAAATTGCTTTAAACTATTTAGGATTAGAACCAACTGAAATATCAACGCAAATTGTTCCTCGAGATGTACATGCAGAGATATTTTCTGTTTTTGCATTGATAGGATCCGGACTTGATAGATTAGCTACAGAAATTAGACATTTACAGAAAACAGAAGTTTTAGAACTTCAAGAGCCATTTAAAAAAGGTCAAAGAGGATCTTCTGCTATGCCACATAAAAAGAATCCAATAATATGCGAAAGATTATCTGGTATGGCTAGACTCTTAAGGTCTTACACAATTCCAGCTTACGAAAATATAGTTTTATGGCATGAAAGAGATATTTCTCATTCATCAGTTGAGAGAATCAACATTCCTGATGCTACTATGATTACATTTTATATGTTGAAAAAAGCAACATATCTAATAAAAAATCTTATAGTTAATAAAGATAGAATGCTAGAAACATTTAAAAGAAGCTATAATTTAGTCTATTCACAAAGAGTATTGTTAGGCTTGATTGAAAAAGGATTATCCAGAGAAAATTCTTATAAAATAGTTCAAGAAAATGCTTTAAATGCTTGGGAAGATAGAAAAGACTTTAAAATTTATATCAAATCCGATAATAGAATAACAGATCATATTGATGAAAAAGATATTGATGAATTATTTTCAAATGAATATTTTTTGAAAAATATTGATGAAGTATATCAAAGATTTTTTTGATTAGGAGGAAATAAAAATGGAAAGAGTAGCAATAGTTGGTTCTCAATGGGGCGATGAAGGAAAAGGAAAAGTAGTTAATTATTTTTCAAAAGATTATGAATGGATAGTTAGATTTTCTGGTGGCGCAAACGCAGGTCATACTATATATATCAATGGAAAGAAATATGTTAATCATTTATTACCTTCTATAACTCCCAATGACTATTCAAAAGGTTTTTTAGGCGCTGGAATGGTAGTGGATCTCGAACAATTAATAAATGAACTTAAAATTTTAGAAGCAGATTTTCCTGGTATTTCTTCAAAAATTTACATAGATTATGAAACATTTCTAGTTTTACCTTGGCACAAAGAAGAAGATGAAATAAGAGAAAATATGAGAAAAAATCCTATCGGAACAACAAAGAAAGGGATAGGTCCAGCTTATACTGATAAAGTTTCTCGCGAGGGAGTTAAACTCTACCATATTTTTGATGAAAAATTATTAAAAGAAAGATTGTCAGAAATATTCTATTTAAAAAATAATATATATTCTGGAAAAATAAAAAGTACTGATAAAGATGTTTACGAATACTTATTAAAAATGAGAAAAGAATTAGATTATTTAAACGTAAATTATGCAAGTGCTGTAAAGATGGGTGATGTGTTTAGAAGTACATCGGTACTTTTTGAAGGAGCACAAGGAGTTTTATTGGATCTTGATTTTGGAACATATCCTTTTGTTACTTCTGGGTCTTGTATGGCTCATGGAGTTTCATCAGTAGGATTTTCTACTTTTGAACTTGATAAAGTCATGGGAGTTCTAAAAGCATATACAACTAGGGTAGGTTCTGGACCTTTTCCAACTGAATTGTTTGATGAAACTGGAGAAAAAATAGCGAAATTAGGAAATGAATTTGGTGCTACTACTGGTAGACCTAGAAGAGTAGGTTGGCTTGACTTACCCGCTTTAAGATATGCTAAAATTAGAAGCGGATTAAATGAATTTGTTATAACTAAGGCAGATGTTCTTGATGGGTTTGAAGAAGTAAAGATATGTACAAAATATGATGTTGATGGTAAAATAAAAGAAATTCCAGATTCTTCTTATGATTTTTATAAGGCAAAACCAATATATGAGTCTTTGAGAGGGTGGAAGTCAACTAATGATGTTAACTTTTTAAAATACATGTCTTTTATAGAAGAATATACCGGAGTAAAAATTAATTATATTTCTTATGGTCCAAAAACAGATGAAATGTGTACCAAAAATGATATGATCATGAGAATAAAATAAGAAAATGTTTCGGGCTTTTTAAGCCCGATTCTTTTTGTTATAATATAACATTAGGGGGGATAATTATGTTTGTTGTAGATTCGAAAGAAATGAAAACAATTGATGATATGACAATTTCAAAAGGTCTACAAGAAAACGTATTAATGGAACAAGCTTCTTTTTCAGTAAAAGAGATAGTTTCTGATCTTAACCCTAAAAAAACATTAATAATAGCAGGGACAGGGAACAATGGAGGAGACGCTCTGGCTACTGGAAGACTTCTTAAAAATGACGGGTTTGAAGTCGAAATTTATATTTATGGAAATGTTGAGAAATCTTCTTATGGATTTAAAAATCAAATGTTGTTATGCAAGAAATATAATATCAATTTTATAAATGATATTTCTACTATTGAAAAATATGACATAATCATAGAAGGAATAATAGGAAATGGATTAAATGGTGAAATAAGAGGCGAGTTATTAAATATAATAGAAATAATTAATAGTTCTAAAGGAACTATTGTCTCAATCGATATACCCACTGGTATATCTTCAGATAATGGACAAATTATGGGTAAAGCAATAAATGCTGATTTAACAGTTACATTTGGCTATCTAAAAATAGGCCATTTAATTTATCCAGGAAGAGAATATTCTGGTGAGATTAAGTTAACAAAATTATCTTTTGATAGAGATTTTGAAAAAAATTTAAAAAGAAAATTGATAACAAAGGAAATGGTTGAAAAAATTCTTCCTAAAAGAAGTGTTAATTCTCATAAATATGATTATGGAGTTGTTACTATATTATCAGGTAGTAAAAAGTTTCCTGGATCATCTATATTAGCTGCTCTTGGAGCCCAAAAAACCGGTGTTGGTATTGTAAATTTAGTTACTCCTTCATATACACCTATTCTAGATTATGAACCCTCTATAATATATGAGAACTTAAATAAAGATTATTTTGAAATAGACGATTTTGAAAGTATAAAACAAAAACTTGAAAAAAGTGATTCTATTTTGATAGGACCAGGTATAGGTAGAAAATCAGATGGCTTTATAAAAAAGGTTCTTAATAATTATCCAAATAAAAAAATAATAGTAGATGCAGATGCCATTCAAAACATAAAAAATATAAATTCTTGCGAGAATATTCTTATAACTCCTCATGTGGGAGAATTTAATAGACTTACAAATATTGATGAGCTAGATGTCAAGTTTATAGAAAATTATGCAAAAAGTAAAAATATTAATGTTTTATTTAAAAGTTCAACATCTTTCATAACCGATGGATATAATAGCTTTTTCAATGTTTTTGGTGATGATAGTTTATCAAAAGGTGGAACAGGTGATTTATTATCAGGAGTAATATCATCTTTTCTCGCTCAAGGATCATCTTTAACTGACTCAGCCATAATAGGCAGTTATTTAGTCTATAAAACTTCTTTTGAACTTGGTTCAGAAAAAACAAAATATACTGTCACTCCCATAGATATAATACACAATATATACAAAGAATTAAATAATTTAAGAGGTGATTAAAAATAAATGCATATATAATATCGGGTGGAGAAAAAACTGATGATCTATTTTTTTACAAACAAAAAATATTAAATGCTGATGTAAATATAGCTTCTGACTCTGGTATAAAAATATATAAAAAATTAAATATAATACCAGATTATCTTATAGGCGATTTAGATTCTGCGAATGAAAGGGATATATTGTGGGCTAAAGACAATAATGTTGAAATATTAAAATATCCTTCACAAAAAGATGAAATTGATTCAGAATTATCAATTATGAAAGCACAGCAGTTAGGGTGTGAAAAAGTATATTTGTCTTCTGTAACTGGTTCAAGAATAGATCACACTTTAGCAGGTATCTATTTATTAGGTAAGTATTCAAATTTAGATCCAGAAATTATAGAAGAAAAATATAATATAGGTATAGTAAAAGATAAAAAAAATATTATGACAAATATAGATGATTCGTGGGCGATATTACCTTTAGGCGAAGATTTAGAAGGTCTAACTCTTAAAGGGTTTAAATATAATTTATTTGAACAAAAACTTGATAAATACGATTCAATCGGTGTTAGCAACCAAGCAAAAGAAGAAATTATAAGCATCTCTTTAAAAAAAGGAATTGTTGTTTATATACATTACAAAAGTCAAGTTAAGTGAGGTGTAGAAGATGTGGATGATAATATCAGATACTCACGATAACATAGAAAAATTGAAAAAAATAAAAAGAATAGTTAAAGAAAATAATGTTGATACTATTTTCCATTGTGGAGATTATGTAGCCCCATTTAGTTTACCATATCTATTGATCGATGGAGTTAAATTCATAGGAATATTTGGAAATAACGATGGAGAAATTCTTGGATTAAGTAAAAAATCAGGAAACATCATAACTCCAGGACCTAAAAATATCGAACATCAAGGTAAGAAAATATTTATGATGCATGAACCATATTCATTAGAAGCTGCTGAAAAATCAAATTTTTATGATTTTGTTTTTTTTGGTCATACACATGAAGTAGTGACAAAAAAAACTAAAAACACACTAATAATAAATCCAGGAGAAGCTAGTGGATGCTTAACAGGTAATTCAACATTATGTATACTTAACCCAGAAAATAAAGAATATAAAATAATAGAAATTTAATCGGAGGTAGAAATGAGTAAAGAAAACAATTTCATAGATAAATTCATAGACGAATCGAATAAAAAAAACATTCCAAAAGAACTACCAGCTATAGCAACTAGGTCAAAAATGCTGATATATCCAAACTCAGTTATTCCAATGTTTGTTGGGAGAGAAAAATCTGTAAAAGCATTGGAAGTTGCATTGGAAAAATACGACAATTATATATTTTTAGTTTCACAAAAAAAATTAGAAACTGAAGAACCAAAAGTATCAGACCTATATAGAGTAGGTACTGTAGCAAGAATTGTTCAAGTGTCTAAATTACCAAATGGAGATTTAAAAGTACTTGTAGAAGGGGTTAAAAGAGCTAAAATAAAAAATACTGTTCAAGATAAGAAATATTTCATGTTCAACATAAATCAACTAGATTCTGAAAATAAAAGCTCAAAAAAATTAGAAGCATTAGTTAGAAAAATAAAAGCTCTTTTACAAAATTATATGGAGTTATCTAAAAAATTTCCTCAAGAAGCAATAATGGCTATAGAAGAAACATCAGATCCAGAAATAATAAGTGATCTAGTTGCATCAATAATGCCTTTAGATTTAGAAGAAAAGCAAGAATTATTGGAAATAGTAGAAACAGAAAAAAGATTAAAAAAAGAATTAGAGATTTTAGCGAGAGAGATAGAACTTCTTGAAATAGAAGAAAACTTAGAAACAACAGTAAGAGAAAAAATTCAGAAATCTCAAAAAGAATTTTATTTGAGAGAAAAAATGAATGCAATAAAAGAAGAACTTTCAGATGAAGATGATGAAGATATAAAAGAAATAAAAGAAAGATTAGAAAAAGGAGATTATCCTAATGAAGTAAAAGAAAAAGCAGACAAAGAAATAGAAAGACTGAATAAAATGTCTCCTTATTCACCAGAAGCTAATGTTATAAGAACATATTTAGATTGGTTGATTGAAATCCCATGGGAAAAAAGAACAGAAGATAATATAGATATCAATAAAGCTGAAGATATATTGGAAAAGAATCATTATGGGTTAAAAGAACCAAAAGAAAGAATAATGGAATTTTTATCAGTAAGAAAATTATCTAAAAGTTCTAAAGCTCCTATTTTATGTTTCGTAGGAGCACCTGGAGTAGGTAAAACAAGTCTTGGTAAATCAATTGCAGATGCAACTGGAAGAGAATTTGGAAGACTTTCTCTAGGTGGTGTAAGAGATGAATCAGAAATAAGAGGCCACAGAAGAACTTATGTTGGAGCTTTACCTGGTAGAATTGTACAAAAAATTAGAAAATTACAATCTATGAATCCAGTGATTGTACTAGATGAAATAGATAAACTTGGATCTTCATTTCAAGGTGATCCTGGTGCTGCATTATTAGAAGTTTTAGATCCTGAACAAAATGTAGATTTTGTAGATCATTACTTGGAATTACCATTAGATCTTTCAGAAATTATCTTTGTTACTACAGCGAATGTTTTACATACAATTCCGCCCGCATTAAAAGATAGAATGGAGATTATTTATATTTCTGGTTATACAGATATTGAAAAATATCAAATAGCACAAAAGTATATAATACCTAAATTGTTAGAAGAACACGGATTAAACGATGACATTTTTAAAATATCTTATAAAGCTGTCAAAGATGTTATCTCGAAATATACTCGAGAGGCTGGTGTTAGGCAGTTAGAAAAGAAAATTGCAAAAATAATGAGAAAATCCGCATTGAAATATTCAGAAACAGATAAAAAAGTTAAAGTCGGAGCTAATAACTTAAATAGTTTCTTAGGAGCTCCTCCTTATTTTGATTCTGAAAAAAATGAAAAACCCGAAGTAGGTTCTGTAACTGGATTAGCTTGGACTGCATATGGAGGGACTATTCTTCATGTTGAAGTATTATCTTTGTCTGGTAAAGGTAGGCTTATAACTACAGGACAATTAGGAGATGTTATGAAAGAATCAGCAAAAATTGCACTATCTTTATCAAGAAAAATAGTTGAAATAAAAGACAAAGAAAAAGGAAAACTTTTTGATAAAAAAGATTTCCATATACATTTACCAGAAGGTGCAGTACCAAAAGATGGACCATCAGCTGGTGTAACACTCACAACAGCATTAATATCTGTTATAATGAATCAAAAAATTAGAAATGATATAGCTATGACTGGAGAAACAACATTAAGAGGTAAAGTTTTACCAGTGGGGGGGATTAAAGAAAAAGTTCTTTCTGCTTATAGATCGGGTATAAATGAAGTGATACTTCCAAAAGCCAATGAAAAAGATGTTGAGAAAATTCCAGAAGAAATAAGAGAGAAAATAAAGTTTAACTTTGTAACGAAAATAGAAGAAGTACTGAAAATAGCCTTAGAGGGTAGTGATTTCAATGATTAAAAAAGCAGAACTTTATAAAACAGCATATAGATACGATCAACTTCCCCTAGAAGATAGACCAGAAGTGGCTTTTGCAGGAAGGTCAAACGTTGGTAAGTCTAGTCTTTTAAACTCTTTGATGAAAATAAAAATTGCTAAAATAAGTTCTAAACCCGGTAAAACAAGGTCTATAAATTATTATCTTGTAAATGATAGTTATTATTTTGTGGATTTACCTGGTTATGGATTTGCATCTGTAGCAAAAACAGAAAAAGAAAAATGGAATGAATTGATGAATGATTATTTCATGAATAGAATGTCATTGAGAATGGTTTATGTATTGATTGATCATAGACATAAACCACAAAAAAATGATCATATGATGATACAATGGTTAAAAAGTATGAATATTCCTTTTATGATAGTCTTAACAAAATCAGACAAACTAAAACAAAGCGAAAGAATAAAAAGATTAAAAGAAATAAAAAATGATTTATCTATATATGGAGAATATCTATATTTTCAGACCTCAGCAAATAAAAACAAAGGTTTAGAGGATTTAACAGAATCAATTCTTACAGTATTGAAATAGAGTACAAACAAAAAGAAGGTTTAATTTAGATGAAAAAATATTATAAAGCAAAAAAATTAATAGAATCATCTCATAATATAGTTGTTTTATCAGGAGCGGGAATTTCTACTAACACAGGTATTCCTGATTTTAGAGGTAAAAATGGAATATATAATAAAGCTGATATTGAGAATCCTGAATTAATTTTTGATTATTATTATTTCAAAGATCACCCTGAATTATTTTATAAATTTCACAAAACTTTTTTAAACTATGTAGAAAATGCAGAACCTACTTATTCTTACAAAAAACTAAAAGATTTAGAAGATGAGCAAAAATTAGCTGGTATAATAACTCAAAATATTGATTCTTTACATAAAATAGCTGGTAATAAAAAAGTATATGAGATTCATGGTGGGTTATATCAAAATTTTTGTCTGAATTGTGGTAGAGAATATGATTATGATGAAGTTAAATACAAGATGAATAAAGATATAGTTGCAAAATGTGATTCTTGTGGTGGAGTTATAAAACCTGATATAGTATTTTTTGGAGAAATGATAAAAGATATGGATGAATCAATAAAATTGATAAAAAACTCAGATTTGTTACTTATACTGGGGTCATCTCTTATGGTTACTCCAGCAGCTTTTCTACCAGCTTATTCAGATGCTGATATAATAATTATTAATAAAGGTGAATTTTCTAGAAGTTACTTAAAAGAAGAAAAAATAAAATTCGTTTTTGATGAAGATATAGATTCAGTTTTTAAAAAAATTTTTAAATAAAAAAGCCAGGCTTTTGCGAGCCTGGCTTTTTTTAAATATAATTTTATTCTTCAGTTTCTTTTTTCTCAAATTTTTCTGAGTCAACTTCTTCTATTTTAACTTTATCTTTAATAGTGTCAACAACTTTTGATTTCAATGTATCCCAAACAACATCATTCAATAATTTTTGATTAGAGTAAATTGCTTCTCTTGTTCTTTCATAAGGCATTTGCCACATTTGTGAAATATTTTTAATTGCGTTAGTAATTTCTTCATCAGAAACTTCTATGTTGTTTTCCTTTGCTAATTCATCAACAACAACTAATTCTTTTATCCATTTTAAGGAAGATTCTTTTATATTTTCTTTCATTTTTTCTTCGTCATTTTCATTTTTTTCTAGTTCTTCATTATATTTTCCTTCTTTTTTTAATTGGGCAATGTAATTTTCTACATATTCTTCAATAGTTTGTTCAGATATTTCAATTTCTGTATGTTCAGGAAGTTCTCCAATAATATAATTTCTAACGAAATCCTTATTCCAATTTTCATATTGTTCTTTACCTTCAGATCTGAATTTATCTTTCAATTCTTCAAGAGATTGTGCGTCAGAGTCTAATTCTTTAACAAATTCTTCGGTTAATTCAGGGATTTTTCTAGAATAGATATCCTCAAGATTTACTGTATAATGATATTTTTTATCTTCAAAATCTTTTTCATATTCTATAACATCACCTTTAGATTTACCAACAACTTCTGTTACTATAGGCCTATTGTCGTCTTCTCTTAAGGTATATTCATTCTCTTTATTTTCTTGTAAAACTTTTCCATCTTGATTTTTTACAGTATATGTCACTCTTACAAAATCATCATATTCTGCTGTACCTTCCTTTGGTTCTAAGATAGCATTTTGGTCTAATAATTCATTTAATTTGTCATCAACAAATTTTTCAATTATAGATTCAGATTTAGGAATTTCTACAGTAATATTTTCAAAGTCAGTACTTTTAACTTCAGGATATGCATGAACCGTAATTTCTACTTCAAATTTGCCTTCATCATTAGCTGTCGAATCTACTTTTGGTGGGAATAAAGTTTTTTCATCATCTTGGATTTCTTTCATGGCGTCTTCTAAAAGGATATCATTTATCCAATTATCATAATTTTCTCCTAATTTCATTTTTATAATACCAGTAGGTGCTTTACCTTTTCTGAAACCAGGAAATTTGTAATTTTTATTGACTTCTTTCACAACATCTTTTTCTGCTTTTTGTAATTCATTTGTATCAAATTGTACTAAATACTTTTTAACGTTTTTATCTTGTGATACTAACTGTTTATCCATTTCAATACCTCCATAAACTTATATAATCAACATGCTTTAAATATTATACATTTTTAATACTTTTATTTTGTTAAAATAAAGTCAAATTTAATTTATAAGGTAAAAAATAAGTATCAAATAAGACAACAAAAAACTTAATATAATTTTGTCATTTACCTATCAAATATGATATGATTGATATATAGTGTATATTTACTTTAATTTTATTTAATTATAATGTTTATTTATAATTAAAAATGGTAAAATATTAAGTGATAATAAACTTTTATAGACTTTATGATTAATGATTGGAATAAAATTTAGAGGTGAATCTTTTTAATGATTACTAAATCTTTTATAGAAGGCGCAAATGTATTATATGGTGAAAAAAAGAAAATATTAAAATTTTTGGAAGAAAAATATAATTTAGGTGAGAAAACATGGATAATTACTTTGAACACATTAATGTATATGGAGTTTTTTAAAAGCGAAATATATAAAAAATCTTTTCTAAAAGCAGATTTATTAATTCCTGATGGAATTGGTATTGTTAAATATATGAATAAAAAGAATTATTCTACAGAAAGATGTCCGGGTATTGAAACAATGAAATATTTTTGTGAGATTTCTGGTGAAGATGATAAAGGTGTTTTTTTACTTGGGGCTAAAGAAGAAGTTTTGAAAAAAGCAAAAGCAAACCTAGAAGAAACATATAATTCAAAAATAAATGGATATATTAATGGTTTTTTTTCAAAAGAAGAAGACGAAAAAATTGTGAATATAATAAATGAATCTAACTCAGATTTTCTTTTTGTAGGTATGGGTATACCGAGACAGGAAGAATTCATTTTAAGAAATTATGATAAATTAAATGTAAAGGTGATGATGGGCGTTGGTGGGAGCATAGATGTTTTTGCTGGAGAAGTAAAAAGGGCTCCAGTTTTATTTCAAAAATTAGGTATTGAATGGTTTTATAGAATGATGGTAGAGCCTAAAAGGTTTAATAAATTTCCAGACTTAATAAAATTTTATTTAAAATATTATTTAAAAAGATAAATTGGAGGTGTAATAATGATTTTAAAAAATTGTACTTTACTAACTGGAGCCATTGGTGAAGTAATAGAAAATGGAGCAGTTTATGTACAAGATGGAAAAGTTATTGATGTTGGATCAGCAGAAAAAATATTAGAGAAATATGGAGTTGAAGAGAAAAATATAAGAGATTTAAACAAAAAAATTTTATTACCGGGTCTAACAAATCCATATACAAGCTTTTATATTAATGAACTATATTTAAATAGTAAATTAAGAGATTCAAATTTACCTCCTTATGAAAAATTTTCAAAGATCGTTAATTTTGCGCTTAATAAAGCAGAAGACACAGAATTCTTTAAAGACATAATGACTTTAGGTAGTTTCAAATCTCTAATTAATGGTATTACTTCTACTATAGTATCTTTTCCTTATAGCAAAAACATAGATATAGTAAAGAAAATAGCTGATGATATAGGTGTAAGAGTCAAACCATCACCAATATTATTAACTGAAAATGGGATTCCTAGAAATATAAGAGAAGATTTAATAGAAAACAAGGATATAAAATCTATAACTATATTAGGTGTTTGGGGCTTAGAAAAAGAAGATTATGATTTTCTTGAAAAATTCTTATCAGATGGAAGAAGATTGAGAATTGTTATAGTAGATTTTCAACAAGAAGAAAGATATGCTATGCTCAAACATGGAAAAGAATTGATGACAATTTTAAAAGAATTTTCTCTATTATCCAAAAAAGTTGACGTGATTTTTGCTGGTAATGTAAATCCTCAAGTGATGGATTATTTTGCTTCAAAAGGAGTAAGGTTAATAAAAAGTGTTAGGACTGAATTAATGGAAATAAATACATCTCCGAATTTATTAGACATGTTGGGGAGAGGAATGAAAGTTGCTATTGGAACTGGATTAATAGATTATTCTCTTTTTAATGAAGCTAAAACTTTATTGATTACAGAAAAATTTAATAATAAAGCTAAGCATAATATATTATATAATGAAGTAGAAAGAACTATATTCATGAACAACTATCAATTCACTTCAGATGAATTTGATCTTCAGTTAGGTAAAATAAGTCCTGGTAAAGAGGCAGATTTTACAATTTTAAGTTCTAGAACAGGAGATTATATTTTCAATACAAATACTCCATTCACTGAAATATCCTTTAGAATGGGAAATGAGATAGAAGTTTCAGGAGCAGTTGTGGGAGGAGAAATAACTCTTTGGGATAGAGAACCTACAAAAGCAGATACTAAAGAAATAAGAAAAATTCAGAAAAAAATTAATGATTATGTAAAAAAATTGAAAATATAATAAAAATGCGAGCTAAGCTCGCATTTTTATTATATTAATTGAATGCTTAATCTACTCATTTCTGACGATATATTAAGGTAACAAGTGTATTCTGCTTCAGAGAAGTTTGCTGAAATAAATGAACCATCTTCTCTTTCTATTAACCCTTCAAAAGTTCTTAAATTTAATTCTCCCAATTGGTTAAGAACCAAACCTACATTTTCAGAGAGCTTAACTGTTATTGTAGAAATTTCTAAATCAGCATCAATAGATGAATCTTTTTTATTAGAAGGTATCAAAACTATTTTAGATGCTGTAGAATTGATATTGATGTTTTCAGGATAAGAATTTCTTAAGTCAAAAAAAACATCAGAAACGCTTAAGTTAGTAGATAAATTGTACTTTAAATTAGTCCTTATTCCAGTGTTCATTTTTGACCTTTCAGGAACTTTAATATTTGATACTTTTAATTTATTTTCTATGTTTAACTCTGAATCATTCCAATTGAAAGATCTTTTGAATATATCAGCATCAGCATAAGAGTCTACTTGAATATTATAATCTTCAGTTGTTCTAGAAGAAAAATTCAACTTAGTCCAATCTAAAAAATATTTAATATCATATCTATTCAAATTTTTGGGAACTTCTATTTTCATATGTTTATCTTCAATTCTGTTATTTTTTACATTGATAAATTTACTAGATGTAAAAACAGAATATATTCCCCAACCTACTAAATAAGAAGCGATCATTAACAATATAATTTGCCAAAAACCAAGATTTTCTGCAAAAACGTCAAAAGCATCCATTATCAAAATAGAACCAAAAATCAGGCTTCCGATTTTATCACTCTTTGGATGTTTAAAAACTTTGAAACCATCAGCTAAAAAAACTATACCAAAGAAAATTTCTACAGCTATAGAGAAACTGATTGTAATTTCAAATACAATTCCTAAAAGAATTATTAAACCTATTAATATTGATACAAAAGCTCCAGTCAATTTTTTCTCCTCCCATTTGGTACAAAAGAACTAATTCCAGATGCGAGTAAAAAAGCTCCTATTAAAACTAATAAGATTTCCCAAAAATTAAAATTCAATCCAAATAAAGTTAGCGAATCTATTAATAAAATAATACCTGCTGTTAAACCGAAAATAGTTCTTTTAATTATTTTTTTTAAAATTTTTCTTTTAGTGAAAGTACTTCTTGCAAAACGAAATGAACCTTTAGCAATTTTTCTAGCAAATTCTGGCATATCCTTTTCTTCTTCTATTTCTTCTTCTGCTTGATTTATTTGCTCGTTAGCATAATGTATATCATCTTGATTTAAACTATCAAAACTTTTTCCATTTATGTTTATAGATGGTTTGATCAAGCCTAAACCACTTGAAATAAGTACGATTGAGAAAATTAATTCTACAATTCTCCAAAAACCCATAGAGAAATCATAAAAAACACTTAGGAACAACAAAACACCTGCTACAATCATAATCACAGCGATTTTTCTCATCTTGAAATCCCCCTATCATTAAGAAATTTCTCTGCTTGTTGATTATCATATCCCATTTCTGATAATAATTCTAGTGCAAAATCATATGAAATCTTTTTTTGTTTTAATAAATCTAAAATTTTTTTCTCTTCTTGGGTTAAAAAATCTTCAGAATTCATTTTTTGATTTGGTTGATTTGTTTTTTCTTCATTTATACTTTGAGAACTATATTGATCTTGCTCAATCCCTTTTATTTTAACATTTCCGGTAATAGCCTTAACTGATATCTTTCTGGTTTCTTTTAACATATCCACATCATCTTTTTCTATCAAATCTATATTTGATTTTAAAGTCGCAGAATATGGAGTCAATTTTTTTGTAATATATATAGGTTCTTTACCACAAATAGATAAACTAGCATCTCCAGTTATTATTTTAAGTTTTATCAAATCAAAATTTGAATTTAAACTATCTATTTTAACGTTACCAGTTATTAGATGGCAATCAATATTTTGAATTTTTGAATCCTTATATCTTATATTTCCTGTAGTTACAGATATTTCTTCGTTAATTAAATCTGAATTATCTGCATGAAAATTTCCAGTTATTAATTTTGTTTTATTATTTTTTATTTTACAATTTTTGATATTAGTATTTCCAGTAATGATTTTATTGTCTAAAAAATTAAGTTCGATATTCTCCAAGTAAATATCACCTTGAGTAAAGTTAATTTTCAATTCTTCAAATTCTTCGGAGACATATAAAGTAGCATGAAAAGTATCATTTGACATAAAACCAAAAAATTTGTTTAAGAATGAATCGTTATCCCTTGTAAATTTGATGAAATAACTATCTTCACCTTCTTTTTCTAGAAAAAGATCACTATCTATATCTTCCTCTAGCTCAAAATAAGTTTTATTTGATTTCAAAACTTTTAATTTAATTTCATCAAATTTAGAATTAATGCTGACTCTTTTAAAGTGTTCTAAGTTAATAGTTCTAGACATATTAAATCCCCCTTTATTCTAAGTTTAAAAAAACAGTTTGGCCATCTTCAGTGTTTATTTCAATTTCTTGATTTGAATTGGAATTGATTAAATTATCAATAGCTTCATTAATGTCATTTAATTCATCTTTATCTAAATCAGAATTTTTCAAGCTTTTTCTAATAATTCCTTTTGATATCTTTAAAACAGAGAGAGGTATTTTCATGTTTACTATTTTTTTGTTATTTTTCTCTATTATGACTCTCAAATATTTTTTATTTTTATTTTTTACTTCCTCTTTTTCAGAATATAAAGTCTCTATAAAATCTGCGGCATCATATATGTTTATCGTCTCATCTTTATACATTTTTAAAATTTTAATCAAGTCTTCTCTCATAATTTCACCTCTTATGAATTTCTATATTTCTTTAAAATTCCTTTTGCTTCTTCAGGTGTGATCTCACCTTTTTCAATTTTTTCTAAAATTTCCATTGTTTTCTTTCTATTATCTTCTTCAGATTCATAACCTAAAGCTTTAACTAATTCTTCTAATCTAGCTTTTGCGGTAGGATAGGATACTCCTAATTCTTTTTGTAGTTCAGATAGATTCCCTCTGTTTTTTATGAAAATTTTCAAAAATATCAACTGTTCATCTGTTAATTGAGCAAATTCTTCGATTTGGAAACTTCCAGTTATTTCAGTTGAACATTTTTCACATTTATATTTTTGAATTTTAAGTTGTCCACCACAAATAGGGCAAGTAGTCAATCTTCTTTTAAACATAATTTGATCCTCCTTTTTTTGAATAATAAATTTAAAAATTCTAATTATTATGATAAAAAAATTAAATAACAAATAAATTATACAATAAAAAATCAATAATGTCAATATAAAAATGAAATAATTATAAATATTATTCAAATAAAACTAAATAATATTTATATTATAATAAAATATATTAATGTTAATTATTTCTCTTATATTTTTAAAAGAGGGGAAATAATAAAATAGTATCATTACAGAGGAGGAGGATTTTTAATGAAAAAATTTGTTAATAAATTAGATAATAAAATAATATATGAAATTTTTCCGAGAAATTATTCAAAATCTGGAACTTTTAATGAAATTTATTATGATTTAGAAAGAATTAAAAAATTAGGTACCGATATAATTTGGTTTATGCCTTTCTATCCTATAGGTGAAAAAAATAGGAAAGGTACATATGGTTCACCATATTCAATAAAAAAATATGATATTATATCAAATGAGTTTGGGAATATTGATCAATTTAAAAAAATAATAAGAAAAGCTAATGATTTAGATTTGAAGGTTATGATAGATATTGTTTTTAATCATACTTCTAATGACTCTTTTTTATCTAAGAATCATAAAGAATGGTTTAGATTAAATAAAAAGGGTGATTTTGAAAGAAAAGAGCAAGATTGGTTTGATATTATTGATTTAGATTTTGAAAAAAAGGACCTCTGGGATTATTTGATAGGTATATTAAAATATTGGAGAGATATAGGAGTTTCTGGGTTTAGGTGTGATGTAGCTTCTATGATTCCAATTGATTTTTGGGAGAAAGCTAGAAATGAAGTAGACCCTCAAGGAGAGATGATTTGGCTTGCAGAGAGTTTAGAACCAAAGTATATTATTGCTTTGAGAAGAAAAGGGTATAATATTCTTTCTGACAGTGAATTATATAAAGTTTTTGATTTAACATACGATTATGATGGATATCAGCATATAGATGAGTATTTTAAAGGCGAAAAAGAAATAGAATGTTTAATAGACTACATTAAGATTCAACAAGCTATTTACCCTTGTAATGCTATGAAAATGAGGTTTTTAGAAAATCATGATAAGCCCAGAATAGCAAGTATAATTTTTTCAAAAGAAAAATTAAAAAATTGGACAACTTTTTATATGTTATTACCAGGTGTTCCGCTAATATATGCTGGACAAGAAATTAAAACAGAAGTTTATCCTGATTTATTTGAAAAAAGTTCTATAAACTGGGATAATGGAGATTATGAGTTCTTAAACTTTATTAAAAGAATAATAATGATATCTAAAGAGATAAAAACAGAAGCTAATACTTTTAAAATTAATCAAATTAAAAATGGAATTATAGAAATTATATGGGAAAGTAATAGTATAAAATATTATATTTATATAAATCTTGAAGAAAAATATGGTGATATAAATTTAAGCAAATCTTATAGTGGATTTGATATGATTAAGGGTGAGAACATAAAAATTCAAGAAAATTTGAAAATTGGAAAAGAACCAATTATCATTAAGTCTATAAAATAGCATATAGACTATAATATAGTTTTATTTTTCAATCAAAAAATGTTATAATTTTCTAAGTGTAAACATAAAACTTGGAGGTGCATAATGGGGCTTTTTGATAAATTGAAAAAAGGATTGAGTAAAACCAGAGAATCATTCTTTGGAGGAATAAAAACCCTATTCACTGGGAAAAAATTAGATGATGAACTACTTGAAGAATTAGAAGAAATTTTGGTTATGTCTGATATGGGTATGGAAACTGTAGAAAAAATTTTAGACGATTTAAAAAGAGAATATAAAAAGAATGAACCGGAGGATGCGCTAATATTATTAAGAGATATAATGATTAGTAATCTTGAAGCAGAAGGATTTAATGCAAATCCGGATAAAAAGCCTTATGTAGTTTTTGTTGTAGGTGTAAATGGTAGCGGAAAAACAACAACTATTGCTAAACTTTCTAAAAAATATATAAGTGAAGGTAAAAAAGTAGTTATAGCTGCTGCTGATACTTTTAGAGCAGCAGCTATAGAACAAATTAAACATTGGGGAGAAAAAACTGGTGCCACTGTTATTGCACATGAACATGGATCTGACGCAGCAGCTGTGGTTTTTGATACATTACTACATGCAAAGTCAAAAGATAAAGATGTAGTTATAATTGATACAGCTGGAAGACTTCACAATAAAAGCCACCTTATGGAAGAATTAAAAAAAATCAAAAGAGTAATACAGAAAGAAACAGATGGTCCTCATGAAACACTATTAGTTTTAGATGGTACAACAGGACAAAATGGTATACAACAAGCCAAGGCATTTAAAGAAGCTGTAGATATTAGCGGAGTAGTTGTAACAAAACTTGATGGAACCGCTAAAGGTGGTATCGCATTTTCTATAAATAATCAATTAAACATACCAATTAAAATGATCGGTGTGGGAGAAAAAGAAGACGACCTACAAATGTTCGAACCAAAATTATATGTAAATGCACTTCTTGGAGTTGAAGATGATGGCTGATTATTGGAAAGATACCGCGAAATGTCCAATATGTGGTAATGAATTTATGTATTCTAAGGTCTCAAGTTCTGTGATTAAAGTTAGAGAGAGGGACTTAGATTTAAAGCCTGTTTATAAAGATATTAATCCATTAAAATTTTCTTTGATAACTTGTCCAAACTGTTATTTTACTTTTAACGAAAAAGATTCTGAAGAAATTCAAAAACAGATAAAAGAACAACATTTTTCTGCAATAAAAGACTTTTTAAATTCTTTATCTGAAAAGGACATGAAGGGTTTGGACAACTATGAAACAAAAAAATTAGAATTTTATAAAAAACAGTTGGTAATAGCTTCTGAAATATACTCCATACTTGAAAAACCTTTTGAAGTTTCAAGATTATTATTAAAACTTTCTTGGGTTTACAGAGAAGAAAATGACGAAAAAAGAGAATTAAAAATATTAAATAATATTTTAAAAATAAATGAAAAATACTACGAATCAGCAAATAACGATAGAGATACTATTTTTCTTTTATTTTATAATTCTTACATAAACTTTAGGCTAGGAAGAAGAAAAGAAGCTGCAAAAAATATTGAGAGGCTTATGAGGAGTTATGGAAAAACTAAATCTCCTTATATTAATGCTGCAAAAGAATTACGGGGTGAAATTGAATGAGAAAGATTTTTTTTATTTTATTGATTCTAACTATAATGGTTTTATCGGGCTGTTCAATGTTTTCTCAACAGGAAAATCCTGAATTACCAAGAGAAGATATTGAAGAATTGAAGACTAGTATAGAAACTTTAAATCAAAAATTAACAAAAATGGAAGGAGAAATTAACGATTTATCCGATGAATTTTATCAGAATAAAAGAAAAGAGAGTTATGATTATAATGTTATATCTGATTTAAAAACTCAGTTTTCTTCCATGAAAGAAAGACTTACTTTAGTAGAAGGGTTAATATACAAAGGAGAAAGCTCTGATAAAGTAGAAAAAATATTAGAATTAAATGAAAGAGTTGATAGTATAGAAGATTCTTTAACTTCTATAGAAACAGGAGGAGATGCTTCTT
>JBNJGY010000002.1:23497-127700 GCA_051748045.1 Thermotogota bacterium
TTCTTTAACTTCTATAGAAACAGGAGGAGATGCTTCTTCTTCAACTGTAGTTGGAAAAAAAGTTCAAAATATAGAAGAAGAAATAAATAGTTTAAAAAATGAAATATCAAATATAAAAAATAATCAAGAAGATATTTATATACTGAATAAAATAAGTGAAATAAATGAAAGATTAGATGATTTAGAAAATGGAGGTTATTCTTCCAAAGCTGAGTATAACAAAGAAGATATAAAAAAAATAATAGATGAAACTATATCTAGTATGGATTTAGGAAATTATCTTGAAGATACAATAGAATTCAAAACAGAACAAGCTGTTTCAAAACTTTATTATGGTTCCCAAAGTGAAAGTTTGATAAAAATAAATGATTTAAATGATGATTTAAAAAAATTAGAAGAAGAACTCAGAAATTTAAAATATGAATTTCAAAATGTTTCTTCTAAACCATCAAATAGCTTACAGGAAAGGTATTTAAGTGAAATAACAGATTTAGAAAAAAAGATAAACGCTGCTTTGTTTTCTATTGGCGATTCAGAGCTTAGGAGTTTATTTGAAAACCAAGAAGAAATAATTTATACTGTAAAATCTGGAGATTATTTAGGAAAAATTTCAAACGCCTTCTCATTAGGTCCTAATGGAGTTGATATATTAATGACTGCTAATAATATAGAAGAAGGCACATATATAAAGGTTGGCCAAAAAATAAAAATTCCTGTTGGTAATATTGAAAAGTATATTGAATGGCCGTTAAAATCAACAACTTCAGTAGAATATAATAGAATAGTCATAAAATTTGGTCAGAGAACTGAAAATGGGGTTTCTTCTGGCATAGGTGTTTTACCTGCAAAAAATGAGCAAGTTTATCCTTTATTACCAGGTAGAATAGTAGAAACTGGTAAATCTGCTAATAATAATTGGTATGTAAAGATTGACCATGGAAATGCAATAGTGAGTATGATAAGTAATATAAAAACAATATATGTTAATGAAGGTGACTGGGTAAACAATGATAAATCCTTAGGAATGGTAGAAAAAGATAAAATAGTTTCTTTAGAGTTATGGAAAAGTGGTGAGCCAAAAGACCCTTTAAAATTATTTTTTAAGGTATCCGGAGATTTCATGGCAACTTATTATACTGAATGGGATGATAAATATTTACATTATCCTACTTTTAGAATTACAAAATCAGGGAAAATACCTACAACTTGGAAAACAATTGCTGCAGATCCAGATGTGCTCCCTTTAGGAACTATAGTTTACATTCCTGAATTAAAAGATCTACCAAATAGTGGTTTTTTTGTTGTTGAAGATACTGGAGGAAAGGTTATAGGAAACAGAATAGACATATATGTAAATGATGTTAGACTTGCTCAAAAAACAGAAGATGTTACCATATATGTAGTTGGTAAGGAGGGTTAATGATGGGATTAACTGTTAAAAGTAGTTATGCTATGAGAGCTTTATTTGAACTTGCTCTTCTGAACAAAGATGGTATAAAAAAAGTATCGATATCTGAATTATCTCAAAGACAACAGATCCCAAAAGATTTTTTAGAGAAAATCTTTTCAGAATTAAGAGACGCAGGATTCTTAAAATCTATAAGGGGTAGATATGGAGGGTATGTTTTACTTAAAGATCCTAAAAATATTAGATTAAGTGAAATAGTAAATGTTTTGGACAAACCACTTCAATCTTATGAATGCGTTAGTGGTGATTGCAATTTAGAAATAAATTGTGCTGTTGAATTTGTTTGGAAAAGAGTATACAATATAATGATGCTTGAATTAGATAAAATGACTCTACAGGATATTATAGATTATGGTATAAAGCTATCAAAATTAAGTAATGGCGGTGATGAACAAAAAAATGACGAATAAAAAGGCTTTAATGTTGATGAGTGGTGGTGTAGACAGTTCAGTAGCAGCATACCTATTAAAAAAAGAAGGTTATGAAGTTATAGCTGTTCATTTTAAAACAGTAAAAGATGAAGTGTTTTCTATAATACCTGAAAAGAAAAAAGTGTGTTGTAGCCCTTCAGATACTATAGATGCAATAAATGTATCAAAAAAATTAGGGTTAGATAATTTCTTAACTGTAGATATTCAAAAAGAGTTTAAGGAAAAAATTATAGACTACTTCATAGAAGAATATAATATGGGAAAAACACCAAATCCATGTATGCTTTGTAATAGATTTTTTAAATTTGGAAAAGCTATTGAAATGGCTGAAGAGATGAATGCTGATATAGTAGTTAGTGGTCATTATGTTATTTCAGAATATTCAGAAAAATATGGAGATTGGGTAATAAAAAAGGGAATAGATAACTACAAAGATCAATCTTACTTTTTATCTATGGTTAGACCAGAATATTTAAAGAAAATGTATTTTCCTCTTGGAAATATGAAAAAAGATGAAATTAGAAAAATTGCAAATAAATTAGAACTATCAGTAGCTAATAAACCTGATAGTCAAGAATTATGTTTTATTCCAGATAACGATTACAAAAGATATCTTATAGATTCTGGAATAAAAACAAACAAAGGAAAAGTATATGACTTAGATGGTAATCATATTGGATATCATACTGGATATACGGATTACACCATTGGGCAAAGAGCTGGAATTGAATATATTAAAAATCAAAATGAAAGGTTACATGTTTTTAAAATTGACTCAAAACAAAATTCTTTGATTGTAGCTCCAACAAAAAAAGTTCATTATAAAGGGCTTATAGCTAAAAAGATGAATAAGTTTGTTGATTTTGATGATGAATTCGAAGCTGTTTGCAGAATAAGAAAAAGATCTGAAGAAAAACCAGCCAAGATAACTAAAATAAAAAATGATGAATATAGAATTGTTTTTGACGAACCTATATTTGCAGTAACTCCAGGCCAGTTTGCAACTTTGTATGATGAAAATGGAGTGGTATTAGGCTGTGGAGTAATAGATAAATATTTGGAGGATTAAAAATGGATAAAAGAACTGCTGTTTACCCTGGAAGTTTTGACCCAATAACATATGGACATATTAATCTTGTAGAAAGAGCTGCTGAAAGATTTGATAAAATTTATGTTTCTGTTATGAATAATATGCAAAAAAATTACCTTTTTGATCTAAATGAAAGAGTTGAAATGACTAAACAGAATTTATCTCACATTCCAAATATTGAAGTTAATAGCTTTTCAGGACTTCTTGTGCAGTATTGTAAAAAACATCAAATATATACAGTGTTAAGAGGATTGAGAGCTGTTACTGACTTTGAATATGAATTACAAATGGCAAATGGAAATAGATCATTGTTCCCAGAATTAGAGATATTTTTCTTAATGGCGGACGTAGCCCATTCTTTTATTTCATCCTCAATGGTAAAAGAAGTTTCTAAACATGGTGGAGATGTAAGCACTTGGGTTCCACCTAATGTAGAAGATGCGTTGAATAAAAAATTTAATAAACATTAAAAATAATCTTTATTGAATTGTATTTTCTAATATGATAAAATATATTGGTTGAATTTACAAACATACAAGGAGGGACTAATAATGGCCGTAAGCACAGAATTGATCAAAAAATTAAGATCACAAACTGGCGCAGGAATGTTAGATTGTAAAAAAGCATTAGAAGAAACAAATGGAGATTTAGATGCTGCTATTGAATTTTTAAGAAAAAAAGGTGCAGCAAAAGCTGCCAAAAAAGCAGATAGAGAAACAAAAGAAGGTATAGTATATTCATATATACATCATAATGAAAAAATAGGTGTTTTATTGTTGTTGGGATGTGAAACAGACTTTGTAGCTAAAACAGAAGATTTTCATGAATTAGCAAATAAAATTAGCTTGCAAATAGCTTCAATGAATCCTAAATACATATCTAGAGAAAATGTACCTGCAGAATTAGTAGATAAAGAAAAAGCAATTTATATGGATGAAGTTAAAGGTTCAGGTAAGCCTGACCATATAATTGAAAAAATAGTTTCAAATAAAGTTGATAAATATTTTGAAGAAAATTGTCTTTTAGAACAAGAGTATGTTTTTGGAAAAGGTGAAAAAATAAAAGATATGATAACACAACTAATTGCTAAAATTGGTGAAAATATAACTGTTGATAATTTCTCAAGATTTGCAATAGGAGAATAATAATAAGGGGGTAAACCCCCCTTTTTTTTAAGTGGAGGGGTAAAATATGTATAGAAGGATTATGTTAAAACTCAGTGGTGAAGTTTTATCTGGTGAAGGTAATAAAGGATTTAATCCTAAACATATAAAATACCTATCAGAAGAAATAAAAAAAGTATCTCAACATGGAATGAATATAGGTATGGTAATAGGTGCTGGAAATATTTTTAGAGGAAAAGAATTAAAAGGAGTTACAAATAGTATTGCTGATCATATAGGTATGTTAGGCACAGTCAGTAATGCACTGTATTTAAAAGATTACTTCGAAAAAAATGGTATCAAAACAGTAGTAGTGTCTCAAATAGTTAAATTACCTTCTGTTAGAAACATTCATTATGATGATATAGAATTATATTTTAATTCTGGGTATGTAGTTATCTTTGCTGGAGGAACATCAAATCCTTTCTTTACTACAGATACAGCTGCAGCATTAAGAGCAGTTGAAATGAAAGCAGAAGTTTTAATTAAAGCTACTAAAGTATCTGGAATCTATGATAAAGACCCAAAATTATTTACAGATGCTGTGAAATATGATACAATTAAATATGAAGATGCTATAGCAAAAAATCTTAAAGTTATGGATACTGAGGCTTTTGCAATATGTCAAAGATATGAAATGCCTATAACTGTATTGGATTTTTTTAAAAAAGATAATCTTTTAAATGCAGTATTAAATAAAAACGTGGGGACAAAAGTTATACCTTAAAGAAATGAACACTTATGGGAGGTGCATTATTTATGGAACTTTTTTACAACGAAATAGTTTCTGTACATGCAAGAGAAGTATTAGACTCAAGAGGGAATCCTACAGTTGAAGCTGAGGTTATTTTAGGTGATGGGGCAAAAGGATCAGCAATTGTTCCTTCTGGAGCATCAACAGGAAAATTTGAAGCACTTGAATTAAGAGATGGAGATAAGGACAGATTTTTAGGTAAAGGAACAACAAAAGCTGTTGAAAATGTTAATGATAAAATAGCTGAAGAATTATTAGGTCTTAATGCATTTGATCAAGCTTTAGTTGATAAAGTTATGCTTGAATTAGATGGAACTGAAAATAAAGAAAAATTAGGTGCAAATGCAATGTTATCAGTTTCAATGGCTGTTGCTCGAGCTGCTTCAGAGTCATTAGGAATTCCACTTTTTAAATATTTAGGCGGACCAAATTCTAAATTATTACCAGTTCCTTTAATGAATATTGTTAATGGTGGAGAACATGCTGACAATTCTTTAGATATACAAGAATTTATGATTATGCCTGCTGGTTTTCCTACTTTCAAAAGAGCTTTAAGAGCTGGAGCAGAAATATTTCATAATTTAAAAAAATTATTACAATCTAAAGGTCATCAAACTGCCGTAGGAGATGAAGGTGGATTTGCTCCTAACTTTGATTCAAATGAGGAAGCTTTAGAATTTATAGTAGAGGCAATTAAAAATGCTGGATATAAACCTGGAGAAGAAATATTTATTGCTTTAGATTGTGCTGCTTCAGAATTTTTCAACGAAGATAACAAAACATATCATATAGATAAAAAAGATATTTCAGGAGAAGAATTAGCTGACTACTATTTGAATTTAATAAATAAATATCCAATAAAATCAATAGAAGATCCATTTGACCAAGATGACTGGGATGCTTATACATTATTTACAGAAAAAGTTCAAGATAAGGCACAAATAGTAGGAGACGATTTATTCGTTACTAATGTAAAAAGACTTCAAAAAGGTATTGATTTAAAAGCATCAACATCAATTTTAATAAAATTAAATCAAATTGGAACTGTTACTGAAACTTTAGATGCAATAGAATTAGCCAAAAAATATAATTTTACTAATGTCATTTCTCACAGATCTGGTGAATCAGAAGATACATTTATAGCTGATTTAGCTGTAGCAACAAATGCAGGTTTTATCAAAACTGGTTCATTATCAAGAACAGATAGAATAGCAAAATACAACCAATTATTAAGAATTGAAGAACTGCTTGGAGAAGTTGCAGAATATAAAGGATTAGATTCTTTTTATTCAATAAAAAAATAATATAAACAAATTAAAATAATCCCGATTGAATTTTCAATCGGGATTATTTTAATTAAAAAAGTATTTGTGGAACATGTTTGACAGGATGATCTATTATATAACCTTCGAAATCATAAGCTTCTTTTATTATTTCTTTTGTTATAACTTCTTTTGGAGCTCCATCTTTAAATATTTTTCCATCTTTCATTACTAAAATTCTATTAGAAAAAAAAGAAGCTAAATTTATATCATGAAAAATAGAGATAACAGTTTTATTTAAAGAATCAGAAAATTTTTCTACTAATTTTATTAATAAGTCAGTATGCCCTGGATCAAGATGTGATGTGAATTCATCTAATAAAAGAATATCAGTTTCCTGAGCAAAAGCACGTGCTATCATGACTCTTTGTTTTTCTCCTCCCGAAAGATTAGAAAAGGTTTTATTTTTCATATTTTTTAAATCTGTATATTTTAAAGATTTATCTATAATATTTTTATCTATGTTGTTTTCAAAAAGGGAAAACTTTTTAGCATATGGAAGTCTAGAGGTAGAAACAATGCTTTCTACATCATAACTAAAAATAGTATTGAATTCTTGAGGCACCACTGCTAAATTCCTTGATAGTTCTTTGTTTGAAAATCTCTTTATATTTTTATTTTTAATAAAGATATCTCCTTGATAATCATTAATTAATCTAGAAATTATTTTAATAAGAGTTGTTTTCCCAGATCCATTTGGACCAATAATTGAAATTCTTTCTCCGCTTTTTATTTTTAGATTTTCTATGTTTAAAGTAAAAGTATCACCATAAGAGAAAACCAAATTATTTATTTTAATCATATTTTTTTCCTACTTTTTTTCATTACATATATGAATAAAGGTGCTCCAGCAATAGCTGTTATAACTCCTATAGGTAATTCAGATGGTGCAAAAATTGTCCTAGATATATAATCACAAAACATTAGAAACATACCACCTAAGAAAAGATTATATAAAGAGCTTGTTTTAGAATGTGGCCCTTTTATCATTCTAACGATATGAGGAATTATCAATCCAACAAAACCAATAATACCAGCTTTAGCTACAGCTGCTGAGACAGCAAAAACACTAATAATTATTAAAATGACTTTTATTTTTTCAGGATTAATACCTGAAAATACTGCTAAATTATCTCCCATAGATAATACATTCAATTCTCTTGAAAATATAAAAATAAATGAAACAAGAACTAATAAAACACTAATAAGAAGTATATTATCATTCCAGCCTATGTCCCCAGTTGAACCCATTAACCATAAGTTGACATGGATTAAATTTCTCCAGTACATTACTGTAAAAAGAGTTGACAAAGAATTAAAAAGGAAACTTATTATTACTCCACTTAAAATAAGTGATAAAACTGGGATTTTACGTCCTTCCTTAGAAATATATAAAACCATAAAAGTGGTTATTATAGCGAAAATAAACGCAAAGAATTCTATACCAAAAATCAAACTTAATCCAAAAACTGAACTTAAAGCGGTATATAAAACTGCTCCAAAACTTGCACCAGAAGATATTCCAATGATATAAGGATCAGCCAAAGGATTTTGTATAATTAATTGTAATATATTTCCTGAAATAGCTAAAATGCTACCAACTAAAAAACTCCCTATTACACGTGGTAACCGTAAATTTAATATTAATTTTTTATACATAGGATTTGCATCATCTGAAAATATTTTTAATATTTCATCAAAAGGAACTTTAACAGAACCAAAAGATGTAAATATTAAAACCAATAAAAAGCTAGTAATAATTATAAATAGTAAAAAAAGGGGAGAAACCCCCCCTGTTATTTTTTTTCTAATCATTTGAACTCCTTGAAATAGTTATACATTTCTTCTATTACATCTAATAGAGAAGGTGAAGCCTGTGAAGCTTTATCATTATTAACAGTCATAATATTATTATTTTGTACAGCTTGTAAATCACTAAATTGTTCTGTTCTATTAATTGTTTCAACCAAAGAATTATCTCCAACAAAATAAGAAGGCACAATAATAATCTCTGGATCTTCTTTTAATATATATTCAGGACCTACAGATAACCAACCATTATTACCAGTCATAGGGGCAGCTACATTTTGACCTCCTGCTATTGAAATAGCTTCATTGAAAAATGAACCTGTACCTGTAGTCCAAATTTCTGAAATATTTTGAGCTGAAATCATAGCATAAAAAACTCTAGGTTTATTTTTCCATGTCGACGTTTTTTGTCCCATATCTTTTATAGTGTTTCTGAAATCATTTGTTACTTCTTGAGAGAGTTCCTTCTTATCAAGGATAATTCCTAATTGTTGTACAGTTTTAGGTATATCATTGATAGAAGTAGGATTAACAACAAAAGCCTTAATTCCAAACTCTTCTAATTTTTTTACTTCAGGTTCTTGAAAACCTCCAGTTAAAAAAACAACATCTGGTTGTAGAGAAATTATTTTTTCCATATTAAGCGGAAAAACATTTCCTATTTTTTCTGCTTCAATATGAACATCCCAATCAGTAACGCCAACAACTTTATCTTGACTATCAAGGTGTACTAGATAATCAGAAACAACAGGCGCAGCGGAAATAATTTTTCCAATTTTTTCATCAAATTCAACTACTCTACCTAAATCATCTACTAAAGTTAAGGCGAATGAAAAACTAAACAACAAAACTAAAACCCCAAATAAAATAAGTTTTTTCATAAAAATCCTCCTGTTTTTTTGAATTACGCCATTAAAAAACATTCATCTTCTTTGGCGCGAAGAGATGAATTTTCCTATTTTTTTGGAGAATATCCCGACTTATGAGCTACCTACTTGCTGAACCTTCCCGGTATATTCCAGTGGTTTATTTCAGCTTTCGTTCTCAATCACGGTGGCGCGACCGTAACAGTTTTTCACTGTTTTCCTCTCCAAAAAAATGGAGGAAATATTAAATTTTATATTATTATAAAAACATTATATCAAAATACTTGTCCGAATCCAAATTCAAATCCACCTTGAAAATCTTTATCCCATCCGTATTCAAATCTTAGTTGACCTAAGAAAGGGACTGTTAATTTTACTCCTGCTCCAAAAGAATAAATCGGATCATTGAACAAATTACCAAATTCATCATTAGCATTACCCATATCAAAAAAAGTGAATAAATCAATTGGTACAGGAGATTTAGAAACTTCATACATAACTTCTGTATTAAATAAGAACATTTTATCTCCAACCTCAGGAGTGTTATATGTCCTAACTGTATTCATTCCTCCTACTAAATATCTATATAAATCAGAAGAATCATTTGCGTATCCTACCTTCAATCTTGAGCCACTAGTAAACTTATAAAGACTTCTAAAAAATTTTCCTTCTAAATTTACTCCATAATAATTGTTTGAAAAATTTTCTAAACTTGCAGCTCCAAAAACGCTTGAAGAAAAATACTCTCCATCATAAGGTCTATAAGGACTATCAAGCCTATTATATAAATATCCTAAAGAACCTGAACCTTGTTGAATTTCTCCCTTTTCATCT
The DNA here is from genome assembly GCA_051748045.1 of Thermotogota bacterium. Lineage (GTDB taxonomy): Bacteria > Thermotogota > Thermotogae > Petrotogales > Petrotogaceae > Geotoga. Next base: position 33,235 of record JBNJGY010000002.1, read on the forward strand.
GTATTATAATAATCATAAGAAATACTATTGGTTATATAAGAAAAATCACTTATTTGATATTTAGGAGAAATATCGAATGAAAATTGATTTGTAACGGTTGCATTTATTGTATCATTTGAAATACCTTTTGGAGTATATTTATAATCAAATTTAACTCCCAAATCAGTATTAGATCTAAATAATTTGATAACATCATAACTTAAACCAATTTTATAGAATTCATTTAAAGGATTAATTTCTGAGTTAATTCCAAAAGTTTGTCCATATCCAAAAGGATTAGGAGTGTTTATTTCTGCATACCCAGAAAAGCCATAATACCATGGGTCATTTTCAGGATAAGTCCAATTAATTCCACCTATGAACTTCCCTCTTTTAGTTGATTCTATAGGTTTTAAAGAAAAATTAACGTATTCTTCTTCCATTGAGGTTGGTAATAATTCAACATCATCATAAAATCCTGATCCTGTAAATGCTCTTACTGTATTTCTCAAATATTTGGAATTAGCTGGATCATCCTTTTCCATGTTAACAAAAGAATTCATTATATAATTCTGTGTTTTGGCAGTTGCTTCTTTGGTAATATCTACATTACCAATTTTCTTTTCTTTTATATTGAAAGTCAAGTTATTTTCTGTATAGTTTACATCGATTTCTGTAAATAGATATTCATTTTCTTTGTATAATTGAGATATTTTATCCAAAGCTTTCAATATATCTAAATTTGTTATTTTAGATTGAGAAGTTACTTCTTTAATTGAGTCTTTAATTCTAAAATCTTCAATAAAATTATTACCTTCTAAATATACATTTTCAAGAGATTTTTCTTCATCTATATATTTTGGCATTTCCCCGCCGATAACAAGTAATAGTTCTCCACCAATATTATCTTCTATATCTATCTGTTCAAAATTTATACTTGTTTTCTCTGAGAAATAAGGCATTTCTCTCAATGTTCCAATTAAAGTTTGCATAGACTCATTTGAAGGATAAGTTTTTTCTTTTGAAGCTCTAAATAAGATGAACTTTTCAGACCAATCTTTTCTGAAATTAAACTCCAATCTTTTTTTGAGTTCTTCTTTATCTAAGTTAGAAAATTCATCTGATAATTTTATATCCCATAATGAAAATTCTGTAATTTCAAAAACTAAAGTATCTGTAGAATAAGATGTTTTTTCAGTTTTATATTCATCAAAAGATAAATCATCACCAGATAAATTTATATTTGATTTTACAGTGATATAAGGATATCCTTTACTACTATATATTTCATTAATCTTTTGAATAGTAGTTTTATATGTATTGATGTTTAAAGGTAATCCTTTATTAAGGTCCAAAGATTTTAGCAAATCTTGTTTTTTGACTAATTTATCACCATTTATTTCAATTGCATAATCTTTTACAATTGGATTATAAGTTATAAGAAACTCTAAATAGCCTTTGTCTTCATTGAGAATAAAGTCAATAGACGAAAAATATCCTATTTCTCCCATTTGTCTGATTGCAAGTTTGATATCAATCTCACCTACATATTTACCCTCTTCGATGTCATAATCTTTTAAAATAGAATTGACTTCTGTTGCTGTGAAACTAATATCTTTGTTAAACTCTATATTATCTAGTTTTGTAATAGAAAATGAAATTACTACAACCATTAATAGAGTTAAAAGCAATAAACTTTTTTTCATTATTTTACCTCCTTTAATTCATTTTCTGATGAAGTTATTATTTCTTTTAATTCTTTCATTACTGAAATTTTATTTATATCACCAATTATTTCTTTTAGTTTTTTAGTATTTATGTTATATTCATTTTCTTTAAATTTTCTTATTATTTTCCAATTAATTTCTGTATTAATATATATTACACTGAAAATAGTAGTAGATAGATCACCTATGGGCTGACAATCAATATGATTCTTTTTAAAATTACAACTTATTTTTGTTCCTTCTCCTTTTTTTGAATTGATTTCAAAATATCCACCAGTTAGTTCTGAAGAATATTTTAAAAAAGGAAGCCCTACACCTATTTTTTTAACTCTTTCTTTTTTTGTGGTGAAAAAAGGATCTAGAGCCAAATTAATCTGTTCTTTATCCATACCTCTACCATCATCTTCAATTACAAATTTAAAGTTTTCATCAGTTTCTATTATTTTTAAAATACAATTTTTAGAATTTGAATAAGCTGCATTTTCACAAATATCAAAAATATGATCTGATATTGTATTTAATGTTGCCATTTGGGATACACCTTCTTGTTTTTTATAGCTTTTTTTAATTCATCAAATGATCTTGAATTTGCTTCTACTTCACATGAATGAGAGTATAATTGATCTGGTGTGTGAGTATCATTTCCGAATATAAAATTATGAAAACCTAATTTTTTAGCCATTATTATTTCGGATTCCTTTTTAACTTCAACTGCATCAAAATATAAATCTTTAGGTGGTATACCTAATTGTGTTATAAGCCCGAATGCTCTAAAAATATGTGCTGGAAAAATAATTGTTTTATATTTAGAAGCTTCATGAACAACTTTATTAATACTATATTTTGAAGAACTTCCTAAGTATGGTTTTTCGAGAACAGAATCGAACTCAGAGGAGTCATTTAATATAATTTGATAACCAAATTTTTCAGGATTATATTCTTTAATAGTTAATGAATCTTCTATAAATTTTCCAAATAAAATACTTTCTTCCATCTTTTCAAACAAAACTACTATATGGATCTCTTCAGCTGTTTCTACTTCTATTCCTGGAATTATTTTTATATCGGTAGTTTTAAAGTAATTAATAAAAGGTTTAATATTTTTTGTAGAATTATGATCTGTAATTGCAATCCAGTTTATATTGCTTTTTGTTAAATGCTTTTTATATAAATCTGCTGTCATTGTTATATCTGCACAAGGGGATAATACTGTATGATTATGAAATGAACAATTAAAAATAGCCATTATTTTTTTAAAAGATTATATATTTTTCCAGTAACTTCAAAACCAGACATATTGGTTTTTAATAAATTTATATCCATATTCTTTGCCTTTTCTAAAGTTTCTGGTAAATAATTTAATCCTTCTGGAATCAAAATGGCATTAGCTCCTACCACTTCAGCAACTGCAATTACATTTTGGTGTGTTTGGTGAGTAATCCAGATACATTTTTCTTCTGCATTTCTCATTACTTCTGATAAAAGATCTCCTATATGACCTTTTTCTATTTCTGTATCTAAGTTTCCTTTATTTATGATTTCTAAATCTAAATTATCGATTATAGTATTTAAGTTCAACTCATTTATCCCCCTTTTTGTTCAAATAGAAGAGCATTTCTAATTTTACGCCTTTATTTAAGCTAGATATTAATGTCATTCTGTCTGAAAACCTTTTCATGTTTGGCAATCCCATACCTGCACCAAAACCTTTTTCTCTAACATTTTCAGGAGCAGTGGAATAACCTTCTGTTAAAGCAATTTCTATATCTTCAATTCCCTTTCCTTGGTCTTCTAAAAAAACTTTAATATGATCTTCTTTTATCCAACAATATATACATCCTGGAGAATTGGAATGTATTACTATGTTAGCTTCCCCTTCATATGTTGAAATTGATATTTTTCTAACTAAATCAGGTTCTATATTTTTTTCCAATAAAAATTTCTTTAGTTTAGTAGCTCCCAACCCTATCATTTCAACTGATTCATAATCAACTTTAAATTTGAAATCTGAGTTTTCTCTGTTGACTTCTTCTCCAGTTATGGAAGAAACAAATTGTTCGTTTAAAGCTTTGTATCTTCTATCATCATGAACGTATATATAACCTAACTTTTTGAACATCCATTCTAGAATATCTAGCTTTGTTACTACACCCACCACTTTTCCAGAAGAGTTACAAACAGGATATCTACCATATCTTTTAGAATCGTTTAATTCTAGAAATTTCATGATTGTATCATCTGTTTGTAAATGGGTTACTTCTCTAGTCATCCATTTATCAACTTTTTCTTCAAGATTTCCTTTTTCAAAAACTTTTATTATATCTTCAATGGAGATTATACCAGCTAATTTTAAATTTCGCTTAATTACAGGCATACCTGAAATACCTTTTATTCTCATAACTTCTTTTGCATATTTGATTTTTGTTTCCTCTGTTACGACAATAGGAGGAGAACTCATTATATTTTCTATAGAGGTATTTGAGAATACTTTTGATAAAGTATTCACAAGTTTATCTACATCATTATGAGGTTCTATCATCTTAATCCCTCATCTGTACCCATTGCATCCTTTAGACCATTTTTTTGTAGAACTGAACAAGCCATAAACATAGAAAGATGTGTTTTTAGAATGGTAATATCTAAGTCTTTAGCTATATTTTTTATATTTTCGCTTATTTCTTTTCCTCTAACAAAAATGATTCCTTTAGCTCCTATTACTGCAGCAGTAGTAATAGTTTGAGGACTAGTCAATCCAGTTATTAAAAACATATTTTCTTTAGAAAAAGCAAGAAAATCTGACATTAAGTCAGATGCTCCTGCATATTCTATATTAAAATCATTTATATTATCCGATTTAGTTATAATTTCTGATTTAGTAATTTCAATTAATTCAGCTAAATTCATCTTTTCCTCCTTATCCAAGTATGTTTCCTTTATAGTCGGTATTTAAAAATGATTCATATGTCCAAGGACAAATATTTTGAAAAATATTAGCCATCGCTTTAGCATACTCTTGAATTTCCCATTGAGCATGAGAATCAGCTCTTAAATTAAAAAAATGCATTAAAGCTCTCGCGTTGGCAGTTAAATAAAACTCAGTATATTGTCCTACAGGTAAAACCATTCTAGCCATTTCTCTGGCAACACCCTTGTTTAAGAGGTCTTTATAAACATTATAAGCCTCTTCATAAGCTTTATCAATTTTTTTTATTGACTCTTTAGTAATATTATCATCGTTAGATTTAAAACTTCCTTGTTTATTTTTTATGTCTTGTAATCTTATATGGTCTGGTACATAAAATTCATCAGCTTGTTTGCTAGTGTATCTTCTGCTTATTTCATTAGGTGACATACCAACCCTATGTCTAAACCACTGTCTAACTACAAAAATAGGAGCCTTTACATGGAACGTGAATGAAATATGTTCAAAAGGAGAAAAATGTCCATGCAGTAATAAATAATTTATTAATTTTTTATCTCTTTCTTCAGTGGATAATTCTTTTCCATATGAAACTCTTGCAGCTTTAACAGCAGATCTATCATCACCCATATGATCTACTAACTGTACAAATCCTTTATCTAATACTTCAATCTTTTTGTTCTTCATTAATAATTTCATCCCTTTCTTTTTGAGGCTTTTTGTTTATATAGTAATAAAATAGAAAAAATATAAAACTAAAAATTAAAAAATATGGTAAAATGTTAATCAAAAAATTTTCTACCATAAAATCATAATTAATTTTCTTTAATAATAAAACAGCTTCTTCATTATTATTATCATAATGAATAGATTTTTGAAGATAAATTCTAACTAAATTTAAATAAGTCTTTCCATTTTTATCATAATGAGCTTTTGCTAGTTTATACAAAGAATCTGGATTATGAGAGTCATATTCTAGAGATTTTTCATAATATTTGATTTTTTGAGAATTTGTATTTGAAATATCACCCATTAATTCATAAGTGGAAGCTAAAACATATTTATCATCAGCATCGTTTATTATATTTTCTAAAATAGGATTAACTTTTTTATCTTCTCCAGATATAGAAAATCCCTTTGCAAAAATTAACAAAGTTGAGTTGTTTTTTTCATTTAGATTAGAATAAATTTGATATAAATTTTCTAAATACTCAAATCTATGAGATTCATAAGAGATTGTAGTTAATAATTCGATGATAGTTTTATTTTCCGGAAAGTTTCTATAAATTTCTTCTAATTTATCAAAAGACTTTCCTGGCTCAGAAATATATTTTGAATACCATTTAATATAAGAATAATGATATGCTGATAATGGATTTATACCTATCTTATCTTCAATAAATTTAGATTGATCAATTATAATTTGTTCAGTAGAGAGATTTCTCTCCTCTTCCCATACTTTAAAGGTAAAAACAGTGTATAATCCATTTAATATTATTGAATTACTATAATTATTTAATGCATTTTTCAGCTTGTTTTGAATAAAATTATAATTATTAGGAATGCTTTCGGATAAAATATTCAAAGCTGTAGAATCATCTGCACTTAAATTCTCTATATTTTCAGCTCTTAACATATTTGCAGTATTTTTGTATTCTTGATTCCCAGTTTCAATATACTTCAAATACAAACCTAATGAATTTAAACTATTATCATTTTTTCTTATTAATTGACTTGGTTCAAAACTATACACATAATTGTCTAATTTGGTTGATATAGAAATTAAAGAAATTAAAACTAGAAATAAAACTAAAAAATATTTTTTATTAATTCTCATTCTCCTCATTAAATCCTTTCATAATTATTTTTTCCTCATGTAGTATGAATCTAACTTTTGTTATTTCTTTATTGGGGAAAAATTTCTTTTTGTGAATCATTACTTCAGCTCCAGGATAAATAACTTCTTTAGCTATTATTTCTCCGCCTTGTTTAGAATTTTTTATAGATTTTTGTAATCTTTCTAAATGTAATTCATTTTTTGATAAATGACTTTTTAGTTCTTTAGCTGTTTGAACAGTTTTTCTATATTGCTCAACTTTAGACTTATCTAATTTTTTTTCTTTTTTTAATTTCATAAGACCTTTTAATATCATTGATAATTTCTTTAAATTTTGTACGTCTAAAGCTATTTGACTTTCCAGAACTGTCATTTCTTCATTTAAAGTAGGAGGTACTCCAACTTCACAGCTTGTTTTGACACTCATTCTACTTCCAATGTAAGCAGCTGAGATTCTATTACCAGCCATTAAAGTTCCACCAGAAATTCTTCCATTTTTATCTGTTATTTCTATTTTTTCACCAGCTTTTATAAGCGAATTAATAGATGATTGTCTTATAATAACATCTTTTTCGACTTCTATATCTTCATTTTCTACATAATTTGTTTCAAGGCGTTCTGCTTTAATAATTCCTTTACTACCACCTTTAATACCATTAACTATAATAGTTCCTCCAGATATTAATGTAGCTGCTTCTACTACACCTTCTATTTCAATATCTTCTTCTGCTTCTACAACAAAACCAGGTTTAACATTTCCTTTTATTATAACTTTACCCGGGAATCTGACGTTTCCTGTAGAATAATCAACGTCTCCTTTTATTGTATGAACTTTTGAAACATCTATATAAAAAGTATTTTCATTTTCTCTTTTGAAAATCAACTCACCAGGAGTAGCAGCATAAATTTTACCTTGTTCAACTTTAGTGTTTTTACCAGTTACTACTTTAGGTTCTTGACCTTTTAATCCTTCAATTTCATTACCATAAACATCTTTACCAGGTTCTCCCTTTGTAGCTGGTATTATTTCTGCTATTAAATCATCTTCTTCAAGTGAAATAATGCTAGACCTTTCCCTCATATTAATATATTTTTCAGAAGACTTATTCTCTTTCTTTTTAACTCTTAATTCAAGGCGACCTTTTTCTCCATTTTTAGGTCCAACCCCATAAGCTATAGAATACTCTTTTTCATAAATAGGATTTTGAACAATATCTGAAATAACATCTTCTTGGATCCCATAAACAATCTCATTATTTTCTAAAATTGAATAAATTTCTTCTTTATATGGTTCAGCTCCATCATCTGTTAATACGATACTAGCAACCATATTATCCCCTGAAACTTTTAATTTGTATTTAGCCATTGATAAACCTCCAGATTAAACTAAATTTTTTGATAATATCTGTACATTACCTTTCTCTGTATCCACCCATTCTATACTATCAAAAACATTATTAATTATATATACCCCTAAACCATTATCTTGATAATCTTCAAGATCACGATGTTTGATTTCTTCAACATTAATTTTTGGACCATTATCTTTCAAAGTTACAATTAATTTTTTCTTGTCAATAATAATTTCTAAATAAATAAAATTATCCTCTTCGAAATTATATGTATGTTCAATAATATTTGCGATTGCTTCATTAACTGCCAACTCAATCATGAAAATTTCATCGGCATTGTCATAATTATTCAATTTTAAAAAATCTTTTAATGTTGAACGTACTAATCTTATATACTTTTTGTCTGATAATATTCCTAAATTAAGTTTTTGCATTTCTTCACCATCACCAAATTAAAAATTTGCCTTTCCATCTAGCTATTTTAACCCGACCAGTTTTTAAGCTAAAATCTTTTGCTATATCTTTTTTCATTAAAGTAATTACTGGTTTTAAATTCTTGATAACTTCTAAACCACCAGAATAAAGAAAATCTGCGGAAAGGTCTTCTGGAATTTTTAATATATCTTTTTTATAAAGAGAAAAAACTTTTTTGGCATTTTTTTCCCCTATGAGATTTTTTAAATTTTCAAAATTTTTTTCTTTTGAAATCAAATCTAATCTTTTAGCCTCATCTAATGAATATGTACAACCACAGTATTTTTGTCTGTAAATATCGTATGACCTACAAATTTCTGCGGCTCTTTTTACCCCATTATTAGATCTAAAATTAACGTATAAAAAATTAATTCCATACTTTTCTGCGTAAAAGTCTCCCCATTTTTTAATTATTTCATGAGATTTTCTTGGAGAAGCCAATAATGTAGTTGAATAAAATTCAAATCCCAACTCTTCAGCTCTTTTTGCAGATTCTTCTAATCTAAATTTTATACATTCTGAACATCTATTTTTCATATTTTGTGTAACAAAATTATAAAAGATTTCGGTATTATAAGTTTCTTTTATAATTTCAAGATTCCAAATTTTAGAAAGTTTTATAACTTCTTCTTTTCTCTTAATATATTCATCTTGAGGATGTATATTTGGATTATAGAAAAAAAGAGTGGGTATAATTTTTTTATCTATCAATTTTTCATAAGAAACTGTTAAATCAGGTGCACAACAAACATGAAGAAAAATCTTCAAAATTCAATCAGTCCTTCCAAATTGGTTAAAACATTTTTATTTAATCCTATTTTAATAAGATCATTATAATCTTTAATTTTTTGTATTTTTCTATAATCAATAATTCTTTCTGCAGAAACATCACCAATTCCAGGTAATAATACTAATTCTTCTTTTGAAGCTTGATTAATGTTCATTTTATTGTTTTTAATTATAATTGTTTTTTGGGATATAAAGATATAATTTTTAATTTTTTCATAAGTTGCCTTTCCTATTCCACTAACCTTCATTATGTCCTCTATTTTTGAAAAAGAATATTTTTTTCTGTAATCTAAAATATTTTGAGCTTTAGACCTTCCTATACCTGGTATTTTAATTAAATCATATAAATCGCTGGTTAATAGATCTATTTTTTTAATTTTATAGTCAGAGTCTTCTGAGGATTTATTGTTCATCAAAAAACCAAGTGAAAAAACTATTATAATAAAAATTAACACAAAAATTAGTTTTATTTTCATCTATTATTCCTCTACATTAAAAAAATTTATGGCTTTCAAGAATCTATCTTTTATACTTAAACCAGTTAAATTTAAGAATCTTTCTTCATCCATACTTTCTAAATAATTCATCGCTTCAGAATATTCTTCAAAAAGACCAACCATTATAGCAAAATATTCATTATTGCTTTGAGTGTAAGCATTCAAAACATAAACTGGTAACCCAGATTTTCTCAAAGTACTAGCAGGAATATATGCTGGTGTTTGTTCAAAATATAAATAAAGCTGAACTGCATATAATCTTTGATCTTCATCAGAACTATAATCTTCTCTGTAAAGATAATATTTTTCTTCATTGATAAAAATATAATATAAGATATCATTTTCATAAGCTTCAACAGCATTTTCTAAAAGTTTTTCTCTACTTTCAAAAATTTTAACAGCACCTTTATTATTCGTAAAAAGAGTGTTTGTTGATTTTTGGAGAAGAGAATAATAATTCAACTCTTGGAGCTCTATATTTGTATCATTAGGTTTTATTTTTAATTGGGGCAATTCAATTTCAGATATTTCTTCATTAAAATTGTCTTTATCAGATATTTCTGTAGTAGATTCTTTGAGGTCATTGATATTAACCTCAAGATTTTCCATTCTTTCTTTTAAATATATAGAATAAGAGGTTAATACAAAAGCAATAAAAGGTAAAATAAACACAAATATTATTATTACGATGAAGCCCTTGTTAGTGTTATCACTCAAATTAATTCACCTCTTATGAATATTAAAAATTCATCCAAATAATTTTTTAATTCTTGGGTTGAAATTAAAATTTCTTTTAAATGATTTTTTGTTAGTATAATTTCTTTGAAAGATCTATTATCAGTTGATAAATCGAAATTATTAATTATTTTTTTAATATCTATTCCAATGTAATTAATGAAATTCAGAAAATTTAGAACATTTTCAATATTTTGGCCATTTAAATAGCTTAAGTAAGATATAAAAAGAAAAATTACAGCATCTATATCAACACTATTATTTTTAAGCATATAAGTTTTGTTAAAAAGTTTATATTTCAATCTATTACCAGGAAAATTTCCAAAAGACGAAAAAATCGATAGAGAAATACTCAACCCATTTATCACAAAATTATAAAAATCAAGATTTTCATTTTTCTTAATATAATTAACACAAAGTTTTGAATATTTGCTATTACTTAGATATCCTAAAAAATAAGCATATAAAAAAGATTTTTTAGTTCTTAATTTGGAATTTTCTTTCAACAAAATTGGATCGATATATACAAAATCAGGAAATCCTTGTACTTTTAAAAAGTTTTCTTCAAAATTCATATTTAGACCAAAATCCCCATTTATATTAGGGATTATCATGCTTTCTAAAGTAGTAGGGATAAAGATTAATAATTTTTTATTGAAGTTCACAGAATTATAAGTATAACCACATAAATTTAGTAATTCTTTCCCCCCAAAGTTTATTAAATTCGAAATCTTGTTTTTGTTAATAGTATTAGATAAGTCAAGGAATTTATCAAGAGATTTAGCTTCTTTTCCTGATCTAATGAATTTAGCATTCTTTGTTTTAAAAATGTCTCTTAGATTAGATTCTAGAACGATTAAAGAAGAAAAATAATCTTCATATTTTTCTAAAATAATCTTTGAAATATTATCTTCTATAAAAATATTGATCTGTTTCTCAAAAGAATTAGAATATAAAAAATTTTTCAAAAAAAATCACCTTAATCAAAAGTGGAAATAAAATTTGAAATAATTTCATTCCGACTTAAATTTGTACCGTTTTCATAAATAATTAATTTTTTATATGATGTATGTGAGAGCATTTTACCTAAATCAACTAAATCTGTACTATTTAAATTTAATTTTCCTTCAGAGCTAATTGTATCTAAATTATTACCTAGAGTTATTATTAAAAAGTCTGGTTCAAAATTATCAATTTCTAAAATAGCTTTTTCTAAAACTCTTTTAAAAGTTCGACCATCAGAGCCATCTTCAAGAGGAAAATTAATGTTATAACTTCTACCTTCATCTTCTCCAATTTCCCACTCATATCCTGAAGTATAAGGGAAATTGTTTATTGGGTTTATATGTATACTAATATTTAGAACATTACTATCGTTATAAAATATTTCCTGAGTTCCATTTGCGTGATTCAAATTAAGGTTTAAAATCGCAATAAATCCATTTGTTTTGGATTGAATATATCTTGCTGCAATAGCTGCATTGTTTAAATAGCATCCCCCACCAGCAGCACCTATACCAGCGTGTATCCCACCAGGCCTAGTTAGTGAAAAGACAGTAGTTTCTGGATATTTTAATAGTAAATCAGCTCCTGTTAAAGCATTTTTAACTGAAATCCATGACATTTCAAAGGAGTTTGACATAATAGGAGTTTGATTATCATAAACTCTATCATAGCCAAAAACCTTTGGGAAATATTCATCTCCACTTTTAAGAGATTTAGATTTATTTTTCAACCAGAAAACATAATCTGATTCATGAACTAGGTATAAATAAGATCTTGGAAAATCTTGAGGTTTCATGAAACTATCTTTATGACTAATAGATAAAGATTTAGCTAAACTTTCAATGCAGTCTGGATTATCATGATGTTCTACAAACTTATTATTTTCTATTTTATTTTTCGGATTGTAAAAAACATGCCTAGGATCATAAATTATTTTCATAATTTGTCCTCCATAGAGCTTATTTTATCGACTCTTCTTTTATGTCTTCCTCCCTCAAACTCTGTTTCAAGAAAACTATCTATAATCCATTCAGCAAGATCAGGCCCTGTTAATCTTCCGGCCATAACTAAAATATTCGCATTGTTATGTTTCTTTGCATATTCTGCCATAGTAGGATATAAGCATAAAGCTCCTCTTATACCTTTTACTTTATTTACAGCTATTGACATACCTAGACCAGTACCACACATTGCAATACCTATATCAGATTCTTTTTTAGATACATGTTCACCTATTTTTTTAGCATAATCAGGATAATCTGTACTTTCTTTATCATGAGTACCTAGGTCTATAACCTCTATATTATCTTTTTTTTGTAAATAAGTTTTAATATGTTCTTTTAATTCAAAAGAAGCATGATCAGAACCTAAAGAAATTTTCATAAAAATCCCCCTATTAAATCTTTTTTTAAGATATATGCATTAATTTTGATAAACCTACCATATCAAAAAGTTCTTTCATATTTTTATCTAAATTTATAATTTCTAATGATCCGCTTTTACTTTGTAAATCTTTGTGAATAGAGATTAAAACACCTATACCAGATGAATCCAAATAACTTACTTCACTGAAATCAAGTATTATATTATTACTATTTATTTTTTGTATTTCTTTTTTTAATGTTTTAGAGTTGTTTAAATCAATTTCACCTTTAATTTTCACTAAGTTATTTTTTTTATCTAAATATATTTCCATTTTACCCACCCCTTCACATGGTTCTTATCAAACCGACCATTTTTCCTTGAATTTTTAAATCCTTTGGATTTACTTCGATAACATCCATTTCTTTATTTTCTGGAATTAAATGTATTAAATCATCACTAATTTTTTTAAATGTTTTTAAAGTTGCAAAATTATTTTCTATTAAAGCAACAATAATATCTCCATCTTCAGCGTAAGTTTGTTTTTTAATGATAACATGATCTCCAGTTTTAATATGGGCTTCAATCATGGAATTCCCATCAACCATTAAAGCGAAATATTCATTATTTTTTGGGAAATAGTTTACTGGTAAAGGAACTCTATCAATAATTTCTTCCACGGCTTCAATTGCTGCACCAGCTGCAATTGTACCTATTACAGGAACAAGAGTTTCTCTGGTGAAAACTTCACCAGACTTTTCAGTTAACTTTATTCCTCTTGAAACACCTTTTCTTTCTATATAACCTTTTTCTTCCAAAGTAATTAAATGTTTATGGGCTGCTCTTGGACTTTTAAAACCAAAATGTTTCATTATATCCCTAACACTTGGTGCATAACTATTTTCTTCCATGTATTCTTTTACGTACTGTAGTATTTGGGATTGCCTATTTGTCAATTCTTTCATTTAAAATATCCCCCTTAGTTTTCCTCTTCATCTACTTTTACTACTATCATACCAACAACTTCGTCATCTGCAGATAGTCTAACTGTTATAACTCCTTGTGTTACTCTATTTAAAACGCTTATATTATCTATAGTGGTTCTAATAGCTTTTCCGTTTTTAGTGAAAATTAGAATATCTGAGCCATCATGAATCGATAATGCTGTAACGATATTACCAATTTTTGAGATATCTCTTACAGTCTTTATACCTACTCCGCCACGATTTTGCCTTCTGTAAGAAGAGAATTTTGTTCTTTTTCCATAACCTTTTCTAGTGATAATCATAAGTTTTTTATCATGTTCAACTAAAACCGCATTAACCACTTCATCATTCTTTCTTAATTTTATAGAGTTAACCCCTGCTGCTCCTCGACCCATGTTTCTAACATCTTCAGAATTGAATCTCAAAGACATACCATTTTTAGTAACTAATAAAACGTCATCTTCAGTGCTGTTTAATACTAAAGCATCAACAACCATGTCATCATCTCTAAGATTAATAGCTCTTATACCTTTTGTTCTAGCGTTTGCAAATTCTGCTAAAGAAGTTTTTTTAACTTTACCATTTTTAGTAAAGATCATTACATCTTTTTCATAATCTCCTTTAAGAGAAACAGTTGTAATTGCTTTTATAGTTTCATCTTCAGTTAATCCTAAATAATTGGCTATGTGTTTGCCTTTTGTTGTTTTTTGAGACATATCAATTTCATAAGCTGGTAGTTGATATGCTTTACCTGCAGAGGTTATCAGCATAAGCTTTGACAATCGATTTGTGTATAGAATTTCTAATACACTATCATTATCTGAGATCTTTAACCCTTTAACACCTTTTCCTCCTCTTCCTTGAGCTTTATATTGAGAAGAAGGAATAGCTTTTATATAACCCCATTTTGTCAAAACAATAATTATATCTTCGTCTTCTATTAATTCTTCGTATTTTTTTAAATTAGATTTATGTTTGAGGATAACAGTCCTTCTTTCATCTCCAAACTTCTTCTTTATTTCATCTAACTCATCTTTAATAATATCGTTTAATACACTTTTATTTTGAAGAATATTATTACAGAAACTAATTTTTTCTGTTAGATTTTTTAACTCATCTGTCAATTTATTAGTTTCTAATCTTGAAAGGCTGATAAGTCTCATTTCTGAAATAGCTTTTGCTTGTTCTTCTGTTACATCTATAGTAGATTGTAAATTTTTTAAAGCATCATCTACACCATCAGAATTTCTTATTATTTCTATAACTGTATCAATCCCATCAACAGCTTTAATTAAACCTTCAACAATATGAGCTCTTCTTTTTGCTTTTTGAAGTTCATATTCAGTTCTTTTTGTTATAACATCTACTCTGTGTTCAAGGAAAGCTTCTATTAACCCTTTTAAATTCATTAAAGATGGTTTACCTTTATTGATAACATTCATTTGAACTGAAAAAGATGTTTGAAGTGAAGTATGTTTTAAAAGATCATTTATAAGTCTTTTTATGTTGGCATTTCTTTTTAATTCAATAACTAATCTCATACCTCTTTTATCTGTTTCATCTCTTACATCTTTAATGCCTGAATCTTTTTTGTTTTCTTTTTTTCTTACAGCATAAGCAACTATTTGGTCTATAATATCTACTTTTGAAACAGCATATGGAATTTCAGAAACAACTATTGCAGAACCATTATCGTTTTCTTCAATTTCATATTTCGACCTTATAGTTACTTTACCTCTACCCTTATCAAACATTTCTTCAATGTTTTCTCCATCTACAATAGTTCCGCCTGTAGGGAAATCTGGACCTTTAATATATTCCATTAAATCGGTTGTTTCAGCATCTGGATTATCTATTACATATTTAATCCCATCAACTAATTCTGATAAATTGTGAGGTGGAATGTTAGTAGCCATACCAACAGCGATTCCTGAAACACCATTCATTAAGAGTGTAGGTAATCTAGTTGGCAAAACAACAGGTTCTTTTAGTGAACCATCAAAATTATCTATATAATCAACTGTATTTTTATCAATATCTTTAAGAATGTATTCGGAAGCCTCATACATTCTTGCTTCTGTATACCTCATAGCAGCTGCAGGATCTCTATCAATAGAACCAAAGTTTCCTTGTCCGTTTACTAGCATATACCTCATAGAAAAAGGTTGTGCCATTCTAACCAACGCATCATATATTGAGGAGTCGCCATGAGGATGGTATTTACCCATTACTTCTCCAATTATACGAGCTGACTTTTTAAAACTTGATGTATGTTTAAGACCTAATTCATTCATAGAATATAAAATTCTTCTTTGAACAGGTTTAAGACCATCTCTGGCATCTGGTATAGCTCTACTAACTATAACAGAAAGAGAATAAAGAAGATAAGAAGTTCTAAGTTCATCCACGAATCTTTGATCTTCATGACCACTATGTATTATTTTTTCATTATTATCTTCGCTCACAGAAATACCTCCATTTAAGAAACTCTAAGTCCTGGTTCAATGTCTCTATCTACAGTTAAAACTGTTAGATTTTCTTCATTCTTTGCTGCTAATAACATACCTTGAGATTCAATACCCATTAATTTTGCTGGTTTTAAGTTAGCAACAATAACAATTTTTTTCCCTACTAAATCTTCTGGAGAGTAATGTTTTTTAATTCCAGCTACAATTTGTCTTTTGCCTAAATCACCAACATCTAGTTGTAATTTCAATAATTTGTTTGATTTAACAACATCTTCTGCTTCGACAATTTCAGCTACCCTTAGATCAACTTTTGTAAAATCCGGAAATTCAATTAATTCAACTACATTTTCTTCTGACACTTTCTTTTCCTCCTCTTTTTTCATAACAATAACTTTTTCCCAATCATTTAAATCTATTCTTTGGAAAACAGGATCCCCTGTTGTTGTTTTTTGACTTGATTTTAATTTGTTTAGCCCTAAATTATTTTCATTAATATGAGTTTCATTATATCCTAATTTCTCTACAATTTTAACTGAACTATCAGGCATAACTGGATAAATCATTATAGCAATATTTCTTATAGATTCTAAAAGATTGTATAAAACAGTCGAAAGTCTGTCTTTTTTTGATTCATCTTTGCCTAAAATCCAAGGTTCAGTTAAGTCAATATATTTATTCGAAAATCTTACAATTTCCCATAATTTTTCTAAGGCCTGTGTAAATTTAAGATCATCCATATTCTTTAAAAATTCATCAGTGTTTTGCTTAACAATATTATATAATTTTTCATCCACTTCTGCTTCTACTTTTTTCTCAGGAATAATACCATCAAAGTATTTAGAAAGCATAGAAAGAGTTCTATGTACTAAGTTTGATAGATCATTAGCTAAGTCTGAATTATATCTTGTAATTAAATTATCTTCAGAAAAATCTCCATCTCTACCAAAATTAATATCCCTCATTAAATAGTATCTAACAGCGTCTTTTGTATAAGCATCCATTAATAATCTAGGATCAATAGCATTTCCTAAAGATTTAGATATTTTTTCACCATTAACTGTTAACCAGCCATGAGCAAAAACTTTTTTTGGCAATTCAATTTCTATTGACATAAGCATAGCAGGCCATATTATTGAATGAAATCTATTTATTTCTTTTCCTATCAAATGTAAATCAGCTGGCCAAAAATTTTTAAAATTCTCACCATTATGAGTATAACCTAAAGCACTTATATAATTTATCAATGCATCTACCCAAACATAAACAACATGTTCTGGATCATCTTTAAGAGGTACTCCCCAATCAAAAGTTGTTCTTGTAATTGATAGATCTCTTAACCCAGATTTTAATATTTGATACATTTCGTTTCTTCTAAAATCAGGTTGAATAAATTCAGGGTTTTCATCATAAAGTTTTAATAATGATTCATTATATTTAGAAAGTTTGAAGAAATAATTTTCTTCTTCAACCCATTTTAATTCTCTCCCACACTCAGGACAAACTTTTTCTCCATCTTTTTCTTGTATATCATCATCAGAGAAAAAGGACTCATCTGGTATGCAATACCAACCTTCATATTTCCCTTTATATATGTCGCCTTTGTTTTTCATTTTTTGAACTACATCTTGTACAGTTTCTTCATGTTCTTTATCAGTAGTTCTAACAAAATAATCATGAGTTAATCCCATATCTTCCCAAAGAGTTTTAAATTTGTTAGAAAGATCATCAACTAGTTCTTTTGGAGTGATGCCTTTTTCTGTAGCAGATTGCATGATTTTTTGGCCATGTTCATCTGTGCCAGTCAAAAAGAAAACATCAAAATTCCTCATTCTTTTGTATCTAGCTACAATATCAGCAACTATTGTTGTGTATGCTGAACCTATATGAGGTTCAGAATTTACGTAATATATAGGCGTTGTTACATAATACTTTTCCATTTGAGCACCTCCGTTATCTTTTCAAATATAATTATACCATAAATGATGGTATTCATAAATGTACTTAAACATCTTTTAATGCTTTTATCATAGATAATTTGACTAAAATAGAAGAATTCATATTTTTATACATATTTTAATATATTTTTTAATTATTTAAACTTCTATATGATATAATTACGTGATAATAAAATATGGAGGTTTTACGATGAAATTCTCAAATTTATACGCACCTACATTAAAAGAAACTCCTGCTGATTCTGATACAAAAAGTCAGGAACTTTTAATAAGAGGTGGATTCATAAGAAAGGCAGCCTCAGGAATATATTCATATCTACCCCTAGGTTGGAAAGTTGTTAGAAAAATAGAGAAAATTGTAATTGAAGAAATGGAAAAGATTGGCGCGCAAGAAATGCTTCTTCCGGTAATCCAATCATCAGAAATATGGAAAGAATCAGAAAGATGGTATGATTATGGTCCTGAGATGATGAAATTTGAAGATAGACATGGAAGAGAATTTGCACTCGGACCAACACATGAGGAAATGATAACTTCAACAATAAAAAACGAATTAAATTCATATAAACAATTGCCTATGAACTTATATCAAATAACAACAAAATACAGAGATGAAATAAGACCTAGATTTGGTGTTTTAAGAGCCAGAGAATTCATAATGAAAGATGGATATAGCTTTCATAAAACTGATTTATCATTAGACAAAACTTATAGAGATTATTATAGAGCTTATGAAAAGATTTTAAACAGGATGAAAGCTAAATATGTAGTTGTTAAAGCAGATAATGGGGCTATGGGAGGAAACGAATCTCATGAATTTCAAATCTTAGCAGAAAATGGCGAATCAGTAATAGTTTATTGTGATGAATGTAATTATTCAGCAACTATAGAAAAAGCCACTTCAAATCAAAAATTTGAATATCTTGAAGAAGAACTAAAAGATAAAGAAATAATAGATACTCCTAATGTTAAAACTATAGATGAAATATCAGAATTTTTAAATGTTTCAAAAGAAAGAATAGTTAAATCAATAATTTTAAAAGGTAAAGAAGAAAAAATTCTTGCGTTAGTTAGAGGAGATCAATCAATAAACATCTCAAAAATGAGGAATGTAGTAAAAGATCAGACTTTGGAAATGCTTGAACCTGAAGAAGTAAAAAAAGAGTATGGTGTAGAAACTGGATTTATAGGACCAGTTGATATAAAAGATGTAAAAATAATTGCAGACAAATCTCTCGAAGGTATTAAAAATTTTGTGGTTGGAGCAATGAAAAAAGATTTTCATATTATAAACGTAAATATAGATAGAGATTTTAAAGTTTCTAAATATGCAGATATAAGAGAAGTAAAACCAGGAGAAAAATGTCCTTCTTGTAATTCTGATTTGAAATTCAAAAAAGGAATTGAGGTAGGACAAGTTTTCAAATTGGGAACAAAATATTCGGAGAAATTAAACGCAACATTCACAGACCAAGATGGTAAAAATAAACCATTTATAATGGGGTGCTATGGTTGGGGTGTTTCAAGGACATTAGGTGCTGTTGTAGAACAATTTCATGATGATAATGGAATGATCTGGCCTGTTAGTTTAGCTCCTTTTGAAGTAGAAGTAGTACAAGTTACTGACAAAGATGAAAATGTTGTAGAAACATCAAATAATATATACAATATGCTAAAAGAAAAATATGATGTAGTACTAGACGACAGAAAAGTTTCAGCTGGTTTTAAATTCAAAGATAGTGATTTGATAGGAATCCCTTTAAAAATTGTAGTAGGTAAAACTTTAAAAGAAGGAAAAGTAGAATTAAAATTAAGAGGACAAAGAAATGGAGAACTTATTAATATAGAAAACCCAGAA
This sequence comes from Thermotogota bacterium, assembly GCA_051748045.1. Taxonomy (GTDB): domain Bacteria; phylum Thermotogota; class Thermotogae; order Petrotogales; family Petrotogaceae; genus Geotoga. Next base: position 53,179 of record JBNJGY010000002.1, read on the forward strand.
ATATTAGAAGAAAAGATAGCTGAAAAACTTAAGGAATATGAAGAATACATAGAGAAATTTGATGAAAAATAAATTCTTATGTTCATGAAGAATTATTTAAAATGTCTTGACAGAATAAAACAAGCATGATATAATAATTTCAGTCATTAAATTGTTGACGGAGAGGTGGCCGAGCGGCCTAAGGCGCTTGCCTGCTAAGCAAGTGTAGGGTTTTCTCCCTACCGAGGGTTCGAATCCCTCCCTCTCCGCCATTTTTTTTATCAATTTTTAGAATAGTACCCGTGGCTCAACTGGATAGAGCATTGGACTGCGGATCCGAAGATTGCCGGTTCAAATCCGGCCGGGTACGCCAAAATAAAAAGACAGAGTTTAATTAAACTCTGTCTTTTTTAAAGAAAATTATTATCTTAAATAAATTAAATATAATACGAATAAAATTGCCAAAATCCATGTAAACCAGTGAATTTGTTTTCTTTTGCCACCGAAGAATTTTACAAGAGGATAAGCAATCATACCGAGTGTAATACCTGTTGCAATTGAATAAGTAAATGGCATCATAACAAGAGTGATGAAAGCTGGTAATCCTTCAGTAGTGTCATCCCAGTCAATTTCTTTTAAACCTTTAAGCATTAATGACCCAACAAAAATCAAAGCTGGAGCAGTAGCGGCAGCTGGAATAGATGCTGCTAAAGGAGAAAAGAATAGCATGGATAGCATCATGATTGATGTAACCACTGAGGCTAAACCTGTTCTTGCACCTTGTGCTATTCCAGCACCAGACTCAATATAAGAAGTAACTGTTGAAGTTCCAAAAAGAGAACCAACTACAGTACCGGTCGCATCAGCCATATATGCTTTTTTAGATCTTGGTAAACTGCCATCTTTTTTAGCAAATCCAGCTGAATGAGCTAGTCCCATTAAAGTTCCAGTTGTATCAAAGAAATCAACAAAAAAGAAAGTTAAAACAACAATCCAGAAAGTTGGTTCTAACAAATTATCTAAAGTCAATTGTAATTGTCCAAAAGTAGGAGAAACATCTGGTATTTTACCTACAATTCCTTGAAATTCAGTAACTCCAACGAAAGCTCCAAAAATAGTAGCTCCCACTATTCCAATTAACACAGAGCCTGGTACTTTAAGTGTGTATAAAATAGCAATTAAAAAAAGTCCGATAATAGTTGTTAAAGCTTCTGGAGAAGTTATATTACCTAAAGCTACAAAGGTTTCTGAATCAGCTACAACAATACCAGATCCTTTAAGTCCTATAAATGAAATAAACAAGCCAATACCTGCAGCGGTTGCTATTTTTATCGTTTTTGGTATTGCATTACCTATGAAAGTCCTTACCCCTGTTAAAGTGATTATAATGAAAATTATACCTTCAACAAAAACAGCGCCTAGAGCTACTCTCCAGTCTATACCCATTTTTAAAACAACAGTATAGGTGAAGTAAGCATTAAGTCCCATACCTGGAGCTAAAGCAAAAGGATAATTAGCAAATAAACCCATTAGCAAAGTTGCTGTTGCTCCACCTAAGATTGTAGCAACCATTATAGCACCAAAAAATTGGTCGTATAATGCTGGATTGCTTGCAGTGCCTGGAATAGCATCTACTAAAATGGAAGGGTTGACAAAAATAATATAAGCCATAGTTAGAAAAGTTGCGATACCCCCGTAAACCTCTTTTCTAACAGAACTACCAGCTTTAGAAATCCCGAAAAACTTGTCCAAGGTAAAAACCTCCTTAAGATGATTAAAAAATAAAATAAAAAACCCTTCTCCTAATATTAATAGGAGAAGGTTTTTTTATTGAAAAATACTATTAAAAAATAATTCTTCTCCTATAGTCAGATAATTTACGGTTATCTGGTAGAGACTCTTGAGCCTTATTCTCAAGATTATATAGGATTCGTTTTAAAAAATATTCAATTTTACACTGACATTGTAACAGATAAATTGTCATTTTATATTAAAAATCACAGCTCATTAATTTTCAATCATGTTAACATACATTCAGAATAATCAACTTATTTCAAAATACATAGTTTTAATAACTATTATAATAGTTTCAGTTGTTTTGAGAAAATATACCCAAAAGATAATATATTTATTATGTAAAAATAATCGTAAAATTTTCTTATAAAACTTATAGTAAAATATACTAAGTAAATATATGTATAATAAGCAGGAGGGATATAATGCAAAATGAAATAAAGATTGTAGGGGCTAAAGAACACAATTTAAAAAATATTGATGTAACAATTCCAAAAAATAAAATATCTGTTATTAGTGGGTTATCAGGATCAGGTAAGTCCACATTAGCTTTAGATACAATTTACGCTGAAGGCCAAAGAAGATATTTAGAATCCGTTTCTTCTTATGCCAGACAGTTTCTAGGAGATTTAAAAAAACCAGATGTTGAAATGATAGAAGGTTTATCACCAGCTATAGCAATTGAACAAAAAACAGTTTCTAATAATCCTAGGTCAACTGTAGGTACAGTTACAGAAATTTATGATTATATGAGGGTTTTATATGCTAGAGTGGGCAAAGCTTATTGTCCTAAATGTGGTACAGAGCTTAAAAGTTCAACAGTTGATGAAATTATAGATAATATTTATAAAGAATTTAAAGATGATTCAAGAATTTATATTTTTTCTCCAATAGCAAAAGAGAAAAAAGGAGAATTCAAAAAAGAAATTAAAAATTTAAAAGTTTCAGGGTTCAGAGTTTTGGAAATTGATGGTGAAATGATGGATTTGGAAGATATTGAATCTTTGAGGAAAAGCTATAGACATAATATAAATCTTTTGGTAGATAGATTAAAACTTAGAAAAGATAATTTTGAAAGACTTTATGAAGCAATCGAAATAGCTTTGAAAGAGTCTGGTGGTTTTGTTGATATTAGAGAAATGGATAGAAACAATAAAGTTTTAAAAGAACAACAATTTTCTGAAATACTTGCTTGTCCTGAAGATGGCTATAGTTTCCCTGAAATAAATCCAAAATTATTTTCTTTTAACAGTCCATATGGAGCTTGCGAAGATTGTCATGGCTTAGGATTCAAACTTGAAGTTCAACCTGAATATATCTTTGATTTAGAAAAACCACTTAATAATGGCGGAGTATTGAATATGGGTAAAGATACTTATATGGTAAAAGTGATGACTCAGATTTTAGAAGAATATGATGAAAGTCCATCTAAACCTATGAAAGAATTACCAGATAAAATAATAAATGTTTTATTATATGGAAGTAGTAAAGAAATTGATTTTGAAGTTGAATCAAAAGAAGGTCGACTTCATAAATTTTCAAAAGCTTTTGAAGGTATGGTTAATTGGTATAACAGAAGATATTATGAGACAAATTCAAGAGATATTAGAGAATGGATAGAAAGAAATTTTATGCTTCAAACAACATGTCAATCATGTGGAGGTCATAGGTTAAGAGAAGAAGCTCTATCGGTAAAAATCAACGATCAAAATATTTTTGAAATAACAGATGAACCAATAGATGATACTTCTAGTTTTTTTGAAAAATTAGTATTAAATGATTTTAATAAAGAAGTTGCAAAAGAATTATTGAGAGAAATAAAACTTCGATTACAATTTTTAAAAGACGTTGGCTTAGGATATCTATCTCTTTCTAGAACCTCTGGAACATTATCTGGAGGAGAATCTCAGAGAGTTAGACTTGCTACTCAAATTGGATCAGGATTAACAGGGGTTACATATGTTTTAGACGAACCTACTATTGGTTTGCATTCTAGAGACAATGATAGGTTGATTGGAACTTTACATAAATTAAAAGATTTAGGAAACACTGTTATCATTGTAGAACATGATGAAGAAATTATTAAGAATTCTGATTATATTGTCGATCTAGGTCCTGCTGCTGGTATCAATGGTGGGGAAGTTATGTTTGAAGGGACTGTTAAAGATATTTTGAAAAAACCAGGTAAATCTTTAACGGGACAATATTTAACTGGAAGAGCTAAGATTGAATTTTTAGATAAAAAAAGAGAAAAAAATAAAAAGAAAATATCCATAAAAGGTGCCGCACATAATAATTTAAAAAATATCAATATAGATTTTCCTTTAGGTAAGTTTATAGTAGTTACAGGAGTCTCTGGCTCAGGGAAATCTTCGTTGGTTATGGATACTTTGTATCCAGCATTACAAAAAGAAATAAATAGGTCTCGAGTCGTTCCAGGATATTATAAAGAAATGAAAGGTTTAGAACATGTTGATAAAATTATTTCAATTGATCAAAGTCCAATAGGAAGAACACCTAGAAGTAATCCTGCTACATATACAGGTGTTTTTGATTTTATAAGAGATATTTTTTCACAAACAAAAGAATCAAAAATTAGAGGATATGACAAAGGAAGATTTAGTTTTAATGTAAAAGGTGGAAGATGTGAATCTTGTAAAGGACATGGTGTGAAAAAAATAGAGATGCAGTTTTTACCTGATGTTTATGTGACATGTGATGTTTGTAAAGGGCAAAGATATAATAAAGAAACTCTAAAAGTTAAATATAAGGGAAAAACAATTTCTGATGTTTTAGAGATGAGCATCGATGAATCTTCAGAATTTTTCAAGAATGTTTCTTTTATAAGTAGGATTTTAGAACTATTAAAAGAAGTTGGATTAGGTTATCTAAAACTTGGACAGCCAGCAACAACTTTGTCAGGAGGAGAAGCACAGAGAATTAAATTAACTTCAGAACTGAGAAAAAGGTCTACTGGCAAAACTTTTTATATTTTAGATGAGCCTACTACAGGATTACATTTTGAAGACGTAAGGAAATTATTAGCTGTTTTAGATATGTTAGTTGAAAAAGGAAATACAGTAGTGGTTATTGAGCACAATATGGATGTGATAAAAAATGCAGATCATATTATTGATTTAGGACCAGACGGTGGTAAAAATGGAGGGAAAATTATAGCAGAAGGTACTCCTGAAGACATTGTAAGACAAGGTGGTTTTACTTCAGACTACTTGAAGGATTATTTGAATTATAAATAATTATTAGTTAACCAATCTATAGGTTCTTCGCCAGCGATTTCATAAAGTGTTTTCAACACTCCATCGTTGGAGAACCCATTTATTATATTTTCTAAAAGAAACAAAAGTTTTTTAAGCTCTATTTCATTTATTTTTTGATTTTCATAAGACTCAAATAATTCATCCATATCTAATATTTCAAAGGAAAAATCTTTTTTTATCAAAATATCTAATTCCAAATCATGAAATAATATATAGTTTTTTGTTTGTTTGTATTTACCAAAATCAATATAAATTAAATAATCAGCTTTTTCACCATATTCATCTTGAAAATAAGAAAGCATCAAATTGGTTTGAGGTATTAAAAGTCTTTTTACAAATTTTATAGAGTTGTGAGTAGATAATTTTTCCCAAGAGCGTTTATATCCAAAGACATGTTGGTTGAATTCTCTATATTCTGTGAAATCAAACTTAGTATCGTTTATATGAGTTTTGATTTTTTCAAATTTATTTTTCAGATCGAATTTATATTTTTTCATACTTTCCTCCAACAGATGATATTAAAAAAAGGTGACTCTACAATAGAGTCACCTTCAATTATATCATAAGGCTTATATTTTATGAACTACAAGACCTGATCTTAATTTTGGTTCAAACCAAGTTGATTTAGGTGGCATTATTTTTCCAGCATCAGCAACATTTATTAGTTGTTCTAGTGGAGTAGGATACATCGAGAAAGCAACTCCCCAATCTTTTGTATCTATCCATTTTGATAATGCTCCTACACCTCTAATTCCTCCTAAGAAGTGTATTCTTGAATCTTTTCTTGGATCTTTAATGTTTAATATTGGGTCTAATAAATGATTTTGTAAGATATAAACATCCAGTTCTTTAACAGGATCATTTTTATCTATAATTTCATCTTTTGCTTTTAAAAGATACCATTCTTTGTCAATATACATTCCAAAATTATGAATATTTTCTGGAGAATAAGGTGATTCAGGTGCTATTTGTACTTCAAATTTATCTTTTATTGAAGCTAAAAAATCATCTTTGGATAAACCATTTAAATCTTTTACTACTCTGTTATAGTCTAAAACTCTAAGCTCATCATGCGGAAAAATTGCTGCTAAGAAATAATTATATTCTTCATCTCCTGTGTGATTAGAATTTTCATCTTTTTTTATTTTTCTAGTTCTAGAGGCTGCAGCGGCTCTATGGTGTCCGTCTGCTATGTAAAGGTTATCTATCCCTTTAAAAGCTTCTTTTATTTCATTTACTTTATTTTCATCATCAATTAACCATAGTTCTTGTCGTACTTCGTTATCGTCAATAAAATCAGAAATTTTATTTGTATCATTAATAGAATTTTCCAACAAATTTTTGATTTCATCTTTAGATTTAAAAGTCAAGAAAACAGGACCTGATTGAGCTCCTAATAATGTTATGTGCCTTGTTCTATCGTCTTCTTTTTCTTCTCTAGTTAATTCATGTTTTTTAATTTTTCCTTCATCATATTCATCAACAGAAACTGTTGCGAATAATCCTAATTGGGTTTTCCCTTTCCATGTTTCTCTATAAATGTAATAAGATGGTTTCTCATCATTTATTAAGATTCCTTCTTCCTCAAATTTTCTGAGGTTTTCACCAGCTTTTTTATAAACTTCGTCAGAATGAGGATCAGTTCCATCTGAGAAATCTACTTCCGCTCTAGTTACTCTCAAAAAACTATTTGGATGTTCAGATACTATTTTTTCTACTTCATCACTTTCTAGAACATCATATGGTGGACATGAAAATTCTTCTATATGTTCTTTTTTAGGTCTTAATCCTTTAAACGGTCTCACTAAAGACAAGGTTATCCCTCCTCATAATACTTTTTAAAATATTTATTTTGAATTTCAAACATTTTTTCTTCTTTTTCATCTGTATCGTTATGGTTGTAACCAAGGATGTGTAGTACACCATGTATTAGGATATAAAAAAATTCTTCTTCAAAACTGTTGTTGAAGTTTTTTGCTTGTTTTTTGATTCTTTCGATCGATATAACTATATCACCAATGATTTTCTCTTTCAAACCGTATTCAAAGGAAAGAACGTCAGTTGGCGTTGATTTTCCTCGGAAATTTGAATTATACTCTTGAATTGTCTCATTATCGCTCAAAAGAATATTCAATTCAAAGTCTCCATCCTGATATTCTTCTAAAATAACTTTTTCGCAAATATATTCAATTTTTTTTATATTTATCTTTTCTTCAGATTGATTGTTTATATTTATAATCAAATTTAATCACCTTTTTAATTCTTTAGAATCTATTTTTGGATATTTAATTCTCTTATGATTCATTTCCATTATTGTTCTAATTATTTTCCCCTTTATCATTTGTAATTCTCTTAAAGATAATCCCGCATCATCTAATTGACCTTCGAAAAAAAGAGATTCGATTAGGTCATCTAATTTTTCATTTAGATCAGAAGCATTATAATCTTTCATAGAACGTGTTATAGCTTCCGTTACATCACATATCATGAGTATAGCAGATTCTTTAAATTGAGGGATTGGCCCTGGATATTTGAAAAGATCTGTATTTTGAATTCCAGTTTCATCATAATATTTCTTATAAAAAAATTGTTTGATTCTAGTTCCTTGATGTTGAACAATCATATCTTCTATTAATATAGGTAATCTATGTTCTTTTGCCATTTGTTTTCCATAATTTACATGATTATCTAAAATTAATGAACTCATTTTTGGACTTATATTGTTATGTGGATTAACTCCTTTTTGATTTTCAGTAAAGAATTGAGGTCTCCATGTTTTACCAATATCGTGAAAATATGAGCCTACTCTTGCCAATATAGAATTTCCTTTTATGTGTTCCGTGGCACTTTCTGCAATATTTGAAATTATCATACTATGGTAATAAGTACCAGCAGCATGTAAAGTCATCTTTTTAAGGACAGGATGATTTAAATTTCCCAGTTCCAATAAACCCAAATCAGAATAAACTCTTGTTATGTACTCAAAAAATGGTAATATCCCCATTGAAATAAGCATTGTAAAAAAGTTTATCAAGAAAATTGACAATAATTGATTTGTATCTCTAGTATAACTAAATACAACCATCAAACCTATTTGTAAAACACTTGAAATTATAAAAGGTAAAAATATTTCAATTCTTCTAATAATCTTTTTAGATACCCAAGCAACAAATGTTGAAGGTAAAAAAATAATCATCATATAAGTAATATCAAATCCATATATTATTCCAAAAAATAAAGAAAAAGATAAAGAAGATAAAATACCTATATCAAAATCAATAAGCATTGTAATAAGCATAGTCGTTAAAAGAGCTGTTACTGTATAAACACTTACATATTTATATATAAACGCATTTAATAATATTGCTGAAACTAAAGGGATCATAAAAGCTGCCCAATAATTTGTTGGATGAAGTTGAAACATCTTTTTCTTTTTTATGTATAATTCTACTATAAAAAACCAATATGTTTGGAAGACTATATTGAATTTTACTTGAAAATCAAAAGATAACCTTCTCCAAATTATGAATTCAACAATAAAACTTAATATTGCGAAAATAAGCATTCTAATTATTATGGATTCTAAATTCTGTGGTTTTTCTTTTAAAACCTCTTCTTTTAATTTTTTCTTTCTTTTCATATTATCACTCCGAGTCTTTTTCGAAAATCTCGTAAGCATTTATAATCTCTTTCACAAGAGGATTTCTTACAACATCCGATTTTTTTAATTCGTTAAATTTAATTCCTTTTATATTGGTCAAAAAATGGCTCACAGCCAATAACCCTGAATCTTTTTTCTTTTCCAAATCAATTTGGGTGATGTCTCCAGTTACTACAACTTGAGAGTTAAACCCAATTCTTGTTAAAAACATTTTCATTTGTTGATAAGTACTGTTTTGTGCTTCATCTAAAATAATAAAGGAGTTATTTAGCGTTCGACCTCTCATATAAGCTAAAGGAACTATTTCGATAATTCCTTTTTCCTTATAAAAATTAACTTTTTCTACTCCTAAAAAGTCTATAAGCGAATCATATAAAGGTTTTAGATAAGGATCAACTTTTTCATAAAGAGTTCCTGGTAAAAAACCAAGCTTTTCTCCTGCTTCGACAGCAGGTCTTGTTAAAATAAGTCTTTGGACTTTTCCTTTCTTTAAATAATCAACAGCCATTGCAACTGCTAAATAAGTTTTACCAGTACCAGCGGGACCAATCGAAAAAACTATTTCGTTGTTTTTTAAATCTTCAATGTATTTTGCTTGACCATCTGTTTTTGCTGATATTTTAACTCCATTAATTGTAGTGTTTATTACTTCTTTCATGGATTTAGAAGTATCGATATCTTCACCGGTATTTCTTGAAATCAAATATAGAAATTGATTCCATTCTGGTAAATGCCCTTCCTCCAATATATCAATTAATTCTTTAAAAACATTTTTGACTATTTTATTATTTCTATCTGATTCAGAATTTATTGTAATTTTATTGTCTTTTAAATAAATGTCAACATTGAATTTTTTAGATAAATATTTCGCCCTTTTATTATAAGCTCCAAAAACCTCTACTGGTTCTAGATCTTTAGGCATGTTTATATAAGCTTTCAGTAGAATCATCTCCTTATTTATGATAAAATCTAAATGTTGAGATATTTAGATACATCATTATCTATTTTAACATATTTTATCAATTTAAAGATAAACTTGGAGGCAAAAATATGTGGTATCCCGGTCATATTAAAAAAGCAAAAGATAGCATAAAAAAGAATTTGAAAATTGTCGATGCAGTTATAGAACTTCTAGATGCACGAGCTCCTTATGCTTCAAGAGCTTATGAATATGAAAACTTGTTCAAAAACAAACAAAAAATACTTATAATGAACAAATATGATATTTGTGATAAAGAAAAAACTGAGGAATGGGTAGATCTTTACAAAGAAAAAGGGTATGTTGTATTAAAAACGAATTTAAAATCTGAAAACATAAAAAAGTTTTTAGAAAATAAAGTGGCAAAACACATTCCAACAAATTATAAAGAAAAAAGAGCTATTATTGTAGGAGTACCTAATGTTGGAAAATCAACTTTTATAAATAGATTCAAAGGTAAAAAGTCTACCACTATTGGGAATATCCCTGGAGTTACTAAAGGTATTCAATGGATTAGTGTAAATAAAGAGATAAAAATATTAGATACACCTGGTATTCTTTTTCCGGAATTATACAATGAAGGAATTAAAAATAAATTAATGGCTATTGGTTCTATTAAAGGTGACGATGTTATAAAAGACGATGCTGTATTTTATATTTTTGATTACTTGAAAAGAAAATATCCTGATTACCTTGACAATATAGTAGAAGATGGATCAAAAAAAGAAAATGCATATGAATTTATTCTTGAATTTGCAAAAAAAAGAAATTTTATAAAAAAAGGTGGAGTTGGAGATTATGATAGAGGTAGAAATACTTTTTTGAAAGATTTTAATGATGGGGTGTTTGGTAGAGTAACGCTTGAATCACCAGATGATTATGAACAAATTAAAATATAGTATTTTGATATTGTTATTTTTTTCAAATATTGTTTTTTCTTATAAAATATTTTCTAATGGGTTATATTTTAAAGATTTTATAGAGAATAAAATTAAATACTCTAGAGAAATAAAAATAGTTACCTATAGTATTGACGAAACAATAACGAAATCTCTTTTGAGCAAAAACCATCATATTATAGCAGATTCTTCAGGAGTGAAAACTAAAGACAAATTAAATATACAAAAAGTCACCGCCCCTAATACAGGGATACAACATGAAAAATTCTATATATTTGATGATGAATCTGTTATTTTTGGTACAGGAAATATGACATATAGTGGAATAATTGGAGATAAAAATATTTTTGTTTATACTGAAGATAAAGAGATTGTTAATGTTTTTAAAAAAGAATTCTACAATTTGAGCTCAAAGAAATATAAACCTTCTTTAGAGAAAAAACTAAATAATACAGAAATTGGAGATTTTTCTTTTTATTCAACTCCCAATAATAAAATATACAAAGTTATTCAAAAAGAAATTCGAAAAGCAAAAAATAAAATAGATATATTTGCTTTTTCATTAACAGATCCATTTTTAGTTTATGAAATTGAAAAAGCAGCTTCTAAAGATATAGAAATTAATTTATATTTTGATGATTGGAATATTTATTATTCTGAAGCAGTCAATCATTTAAAAGGAATAAATAAAGTTAGCTATGATGATCTTCATGCAAAAATTATAATTTTAGATGAAAAAAGAATAATATTAGGAAGCTATAATTTTACATACAAAGCTAGAAATACAAATTATGAACTGTTAACGATTGTAGATAATAAAGCAATAAGTGAAATTGTAAAATCTATGTTAATAGAGGAGGAAATAATAAAATGAAAATGAGAATTTCTTTAGCTCAGATGAATGCGAGAGTTGGGGATTACAAATACAATTATGATAAAATAATTTATTTTATCGAAAAAGCAATAAAAGAAAATTCGGATATTGTTTTGTTTCCTGAATTAACTCTAAACGGATATCCACCTGAGGATTTGATTTTAAAAACTCAATTTTTAAGAGAATCAAAGGAATATACAAAGAAAATAATAAATTATTCAAGAGATAAAGACATAACAATAATCTTTGGGGCTGTTGATTGGGATATTGAATCATATAATAGCGCTTATGTTGTTTATGATGGGAAGGTAATAACAGATTACAGAAAAATGTTTTTACCTAATTATTCAGTGTTTGATGAAAAAAGGTATTTTACCAACGGAAAAGATGTAGAGATTTTCCAGATAGATGATGTTAAATTAGGTGTGAATATCTGTGAAGATATATGGGTTCCTAATGGTCCTGCACTTGCTTTAGCTCAAAATGGAGTGAATGTTATATTAAATTTATCTGCATCGCCTTATCATAAAAATAAAAATATTAGCAAATTAGAAATGCTTAAAACAAGAGCATCAGAATTATCTAGTTGGCTAATATATACAAATCATGTTGGAGGGCAAGATGAAGTAGTTTTTGATGGTGGAAGTGTTATTATCAATCCATATGGTGAGGTAAAATTAAAAGCTCCTTTGTTTGAAGAAGGTTTATATACAGCAGATATAGATCCTTATGAGACTACTAGAGCAAATTTAAGAGAAGGAAAAAGAAAACATTATAGTCACAATAATTATACAACAAATAAAATACATAAAATGGAATATAATAAAAAAAATAATAGAAGGAAAATAGAAAAAGTTGATAATTATTGGTTTGAAGAAATAGAACAAACTTACAATGCTATAAAATTAGGGTTAACTGATTATTTACAAAAAAATAATTTTGAAAAAGTTTGTTTTGGATTAAGTGGGGGTATTGATTCTGCATTAATTGCTGCAATTGCTTCTGATGCTTTAGGAAAAGAAAATGTTTTAGGTATAATGATGCCTTCAATGTACTCATCCAAAGGAAGTGTAAATGATTCAATTAAATTGGCCAAAAATTACGGTTTTAAAACTGTAGAAATCCCTATTAAAGATATTTTTGATAATTTTTCATCAAACTTAAAAAATGTAATGTCTGAAATAAAAAGCTTAACACAAGAAAACATTCAAGCAAGATTAAGAGGAACTATAGTTATGAGTTTTTCGAATAATTATGGTTATTTAGCTCTTGCAACAAGTAATAAAAGTGAATCAGCTGTGGGTTATTCTACTTTATACGGAGACATGGTTGGGGGATTTTCACCTATAAAAGATTTATATAAAACTGAAGTATATAAAATGGCAAACTTCATAAACAAGAAAAACGGATATGATATAATTCCAAGGGAAATTATTGACAAAGCTCCATCTGCGGAATTAAAACCAGATCAAAAAGACCAAGATAGCTTGCCTGAATATGATCTTTTAGATAGAATATTGTTTAATTACATCGATAGAGAAATGTCTTTTGATGAATTAATTGAAGATTTTGATGAACCAATAGTTAGAGAAATAATAAAAAAGGTTGATATAAATGAATTTAAAAGAAGACAGTCAGCTCCTGGAATAAAATTAACAGAAAGATCTTTTGGTAAGGATAGAAGAATGCCTATTACAAATGGGTTTAAAATTTGGATGAGATGAGGTATGGCAATGGATAAAATAGATAAAAAAGAAAAATTATTTACTTTTCAAAATTTTGCTATAATATTATCATTAATGGCTTTTATATATCTTATTGCCTTTTTCTTGTGGAATACCTATGAACAAACTCTTAGAAATCAATATTATCATCCTTATATAAAAATTAACGATAGTAATTACATAAGGTTAAAAAGTACAGAGTATGAAGATAAAAATACTTCTATCTCAATTGAAAAAACAAATTTGGAATACCGATATATTTTTAAATCTGATAAAGGGCAGACAACAATAAAAACTTTTGATCCAAGATTCTATTTTTATGAAAATCAATATTTTTCAGCTTTAGGTTATCCTTCTTATGATTTTAGGGGGATGGAGTTTTCAATTTTATTTAAAGATGGTGAAGAAATAAAATATGTTGTAGTGCCTAATGAGAAAATTTTAGACGAGATTGAAGAAATAACAAATAACCTTTTAAATCAAAATATTATTTTAATTAACAAAGTTTTAAAAGAAAATAATTATGTTGAAAATAAAGATAATATAATTAGTATAAAAAAAGGGAATATATCTTTCAATATAGAGAAAAAAGAAATAAAAAAAATTACTAGCTCAGATAATTATGATTATTTTTATACTTTACTTGTAGATGGCTTTGAAAAGATATACATTGTTCCAAAAAATGAAAAACATAATTTGATAGAATTGATAATCATAAAAAAATAACTGCTTAAACGCAGTTATTTTTTTAATTCCTATGATTAATACAGAAATATTATGAAAATGATTAAAGGTTTAACATAAACTTGGGAAACCACAAGTATTTATGTTTGAATTTAAATAATTGAAAATGTAGAATATTATAGTGAAAAAAATTTCAAGAAAAAAATTTCAAGGAGGTATTATATGAATTTATCAGAAAAAATAAAATCCGTAGAACCATCAATAACATTAGCATTAAATGCAAAGGCAATAGAATTAGAACAAAAAGGTGAAGACATAATAAAACTAACTGCAGGAGAACCGGATTTCAATACACCTGAAGAAATAGTAGAAGCTGCTTATACTGCATTGAAGGAAGGAAAAACAAAATATACTGCATCAAGTGGAATAATAGAATTGAGAGAAAAGATAGCAAAATATATTTCAAAAAGGACAAATAATGAATATGGACCTAAAAATGTTGTTGCAACAAACGGAGGTAAACAAGCACTTTTTAATGTACTTATGGCTATAACTAATCCTGGAGATGAAATAATGGTTTTAGACCCATCATGGGTTAGTTATGAAGCTCAAATAAAAATGACAGGAGGAGAACCAGTTCATGTTCCACTTGATTTTGAAAATGGATTCCAACCAGATAAAAATAAAATAGAAAGATATATAACTCCAAGGACAAAAGCAATTTTAATAAATTCTCCTAACAATCCAACTGGAATGATATATAGCAAAGAAGCATTAAAAGATATCGCTGATATTGCAAAAGCAAATGAATTATTAGTTATAAGTGATGAAGTCTATGAACTTTTGGTATATGATGGAACACATTATTCAATCTCTTCATTTGAAGGAATGAAAGAAAGAACAGTTATAATAAATGCTTTTTCTAAAACTTGGGCTATGACAGGTTGGAGAATTGGTTATGCAGTGGGGCCCGAAGAATTAATGTCACAAATAGGCAAAATACAATCACACTCTACATCAAATGTTTCTACTCCAACTCAATATGCAGCGTTAAAAGCTTTTGATGTTGATGTTTACCCTATGTTCCAAGAGTTTAAAAAGAGAAGAGATTATGTAGCAAGTAGACTAGATAAAATGACTCTTAAATTCAATAAGCCTAAAGGAGCTTTTTATTTCTTTATATCGGTCGATGAATTTGGTTACAATGATAAAGAATTTGCTGAAAAATTATTATCAGATGTTGGACTGGCTGTAGTACCAGGATCTGGATTTTACAAAAAAGGATTCATAAGAATTTCTTTTGCAACCTCTCAAGAAAATTTAGAAAAAGCTTTAAATAGATTAGAAAAATTTATAGAAAAATTCAGAGGGTGATTTAATTGAAATTTGATTTACTGGTTGCTGAAATTGGAAGTACCACTACAGTTGTTACTGCTTTTGATAATATAACAACTAAAACTCCTAAAGTTATCGGCCAAGCTGAACATTATACTACTGTAAAAGAAGGCGATGTAACTATAGGAATTTTTAATGCTATAAAAAGGTTGGAAAACAAATTAAAAGAAAAAATAAAGTGGGAAAAGTTTATAGCTAGTTCATCAGCAGCTGGTGGGTTAAAAATAACAGTACATGGTTTAGTTTATGATATGACAGTTAGAGCTGCGAGAGAAGCTGCTTTAGGAGCTGGCGGGGTTCTGAAATATGTCACTTCAGGTAAAATGAGAAAAAGACATTTAGATAATATACAAAAATTCGATCCTAAAATGATTCTTTTGGCTGGAGGAGTCGATTATGGAGAAGAAGATACAATACTTCATAATGCTGAACTAATATCTGATATGGATATAAATGTTCCGATTGTGTATGCTGGTAATTCTAATGTTGCAGAAGAAGCTAAAGAAATATTAGAAGAAAAAGGAAAACAGGTAATTATTACAGAAAATGTATATCCAAAGGTAGATCAATTAAATGTACAACCTGCGAGAAGAATAATCCAAGAGTTATTCTCAAAAAATATTATTCATGCACCTGGAATGGAAAAAATATATGATATAGTAGATGAAGAAATAATTCCAACTCCTGGATCTGTAATGTTGACCTCTGAACTTTTAGCTGAGGAATATGATGATGTATTAGTAGTAGATATTGGTGGTGCTACAACAGATGTTGATTCAGTAACTGAAGGAGAACCAGAAATACAAAAAATACTTTTATCCCCAGAACCTGTAAGCAAAAGAACGGTTGAAGGAGATATGGGATTATTTGTAAATGCAGAAAATGTTTATGATATGTTGGATAAAAAAGAATTAGAAAATCAATTTCCAAATCATGATGAATTAATAAAAAAGATGAATCCCTATCCTGGAAATGAAGAAATGGAAAATTTTACAGCTCATATGGCTAGAAAGTGTTTTTCTGAGTCTATTATTAGGCATTCAGGTTCCATAAAATATTTATTTGGGCCAAATGGTAGACAAAAAATAGCCCAAGGAAAAGATTTAACAGCTATAAAATATATTTTTGGAACTGGTGGGATACTAACTCGATCAAGACATAGAGATTTTATCATGAATTCAATAAAAGAATTAGATAGACCTAATAAATTAGTTCCTGGCAAAAAAGTTAAATTAGCTTATGACAAATACTATATATTTGCTGCACTGGGAGTTTTATCCACAGTCGATAAACAAGCAGCAAAAAATATTTTACTTCAGGATATTGAATGGATAGACTAAAGAAGAAGAGGCATTCGCCTCTTCTTTTATTTTAATAATTCATTTAATTTTTTAATTTCATTTTTGTGAGTATCATCATCACCAGGTGTTTCCAGTATAAAAGGAATTTCTTTCAGCTTTTGATTATTTATTATATTTCTGATACCTTTTTCACCAATATAACCTTTCCCTATATTGGCGTGTCTATCTTTTCCTTCATTTAATTTTGACTTTGAATCGTTTAAATGAATAAATTTTAAATTATTATAACCAAAATTATCATCCATTTTTTTTAAAAGAATATCTACATCTTCTTCATTTCTCAAATCATAATTACTATCAAACCCATGACAAGTATCGTAAACAAAACTTAAGTATTCGTTATGTTTATAACTCTCGAAAATTTTTCCAATTTGTTCTAATTTATATCCAAAATTATTTCCTTTTTCAGAAGAGTTTTCAAGGCAAATATTTAGATTCAAATCTACAGAATTATAAACTTCGTTTAATGCTTCAACAATTCTATTTAATGCATAATCTTCGCCTTTGCCTAAATGAGAACCACAATGTATATTATAATGTTTAATTCCTAATTTTTGGACTGCATTTATTTCTTCTACCATGCTTTTAATAGATTTTTCCCAAGTATCTTCTTTTGGTGAGGCTAAATTAATTAAATAATTAGAATGAACTAATATTTTATCCATAGATATAGAGTATCTTTTCATATTTTTTTTAAAAGTGTTTACCGTACTATTGTCAATATTTGGAGATTTCCATGTTCTTGGGGATTTAACGAAAATTTGAAAAGTATTTCCATTAATATTTGAAATTGCCTCTGGTACATTTTCAATACCATTAGATATTTTCATATGTGCTCCAAAATAAATAATCATCATCTCCTTTTATATAAAAAAACTCCAGTATATATACTGGAGTTTGTGGTGGGCAGAGACAGAATCGAACTGTCGACACACGGATTTTCAGTCCGTTGCTCTACCGACTGAGCTATCTGCCCATAAATAAAAAAATGGTGGGCGCTGCAGGGATTGAACCTACGACCCTCTGCTTGTAAGGCAGATGCTCTCCCGCTGAGCTAAGCGCCCACTTTTAAGTGGTGGCGCCCCCAACCAGATTCGAACTGGTGTCTTTGGCGTGAAAGGCCAATGTCCTAGGCCTCTAGACGATGGGGGCATCAGTTGATAACCGAAGTAAATAATACCATAGATTATCTCAGCTGTCAAGCAGTTCATATTATATTAATTAAAATAATATAATTTAGTAAATTAACTCTCTAGCATTTTTTAAGTCTTTATTCATTGCTTCTATTAACTTTTTCTCATCATCAAATTTAACTTCATCTCTCATAAAATCTAAAATTTCAATTTTCACATGTTTATTATATATATCTTGATCAAAATCTAAAAAGAATACTTCAACTTTTGGGATTTTTTTATTTTCAAAATAAGTTGGTCTTACTCCAACATTCATCAATCCCCAATATTTTTTATCCATACTTTCTATTTTTCCTTTAACTAGATAAACACCATATTTCGGGAAAATTATATCTTCTTTATATCTAATATCAATATTTGCAGTAGGGAATCCTAATTTTTTACCTATGTGTCTATCTTCATACACAGGACCTTCTAAAGTCCAAGTTTTTTCAAGCATCTTGTTAGTAAGTTGAATATCTCCTTTTTTAATAGCGTTTCTAATCATCGTAGAACTAATTCTACTACCTTTATTTTTTAAATCGTGTAAAATATTAACATTTATCCCGTATTCATTAGCATGCTTTAATAAAAATGAAGTATTTCCGACAGCACCTCTTCCAAATTTAAAATCTTCTCCACATACAATAGATTTTACGTTTCTTTTTTTTAAAATCTCTAAATAATCATAATGAGTTATGTTCCAAACGTTCTCCATATCTATAATTTCTACTTCTATGCCTAGTTTTTTTATAAAGTTTTTTCTTTCCCAAGAAGGATAGATTAATCCTTTAAAACCATTTACATATTGACTTATAGGGTATCTTAACATAATAGAGAGAGGTTTTAAATTATTCTTTTTTGCATTTTCTATATTTTTATTTAGTATGTATTTATGTCCCTTGTGAACTCCATCAAAAGTTCCGACAGCTACAGAATACAATTTTTTCACCTCTGGTTAAAAATCTTATACAGTTTTGCAACTCTTTCAAAACTCTCACTATTTTTTTTCAAAAGAGTATTCATATATTTTGAAGTTCTTTCAGTTTTAGCAAATCCAATAAACTTATCTTCTTCATTAAAAATTTTTATAAATTCACCCTTTTTGAAGTTGTACTTTGTATCCATTATATTATTAATATAAACATGAATTCCATTTTCAATTTTATAACCATATTTAACTTTTATTTCAGGCATTTCTAAATAATCAGTTGGATCTAATAACTTATCATAACTAATATTTTCTGGTTTAATAGATTTTTTTAATTCGAATTTTTCAATTGCGGTTCTTTTTAGTTTTTTAGTTACAGCACCGCAGCCAAGATTATACCCTATATCCATAATTAAACTCCTTATGTAGGTTCCTGAAGAAACTTCTACATCAAATTCGAAAGTTTGGTTATCAATATTAATGTTTTCTATTTTTTTTATATGAACTTCTTTTGGAGGTAAATTAATGATTTTACCTTGTCTTGCATATTCATACAATCTCTTACCCTTGTATCTTCTGGCGGAATATGCGGGTGGAATTTGTTGGGAATAACCTACGAAACTATTTATTGTTTTGAAAAGTAAATTTTTTTGATTTTCAGTTACAATATTTTTTTCTTTTATGGTTCCAGTCATATCGTATGTATCTGTTATGATACCAAGCTCTGCTATTACATGGTATGTTTTATATGAATTTTGAAAAAACTCAATGAATTTAGTACCTTGATTAACTGCTAAAACCATAACTCCTTCTGCAAACGGATCTAATGTTCCTGTGTGACCTATTTTTTTTGTTTGAAGCTCTTTTCTTGCTATATCAACTAAATCATGTGATGTAATATTCTTGGGTTTCTCAATATTCAAAAAACCTGATTTATTCATCAGTTTTATCATCCTTGTTATCCTCTTCTTGTTGACTATATTCTACTTTATCAAGCAATTCATGTACTTTAACACTGGCTTGAAGACCTTTGTCAATATGGAACCTTACTTCAGGTACTTTAAACATTCTAATATTTTCAGCTATCACTTTTCTGAAGAAACCTTGAGCTTTATTTAATTTTTTTACAATTTTTTCAATATCTCCATCAAGAGCTGAAACATAAACATCTACATAAGATTTATCTTTTGCTAACTTAACATGATTTGTGTTAATCATATGACCACGTACTTCAGGATCTCTTAAGGAGTAATATGATTTATTGAATAATTTCATAATTTCTGATTCGATCATTTTTTTTCTGAACTCAGACATTTTCATCTACCTCCATATCATCTACTATTCCGTCTATATTCATAAATTCCTCTGATTCATCAATTTTTTTCTTCAAAGCTTCTACATAATTAAAATACTTCTTAGGATTTAATCCGAGGTTATTCCAAGAATTCGTATCAGGAACTTCTATTCCAAAATTCCCAGAATATCCATAATAAAGGGTATTTGTTGTGATGTTTGCTATATGAATAATTTGAACTATCATTTTCGAGTTATCGTCAGTTAAATTATCTACTGAGTCATGAAACCCTGCAGAATTAATAATTAAATCAGATAATCCCCATTGTTTAAATAGTAATTTTCCTATAGATTCATGTGAATAAGATTCCAATAGTTCTTCAGCTTTTTTAAAACTTATTTTTTTGTGATTGGCGACTTTTATAATCATTTCGAAAGATTCTGGCATAATATTAGACATTGCAATTTTCCCTAAATCATGTAACAAACCAGCTAAAAATGCTTCTTCTCTTTCTGGAAAATTAATAGTTTTAGCCAATAATTCTGCACCTATAGCTGTTGCCATGAGATGAGTCCAAAATTTTTTTGTGTTGAAAAAATCATATTCATTCCTAAAAAAGTTTTTAACAGTGAATATGCTCATTGCTAGATTTCTAACAGTTTTAAATCCTAATATATTAATTGCTTGAGATAATTTTGTTATTTTTCTAGGTAATGCATAATATGCTGAATTAGACAGCTTTAAAATTTTTGCACTAAGAGATGGGGATTCCAAAACAGCTGCATTCAAGTCTTTTACACTCGAGTTAGGATCAGAAGCAATATTTATAATTCTTTGGACTATAAAATCTGGTGTTGGTAATTCTTCAATTTTTTTTGATATAACTGAAATTGAAACTTTACTCATTTTCAACACCTCTTGGAATTGTTAATGTAAAAGTAGATCCTTCTCCAAGTTCTGTATCTAGCTCAATAGTTCCATCATGTAATTCAACCATATCTTTAACTATAGATAAACCTACACCTGTCCCTTGTATTTCATAAGTTAATGAAGTATCTGATCTATAAAACTTATCAAATATTTTTTCTTTATCTTCTGATTTTATACCTATACTATTGTCTTTTATTTTAATAATTATATTATTATCATTTATTTCTGTAGTTATTTTAACGAACTTATTATTTTTTTCATTATCAGAATATTTAATTGCATTTTGAATTAAATTAAATATTACTTGTCTCATTCTTGTTCTATCCATAAAAACTTCAATAGGTTCTTCGTTTTCAAATTCAACATCAACTTTGTTATTATTAGCGAATTCTTCTAAGGTATTACAGATTTCTTGTATTAATTCATTAATATTGAAATTAGTTTTTTCTAAATTTAAAGTTTTTAACTCTAATTTTGAAAAATCTAAAAGATCATTTAAAAGGCGGCTAAGATGGTTTGTTTCACTTTGTATAGTTTTAAAAAACTCTATTAATGTCTCATTGTCAAGCATCTCATAAGAGTCTATAATAGTATCAGAGTAAGCTTTTATTGCTGAGAGTGGTGTTCTCAATTCATGAGACATCATAGATAAGAATTCCATTTTCATCTTGTCAATTTTTTTCATCTTTTCTAGTTCTTTTGTGCCACTTATATCCCTTATGACTAAAAGAACATTTTTTTCATTTTCAAATTCAAGAAAATTAGAATCAATGGAATAAAACTTATCCTCAATTTCTTTTTCTTCAGATTGGTTTTTTTCTGTATCTAAAGTTCTTTGAATAATAGAGTTTAATTTTTCTTGTAATACCTCATCAAGATTATCGTATTTCTCATTTTTAAAATTAATATCTTTGTTTTCTGAAAATACAACTATAGAATCATTAGTTGAATTCAAAATGCTATTTAGAAAATTCTTATTTTTTTCTATGATAAAATTTTTATTTAATATTTTATCATATAGAACTAAGTTCTCAAATAAATTTCCTGTCATGAAAGATATAATTCTGAAAAGCATCATCATTTCATTAGAAAAATCATCTTTTTTAGTTATTGCGGTATAAACAAAGTGTTTAGTATTTAAACTAAAAACAGGTACAAAAATGTATGAAAAATTCTCTTCTGGGAAGATAGAGACATCCAAATTATTATTTGACCATATAACCATGTCTTCTATATCTGAGTTATAAGATGTTTTAAATATCTCATGTACTTTTTCATCTTTAGAAATTTTAAAGAAAAACTCTTTATCAATATCAATAATTCCATTTGATATTTTTGATAAAGTTTTATAAGCTGAGTCTAAATCATTAACTTTTGATATTTCCATTATAATATTAGATAAATTAGAATAGAAAGATGATTCTTTAACTTTTTCAACCATAGTAAACCCCTTCTTATAGATTAATCCATTTAATTATACCTTATAGAATGATTAATACAAAATAAATTCATTTAATCATTAATTGAATTTTTTAATGAATATCACTTTCACTGTCAAATGATATAATTGTATGAGATAGAAAAAGGAGGTTCAAAAAATGAAAATAGATATGAAAATTGATGTTAAAAAACTAATAGATAATAATCAACTAAAAATTTTAAAAGATATTTTAAAAGATCAAGAACCTGCTTATATTGTAGAAATGATAGAAGAAATCGAAGCAGAAGATAAAGTTATTATTTTTAGACTTTTACAAAAGGACACTGCTGCTCTTGTATTTTCCGAACTTGAAAAAGATGATCAAAAAATATTGTTATCTCTTTTTAAGGAGGAAAAGATAAAAGAAATTGTGACCAATCTAGATCCAGATGATAGAACAGATTTATTTGAAGAACTTCCAGCCAACGTAGTAAAAAAGCTTTTAGCCTATTTATCTCCTGAAGAAAGAAGACAAGCTCAAATTCTTTTAAACTATCCAGAAGATTCAGCAGGTAGAATAATGACACCTGACCTTTTTGATCTAAGAGAAAAATCTACCTCAGGAGCTGCCTTGAAAAAAATTAAAGAGAAAGGAAAAAGAGCAGAAACAATTTATACTCTTTTTGTTATTGATGAAAACAGAAAACTAACTGGGGTTGTTGAATTAGATGAGATAATTTTTTCTGAAGAATCTAAATTAATACAAGAAATAATGAATGATGATCCTCTTTATGTCAGTGTTTATGATACAGGAGAAGAAGCAGCGATGATTATGAGAGAT
This sequence comes from Thermotogota bacterium, assembly GCA_051748045.1. Taxonomy (GTDB): domain Bacteria; phylum Thermotogota; class Thermotogae; order Petrotogales; family Petrotogaceae; genus Geotoga. The sequence continues at coordinate 76,395 of JBNJGY010000002.1, forward strand.
TATGATTTATTAGCTCTACCAGTAGTGGACTCAGAAAAGAGATTAGTGGGAATTATAACAGTTGACGATATTATAGACATTATTGAAGAATCTGCAACAGAAGATATACAAAAAATGGCTGCTGTAAATGCGACAGATACTTCATATCTTCACACTTCAATATGGAAATTAGTGAAAAGTAGGGTTGTGTGGTTGATTATGCTTCTTTTACTTGAAAGTATGGCTGTATTTATTATTGATAGCTTTTCAGCTGTGTTGCAAAAAATAACAATTCTAGCAGCATTTATACCTACTATAAATGCTATGGGAGGTAACACTGGTAGCCAAATGTCTGCTGTAATAATTAGATCTATGGCTTTAGGAGAATTAGATAAAGATGATATAAAAAAAGTGTTAAAAAAAGAAATATTTGTTGGAACAATAATAGCCTTAATATTATCAGTAGTTATGGGTTTAAGAGCTTTTGTAAACACTCAAAATACTTCTATAATATTGGCATTATCCTCTTCTTTGATTGTTGTAGTTTTGGTATCAAACTTTCTTGGTTCTGTGTTACCTTTTTTTGCAAAAAAATTTAAAGTAGACCCAGCTTTAATTTCTGGTCCTCTTATCTCAACAATCATGGATGTTATTAGTATGGCAGTTTATTTTTCTGTTTCTATGTATTTTTTAAAAGACATGCTTTAAAATATGATGAAGAAAGATGTAAATCTTTCTTCATTTATTATTAATTAAAGATTTTTATATTAATATATTAATAACAGAAAATAATTAAAACCATGTTTAAATAGTTAAAAAGTGAAAATTTTCATTAAATATTTACTTTTTTAAAAATAATACATTAAAATAAAAAAGTTAAAATTTATTAGTGAAAAAAATAACCAATAATAAATTAGTCTTGGAGTTGATTCTATTGATAGAAATTTATGTCTGTATGGGAAGTGCATGCTATTTAAAAGGATCTAGAGATATTGTAGATATTTTGAATCGTATGATAAAAAAATATGAATTGAAAACAAGAGTTAAACTTAAAGGATCTTTTTGTTTGGGACCATGTAATCAGGGAGTAGTAATAAAAGTAGGAGATAGATATTTTAAAAAAATGAATACAGAAAATACTATGAAAATATTTAAAGAGAAGATTTATCCTTATATTTTAGAAATTGAAGAGAGTGGTTATCATGAATAATTTATCAAAAAATGTTTGGGAATTAATAATGGATTACGATCCTAATGGAATAATGGCAGTTGATGAGGAATTTACTATAAAACTTGTAAATCCATCATTTGCAAAAATGTTTTATCTTCAAGGAAAAGATATCATAGGTAGGTCAGTTTTTGAGTTTTTTAATGATTTTGATGATTATAGAGAAATAATGGAGGATGAAGAAAAAATATTAAAAAAAATTCATACTTATAAAAATTATGGCTTAACTGTTTCTGAAGTAACTTTTAGAATTAAAGATGAAAATTTAATTGTTAAAATATTTCACGACATAACAGACCAAGTCGAAAAAGAAAAAGAACTGAAATATTTGAAATTGCATATAATTGAAGAAGTACAAAAAATCGTTGACAAACAGATGAAAACCGGTCAAGAAATTGCGTCTATACTAGGAGAAACAACAGCAGAAACAAAGGCTACTTTAGTAAAACTACTTGATATTTTAAAAAAAGAAAACTAAAAGGAAGGTTAAAGATGATATCTTCAGTTATATATAAAAAAAGTTTAAATAAATTTGGCGAAGAAGTTTGCGGAGATAATTTTCAATTAAGTAAAACTTCAAATTCAAAAATAGCCGTTTTATCTGATGGATTAGGTAGCGGAATAAAAGCTAGTATCTTATCAATTTTAACAACAGAAATTATTTCAACAATGTTTAAAAAAGGTGTAGAAGTAGAAGAAATTTATCATACAATTGCAAAAACTCTTCCTGTTTGTAAAATAAGAGGAATGGCGTATTCAACTTTTTCAATTGTACAAGTTTTTAAAGATGGAAAAATTAAAATAGTTAATTACGATAATCCTGTACCAATTGTAATTAGAGATGGTGAATTATACTGGCCAAAATATCAAAAAAAAGTTATTAATGGCAAGGCTGTTAATATTTCTAATTTTTATCTTGAACCAGATGATTTTGTTTTTGTTTTTTCTGATGGAATAGTTCATGCGGGTTTAGGTAATATGATGGATTTTGGTTGGGGAATAGAAAATATTTCTGCTTATATAAAAAGACTTTATAGAAGGACAAGAGATATAAAATATATGGTAGATAATCTAGTAGAGTTGACAAAAAGTTATTATGGCTCACAGCCTGGTGATGATTCTAGTGTTGTAGGGTTTAAAATAACAGAAAAACCAACTGCAATTATTTTTACAGGGCCTCCTTTGGATCCAAAACAAGATAAGTTTTATGTTCAAAAATTTATTGAGAATGAAGGTAAGAAAATTGTTTGTGGAGGTACTACTAGTAACATAGTATCAAGAATAATAGATGAAGAAATTGAAATAAATTTCAATATAAATTCAAAAAGTGAAATTCCTCCTTATGGGAGTATGAAAGGTGTAGACCTAGTTACAGAGGGAGTATTAACACTAAAAGGATTAAATAATTTGCTTGGTAAATGTAAAAATAATATGTTTGAGATAGATATAGAAGATAAAAACCTAGATGCTTCAGAAAAAATGTTTATAACACTAAGAGATTGTGATGAAATAACATTATTGGTAGGCAGAAAAGTAAATGTTTTTTATCATAACCCAGCATTACCTTTTGATATGTCTATTAGATCAAATCTTATAAGGGACATCAAATCAAATTTAAAAAGAGTGGGAAAAGAAGTTAAAGTAGAGTATTGTTGAGGAGAGTGAAAAAATGAAAATAGAAATATGTGTAGGTACAACCTGCCATTTAATGGGTTCATCTAGTATAATAGAGGCTTTGGAAGATATAGAAGAAAAAATAAAAGATAAAATTGAAATAAAATATACTACTTGTTTTGAACTATGTCATGGTCAAATGAAGCCACCAATTATAAAAATAGATAACAAATTCTATGAAGATATAAATCCTGAAAAGATAAAAATGATAGTTAGAAATAAAATAGGGAATGATTGAAAATGAGAAATTTTGTTTTCAATGAAATAATGAAATTAAAAAGGCAAACTTTGATAGAAATGTCTAGGTTATTAGAAAAAAATGAATTAAAAAAAAGTTTATTTTTATTACCAAAAAAAATGTTACCTGGGCCTGAAGGCACTTATAGAGATTCTGTATATCATGAAAGAGAAGTGTTAAAACAGAGGATAAAATTATTTTTAGGACTTGATTATGAGAAATCAAAAAATCTGGAACTATTTCAAATTTCGGAACATCTGGATGAAATTTTAGAAGGGAAATCAGAATTATTAGATAAAGAGAAAAAAATACACATAATAAAAGAAGGATGTGATTCTTGTCCTTCAGGTAGGTATTATATAACAGATCTTTGTAGAAACTGTGTAGCTCATTCTTGTATGAATTCTTGTCCTAAAGATGCGATCTCTTTTAATAATGGAAGAGCTTCAATAAATGCTGAAAAATGTATAGGCTGTGGATTATGTGAACAATCTTGTAATTACTTTGCCATAATGAAATTAGAGAGACCTTGTGAAGTATCTTGTTCAGTAGATGCAATAGAAAAAGATGAAACAAATGCTGCAGAAATAAATTATGAAAAATGTGTCGCTTGTGGTTCTTGTTATATCTCATGTCCATTTGGCGCAGTTGAAACAACGTCTTCTCTTATCAAAGTGTTATATAATTTGAAAAAAACTAAAAAGAAAAATATTGCTTTAATAGCTCCTTCTATTGTTTCGCAGTTTGGACCAAAAGTAACAATTGGAAAGATAAAAAAAGCTTTAAAAAAAATAGGTTTTGATGAATCAATTGAAGTAGCGATAGGAGCAGATATGATTGCAAAAGAAGAAGCTGAATATTTAAAAAATGCTAATAATTTAATCACAACATCATGTTGCCCAGCTTTTGTTGAATATATTAAAAAATATAAACCTGATTTTATTGACAAAATATCCCCTTCCTTATCTCCAATGACACATTTAGCAAAATATTTAAGAAAAGAGTATAAAGATTTAGAGTTGACATTTATTGGTCCTTGCATTGCAAAAGAAAAAGAAAATTATATATATGGTGAAGTTGATAATATTTTAACCTTTGAAGAAGTTGGCATTCTTTTTATTACAAAAAATATTGAGCCATCTAATTGTGAAGAAGAAGAATTGAAAGGAAGCTATGAAGGTTGGAATTTTGCCGCAAGTGGCGGTGTAACTAAAGCGTTAAAAGAATATATAGATGATAATATTAAAGATATTCAAATGAATGGCTTAAAAGAAGCTGATAAGATTTTTAAAGAATTAGAAAAAGAGGATTATGATTTGTTGGAAGGAATGGCATGTGAAGGTGGATGTATTTGTGGACCAGGGATAATAAACAACCCTAGAGTTGCAAAAAGGAAATTATCTAATTTAAATATAAAAATAAAATAAGATAAGATAAGATAAGATAAGTCCTTTTAATATGATACCTCCAAAGTAGAAATGTAGTTAAAAAAAATTACAAAACTGCTTTGGAGGTATAATTATTAATTCTTATGTCTATTTGATATGAAGCTGTTCAATAAGCTCTTATTTTATGTATATTTCCATTTTTTCATTAGTAGATAAAATAACATTTCCTTTTTCCTTCATTACAAATAAATCACCTGGAGTTAGTTCAGTTGATTCACCATTAGCTGTGACATTAATTCCTCCAGCTTGTACGTATATTTTTTCAACTTCCTTTTCAATAGTTCCTTCAGTTTTTACTAAATTCCATTCTTTAACTTTAAGTTCTCTTAAATGGTCTTCTTCTGGAAATTTTATTAAAAAGAAGTTATCAAATTCGATTTCTTTTGTTTGATCTTTAAAAAATAAATCATTAGGATTTTCTAAAGCTTTATTCAAACCGCCTAAGGTATCTCCTAAAAGTTCATAATAATTTGAAATAGTTTTTTCATCATATTTACTACTTAAAAAATTATCTAAATCATCAAAATCAGCATCGGGATGCTGTTCTAAAAAATTCTCTACATCTTTTATAACTTTTTCCACAAAAATACCTCCTAAAGGTTAAAGCTGCATTCTCATAATTTCTTTATAAGAATCTATGATTTTTCCTGTAACTTCTGATGTTAACTGTAATGATAAAGAGGCTTTTTCTGCAGCTATTATTACTTGATGAACATCATTAATCTTTCCAGTTGAATAATCAACAGCAGCTTTATCTGCACTCTTTTGAAGGTTATTAACATCATTAATTGCATCTTTTAACATGTTTGAAAAATCAACATTTGCATTTTCTTGAGTCTTAGAAGTGGGGATACTTTTATTAACTCCTGATACATTTTGAATTCCGTTGATTTTATCTATCAATATGGTTCACCTCCATTATTTCCCTATACTTAATGCTGAATTATACATAGATTTTGCTGAGTTTATTACTGCAGCATTAGAATCATAAGCTCTTTGAGCTGACATCATATCTACCATTTCATTTAGTGCATTCACATTAGGCATTCTAACATATCCTTCTTCATTAGCATCTGGGTGTTCAGGATTATATACTAATTTGAAAGGAGAAGAATCTTCTTGGATTGAATTGACTTTTACCCCACCAAATTCAGATTTTGTTTTTCCAAGTTCTCCATTTAATACCTCTTGAAAAGTAACGATTTTTCTTCTATATGGATCTCCATTTTCAGTTCTTGTTGTATCAGTATTAGCTAAATTTTGTGATATGACATTTAATCTAAATCTTTCTGCTGACATTCCTGAAGAGGATATATTGATACTTTTAAATAAGCCTTCCATTATCTAACACTCCTTATAGCTGTACTATATCTGTTTATAGCATAAGTCATCATTCTAGACAAACCATTATACTTCAATGTGTTTTGTACCATATCTGAAACCTCTGCATCGATATCAACATTATTACCATCATTTCTTAATGAAGTATTGTCTTGTGTTTTTACTTCACCTTGAACTTTTTTATAACTTAATGTATTATTTAAATGACGATCTTTAGTTGTTTTTAATTTCAATTCATTATTGTCACCTAATGCTTTTGCTAGTTCTTCTTCAAAAGCTACTGTTTTTCTTTTATAATTAGGGGTATTATAATTTGCGATGTTTTGGGAAATTGTTTGCTGCTTTTTTAAAGAAGCATCCATGGCTTTTGGCAAAACATCAAAATTTATATCAAACATATTTTATCCCTCCTGTTATTATTATTCTTTAAAAAATTTAAAAAATCCTTAAATGGGGGAACATTATGAAAAAAATATTTTTAATTGGTTATTATGGTTTTAAAAATTATGGAGACGATTTATTATTCAAAACCTTAATTAAAGTTTTTGAAGAAATAGATTTCAAAGGTAAAATAGTTATTCCAGCAGAAGAGTTGCCAGATTATAATTCAAACAACAATTTTTTCATAGAAAAAATCAATAGGTATGATATATTGAACATCAATCATCATATTAAAAGTTCAGATCTAGTTATTTATGGTGGGGGTAATTTATTCCAAACAGAAACATCTTTAAAAAGTTTTTTTTATTATTTTCATATTGCTAAACAAGCAATAAAAAACAATAAAAAATTGCTTTTTTTATCACAAGGATTTGGACCAGTAAAAAATAAAATAGCAAAACCAAGATTAAAAAAAGTTGTAAATTATGAAAATTTAATTGGAGTATATAGAGATGATACATCTTATAAATATGCTAAAAATTTTAATAAAAACTCATATTTAGGCGTTGACATAGGTCCTTACTATTTTAATGATACCCCTATTAAGAAAAAAAATAAAATATCTTTATGTTTGAAAAATGAATACTACGACATAAAGAATTTAATAAATTTTTTATCAATATTTAATGATTACGAAGTTTCCACTCTTGTGATTAACTCAAATCAAGATGCAATTATGAACTATTATATGGTAGAAGAGATAAGAGAGAAAACAGATTTAAATGCTGTTTTCCCTTTTAAAGATTTCGAAAAAATTATAGAAGAAATTAAAAGTTCAAAGATTGTTATATCAGATAGATTGCATTCATCTATTACAGCTGCTTATTTTGAAAGTGAGTTTTTTACTTATAATAGTTCTAAAAATAAAAGGGTTTTAAAAACTATTGACAAAAGTTATGATTTTTTTTATAGGGATCTTATGGATATACCATTCCTTTTTTCAGATAAAGAAGCTAAAAATTATAATTTTAATGAGTATGGGAAAATATATAAAAATAAGTTAGAAGAATCAATAATTATGACAAAAGAAATTATTCAAAACGCCTTACTATAAGCAATTTTCTATCTTCAGTACTCAAAATTAAAACTACATTATTATCTGGTGCTTCAATATCTATTGGATATTTTCCCACTGACAATTCTTGGTATATTTTTTTGTCTTTTATTACATACAGTTTGTTTTCGATGTGTGAAATAGCATAGATATATTCTTTGTTAGGAGAAATAGCAAAATCTCTAATGGGAACATCTAATAAGATTTCTTTTCTATTTTTTTCTATGTCATAAAGATATAACCCTGAATTTAAAGAATTGATCAAAAGTTTTTCTTTATAAACTTCCATATTAGTAGTATAGTTATTAATGTGGATCAGGAATTCTTGCGTAGATAATAAATTTTTATAAATATTTCCTTCATAATAATTCAAAATATATTCAATTCCATCTTTCATTACAATATCGATTGGATGCTTAATGTTTTTGTAATTTAATATGTAAGTATTGTTTGCTGGTTTTAAAAATAGGATATTGGAATTGAATTTTGAATTCTCGTAATTTTCAATTAATGGTATATATAATTTTTTTTCATCTTTAATGATTAGAGGACTAACAACAGAGTGATTTATAGAATTTAATATGTTTAAATTACTATCTAATATGTAAACTCTATTAGGGTTTGTTGAGGTTATATATATATTGCCTTCAAATAATTCAATATTTGTTGGCTTTGATTCTAATCTAATAGAGTCAATAACTTTATCTTTTCTTAATTTATATACAGTTTTTGTGTAATTGTCAATAATGAAAAAGAAATGACCATCATAAATACCACCTAAAGGAATAACAGCATCCTTAAAAACAAATTTTTCTTCTGAATAAAAATCTATAATGTCAACTTGTCCATCGTAATCAGGTATTATCACATAATTCTGATTATAAGAAATATAATTAGTTCTGGTACCTACATCCTGCCTTCCAGTAATAATAAAAGTATCCTTTGGAAAAATAAGAGTCGTCATTAGTGCTAATATTATTGTAATTATAATTTTTTTAAGATTTATAATAATACCTCCTTTTTAGAATTTCATCATTATTTTATCACATGACCATTAAAAAATAAATAATCAGCTAAAATAAGTTTTGTAAAATATAACTATATGTAGTATAATATGTCAGAAAAAGTCAAAAAGAGGTGAAGCTTATTGGTCCTCGTTGCTATAGTTGGTGGAAGTGGTTCTGGGAAGACAAGTGTTACGAAAAATATTGTAGATCATTTTGGTGAAAGAGCTTCAATGCTTAATATGGATGATTATTATAAAGATTTACCTCCACAGGTTAATCCATATGAATTTAATTTTGATGATCCTAAAGCCTTTGATTTTTCACTTTTGAGAGATCATTTGAAAGCATTGAAAGAAGGCAAACAAATAGAAATGCCTGTTTATAATATGGTTACATTCAGAAGAGAAGAGGGTGTTACTAGAACGTTTAAACCAAATGATTTAATTTTGGTAGAGGGTATATTTACTCTTCATGATGATAAAATAGCTAATATGTTTGATTTTTCGGTTTATATCGATGCCCCTTCAGATGAAAGACTCATTAGAAGGATAGAAAGAGACACAATAGAAAGAGGAAGAACTGTTGAAAGCATTTTATCTCAATATAGAAAATTTGTTGCTCCATCCTTTAAATCATTTATAGAACCCCAAAAATTCAAATGTGATATAGTTTTACCAGAAGGTGTAAATAACATAAAAGGAATGAATATTATAAAAAATGCAATAGAAAGGATGCTTGAAACAAAATCACAGGAGGGAGATCAATGAAAAAAAGTCTAATATTTTTGCTGATAATATTAACAAGTATAGCCGCATTATCTTTTAATGTGAACAAGGTAAAAGATTTATATACATCTTTCATAGACGAATACTCTAATTTAGATGAATATATTTTAGAAGGAAGAGAAGGAGAATTAGAGGATTTTGCAACAAAATTAGATAATTTAGGTGCTTATAGATTCTACAGAAATATAATGATAGGAACAGCAGAATACACAGATAGACCTTCTAATATACAAAGGTATTTATCAGATTTACATGGCTTATTAGAGTTTGAATCTCCAGAGGAAAGGTTGGCTTATGCGGGTTTTTTAGGATATATTCAATCTCAGTTATCAGGAGAAAGATTATCTAGAGAAACGATTAGATCCTTACCAGCTTATTTTACAACAGTTCAAGATTATAAGAACAATTTAGAAAATGATGCTTTAACATATATGGGGAATGTCGTTGCTTATGCTTTAGGAATATTTGATGAATCTCCATATAAAGATATAAAAAGATATGATTCTGATGCAGAAATTTCTAATAAAGATTATTATTTCTACGAAGGAGAACCACAAGATAATTATGATGAAATAATAACAGAAAATAAAGAAACTTTAAATGAAGAAATTCAGAAACTTTACGATGAAGAATTAACTGGCCAAGATTTAGAATTTGCAATTGATGATATTTCTTATATGTTTATAGGAGAAATAAATGATTTGGTTGATCAACAAGTTCAAGAATCTTTAAATATGTTTGTTGAGGAAGGCGATAAGGCATTTGCTTTTGGCAATTTTAGATGGCTAATATATTTAGTGGTTATTCTTTTGGTTTTCTTTATGTTTAGAAAATTATTAACTCCAGTATTTTTAGCTATATATTCTTTTGAAATTATTTATTTAATTTTTATATTCAATCCGATACAAGATTTAATAAGTTCTTTTATTTATGGTTCTTATGTTATATTAGCAACTGCAATCTTTTTTATAGCTTCATTATTAAAAGCTTTTGGAAGAGATGTTCATATATATGAGAGGTTTAAAAATATTGTAGTTTTCATTTCTATAATATTGATTATTACTTTACCAACATATTCATTTTATGATTTAATGATGCAGAATAACTCAGAGTTTAAAGATTCAGTATTTGAGAATCAGCTATTAAATGACACTATTGTTTATAGTCATTCTCCTTCTCAAAGAACAATAAATTCTTTGAAATCTGATTTAGGTACTGAATATTCTGCAATTAGAGATATTTATAATTCAGAATTTAGAAACTTTCTTGAAGCATCATTTGAAAATAATATTTATCAAGAAATTTATGCTGATGATTTAGAAATAGATGTGATTATTAATAGAGAGGGTTTAAGCTATAAAAATGTAGATGATTATAGAAGCTCTGCTAATTCATATGCTAACTCTATAAATGAAGTCCTTGACAGCGCAGAATTGAGAATTAGTAGAATTGAAGGGAATTTTAGTGCTTTAGAAGTAAATATTGAGAATGTTTTGAAATATTCAAGTGACGGATTCGAACAAAAATTTAAGAATCAAGTGGAAAATTTTTTTGAAACAAGTTCTGTTTTAAAAGATATTGATATTAGTTCTTATTTTAATGTAGAAAAACTTGAAAGCATAGATCTAAAATTATATAATACAGTTTATGGAACAATTATATTAGTTATCTTTTTATTTTCTCTACTATTATATGTTATCTTTGAAAACAAAATTATAAAAATATTTACTACTGTAGGTATGGTAATAGCTTCGATTATGGCATTTATTACCCCTCAAATAATTACTGTTATACCTCAGTTAAAATATCCATTATTGTATTCAGAAGATTATTCTGTTAATATGATAATAGGAGGATTAATGTTATTAATAACTATTTTAATTCAAATAAAAAAAGAAAAAGATCTCAGTGAACAATTAGATAAGGAAAATTAATTCCTTAATCAATTATTAATCAAAAGGGGAGGTAGTAAATTATGAAAAAGTTAGCTGTTTTAGCTTTAGTTTTAACACTTATAGTTAGTTCTTTCGCTTTAAAAGCGATCATGGTTACAGATACCGGTGGTTTAGGAGACAAATCTTTCAATGACGGTACTTGGAGAGGTATGCTTCAAGCAGAAGAAGAACTTAATGCAGAAGTTGACTACATAGTTTCAAAAGAACAAACTGATTACGTAAGTAACCTTACAAATGCTGCTCAAGAGGCAGACGTTGTTGTTGGTGTTGGATTTTTAATGGCAGATGCATTATTTAATGTAGCTCCACAATTCCCAGATACAAGATTCATAGGAATTGATATATCTCCATCAGAAGGTCAAACAGTTCCTAGCAATTTAGCTCTTTATATCTTTAAAGAAGAACAAACAACATTCTTAGCAGGATATTTAGCAGCTTCAATGACAAAAACTGGCACATTAGGTTATGTCGGTGGAATTGAAATACCACCTGTTGTAAGATTGGAATTAGGATACAGAGCAGGGGTAAAAGCATATAACCAAATTCACAATACAAATATAGAAGTTATTACAGGATATTCTGGCGGATTCGGAGAACCTGCAAAGGGTAAACAAATGGCCATGTCTCAATATGAACAAGGAGCAGACATTATATTCCATGCTGCCGGCGCAACTGGAAACGGTGTTATAGATGCTTCAAGAGAAGTAGGGGCAGAACACTTAGACTTATCTACTGATGCTAATTTAAAAGAAGTTATAGATGCTTATTACAATAAAGGTTCAGGATATTTTTCAATTGGTGTTGACTCAGACCAAGATTATTTAGCTCCTGGATATGTATTAGCTTCTGCAATGAAAAGAGTAGACCAAGCAGCTTTCTTAGGTATTAGATCAGCTAGATCAGCAAGAGCCTTTCAATCAGGTTTAAATGTACTTGGTTTTAATCAAGATGGTGTAGGTTTATCACCTATGAAATATACAAAAGGTTTAGTTCCATCAAACATTTTTGCTGAATTATCATATTTAAGATCAATTGTAGAAACAGACGAATTAGTAATTCCTGATACAAGAGATAAATTTGGTGTATTTGACGCATCAGATGTTGAATTTCCATTCTGATAAAATATTAATTATAGGGATAGGTTAGCCCTATCCCTTTTTTAAAATATTTTTTTGAATATTTTAAAAAAGGGATGAAATATACAGGAGGTGTAACAATGTCATCAAATCCTGATGTTAATATAAAGGATTACGCTGTTTATATGGATAGCATTACAAAACAGTTTCCAAAGGTATTGGCCAATGATAAAGTTGATTTAAAAGTAAAAAAAGGAGAAATACACGCTCTTATAGGAGAAAACGGAGCAGGTAAGTCGACTTTAATGAATCAATTATATGGTCTTTTCGAACCAACTTCTGGAGAAATATATATATCTGGAGAAAAAGTAGATATTGATGGTCCAAAAGAAGCAATCAAAAAAGGTATAGGAATGGTACATCAACATTTTATGTTAGTAGATAATTTAACAGTTACTGAAAATGTTATTTTAGGTTCTGAAGAAACTAAAGCTGGAAAACTTGATTTAAAAAAAGCTAGAAAAGAAGTAAAAGAATTATCAGAGCGTTATGGTCTTAAGGTTGATGTTGATGCAAATATTGAAGATATCCCTGTAGGTATGCAACAAAGAGTTGAAATTATAAAAACCCTTTATAGAGGAGCAGATATATTAATTCTTGATGAGCCAACTGCAGTTTTAACGCCTCAAGAAATAGACGAAATATTTGAGATAATGAACAAGTTAAGAGATGATGGAAAAACAATAATTTTTATTTCTCATAAATTAAATGAAGTTATGAAAATATCTGATAATGTTACTGTTATGAGGCTCGGGAAAGTAACGGGGGACGTTAGTATAAAGGAAACAGATGAAAAACAACTTGCTAATATGATGGTTGGAAGAGAAGTTGTTTTAAGGGTAGATAAAAAAGAAAAAAAACCTGGGGATGTTTTTGTAAAAATTGAAAATCTTAAAGTTAGAGATAATAGAAATTTAAAAGCAGTTAGAGGAATAAATTTAGAGGTTAAAAAAGGTGAAATCTTGGGTGTTGCAGGTGTTGCAGGAAATGGTCAATCAGAGTTGGTTGAAGCTTTGACAGGCTTAAGGCAAATAGAAAGTGGAAAATATTATTATCAAGGAATTGATGTAACAAATTATAATGTTAAAGAATTAAGAGAAATGAGAGTAACACATATACCTGAAGATAGATATAAATATGCAATGATTCAAGAATATCCTAATTATTATAATTTGATCATGGGAAGACATGATAAAGAACCTTTTGCTTATAGGGGGTTTTTGGATCATGATAAAATATATAATTATGCTGAAAAATTAGTTAAAAATTTTGATGTAAGGCCAGCAGATATAAACCAAAATACAGGGACTCTTTCTGGAGGAAACCAACAAAAAGTTGTTATCGCTAGAGAAGTAGCAGCTGACCCTGAATTTATTGTTATTGCTCAACCTACAAGAGGGCTAGATGTAGGAGCAATAGAATATGTTCACAATGAAATTCTTAATTTAAGAGACAAAAATGTAGCAATTCTTTTAGTTTCAATGGAATTAGAAGAAGTTTTATCTCTAAGTGATAGAATAATCGTGATGTATGAAGGACAAATAATGGGTGAAGTAAAACCAGAAGAAGTTACTGTTGAGGAAATGGGTTTAATGATGGCAGGAAAGAAAATCAAAGATATAAAAATGGCTTCAGAATTAGAGTCTCATGGAGGCGATAAATGATGGCTTCAAATATAAAAAATAATAAATGGATGCCTTTTTTAGTTCCTTTATTGGCAGTTGTATTTTCATTAGTTATTGCCGCTATAATAATATTGTTAATAGGAGAAAATCCTATAACTGCTTATATAGAAATGTTTAAAGGAGCTGTAGGTTCAAGATTATCATGGGCTGATAATATTACAAAAATGACAAGTTTGCTTCTTACTGGTTTGGCAGTAGGATTTGGCTTTAGAGCAGGTGTTTTTAATATAGGGGCTGAAGGTCAAATGGCAGTTGGAGGAATCATGGCGGTTTTTGTAGGAATCAACATGGGGAATGTTCCTTCAGTGATAGCTATTCCTTTGACTTTAGCAGCTGGTATTGTTGGTGGGGCAATTTGGGCATCAATTGCTGGGTTCTTAAAGGCAAAAACTGGTGCTCATGAAGTTATTTCAACAATTATGTTGAACTGGGTTGCTTATCATTTGAGCAATTATCTTGTAGCTGGACCTTTAGCAGTTGGTCAAGGAGTACCCAAATCACCTGAAATATCAGAAAGTGCACAATTACCACCTTTAATTACTGTGCAAGCATCTACAGTTCCGTCTGGAATTTTAGTTGCATTAGTTGCAGCTGTTATCGTTTATATTATTTTACAAAAAACAACTTTAGGTTATGAACTTAAAGCTGTTGGTTATAATCCATATGCAGCAGAATATGGTGGTATTTCAATTAGTAAAAATATTGTGTTAACTATGGGGATATCAGGTGGTTTAGCAGGTTTAGCAGGAGCAGTAGAAGTTATGGGTGTTTATCATAGAATTTTTGGAGCTTTCACGGGTGACAGAGGTTTTGATGGTATTACTATAGCTTTGATTGGTCAAAATAATCCAATTGGAATTATTTTTTCTGCCTTCTTAATTTCATCACTTAGAGCGGGGTCAAATTCAATGCAAAGTGTTGGAATACCTGATGATATAGTAACTATCATACAAGGTATTATTATATTATTTGTTGCTGGAAATAGAATCATAAAAACTTTGATCGTTAAGATGCAAAAAAATCAAAAACCTTCTCTTGAGGGTGGTGAAGATAAATGAATTGGATAGGCGCGATATTTGAATCATTAACATCTCCTCTGTTTTATAAACTGACTATATTGTCTGCTTTACCTTTAGTTTTTGCAGCAATAGGGGGAGTATTTACAGAAAAGACAGGTGTAGTTAATATTGCATTAGAAGGTATTATCAAAATGGGAGCATTCACTTCTATTGCTTTTACTTATGCAACAGGAAATATATGGATTGGATTATTTGCTGGTATAGTATCTGGTATGATACTTGCTGGAATACATGCTTATTTTTCTATAGAATGGGCTGCAAATCAAATAGTTTCAGCGACCGCTATAATAATTCTATCCCAGGGTATTGTGGGTTTCTTGATGGAACCAGTTTTTGGACAGCAAGGACAAAGTGATTTTGTTTCAAAAATACCAAATGTGAAAATTGATTTCATAAGAGAAATACCTTTTATAGGAGATATCTTTGGAAATATATCTTTATTTTTCTACATAGCAATTGGTGTAATAATTGGATCATGGTTTTTAATATATAAAACTCCTTTAGGTCTTAGAATGAGAGCAGTTGGAGAAAATCCAAAAGCTGCTGATACATTAGGTATAAGTGTAAAAGGCATAAGATATTTCGGTGTAGTTATGTCAGGTGTTATGGCTTCACTGGGAGGTATTTACTTAGCTTTAGGTGACTTAGGGCAATTCCAGGAAGAAATGCCTGCAGGTAAAGGTTTCATTGCTTTAGCAGCAATGATTTTAGGTAACTGGAATCCTGTTGGGGCTATGTGGGCTGCGCTTTTATTTGGAGCCTCTGAAGCTATGAATATTCAACTTCAGACATTATTAGAATTACCTTCAGCAGCAAAAGCTTTATTGAATTTATTACCGTTTGTATTAACTCTAATAGTCGTCGGTGGATTTGTTGGAAAAACAAGACCTCCAGCAGCAAGTGGAGAACCATACGAAAAAGAATAATTATATGCCCGCTTTTATATAAGCGGGTTTTTTAAATTTATATATATTTTTAAGGTTTCAATGATAAAGTGAAGTTGGTGAGAAAAGTGATTGATTTTGATTTATACTATTATAATAAATTCAAAAACATTATAGGTCTAGATGAAGCTGGAAGAGGACCTTTAGCAGGACCAGTTTTTACAGCTGGAGTTTTTATAGATAGTCTAGATGATTTAAAATTGATATCAAAAGTTGGGTCTGACTCAAAAAGAATATCAGAAAAAGAAAGAGAAAAAAGATTTGATTTTATAATTTCCAATTTTCAATACGATATTTATTATTCAGATGAATCTATTATAGATGAAATAAATATTTTTAAAGCGACGAATTTATCAATGATAAAAAATATAAAAAATATTAACATAAATGACCCTTTTATAATGGTTGATGGCAAGAATTTTAACTTTAATGAGAGTTTTGAATGTATCATAAAAGGAGATGAAAAGTCGCATTTGATAGGTAGTGCATCTATTCTTGCTAAGGTATCAAGAGATAAATATATGAAAAAGTTAGATGAAAAATATCCTAAATATGAGTTTGAGAGGCATAAAGGTTATCCAACTAAAAAGCATATAGAAAACATTTTAAAGAATGGAATAATAAAAGATCACAGAATAACTTTTAATCCTATAAAAAGATTTCTTTTAGAGGATAAAATATATTATAATAGAGATGTTTTTTCTAAATATAGGTTACTTAAAATAGGTATATTATAAGGAGGCATTTTTTAAAAGTGAATGATAATTATTCAAAAAAATTTTTAGAGTTGCTTAAAATAATGCAGACACTACGTGGTGAGAATGGTTGTCCATGGGATAAAAAACAAACTCATAAAACCTTGAGACCTTATGTGATAGAGGAAGCATATGAAGTTGCACATACAATTGATAAGGAAGATTTAGATGAACTAACTGACGAATTAGGAGATTTGCTCTTACAGGTAATTTTTCATTCACAAATCGCAAAAGAAAATAATGAGTTTGATATTGGAGATGTTTTAGATAAAATAAATTCAAAAATGGTAAGAAGACATCCGCATGTTTTTAAAGAAGATGGAGAATATAGCTATGAAAGATGGGAAGAAATAAAAGCAAAAGAAAAGAAGAAAAAATCGTTTTCTATGATTGGAGAAATAAAAAAAAGTCAACCTTCCTTAATACAGTTAAGAAGGTTATTAGAAAATATTCAAGAAAATGGGATCAAACTTTTTAGTGATTCAGAAAAATTAAAAAAACTTTTTATAGAATCTATAAAAAACGAAGACACGGATAAAATTATATTATATTTTTATATATATTTTATGAACAAAGATCTAGATTTAGAAAAAGAAATTTCACAAACAACAAAAAAACTTTATAATAGTTTTACAGATTTGGAAAATAAAGAAAAAAAAGAATTATATTTTTTTGAAAAAATTATAGAAGAAAATTTTTAATAAACAAGGAGGAAGTATTGTGAGAAAAATTCTATTAATATTTTTACTATTAACAATGTCTATTTTTTTATTTTCTTTAGATGTTCAACATGAAGAACTATCTGAAGATTTATCAATGATTGTGAATGAAGATGAAATTTCTTCAGAGGTTTTTAAGGCTAAGACAGGTGTTGTTTCCTTATTGAGCACAATAAAAAATACTAATGAAGATTTTTTTCAAACTTTAACAAATACAGCTACAGGATTAGATTTATTGAATACCTACAATAAAAGAAAGGCACTTGAATTTTCTGGTAATGTTCTTTTTATTCAGTTTGTTGAAGAAAAAGGCATTGAATTGAATAGAGAAACACTAAAGGAAAGTATAAATTCTCAATTTAATAATATTTTAAATGAAAGTGAATTATCAGAAGAAGATTTATCAAATTATTTAGGATCAAAGGGTTATACATCTAAAAAGGCTTATTTAGATGAACAGTATTATAATGCTCTTTATGAGAAGGCTATTCAAAGTTATTATGAACAAAAATCAAAAGAATATGATATTACAGAAGAGGAAATTCAGAAAGAATATAATGAAAATGAGAATTTATATGTAAGACCTCCTCAAGCGGAAATATCAATTATTAGATTTTCTAACTCAGATGAAGCAAGTCTCACATATAACAAAATCAGTCAAGGTTATTATAGCTTTGAAGAAGTTTTTGAGCAAAAACAATCTGAAGGTAATTCTGATAACATTAATATTAAACTTAATGTTCAGCAAAATGAATTTATAGATGAAGTTAAAAATAATGCTCCTGGTTATATATCAAAACCACAAGAGATAAGTGAAAATGAATGGATTCTTATTAAAATATTAAAAAAATCTCCCGAGAAAGAGTTGGATTTAGAAGAAGCAAAAAATCAAATAATATTTAACCTAAGAGATAAAAAGGCTAAAGATTATTTTGATAAAATATTACCAGAAGAGTTTGAAGAATTTAAAAATAATTCAACTCTTATTCTAAATAAGAGTTTATTCTATTAAGGAGGTTTTTTGAATGCCAAAGGTAACAGAAGAACAAGTTATAAAAGCTCTAGAAAATGTTTACGATATGGAAATAGGATTTGATGTTGTTTCATTAGGCCTAATATATAACGTTGATATAGATGATAATAATAACGTTCATGTTGATATGACTTTAACAACACCAATGTGTCCTTTAGCTGGGATGATGGTTGAAGATGCAAAAAGCAAGGTAAGCCAAGTAGAAGGTATAAATGAAGTAGATGTTGAACTAACTTTTGATCCTCCATGGGATCCTTCTAAAGCAAGTGAAGAAGTTAGAAGATTATTAGGGATATAATGAACTCAATAGAATATATAAATAAAATTAGAAGGGATTATAACATTCCTTCTAATTTTATTTTAAAAACAATTTCTAATTATTTGTCTAAAGATTTTTTAGATATAAAATATAATAAATATGATTTATTGGAAAAAGATGTTATTTTATTAAATAAAGTTTTAATAGATGATTTTCCAATTGAATATGCTATAAATAAAACAAACTTTTTGGGTCATGAGTTTTATGTAGATGAAAATGTTTTAATTCCAAGAACAGAAACAGAAGATCTGGTTTTAATTTCTGAAAGAATAATTAAACAAAAAGAATTTAAAAATATTTTAGATTTAGCAACTGGTAGTGGAGTCATTGGGATATCATTAAAACTCAGAAACCCTAGCCTAAATGTTCATATTTCAGATATATCACAAAAGGCATTAAAAGTAGCAATAAAGAATTTTCAAAAATATAATTTAATTATTAATCATTATAAAGCTAATATATTAGAAGGCTTAGAACATTTAATTTATAAAATAGATTTTTTCGTTTGTAATCCACCATATGTAGAAAGAAAAAAAGAGTTTTTGAATTCTTCTATTAGATATGAGCCTGAAATAGCTCTTTATGCTGGCGAAGAAGGTCAAGACTTTTTTAAAGAATTTGTAAAATTTAAAGATATACTAATTAACAAAACAATGATATTTGAAACAACTGAATTTAATTATGAGAAAACTTCAAGAATTTTATCAGAATTGGGTAAAATAGAAATTATAAAAGATTCTTTTGGTAAAAATAGATTTATTTTAGTCAAAACTTAAATAGGTTTTTTTATATTGAAATGGTTATGATAATCAGGAGCAGGAGAAATAAATGATGCTATAAATCCTAATATTGGGAAAATCATCATCAAAAGCATAATTTGTGTATATCCATTGAAAATATCAAAAGCAAACCCAAAAGGAAGAGGACCTAATGAAGAACCTATTACCATTGTAGTCATAGCTACTCCTCTTATACTACCCAAATGCTTTCTTCCGAAATAATTAGGCCATAATACCCCTGTACTAACAGAATCAAAAGCCATAAATATTCCATGAGAAAGTGAATAAAATAATAAAATCATTTGAGATTCACTAAAAGTTATGATAATCATTGCTATTAATAAAAAAAGATAATTAAAAGCTTTCACGATATTTATTTTAAATTTATCTGATATATATCCTGCTAGAAAAGTGAAAGGGAATTGTATCATAGCAGCTAAACTCAAAAGAAAAGCAGCATATGTTGAACTGAATCCTTTTTCTTGTATAATTGAAACAATATGAAAAGTAATTCCTGTATTAATCATAGAAGGAATAATCATACAAAATAACATGAACCAAAAGACTCTTGTTTTCATAGATTCTTTCAAAGTCCAAGAGTGTTCATCTTTAAAATCATCAGTTTTTTTCTCTTTTAATTTTTTTAGTTTTTGTTTTGAATGCATATTATCTGGTAGATAACCAACATTTTCAGGTTTATTTCTGATTAAAAACCAACCTAATGGTGCCATTAATACTATTAACAATATACTCCAAAATCTCCAAGTAAAATTAGCTCCAGAAGTTAATATAAGTTGATTGTTTAGAGAAGGTATCAAAGCTGAACCAATTACTCCTCCTAAACCCATTAACGATAAAGCAAGTCCTCTTCTTTTAATAAACCATTGAGGTATTAATGTTTGAGGTAATAAGGTCATAGAACCTTGCCCAAATAATCTTAAAAAGAAAAATCCAATAACTAACATTATTGGATTAAAAACAAAACTCATCCATAAACTTGTTAAACCTAATGCAGATGCTATAATTACCACCATAGTTCTATGCCCTTTTTTGTCTATCAATCTACCTATAAAAGGTAAAACAAATCCAGCAGCTAGTGTAGCTGAAGAATAAAACGTAGAAATTAGAGACCTGCTCCAACCAAACTTTTCAATATAATAGTTTATAAAAATAGATACGCTGAATGTTTGACCAGGACCTGAAAAAAACAATCCCATACCACCAATAAAAACAATAAACCATCCATAAAAAAATGGAGTTTTTAAAATAAACTTATTTTTCATAAAAACCTCCCATAGCATATTAAAAAAATATTTACAGAATAAACTGTAAATATTTTTATTTGTTATATAAATTTTTAACTAGAATGACTTCTCCAATACCAATTTTCATATTTTTTGCTATTTCATCTGGAGTTTTTCCTTGGTTCAACAGTCTTCTAATTTTTTCTGTTTTTGTTTCTTCTTTTTTTGAAAACAATTCTTGGGTCTCAGGGCTTTCTTGATCAAGAATTTCCTCATTTTCATTTTTTGTGATATTTTCTTCTTCATCAATCTTTTCTATAAATTCTACTTTTTCAGGAATATTCTCTTTATTTTTTTTGTTATTTTTTGATACATTGTAATTTATGTTCATTTTTTGAATATTATTTATTTTATCTTCGATTGCATTTAGTTGTGAATAAGCGTTATCAATTGAACTTTCTAAATCATGTAAAACATCATCGGCAATTTTTATTTTATTATCAAGCAATCTCATTTTATCAGTAGTAATTTTTCTAAATTTAGTCATTATATTTGTAGTATCTTCATCAATATTTAATAATTTCTCATCTTGTATATCGTTAGTTTTTTTTGCAATTTTAATCATATAAATTAGATTAATCAAACCAATAAAAATTGCTAAAATTGATATGATTATAAATGGCAAGGTCATTTTAAAATCCCCTTTAGTAAGTTATATCAAACACAATTCTTGGGAAGTCAATTTGTTCTTCTTGTTCATAAATAACAAAATTTTCTCCTCGTTGAGATGGTTGAGGCACTATAGAACGTATTGTCCAATTTTCAGGATATTCAATAACAATACTATCTTTAACATTTAAAGGTTGACCAGGTAGAGAAAATTCTATTGTAGAACTATTTAATCTTTCAGTGAATCCCATAACTGTAACGGTTTCTTCTATAGATAAATTTGGATTTGCAGTTGACATAGTGGACTCATAAGATATGACTTCAAATTCTCTATTTACATTTTGCATTATTTCAGAAAAATTATCTACATATGCTTCCTCTTTTTCTTGATCAGGAGTGTTAAAGTTATCAATTAATTTATCAAAAGAATTTTCATCTTCTGCTTTCATAGTTATGTTTGTATTAATAGCTACAGATTGATCATCGTTAATTTGGAATATCGTGTTTGAGCTTTGAATATCATATTTAGCTCTTAAAGAATTTGCCATAAAGAATTGAAATATCGTCAATCCTCCTAAAAATATCAGTGTGATAAGAATAAAATTTGAATTAGTTTTTCTTTTTGGTCCTTTGTTTTCTGGCATTAAAATCCTCCTCAAAATTATGATTATATTAATTCTATGATATTATACCATATAAGATAAAAAATGTGATAGAATATTCATTGATAGCAGTTTACAATATTTCGTATAGGGGGATTCGTATGGAAATACAAGAAAATTCAATGATGATATCATTTGACCTGTTTTCCGGGCCATTTGAAAAGCTTGTTGAACTCATAAAAGAAAAGGAAATTCCCATAAGGAGTATACCACTAGCAAATATATGTAAAATATTCAATAAATATATGCATGAAAATTTAGAAAAACTTAATAATATTTCTGAATACATGCATTTATCAGGCTATCTAACTTATTTAAAGTCAAAAGATCTTTTACCTAACTCAGATAAAAGTCAAAAGTTTAAAAGAGAGAAAAATATGTTTTACTCTTTAGTAGAAGATTTTGATCTTATTAAAAAGACTAAAAAAATTATAAAAAATGATTTTGGCACACCTTCAAAAAAATATGTTAGGATAAAAAATCATGCTGATTTTAATAAAGAAAAAGTTCAAGACCAACTAGATATTTTTTTGAAAGATTTTATAAATGAACATAAAACTTTGGAAATTATAAAAGAATTATATTCTGTAGAAGAAGCTATGCAGAGGATTAATGAAGAAAAACAATTCGATTTATTAAAACTGTATACAATTTCTCAAAAGAATAAATTAAAATTTATAGTTATGTTTTTAGCCGCGTTAACTTTAGTTAGAAATGATATGTATGTATATGAGAATGGTTATTTTATAAGGAATGTGGAGGAATAAAGATGGATATGAAATTTCAAATTGTTGAAGCTTTAATTCTTTCTAAAAATAATGGAATTAGTTTGAATGAAATAATAAAAAGAACAAATTATGAAGAAGATGAAATAAAAAAAATAATCAATGAGATTCAACTACATTATATAAATGAAGAACACGGAATTGAATTAGGGAGATTTCAAAATAAATTTAGATTTGAAATAAAAACCGAAATAAAAAAACTAATTACTGCAAAACCTAAAAAAATGGAATTAACAGATACTCAATTTGAAGTATTGACTATTTTATTTTTAAATGGAGCGTCAAGAGGAGTTGAAATAGAAAAATCAAGAGGAAAGAACTCATATTCTCAAATAAAAAAACTTAGAGAATACGGATTAGTTAAAAAAGTAAAAAGAAAAAATACTCAGAATAGCTATTTGTATGATTTATCCGATAAATTTTATGAATGGATACCTGAAACAACTTTGAAGAAATTGGAGGAAATTAAGAATGCTAACAGTACAGAAAGCACTACAGACATTGGGGATGAGCAGAAGGAAAGCAGCTGATTATATAAAAGATAAAGGTGTAAAAGTAAATGGAAAACTTGTAAAAGAACCTTGGTTTGAAATAGAATATGGTGATGATTTAGAATTTGATGGGCTAAAACATAAATTTGAAAAAATAAAAGAAAAAAAAGAAGATAAGGTTTATTATTTGTTGAATAAACCAAAAGAAGTTTTGTGTGCTATGGAAGATCCATTTGGGAGAAAAACAATAAAAGATATGATAAAAAATAAAATTCGAGAAAAAAATGTTTTTCATGTTGGAAGACTTGACTATAATACATCAGGGATAATATTATTGACAAATGATGGTGATTTAGCAAATTACTTGCTTCATCCAAAATACAAAGTTGAGAAAATATACGATGTATTAGTAATGGGACATCCAAAAAAAGAAGAGTTAAAACAATTAGAAAGTGGCATTGAAATAGAAGGTGGAGTTAAAACTCAACCAGCAAAAATAGAAAAAGTAAAGAAAAAAGGTAATAATCATCAAGTTGTCATTAAAATTACTGAAGGTAGAAAAAGACAAGTAAGACTTATGTTTAAAGCTTTAGGATATACTGTTCTGAACTTAAAAAGATTGGCTTTTGGCCCATGGGAAATAAAAAGAGTGCCCAAAGAAGGAGATATTGTAAAATTAGATAATTTTGAAGTAAATAAACTTTTTAAAAAATTAAAATAAAAAAAGGGGCGATTTTACTCGCCCCAGGTGGATGGGCCGAAAATATTTTCATATTTTCGGGGGGATGGGTACTTTTATTATAACTCACAATTATTAAATAATCAACAATTTTTATTTAATAAAAGTTTCAAAATAACGTTTAATGTTAAGGAGACTTAGTATGTTTAAAGATGCAGAAAGAATAGTAAAAAACGCAGGAACTATACTAATTGATAATTTGAACAAAAATTATAATACTTATTCAAAAAAAAATAAGCATGACATAGTTACAGAAATAGATATGAAAATACAAGATTATTTAAAAGAGAATTTATCAAAATTAGATTCTACCTCAGGATTTTTAGCAGAAGAAAGAGGGCTAACAGATAAGCCTAAAGAAAAAAACTATTGGGCTATAGACCCTATAGATGGAACTGTAAATTTTTCAAGAGGATTTCCTGAAAATTGTATTTCTGTTGCTTATTTACAAGATAATATTCCTGTTTTTGGGATGATTTATTCACCTCAAATGTCTATTAGTTTTACATGTTCAAAAAATAATGGTCTTTTCATAAATGGGAAAAAACAAATACCGAAATGGTCTGAAACTATAAACGACGCGATGATTACTATAGGCGCTAATAAGAAAGAAATGAACAAATTTATAAACGTTTTATCTGAAAAAGTCATGCGTATTAGATTAATTGGATCCGCTGCAATTATGGGAGCTTATGTAGCTTCTGGTTATGCTGATGCCTTTATTTTTTCCAAATCAAACCCTTGGGATATAGCTGCTGCTTATAGTATGATAAAAGAAACAGGTGGAGAGGTTATTGATTTTCAAGGAAATGATGTTGATATTTTTTCAAAAAGAATAATTTTTACCTCAAAATATATTAAAAAAGATATCTTACAATTACTAAAAAACATGGAGGAGTGATTAAATGAAAGCAATTGTTTTATGTGCAGGGAAAGGAACTAGATTAAGACCTTTAACTTTTACTAATGCAAAACCTTTAATACCAATAGCAAACAAACCAACAATAATGTATTCTTTAGAAAAAATTAAATCCGCTGGAATTACAGAAATTGGTATTATCGTTAACCCAGATAATAAAAAAGACTTCGAAAATGTTCTTGGTAATGGAAATGACGTAGGAATGGAAATCACTTATATTGTACAAGAAAATCCAAAAGGACTTGCACATGCTGTAGCAATTTCTGAGGAATTTATAGGTGGCGATGATTTTCTAATGTATCTAGGAGATAATTTAGTTAATGCTGATTTAGAAGGTTTTATCCATGAGTTTAAAAACCAAAAACATGATTCTTTTGTTTTATTAACCCCTGTTGAAGATCCAACTAGATTTGGAATCGCAGTGATGGATGATTCTAAAATTGTAAATGTTGTAGAAAAACCAAAAGATCCTCCATCAAATCTAGCTATTATAGGCGTTTATATATTTAATTCAAATGTGTTCGAAGCAATTAAAAATATAAAACCTTCTTGGCGTGGAGAATTAGAAATAACTGATGCAATTCAATGGTTAATTTCAAATAATAAGAATGTTGGTGCGCATGTAATATATGGATGGTGGAAAGATACAGGAAAACCGGAAGATTTAATTGAAGCAAATAGAACGATATTAGAGAAAATCAAATCCAAGTCAATTGAAGGAAACGTTTATGAAAATTCAACTGTAAGAGGTAATGTAGTTATAGGTAAAGGGTCAAAAATAATTGATTCTATTATTAGAGGTCCTGCTATAATAGGAGAAAATACGACTATATCAAATGCTTATATAGGACCTTATACTTCCATAGGTAAAGAAGTTAATATTGAAGATTCCGAAATTGAAAATTCCATAATTTTAGATAGAGCTTCAATCACTTCTATTCATCCAAGAATAGACTATTCCATTATAGGTACTAATGCTAATATAATGTCAATGAAGAAAAAACCTAAGTCTATGAGGCTTGTTATAGGAGATTATGGAAAAATTGAAATCCCAAAATGAGGTGATTTTCATGAATGATATCAAAAATCTTTGGGAAAAAATTTATGGTAAGAATGAATATGAAAAATTGAATGATTTGATAAAATTAATAGAAAATAAAAAAAACAAAATTAAATACGTACCTAAAGATAAAAATTGGCTTGAAAAGGGGATAATATACTCACTTTATGTAGACCATTTTGCAAAAAATTTTAAAGGTATGAAAGATAAAATTTATTATTTAAAAGATTTAGGTGTTAAAACAATTTGGCTACTTCCAATTTTAGAATCACCTATGCAGGATCAGGGTTTTGATATTTCTGATTATTATAAAGTAAGATCTGATTTGGGAACAAATGAAGAATTTTATGATTTGATTAATGAAATTCATAAAAATGGAATGAAGATAATATTTGATGTAGCAGTTAACCACACATCGGTTGAACATGAATATTTTAAAAATTCAAGAGAATCAAAAAATAATCCTTATAGAAATTGGTATATTTGGAATAAAGACAGGAACAAATACGACTCTACTAGAATACTCTTTAAAGGTATGATGGAGAGTAATTGGGAATACGATGAAAAAACTGGAGAGTACTACTTTCATAGGTTTTATGATATTCAACCTGATTTAAATTATAAGAATCCAGAAGTTTTAATAGAAATGATAAATATTCTCTCTTTTTGGAAAATGAAAGGTGTAGATGGATTTAGAATGGATGCAGCTCCATTTTTATGGAAAGAAGAAGGAACTAGTTCAGAAAATCTTGAAAAAACACATCTTATTTTAAAAATTTTTAGAAAAGTTTTAGATTATATTGGTGAAGGCACAGTTTTAATCGCTGAAGCAAATCAACCTCCAAAAGAAGTGGTTGAATACTTTGGTAAAGGAGATGAATGCCACGCAGCTTATCATTTCCCATTAATGCCTAAGGTTTATTTATCTATATCAGAAAAAAAACCAGAATATATAATGGAAGCTATATCAGAAAAAAATACTCCAAGGATTCCAGAAGGAACTCAATGGTTGGTATTTCTTAGATGTCATGATGAATTAACTCTAGAATTTGTAAAAGAAGAAGAAAGAGAGAAAATGCTAAAATATTATTTACATGATAAAAGGTGGATTTTCAGAGAAGGAGAAGGAATTTCTGGAAGATTGATGAATCTTTTTGAATTTGATATAAGAAAAATATTGTTAGCTTATTCAGCTATGTTTTCATTAAAAGGAACATTCATCAATTATTTTGGTGATGAATTTGGAATGACTAATAATGATGATTATTATAAAAGGATGAAAGAAATAACAGGTTATACTGATTCAAGATACTTCAATAGAGGTCCTTTTGATTGGATACTTCTAGAAAAAGCTAAAAAAGATGAAAATTCAAGAAATCATAAACTTTATAAAAATATTAAAGCCATGATTAAATCTAAAAATGAAAATGAGAATCTATTTAATCAAAATATGCATTTAATAATAGAAGATAATGTTCTTATTTCTAAAAGAAAAACAGATAAGAAAGAAATTACTATATATAATAATTTTGATGATAAAGAAAAAAATATAGATAATTTACATTTAGACCCATATGAGTACAGATGGATAATCAAGGAGGTATAAAATGCCATATATAAATATGAAAGGTATGAAAGAAGATAAAGAGATTACAGCAAAAATTATAAATAAGATAAGCGAATTAACTGATAAGCCAAAAAAATATATTATGTTTTCAAATGAAGAATTAAAAGTTCAATTCAATGATAAACCAGGTTTTATTTTTGAATATAAACAAATTGGGGAATTAGAATATGATAAAAAAATAGAAATCATCAATGAGGTTACAAAAATATTAGTAGAGAAAAACTTAAAACCTGAAGATATATATTTTACTTTTGATTTTTATTCGAGAGAAAATTGGGGTTGGAATAATAAGTTATTTGGATAAAAAATGAAGCTTTTTAAAGCTTCATTTTTTTCATTCAACTCTTTTATATTTCCATTTACCTTTTTTATAGAAAACAATTCCAATAAATGTTTCCATCAAGTCTCCAAATACATATGATAACCATATCCAAATAATAGGAAGTTCAAAAATGGAAATTGCTATAAAAAGACACGGTATTTGAACGGCCCATCTAGATATAATACTCGATACAAATATTGGAAAATTGTATCCAGAACCTGAAAACGCAGTTGTAATTCCAAAATAATACCCAAGAAAAACAAGTCCTATAGAACCATAAATCAAAAATTCTGTTCCATATCTTATGACTTCAACATCTTCTGTAAACAATGATAGAATATTGTCTCCAAAAAATATTACAATTATAGTAAAAATTATCATGAAAAAAGATGATACTAAAGAAGCTATTTTTGTAGTTTTTACTGACCTTTTAATCATGTTAGCTCCTAATGATTGACCTACTACTGTACTCCCTCCCATAGAAAATCCTAATAAAGGCATAAAGGCAAATCCAAAAATTCTACCTGCAATGCCATTTGCAGCTATAGCAGAATTTCCAAAGATTGCAACAAAACTTAAAACTAAAGTATTAGAAATATTTCTTAAAAAAACTTCAATTCCATTCGGTAGGCCTATAGTAATTAACTCTTTATCAATGTGTAAGTTTAATTTAAATAAACCTTTTAAAGAGGGTTTAATTCCTCTGATACCTGAAAAGAGTATATAAAAACCTACTAAAAAAGCAATTGATTGTGAAATTATTGTTGCTATTGCAGCTCCAAAAATTCCAAGATTAAAGCCAGGGATATTTAATAAAGGAACAGTTTCAAACATCATCAAAGGGTCTAAAATAATATTTAAAATACTAACAAAAATCATTATAAGCATAGGTGTGTAAGAATCACCAATACATCTTAGTGCTGTATTTACAGAGTAAGAAGAAAACATAATTGGTAAAAAGAATAATCTTATGTATCCATATTCTAACCCAAAATCTACTACCACATTGCTACCAAAAAGTCCCATTAATGGTTCTAGAAATATAGATAAAATAATTGCTGCCAAAGTAGCCATTATAAATTTAAAAGTAATTGTTTGCTCTATAGCTAATTTTGTTTCTTTAATATCTTTTCTTCCAAAAGCTTGAGATATTAATGAAATAGAACTAACCCCAATAATCTCGTTCAAAGATTCTATAACCCAAAATAAAGTTGTGAAAATAGTAACACCAGCTATTGCTTCGGAAGAAATTTTGCCTATCCAAAAAATATCAACTAAGTCATAAACCATTTGAGCTGAAAATCCTATCATTGTTGGAACTGACATCATAATAAGATTTTTAAAAATATTACCTTTCGTTAAATCCCTTGTCATCATCCACCTCTAACTAGATAGTTACCAATTTTCAATTTCATGATTAATTGTATCTCTATCATAGTTGAATTTATAAGATCTTGGAGATACTTCATCCCCAAAAAAATCCTTTTCAATAGTATCGTAAGTCCCAGCATTAAACTGATACTCAATTGTTTTACCTTTTGGCATTTCTAAAGTAATTGTCCACTCGTTAAAATTATTTTTTTTCATTCTGTATTCTTCATCTCCTGGGACCCAATCATTAAAATCTCCCATAACATAAATAGCACTTGAAGATATTTCAGGGTAATCACTAACTACAAAGGTAACTGAATAAATAATATCACTTTCACCATTCTCTTCATTGTTTGAAGGGAGATCAACAGTGTTATTGTTCCCTTCCAATGCTGAACAAGATACAAATAATAGACTTGTGATAATCAAAAAAATTAAAAAAAAGGATTTTTTCACAAAACCCACCTCCTATATAAATTAAAGCAGATAAAAAATATTTAATCAAGTTAAATTTTTCATCCATTTTTCTTTTTTATATCTAATAAAAAACAACAAACCTTTTGAAGATTCAGATATTATCATTGCAACTATTATTCCATATAAACCATAAGATAATTTCAATCCAAGAAAATATGTTAAAGGTAATTGGATACCCCAAAAACCTATAATAGTAATCAATAAATTTGCCCAGGTGTCTCCACCAGTTCTTAAAATAAATGGAAGAATTATATTAAATGTTTGAGCATAAATTAATACAATAATAAAATTAAGGCTATTCAATCCAAGTTTTAATGTAGACTCATCTATTTTGAATAATAAAAAAATCTGATTCTTGAATACTAATACTACAACTATGAATATTGTTGTCAAAGAAATTGACATTATAATAGCATTAACAGATTTTGCTCTTGCTTCATTAAACTTTTTCTTACCCAATTCATTTCCTAAGATTCCTACTGAAGCAGCTGCAATTGCAGTGATTGGAGTTAAAACTATCTGTTGAAAGACTTTCATGATTTCAAAAACAGCAACCTCTGATACGCCGATTAAAAAAACTAGACTAGTATGAACTACCATTGCAAATTGCCAAACAGCTCCATCAATGGACATTGGAAGTGAAATGTTCATTAATTTTTTAAATTTTGAAATATCAAAAGAAAAAATAAAAGGAATTTCTTTTTTCTTAAAATATATTATTAAAAAAGCTGTTATAAAAATAAATTCTGATATTCTCGCTATTAAAGTTGCATAAGCTACACCTTTTACTCCCATATCAGCGACAAAAATGAAATACCAGTCACCTAAAGCATTAATACTAAGAGAAATAAAAGTCGCCAACATTGGGAAAATATTTTTTTTAATAGAAATAAAAAAGGATGACATATTCGATGATAAAAGACTGAATAAAAATGTAGGTATTATAATCGAGAAGTATAAATTAGCTATATTAAGCGCTTCATTTTTTATGTTCATCAAACTAAGAAAATTTTTTGAATATAAATTAAAAATAATTATTAAACTAAAACCTATTAAAACTGAAAAAGCAATAACAGTAGAAAACATTTTTGAGAAATCTTTTTTTTTCTCAGACCCTAAATACTGTGAAGAAAGAACAGTTAGACCTGCTGAAAAAGAAAAAAAGATAGTTAGAAATAAACCAAATAATTGATTTGCCCCTCCGACTCCTGCAATGGAGTTTTCTCCTAGCTGTCCAACAAAGATTTTATCTGCAATACCAAGAAACATTCTGAAAGAATTCTGAATGATTAGTGGAAAAGCTACTATTAATAGCTCTTTCATTCTTGTAAAAGATAAATATTTATTCATAAAATCACCTAATTATAAAAAAAATATACTCCTGAACTCAAATAATCCTTCTTACTATATTTTTTATCATCAATTAAATTAATGAATTCTTTATTTATTATGTTACTAATTTTTTCTTTAACAAATAAAATATTTAGTTCATTATCATCAAAAATTTTAGAAAAATATAAAAAATTATTAGAAGAATTTAAATATTTAAATTTTCCGTGTTTCATTATATCTTCTTTTTTTCTCAAATCGATTAGTTTTTTTGTATAATTATATGTATATCTATTTTCTTCATCCCATTCATCTTCAAATTTCATAGGGATTCTTCCGCTTTCATTAAAATATTTATAAGATTTATCACCCTTGATACAAATTTCATTTCCATATTCAAGCATGAGATTACCATTCATAACAAAAATGGTAGAAAGAGCAATTTTGAAAGCATTAAAATCATCATTATAATCAATAAATCTGGGTAAATCGTGATTTTCTATGAAATAAGTCATTTTTGCATTATCAAAATTCAACCTATCTGATTCAATTATTGCCTTATATAATAATTTGAGATCTTGTTTTTTTGTTAAGATAGCAACCAACTTTGAATAAAAAGAAAAATCAAATAAAGATGTAAAAATGTTTTCATTTTTAAAAAATAAAAAATTTTTTATTAAGTTATGGTTTTCTTCATCATTTCCCTGATCATCCCATATTTCTCCTAATAAAATAACATCTTTTTTTATAGTTTTCATTCTTTTGGAAAAATCAAACCAAAAAGAAGTAGGAAGCCCTAGGGCATGATCTAATCTATATCCATCTATATTAAACTTTTTTAACCAATATTCTCCAATTTTAATTAAAAACTCCTTTGTTTGAGGGTCTGATACATCCCAAAAAAGAAATAAAGATTTCCATCTTTTTTCTTGAGGCGATTGAGGTAATTCTGTTTTTGGTTTCAGATTAAATGGAATATTTTCAAACTTATAATTTTTAGACGCATGGTTAAGTACTAAATCTAATATTACTTTTATTCCATTTTCATGAAATTTATAAATTAATTTATGTAATAAATCTTCAGATTTGTTTTTATCTTTATAGGCAATATTTTCAGAGATACTAAAATAATCTTTTGTATCATATGCATGTGTTGTTTCTGCATCATAAATAGGGCCTAGATAAACCAAATCAATACCTAATTCTTTCAAATAATCAATTTTCTCCAAAATACCTTGCAAGTCTCCTTCTATAGAGTGTTTTTCGTGGTGAAGATAATCTTCTTTTTTATAATCATTACCCTTGAATCCATTTTTAAAAAACTTTAAAAGAATATGATAACCGTTAAACATATACTATAGCTCCTTTCTTAACCTATCTAAATACTTGTATCTAATATAATTCTGAACGTTTTTAAAACTATATTTTAAAGTAAAAAATATAATAAAACCTATGATGTACCATATATTCTTAAAGAATAACTCTAATTCTGAACCATCAACAATCATAACAGAATAAAGAATGTAAGTACCAAATAGTACAGGGATAATTAATAAATATGATAATAATTTGTTTTTAATAAAATTTGAAACAGTACTTGGTACTAAAAGAAGAATAAAAAAAATCCAACCAAAAGGATCGTTCAAAAAAACAATTATAACTGAAGAAGATATTATACTCATAATTGTGTATCTTTTTTCTGTCAACATATTTATCATCATTATTGGAATTGTCGAAAAAAAAGCTATAGCAACACCAATAAATGGTATATATAGCTGTGAACTGAATAAAATAACAGTGAGAACTGTTAAAAAAGCTGTAATTGATATTTGTCTTGTCATTTGATACCCCTTCTTTTTATGGTAAAATAATAACGTGAATACGAAAAGGAGGAAACTAAATTGAAAAAAACTTCGACGGATTTAGAAAAAACATTAAGAGATATTTGTTTCAAAATTAAAATAGAAGGAAGAAAAGTTTTGAAGAGATTTGATATTTCTTCAGCTCAATTCGATCTTCTTCAACTATTATACTTTAAAGGTGAAAAAAAGTTAAGTGATATAAGTAAGATTTTGGGTGTAACAAAAAGTACAACTACAGGTTTAATAAAAAGATTATTAAATCAAGGTTTAATTGAAAAAAAACAATCTGATGAAGATAAAAGAGTTTTTCATGTAAAGATATCTAAAAAAGGTAGTGGCATAATAGAAGAAGTTATAGAGAGACGTGTAGGATTAATTGAAAAAATAACACAAAAAATGGGAAAAGATAAAGAGTTTGTAGAAAAACTAATAGAACTAGAAAAAACACTCAATGAGGTGGTAGAAGGTGATGAACTATAAAAAATCAAGTCTATTAATTTTTTTACTTATGATATTTATTGTCAGTTTTTCTGCTACAGTAAATATTAATGCTTTGAATGGATCAACAGTTTTTTTGAACGGTAGCATGAATAAAATAGTTTCTGGAAATGAAGTTCAGTTGGATTTAAATGAGGGTTCTTATACCATAAAAGTATCAAAAAATGGTTATACTGATTATATAGAAACTATTAACATTTCAGAGGATCAAAATTATATATTAAAAGTAGAACAAAATCCTTTGAGTAGAATCAAGTTTAACAACAAAACTGATATTAAAGTTACATATGAATATCAAAACAAAACTTTTTCTGAAGAATTGAATTATAATAATGCATATATTGATGTTCCATCCTCTATTACTGAAATAGATATATTTTCTGATGGTTATCAAGATGAAACTTTAGAACTAGACTTATTACCTTTTGACGAGAAAAATATAGAATTATCTTTGTTAAAAGATAATTATTTTATTTTAAAATCAAATCCTTCAAATGCAAATATTTATTCAGATAACAAGCTAATAGGAAAAACACCAATGGAAATTAGTGATCAAATTGCTGATTCATTAACCTTGAAAAAAGAAGGTTTTATTCCTTTAGACATTGTTTATAACGGAGAAAAAACATTAGATGTTGATTTAACTAATGGTGTGAATCTTTCCATAGAAAGTGTTCCTTCAGGTGCTGCAATATATAATGGTGAAGATTTTATTGGTGTAACCCCATTTAATTCAACAGTTGAATCTGGGAAATATAATTTGAAAGTAACCTATTTAGGGTTTAATACAAAAGATTTAAATATTGATATAAACCATTCAACTTATAATAATTATAAGGTAATTTTAGAAAATAAAATGAAGAAAATAGAGTTATTTAATTCAGAAGATGTAGAATTGAACATAGATGGAAATTATTTAGGCTCCGATATAGATATTCTATATTTAAATAATTCTGAACATATAATGAAGATAAAAAATTCTGATAAAGTTTATTCAATAATATTATCAAAAGATATTGGCGATCATATAGATTTTAAAAATAATACGTTCATCAATGTTATTAGTGGTGAACGAAAAACTTTTAGCATAAATTCAAAAACATATAATACACCAAAAACAATAAAACTTGACATGCTAGCCGATACTCAGTATTTCACTTTAAATACTGTTAATAAATCATATAATCTGAAATTAAAATCAGGTAATGGTTATGATATTTTCTTAGACAACTCGTCTGCTATCTTTTTTAGTTCGAATATCAAAAATGCAAATCTCTATGTAGATGGGAATTTGTTAATGGATAAAATAATAGTTCCTACTAGAAATAAATCAGTGGCTTTAAAAAGTTCTTTTGAAAATAAAACATCTAATGAGAGTGTATCTTTAAAAGAAAATGAAACTATTATTCAAAATTTCAACATAAATAGAACTTATCCTGTAAGAATAGATAGCTCACAACCTTTTATTATAAATGATAAAAATTACACATCAACACCTTATTATGTTTATTTAAAATCAGGAGCGAATGTTGTTGAGTATAAAGGACTAAAAGTTGTATTCTTTATAGATGGACCTGAATATTTAAACTTAGATTCAATATTTTAACCGGGGGTGTATTTAATGAAAAAAGTATTAGTCTTACTAATAATTACTATTAATATATTAGCCTTTTCTCAAGTTAATATAGTAGATTTGAAAACATCATCACCAGCTTATCCACATGTAGTAAGAATGGTAGATAATAATATAATGGATATAGATAATCAAAATAGATTTAATGGTGGTACAACTGTACCAAAATACGATTTGGCGATTTTTGGCTCTAAAATGTTAGACCATTTAGAAAATAAATATGGTGAAAAAATTTTTGAATTTGAAAATCGATTAGCAAATTTTGAAAACCAAAATTTACCTTCTAGAATAGAAAATTTAGAAAATAGTTTTTTTAATTATGATGAAGTTATAACAAAACTTAATAATAATTATACAGATTTAAATAAAAAGGTAAACGACTTGGTAGAGATTATTACTCCAGGTACAGAAATAAATAAAGATAATGTTGCATTCAATAATATTGTAAAAAATGCTGAAAGAGTTGCTGAAGAAGCAGCAATTGATCAATTAGAAAATTTAAGGAAACAAACATTATCTACAGTAATAGAATTTGAAAATAAATTACAAAATTTCCAAGAAGAAGTAAACAATTTAAACAGTAAATATGATAAAAGTATAGAGTATTTAAACACTATAATAGTTTCTCGAGAAGAAGAAAGTAGAGAAGAATTGAGAAACTATGTAGATAATAAATTTTCCAATGAAATGGATGCTTTAAAAACTTCATTGAGAAATATAGCAAATTCTGAAGTTGGTTATTTGAGAGAAGACATGCAAGATGAATTTAATGATGTTAATGGAAGGATTTCAGATATTGAAAATAATCAAGATCAATTCAATAATAATAGAATGAATTCTCTAGAATCTATGATCAATGACCTTAAAGACAAGATAAATTATCTTGAAGATTATACAGTTCCTTCTTCTCCTGTTCAAAATGAAGAAAACTTAGAATTAAACGCTAAATATCAGTATTTAAATACACAATTAGAAAGAGTTAAAAATAATATAGATTTATTAGATGATCAAGTTTCTTTTAATAAATCATATATAGATTCATTTTCTAATAGAGAAGAAATAATTAATTCAAAAATGAGTAGTTTAAATGAAAAATATAATAATTTAGAATCTGAAATAATTTTTATTGGTAAAAAAGTAGATAATGTTCTATATCAAATGGCCAATTTAGAAACTCCAGAATTAAATAACGAAGAACTAACTAATATGAGTGAAAGAATTTCATCTTTAGAAAGATATATAAGTAATTTTTCTGATGAGATAAGCCAATTAAGTGTGTATTCAAAAGGATTTGAATCCATTAACAATGAAATTAGTACTATAGAAGACCAGCTGAATAAAAACCAAGCTCAGATGAAAAATATTGAAGACACTTTTGAAACATTCAAAGCTCAAATGAACTCTATTTCTTCAATAACAGATTTTGATGAAGAATCATTAGAAAAACTTGGAGATTTGGGCAACATAGGTGTTAGAGTTTCTAATAATCAAGAAAAAATTGATAGTTTAAATAAAGAAGTTTTCCAAAATGAAAATGAAATAACTGTGTTGGAAAACAAATTAGGAGAATTAACTTCTTCTATTGAAAGTTTTGATATAAACTCTACTGAAATAAATAATTTAAAGTCTGATATTGAAGAATTGTTTGATGAATATTATAGTATGAAAAATGAAATGCAAGATGACATCAATAAACAAGAATTTAAAAACGAAATAAAAAATGAACTTCGGTCAGAGGTTTCTAATGAGCTAATAGCAAGAGATAGAAGGATTAACAACTTAGAAAATCAATTAAATCAAATTAAACAAAATGAAGGAAATACAAGTGATACTTCAGAAACAAGCTATTCAGATTCTGGTCTTTCAAGAAGTAATGCTGATAAAATTCAGGATTTAAACAATAAGATAGAAGAACTAGAAAAACCAGAACAATTTAAATTATGGTCAACAATAACAACTGGTTTAATAGGAGTTGGGGTTGGAGCCTTTATAACTTGGTTTGTATTATCAAGCGGTATTTAGTAATTAAAGTGAGTTGAAATAAATATGAAAAAAGCATTGGTATTAGGAAGTGGTGGAATAAGGGGAATGGCTCATGTAGCCTTCCTGGAAGTTATGAAAGAAAAAGGTAAAAATAATTATGATATAATTACAGGTTGTTCAATAGGAGCTATGATTGGAGGGGTTTATGCATTAGATCCCTCTGTTGATTTATATAAAATTGCAGAAGAAACAATCGAGAAAAATTTGCAAAAATTGGATAAAGTATCAAAATCTATGAATTCAAAAGCCATGAATTATAGATTTCAAAGTTTTACAGGTCTTTTATCGAATTCTGGAGTTAACCCAAATGAACTAATATATGAAATATCCAAAGAATTATTTGGTAGTAAAAGATTT
Organism: Thermotogota bacterium; assembly: GCA_051748045.1. Lineage (GTDB taxonomy): Bacteria > Thermotogota > Thermotogae > Petrotogales > Petrotogaceae > Geotoga. Next base: position 114,082 of record JBNJGY010000002.1, read on the forward strand.
AGTGATTGTAAAATACCTTTTGGTGTTTTAAGCTATGATGTAGAGAGTTGTAAAAATATCGAAATAGACGAAGGGTTTTTAACGGACTCTATTATGGCTTCTGCAAATGTTCCTGGTGCTTTTGACCCTGTAAGGCTTGGTGGAATGAAATTAGTCGATGGAGGAGTTTTATCATCGCTACCTATTAATTTAGCAATAAAAATGGGGGGAGAATATATCATAACAAATGATATTTCACCTTTAATAAAAAAAGAAGATTTTGAAAATGGTATGGAATATATGAATTATATAGATCTTTTCAAAATAAATAAAATTAATAAGATTGAAAAACAAAAATCAGATGAGAACTACAAGTTTAATATTGAAGTACCTTGGGATAATTTTGATTCTTATAAAGATATTTATAAAAAAGCTAAAGATTATTATGGAAGTGAAATTAAATGAAAATACATATAGGAGGAACATTAGAAGGTATATATTGGACTTCTGGTGTAGTAGATAATCTAATAAAAAACAACATAGACCTAGAAATATATGCAACAGGAGCTTCTTCTTTGATTGCTGTATTCTATTCAATATATAATAAAAATTTTTTTGCTAAATTAAAAGCTTTTATAAATGATAAAGATAATCCATTACAAAATCTTATGAATACTTCAGATATGTATAAAAACAGATATTCTCAAGCGACGACATTATTTAAAATTGGAAGAAGTAAAGATGCTCTATACAAACATGATGAATTAAGAGAATTCTTTGAAGATAATTTTAATGAGTTGAAAATTTCTGATATGGATGAAAATATAAACTTTGAATTATTCAATGTTACAAAAGAATCACCAGAATGGGCATCAAAAGATACAAAAATTGTGGATATGCTCTTAGCACAATTTTCTTATCCTCCATTTTATAAATATTACGTTATTAATGAGGAAAAATATATACCAACATCTTATGTATCTTTCATTCCATGGAAAAATATTGAGAATTCTATTATAATAAATTTTGACATGAAAATTGATTATCCTGTACCAAATAACGGATTAGAAATTTTGTTAAATGCTTCTCATAATAGAACGAAAAAATTATTTACCTTGTTAACAAATAATAATACAGTTCTTCTTCCTGAGAACATATCTAAAGAACCATTTATGATTAATTGTTTTTTCAAGGGTCAAAAAGAGTCAGAAATTATATTGGAGGATAAAAATGAATAAAATTTTTCTTGTTATACTTTTAACTGTATTAGCAACAATTTCTTTTAGTGAATTAATAAATGTTAAAGCTGGAGATTTTATTGGTGGAGAAGATTATAATGTCTTAAAAAATGAAGTTATGATAAAAAAAGGAGATCTTATAATTGAAACTGATTCAGCTACGATAACTTTAGTAAATGATGAATGGAGAAATCTAACCAGTTCAGAAATGAAAATATCTTCTGATACCTATAAAGCATCATCTACATCAACAGAGTTTGATTTACAAACTGAAAAAGGGACTTTAGAAGGCAACGTTGTTGCAAATATATATCTAGATGATTCAGAATTAATTATAACTACAGATGTACTTGAAATAGATAATAAAAATAAAAGTTATTCTGGGAAATCAGAAGAAATAACAACAATATTAAAAGACAATTATGTTATAAAAGCAAAACAATTTGAATATAGCGAAAGTGAAAAAATACTTTATTTATCGGGGAACGTTTCCATTATTAACGAAGAGAAAAAAATAGAACTGTTATCTGATAATGCTACATTCAATACTGAAACTGATGAAATGAAGGCAGAAAAAGTTGATTTAACGCTTGAAATAGAAGATGAAGAATAGGAGGATATACAATGCTAGATATAAAATATGTTAGAAGTAATATAGATGATGTTAAAAAGGCATTAGAAAAAAGAAATAGTGACACTAAAATTCTTGATGAATTAATAAAATTGGATGAAAAAAGAAGAGAAATAATGCAAAAAGTTCAAGATTTAAGATCTGAAAGAAATAATATATCTAAAAATATAGCTAAATTAAAATCTGAAGGAAGACATGGTGAAGCTGATGAAATAATTAAAAGAGGGAAAATTATAGCAGATGACGTCAAAGAATTAGATTCACAATTAAAAAAAATTGAAGTTGATTACGAAATGAAATTATTATATATACCAAATATCCCTGCTCAAGAGGTTCCTTTTGGGAAAGATGAAAGTGAAAACCAAGAGATAAAAAAATGGGGAGAACCAATAAATTTCAAATTCGAGCCAAAAGCCCATTGGGATCTAGGGACAGATTTAGATATGTTAGATTTTGACAGAGGAGCAAAATTATCAGGAGCTAGATTTACTGTAATTAAAAAAGATATTGCTAAGTTATCAAGAGCTATAAAAAACTTCATGTTGGATTTTCATACTGAAGAAAATGGATATGTTGAGATTAATCCTCCTCATTTAGTAACAAGAGATACAATCACAGCAACAGGCCAATTACCGAAATTTGAAGAAGATCTATATAACACAAATCCAGATGATATGTTTTTAATACCAACAGCAGAGGTAACCCTAGTTGGTTTACATAAAGATGAAGTCTTAAATAGAAGTGAACTTCCACTTAAATATACTGCATATACCCCGTGTTACAGAAGAGAAGCAGGAAGTTATGGAAGAGATGTTAGAGGTATAATACGTCAGCATCAATTTGATAAAGTTGAGTTAGTTTGGCACGTAAGACCTGAAGAATCAGAAAAAGCTTTAGAAAAATTGACAAAAGATGCTGAAAAAGTTTTACAGTTATTAGGACTTCCTTATAGAATGGTAAGTTTATGTACTGGTGATTTGGGTTTTGCTGCAAAAAAAACTTATGATTTAGAAGTATGGTTACCATCCTATGAAGATTACAAAGAAATTTCTTCTTGTTCAAATACAGGTGATTTTCAAGCAAGAAGAGCTAATATAAGGTTTAGAGATGAAAAAAATAAAATGCAATTTGTTCATACATTGAATGGCTCAGGGTTAGCAGTTGGAAGAACTCTTGTAGCCATTATGGAAAATTATCAAATGGAAGACGGTAGAATTAGAGTACCTGAAAAATTAATCCCATATATGGGTAAGGAGATTATTGGTTAATGCCTAATTACTTTTTTGGTAACAAAAAAGAAGACAATATAATTTTAGGAAAAGATGAAACAGCTCATTTAAAAGTTGTAAAAAAAGAACCAGGAAATATAATAGACGTAATAACTGGTGATGGTTATTTTTATAAAGCTGTTATAGAAAAAATTGGTAAAAAAGAATCAATTCTAAAAATAACTGAAAAAACAAAAGATGAATCAGAATATAAACCAGAAATTTCTCTTTACTTAGGTATGAGTAAATGGGATAGAATGAGAATAATAATAGAAAAATCTGCAGAACTGCGTGTCCAAAAATTATTTGTGTTTAAAGGACAGAAATCTCATCAAAATTATAAAAATTTAGATAAGTTTTACAAATATATAATAGAATCAATGAAGCAAACTGGATATTCGAAAACACCTCATGTAGAATTTATAGAGTTCAAAAAAATTCCTGTAAAAAATTCTTTAGTACTTGATTTTGAAGCCAACAATGATTTTAGAGAATCTATAATCAGGTTAAAAAAAAATATAAACTTGATTATAGGACCAGATGTAGGTTTTTCTAAAGATGAGAAATTATTTTTTGCTAATAATAACTTTTCAATAATTTCTCCTGGAAACACTATAATGAGATTTGAAACTGCTGCAATATATACATTAAGTGCTATAAATTTTATAAATGACAGATTAATATAATTCGGAGCGTATAATGCTCCGATTTTATTTTTTTAAATCTCTTAGTATAATGTATAATTAAATGATAAAAAGAAAACAAAAAACATTGAAATTAGGATAAAATAAAATATTTATAGAATTATTAATCATGAGGAGGAAGATCATGGCTGACAAAAAAGAAAAAAAGAAGAAGTCTTCTCTAAAAACTATTTTTACTTTCTTTGTAGTAGGGTTAATAATAGCGATTGGGTTATTAAGTATAGGGTATATTGCTTTTGAATTCAATAGAATTTCTTATTATAATTTGGATTTAAGAAATGATTGGAGAAGTTATTTAGCTTTTTTAACAAAAGATATTCCTTACTTAAATGATTTTGTGGAGTATGAATACCTTGAAATTGGGAATCCTTTAGAAAACCAGAAACAATTAGTTGACTCAAGGCTATCTGCTCTGGACAGCATGAAAGATGAAATAGAAAAAAACAAAAACGAATTAGACAAAATACAATCACAAATTTCTGAGAGCTCAGAAGAGTTAATAACAAAACAAAGAGAAATTGACCTATTAGAAGCTGAATATCAAGAAAAAATAGCTCAATATAACGATTATCAAAATAGAATTGAGAAATTAGCTTCATGGTTAAATTCTTCAACACCACAACAAATTGCAAATGCTTTGATACGTGATGAGGTAAGTGTTGAATTAATAGTAGACTCTTTTTATGTGATGGAGTCTAAAACAGTAGCAGAAATATTGCAAGCATTAGCAAACTTAAATCCTGAAAAAGCAGCAAAAATTATAGCTACTCTTGGTAATAGGGGAGGATAATATGAAAGCTAGTTCTATTGTAGATAATGTTATTAACATTAAAAAAGATATTTCACAAGTTAATAAAAAATCAGATAATTCATTTAACAAGTTAATTGATTCAGAAACAAAGAATATAAGTAATAATTATAATAATGAAAAGAAATATGTATCTGAAGAAAAAGTTGAAGAATCAAAAACAGTTTTTAATAAAATTGATAATATAAAAAAGAGTGAAGTAAAACCAGAAGAAGTAAAAGAAATGTTATCTGAAAAATTACCTAAAAAATTAGAAAAGTTAATTAGTTTTTTGGGTTCTACTGATAAGGAAGAGATAACTGAAGAAAAGTTATCTGAATTGAAAAATTTGATTCAAAATTTAATAAAAACTCTTAAAAAAGTAAAAGAAGACGATAATCCACCACTCAAAGAACAACTAATTTCTGATTTAAAAGAAATAAATAAAAAGTTAAAAGAATTATTTCCTGATAAAGATATTAAAGTCAATTTAGTAAATTTCAAAGATAATCTATTAGTTGACATAAAAATAGATGATAAAAGTCTTGTTTTTGCTTTAGACAACAAAAAATTTAATATATATAAATATATACATAAAGAAGATATAAATAATACTCAAAGTACTGATAAATCTAAAAAAAATAAAAATACTAAAGATTTAAGTAATATAGTAAAAGACGATAAAAAAATCGAAGATAATTCAAAAACAGAAGAAAATAACATAAAGAACAAAACTATTTTATCCTTAGTTCACGATGAAAAAAAATCTGGTGAAAACAAATCATTTGAAAATAATGACTTAGCTTTTTTAGATAATAATGAATTTAATAAAAACTCTCTTATAAAAATTGAAGAACTAATAAGAAATTTTATAGAAAGCAAAAAAAATAATTCTTCACAAGATAAAGCAAATAACGTGAAAATAAAATTATCTCAGATGCTAGTTAATAAAAATGATTTTATAAAATTATCAAAAAACATATCATATTTTGATCTTACTGATAGAATCAAATCAAAAACAAATCAAGATAACAAAAAGACAAAATTAATTACTGATGAAACTAAATTAGAAAATAAAATAGAAATAAAACCATTAAAAAATAAAAAAAATAATGATAAAAAACTCATAAATGATAATTTCATAGAAGAAAAAAATGATGGGGATATTGAAAAAAATAAAAATAAACAAAATGATGAATCAAAAATAAAGATAAATAATGAAAATGTTGAAATAAATAAAAACAATAAATCAATTAACAATGAATCATCAAACGGAAACGTAAAAATCAATCCAACAAATAACAACTCAACAAACATTGCAACGAATAGAATATCTCAAAGCCAAGCTCAAACTATAAATCTTAGAGAATTTAATTCACATATACAAGAAATTGTTAATCAAAGAACGACTGAAAATACATTCAGAGAAATAGTTACTTTGAAAGTTAACCCACCAGATTTAGGAAATGTAGACGTTGAAATAGCAAAGAATGGAAAATCAATAAGTATTAGTATAATGACTGAAAACGAAAATGCTAAAAGTTTTATTAGTAGAACTATTCAAGCTTTAATAGGAAATTTAAGAGATCAAGGGTTCAATCCAATTAATGTAAAAGTAGAAACAGCTCCAGAACCTGATCTGATGGACACAGAAAAACAAGATGAACAAAAAAATGATCAAGATCAACAAACTGAAGAAAATAACGAAGAAAGAGAATTTGAAAATATTTTAAGAGGTGAAGAAAATGTTTAATGGTATAACGCCTTCTCACATATACGAATCTAGTTTTAATGCGCAAAAAGATAGAGAAATAAAAAAAGAATTAGATAAAGATGCTTTTTTACAGCTATTAGTTACTGAATTAAAACATCAAGACCCGACCTCACCAATGGATAATAAAGAATTTATTTCCCAGATGTCTCAGTTATCTACAACAGAACAGATAACAAACATGAGTAAATCTTTTCAGAATATGGTTGATTCTCAAATGTCTCTACAAAAATTGAATGCAGCTGGACTTGTGGGGAAAAATGTAGTAGTTAAAAATAATTCTGTTAATTTACAAGACGGAATATCAGAAGGTATAATTTTCAATTTAGAAGAACAAGCGTCAGTAGGATTAGAAATTTATAATGGTAATGATGAATTAGTTTATTCAGAACAATTAGGCGGCAAGGAAGCCGGAGTCCATTCTTTTGCATGGGATGGAAGAGATAATAATGGTGTTGCTCAACAAGACGGAAAATACACTTATAAATTGCACAAAAATGTTGACGGAGAGAGAGTAGAAATAGGTGGGTTAGATGGAGGAACAGTGAATTCAGTACAATTTTTAAACAACGAATTTTTTGTGTTGGTTAATGGCCAAAAATATCCTATTTCTGCAGTACAAGAAATTTCCGAAGCGATTGATTCTGGTGACGAAAATAACAACAATAATGAAAACGTTTAGGGGGTATTATAAATGTTGAGAGCAATGTACTCCGGTATAACTGGGTTGAGAAATTTCCAAACACAAATGGATGTAGTTGGTAATAACATAGCAAATGTTAATACTGTAGGATTCAAATCATCAAGAGTAACTTTTCAAACAACTCTTTTACAAACAATAAAATCAGGAAAAAGACCAGATGGACAATTAGGTGGAACTAATCCAATGGCAATTGGTCTTGGGTCACAAGTAGCGTCTATTGATAAATTAATGGGACAAGGTTCATTTCAAAATACTGGGAAAAAAACAGACCTTGCTATTCAAGGTGATGGTTTCTTTGTTTTATCAGATGGAGAAGGACAGTTTTTCACAAGAGCAGGTAACTTTACTCTTGATACTTCTGGTAATTTAGTTGATCCAAGTTCAGGTATGAAACTCCAAGGATGGAGTTCAAAGATAACAGCTGATGGACAAAGATATGTAGATTCTAATGATCCTATAGGGGATATAAAAGTTTCAGCAGGACAAGTTATGCCTGCAAAACAAACTTCTTTTATAAAAATGGCACATAATATAAATGCTGATGTGGGTATTCAAGAAACTACATTAGTAACAAAAACAGGAATGGGTACAAATCTTCCTGTTAAATTTGCTTTCAGTAGAAACATGGAAGAAGATAATAGAGACAGAATAGTATATGATTTTACAGCAGATCTTGAAGATTTATCAGATAGATATTCTTTTGTCCAGGAAGATGCAGGAGGAATTTCATCTTCAGATGAATTAAATGGAATGGTTGAATTAGATGAATCGGGTAATGTATTAAACTGGATAACTTATGACGAAAGTGGATCTGCCGCATCTTCAGATAAATTATCTATATATGATATCAAAGGTTCAATAACTGACCCAGCAACTGGAACAGATGCAACTTTTGATACAACTGCTGGTGCTGATGCAGCTTCTTTTTCTGGTAATATAAAAATATCAAAAGCTGATGGAACTGAAGCTTTTTATGATCCTCAAAATATTTCAATAGATTGGGGAGATACAAATGCAGATGAACTTACAGTTCAGTTAGAAATAGATGGTAATATAGAAACTTTTTCTTTTGCTCCAACAGATGTTAATGGCGATGGAAATATTTCTATTAATGAATTAAACCAATCTTTATCTAATGGAGTAACTAATGCCAATAATCTAACATTATCAGGGTTGAGTGTTGTTAGTGCTTCAAGTGCTGAAACTATTGATGGGGATTTTACGGTTAATGTAACTTCAACAAAAGAGATTATTCAACCCCCAAGTGGCGGTTCGATAAGATTTACAGATTTACAAAATCCTTCAAATTTCTCAATCGCAGAATATGAAAGCCCAACAGTTTCAACTTCATCTTTAGTTTATGATTCTTTAGGTAAGGATTATAATGTATATACAAAATTTACAAAATTAGATAACAATACTTGGCATTGGAAAGCTGAGCTGGACGATGGAACACCATTAAAATTCTTAGCTCAAGATGGAACGAGAGATAATACAAGACAGGCAGAAGGTGTAATAGCTTTTGATGGAAACGGTGGAATAGCTGCAACTGATTGGAGATTAAGGGATGATGGAACCATAGACAGCAATTCAACAGATAATGACAATGGGGCAGCAGGGTTTTGGTTCGATCCTTCAGAAATGGGTGCTGCATTAAATCCTAACTCTGAACCAAGTTCTGCAGCTGGTGCAGGACCAGTTCAAATAGAAATTGATTTTAATGAAATAACACAATTCTCATCTAATCATTCTATTGCAGTGACAGAACAAGATGGAAACGCAGAAGGAACTCTTGAATCTTTCGCGATAAATGAAGTTGGAGAACTTGTTGGAACATTTACCAACGGTAGTTCAGATACTTTGGGTAAAGTTGGTATGGCTACATTTAACAATCCACAAGGACTTATGGAAACTGGAAATTCTATGTATACTCGAAGTTCAAATAGTGGACTTGCTCAAATTGGAGTAGCTGGTGTTGGAGGAAGAGGAACACTTATTCCAGGAGCTCTTGAAATGTCAAATGTTGATTTGGCTGAAGAATTTACAAACATGATAGTTGCTCAAAGAGGTTTCCAAGCAACATCTAGAATAATAACAACTTCAGATCAAATTCTACAAGAATTAGTAAATATTAAAAGATAATGATTTGAGGCGATAATATGATAAATGTTAGTAAATTAAACGGTAATGAATTTATTATAAATTGTGAACAAATTGAAAAAATAGAAAGTCACCCAGATACAACAATTACAATGATGAATGGACATGTTTATATTGTTCAACAATCTCTTGAAGAAATAAGAGAAAGAGTGATAGAATATAAACGTAGCTTTTTTAATGTATCATCCAAAAGAGGTGAGTAATAAGTGGATATTTCAAGTGTAATTGGTATAGTTTTGGCAATAGCGGCTATTGCCCTTGGTGTAGGAGCAAACATAGGAGATATTATAAATGTTCAATCAATCTTCATAACAGTTGTAGGATCTATTGGTGCAACATTTATAGCTCATGATAAAAGTAGATCTTTTAAAATGTTCAATACAATTATAAGTGCTATAAAAATGCCCAAAGTAGATAATGTAGGTACTTTACGAACATTATATTCTTTTGCTGAAAAGGCTAGAAGAGATGGGATGATAGCTCTTGAAGAAGATATTCAGACTGTCGAAGATGATTATATGCAAGACGGCTTAAGAGCTGCTGTAGATGGTACAGACCCAGAAGAAATAAGAAAAATATTAGAAATAAAAATGGAAATGTCAGAAGAAGAACAAGAAAGAAATATTGCTGTATTAGATACATGGGGTGCAATTGCTCCAGCATTTGGTATGATTGGTACATTAATAGGATTGGTTTTATTACTTAAAACTTTAAATGATCCAACAACTATTGGTCCAAAAATGTCAATAGCTTTGATTACTACATTATATGGGGCATTAATTGCTAACATTTTAGCAATTCCACCTGCAGAAAAATTAAAAAGAAGAATCGCTAACGATTTAAACCAAAAAAGAATGACTTTAGAAGGTATACTATCTATTGTCCAAGGTGAAAATCCTAGATTGATGGAAGAAAAACTTAAAGCATTCTTAACAGATATAGAAAGAGAACAATACGAAAAAGAAAAAGGTGAAGCTTAAAGCGAGGTGCCTTTTATGGCTAAAAAGAAAAAACCTGAAAAAGATAAATCTGGAGATTGGATGACCACGTTCTCTGACTTGAATTCTTTGTTAATGACTTTTTTTGTAGCATTATTTTCCATGGCTACAATATCGCCAGGGAAATTTCAACAAGCTGCAATGAGTTTTAACAATGCTTTTGATGGAGCACCACCTGGAGTTTTAGTAGGGGGTAAATCAATGTCTGAAGAACCACTAATTTCATCTAATCCAGGAATAAAAAGAGATTTATTAAAAATAGTAGAAGATGAAAATTTCAAAGGGAAAATTACTATAGAAGAAACAGATAGAGGAACTATTGTATCGTTAAGTGATATGGCTTTTTTCCAAGTTGGTAGTGCTGAATTAACAAAAGCAGCTAAAGATTTATTGTACCAAATTGGTATAATAATTCTAGAACACACAACAAATCCAATTGAAATGTATGGATATACTGATGATCTAAAAATGACTGAAAATAATATATATCCTTCCAACTGGCATTTGGGTGCAGCTAGGGCTGCTAGTATTGCAAGATTCTTTACAGGTGAGTTAAAGGAAAGAAGAACAATAGAAAGAATAGGCGAAATAAGAAATGGAACCTTTGATATAAATTATTTTTATGATGAAAATAGATTTTATCCTATAGCAGTTGGAGATAGAGAAATATTAAAAGATGTAGAAAATCTTCAAAATGAAATAGATTCTAGAAGATCATTAAAATCAGAAGAATTTCAAAGTGGAGAAATAACTGCAGAAGAATTTTCTGTTGCAAAAGAAAAAATAGAAGAATATTATGAACGAGAATTACAAAGACTCAGAGATTCATATAGAAAAATCGATTTACTAATTCTTAGACAGAGAATTAGATAATAGGGGGATTAAACTATGGCTGATGAAAATGTTAATTTACCAGATGAAGAAAAAAAGAAAGGTCCTAGCCTTTTAATGATATTAATAATAACAATAGTAGTTACACTAATTGTTGCAGCGGGTACTTCATTTTTGATTTTAAATTTTCTTGGTTCTAACACTTCTTCCAGTGATGGATCTGAAAATTCAAATCAATCATTAAACTCTCCTATTATTTCAACAGTTGAAATTGTTAGAGAAGGTGCAAGATATCCTATTATGTTAAAAGGTGGTAATGATGTAGCTGTTGTTGATGCCTTAACTTTAAGAACTGGTAGTGATGATGCGAGAAATGCAATTTCTAATAATAGAATAGAAGTTTTGGAAGCAATTAGAATGATTTTCTTAAATAAAACAAGAGCAGAAGTTTCGACTTTACAAGGATTAGAATTATTAAAAAAACAAATTAGAGACTCCATTAATGAAATAATTGGATTTACCGGAGAACGTGAAAATCAAGGAGTATTAAAAGCTAATATAGTTATTTTAACAATTAGCTCTACTGAATGAGGTGAGAAAATGGCTTCTAATGAAACTTTATCCCAAGAAGAAATAGATAACTTATTAAATTCATTTGGTGGGTCAGGTGAAGAAGGAGAACAATCCGAAGAAATTGAGACTCCCCAGATTGAAGATAAAAGTGTAAGAGAATATAATTTCAGAAGACCTGTCAAATTTTCGAGAGAACAACAAAGAACACTACAATTAATTCACGAAAATTTTGCCAGAGAAATTTCAACATATTTGTCTGGAAGGACAAGAACTTTTGTTGAAGTTAGATATGCAAGTATTGACCAGATTACTTTTTCTGAATTTCAACAGTCTTTAACAACTCCAACTTATATGGGGATCTTTTCTACAGATTTATTATCTGGAAGCGCAATATTACAAATAGGTTTAGATATTGGTTATGTAATGATAGATAAACTGTTAGGTGGTCCTGGTATATCTATTGAAGATATGAGGTCTCCAACAGATATTGAAATGTCAATTCTTAGAAAAGAATCTTCTGTAATGTTAAGATCGCTTTCAAAAGCTTGGGCAAATATAAGTGAATTTGATGTTCAGTTGGATAAAGTTGAAACAAATCCTCAATTTGTTCAGATAGCTCCTCCAAATGAAATGACAGTACTGATAACAATGTCAATTACTGTAAGAGATGTCCAAGGGTTTATTAATATTTGTTTCCCTTCATCCACACTAGAACCAGTAAGCGACAAATTAAATACAAGAATGTGGACACAATCTTATAAATATTCAGAAAAATCAAAAGAAGATCTTAAAAAATTGATAATGTTATCAGAAATGTCATTATCTGCAGTTTTAGGTCAAACAACATTATCATTGAATGATCTTTTAAGAGTTCAAACTGGAGATGTTCTGAGGTTGAATTCATTTTATGAAGATCCAATTAATGTAGAAATACAGGGTACTCCAGTTTATAAGTCAAAAATTGGTAAGAATAAAGGTTATTATGCAATCAAAATAGAAGAAGAAAACAAAGAACTATTAGAAAAAATAATGCTTGAACAGAGTTTACATAAAGAGTTCGATAAAGATAAAAAAGAAAAGAAAGATGAAAATGGAGGTGAAAAAGATGTTGAGTGATGATTTTCTTAGTCAAGAAGAATTAGACTCTTTACTTAATGGTTTAAATGATGAGTCTAATGGTGATAATAATAAAGAAAATAATAATGCTAATTCTAATATGGATAGAATAATAGATATGATGTCAGAAGTAGGAAATATAGCCATGGGTTCTGGAGCTACTACTTTATCTACATTACTCAGAAAAAAAGTGAAAATAGAATCACCTCAAGCTAGTATAGTAAAATTTAAAGATATTGAGACTAACTTCGAAGGACAACAATTAGTTATTACAATAGATTACAAAAAAGGTTTGGAAGGTATAAATTCATTTGTTTTGCCTGGTAATATGGCAAATATAATCTCAAATCTTATGATGGGTGGAGATGGTGAAGTGGAAGACGGTTCTGAATTAGATGAGATTTCTAAAAGTGCCGTTGGAGAAGCAATGAACCAAATGATGGGTTCAGCATCAACAGCAATGTCAGATTTTTTGAGAACTTCTGTAGATATATCTCCACCAAATATAAATGTTTTAGATTTTTCAGAAGAGGGAACATCTTTTCCACCAATGGAAACAAAAGATAATGAAGATATTATCTCAATAAAGTTTGATATGGAGATTGATGATTTAGCTAAAACTACTTTTTGGCAATTTATTCCTTTGTCTTTTGCTAAAACTGTGGAAGATTTGATGAAAAAGGCTATGTCAGAAGATGACGATAAGCCTCAACAACAATCGCCACAGCAACAACAAGCTCAGCAGCAACAACAACAAGCTCCACAGCAACAACAACAAGCTCCACAACAACAACAAGCTCCACAGCAACAACAACAATCGCCACAGCAACAACAACAGGCTCCGCAACAATTCAATAATG
>JBNJGY010000003.1:0-83628 GCA_051748045.1 Thermotogota bacterium
AGGAAATAAAAGAAGATAAAATTATGGGGAGCCAATGGCTCCCTTTTTATTATTATATATAAGACTTTTTGTGTTAAAATATATTTGATTAATAATATAAAAGGAGGTCATAGACTTGAAATATTCTAAGATAAAAGGAACACAGGATATTTTTGGCGATGACGTTAAATATTGGAATTATATAGAAGAAAAATTAAGAGAAATATTAATAAAATTTGGTTATCATGAAATAAGAACCCCAATTTTTGAAAAAACTGAATTGTTCAATAGAAGTATAGGTGAAAATACAGATGTTGTTCAAAAAGAAATGTATACTTTCAAAGATAAAGGGAAAAGGTCTATAACTTTAAGGCCAGAAGGAACAGCCCCTACAGTTAGAGCATACGTTGAAAACTCTATGATAAACTTCGGACAACCATTTAAATTATTTTATATTGGGCCCATGTTTAGATATGAAAAACCACAAAGTGGTAGATATAGACAATTTCATCAAGCTGGGGCTGAGATATTTGGTACTGATTACCCTGTAGCGGATGCTGAGGTTATTTCTATGCTAAATAAATTCTTTTTAGAAATTGGATTAACTGATTATGAAATAAAAATTAATTCTATTGGTTCTACTGAAAGTAGAAAAATATATAGAGAAGAGTTAAAAAAATATTATTCTGATAAAATTGATAATATGTGTGATGACTGTAAAAAAAGATATGATACAAATATTATGAGATTATTAGATTGCAAAATAGATAGAGAATATGCAAAAAGCGCCCCTTCTATACTTGATTCGCTTACAGACGAAGATAAAGAACATTTTGAGTCAGTTAAAAATTTTTTGGATTCTTTTGGAGTAAATTATAAAATAGACTCTTCAATAGTAAGAGGATTAGATTACTATAATCTTACTGCGTTTGAGGTAGAACACAAAGGATTAGGTGCACAATCTGTTATCGCTGGTGGTGGAAGATATGATGGTCTTGTAAAAGAAATAGGAGGGCCAAATACACCAGCAATAGGTTTTGGTATAGGCCTTGAAAGAGTTATTTTGGCCATGAAAGAAGAGGAAATTGATATCGAAAATCCAGAAAAAATAGATGTTTATATCGCTTATATGGGTAATAAATCAGCAGAAGAAGCAATTAAGATATCTGAGTATTTAAGAAATAGAGGAGTAAAAACCTTTCTAAATGTTTCTAAAAGAAATGTAGGTGGACAACTAAAGCATTCTAATAAATTAAATGCTAAATTTTCAGTTATCTTAGGTGAAGAAGAAATAGAAAAAAATATTGTAACTTTCAGAGATATGGAATCAGGTGAACAAACTCAAGTTGAAAAAAATTGGTTTATAGACTTGATTATGGAGAAACTAAATAATAAATAAATTATCTGGAGATGTTTCAAATGATTTTAATTAAACCTTTTTTAGTATTTATAGCTTTGATATTATTTTATATTCCTAACTTACAATTTATAGGAATAGCTATGTTATTATACATTTACCATATATTAATTCGAAATAGAAACTCTCATGTTGAAAAAATGAAAGAAGTTTATAAAGCTAACGGCATAGAGTTTCCAATAAAAGATTCTGGTAAAAAGACTTTTATTTGGCTCTATTTATATATTTTATCTATGAGTGTTTTGTTTTATATGACAAATACTATTACTACTGAAGTTGTTTCTTTAGATATAAATCAGTTAGAAGAATTTCAATTAGCACCTTGGAAGAGTTTTCTAGTAATTGGAAGTTTTGTTTCAATGTGGATTACTTATACATTTATGATAAATAAAATTGTAAAAGATCAATGGATAATACAAGAATCTGAAATAAACAATAAAATAGTTAGATATAGATTTATTAATTTAAGAGAAGGAAACTTTTCAATGCTTTTAAGAATTTTAACTTTTAATTTGTATGAATGGTATTTAATTTATATGCTTTTGAGAGAGACAGCGATGCATTATATAGAAGATGGTACAGCGACAGGAATATATAAAAAACATATAATAAAAAAGAAAAAAGAAGAAATACAAAAAGAAACACCATATGAAGGTTTAATAAATAAAATAAAAGATCTAGATAAAGAAGAAAAATATTCTATAGTTTTTTATGAAGTAACAAATATGAACGATCAGGAAGCAAATGAAATGTTGAATAAATTATTAAAAGATGAATATATAAACAAAGAAGAATATGAAAAAATAAAGTCTTTTTTATAGGAGGAAATTAAAAATGATTCCTTTATCATCTCCAAATATCACTCAAAAAGAAATTGATTATGTCAATGATGTATTAAAATCAAGACATTTGGCATTGGGACCATATCTAGAAAAATTTGAAAACTCATTCAAAAAATTAATAAATTCAAAATATGCAATCGGTGTAAACAGCGGAACATCTGCTTTACACCTTCTTTTAAGAAGCTCTGGCTTTGAACAAGGAGATGAGCTGATAACTTCATCTTTTACGTTCATATCATCGTCTAATATAGCAGCTTTCGAAGGTGGAAAACCTTTGTTTGTAGATATAGACCCATATGATTATAATATGGATGTTGAAAAATTAGATCATTATATAAAAAACAATAATATAAAAAAAGTAAAAGCTTTTATAGGTGTAGATATATTTGGTCAACCTTTAGATTGGGATAAAATACAAAACTCTTTAAAAAATACTAATATAAAAATTATAGAAGATTCATGTGAAGCTCTTGGCGCAGAGTATAAAAATAAAAAAATAGGTAAAAAGGGAATTGGAGGAACTTTCGCTTTTTATCCAAACAAACAAATTACAACTGGTGAAGGTGGAATTATTACTACTGATGATCAAGAAGTTTATGAACTTTCTAAATCTATGTCTAATCAAGGTAGAAACTTAAACTCTCAATGGTTGGAACATCAAAGGTTAGGCTATAATTATAGATTGGATGAAATGTCAGCAGCTCTAGGCTTAGCTCAAATGGAGAGGTTAGAATGGATTTTGAAAGAAAGAAATAACAAAGCAAAATATTATAATGAGCTCTTCCAAAATGAAAAAAGAATCGTAGTTCCAAAAATAAATAAATATACAACTAAAATGAGTTGGTTTGTTTATGTAATTAGAATTGATTTGAACTGGATTGATAAAATAATAAAAATTCCTGAATGGATTAAAAATTTGGAATTACCTTTAAACATCAAAAAAGAACATTATAATGAATGGGAAAAAAATATTGAAAAAATAAAAAAAGTATTAAATGAATTTATCAATAAATTAAATGAAAAAGGTATTCAATCTAAGAATTATTTTACACCTGTACATCTACAACCTTTTTATAAGGAAAATTGGGGATATAGATTAGGGGATTTACCATACACAGAATTGATTTCTTCATTAACGATAGCATTACCTTTTTTTACTGGTATAAAACAAAGTCACCAAGATATTGTATATAAGAAGATTTTGGAAACTATGGAGGAAATTGAATATGAGTCAAAAAAATAAAAGAATAGCCTACCTTATACTAATAGACTATTTTATTTTTATATCTTCCTATGGGTTAGCTTTATTGGTTAGATTCCAAACTGATTTTTTAGAAATGAGTAAATATTTATATCCTATAATATTATTCCCAATAATAAATGTTGTTATTTTTAAAATCAATAATATATATAAATCAATTTGGAGGTTTGCAACTTTAAAAGAGCTATCTCCTATATTTTATTCTTCTATTTTTGGCTTGATGACAAACATATTTATATTTGTTTTCATACAAAGATATATTTTTGACTTTGTGATATTACCTTTTAGTGTAGCAGTTATTGCAACTTTAATGGGAGCTTTTTTAGTTATTTTAAGTAGAGTTGTTTGGTTTTCTTCAATTAATACTACAGTTAACAAAAAATCGACTTTCAATTCAAAAAATATTCTTATAATAGGTGCTGGTGATGCAGGAACTGAATTATTGGGAGAGTACCAAAGAAATCCAGAACAAGGTATAGTTAAAGGTTTTTTAGATGATGACCCAAACAAAATTTCAAGAAATATTAGAAGTGTAAAAGTTCTTGATAAAATAGAAAATATTGATAAATATATTGATGAAATGCATATTGATGAAGTCATAATAGCAATACCATCTGCTACTTCAGAAGAAATGAAATCGATAATTGATTATTTAAAAAAACATAAATTAAAAATAAAGACATTACCTCCTATAATGGAAATTATAAATAATAAATTATCTTTAGGTGCTCTTAGAGAAATAAATATTTCTGATCTTCTAGGTAGAAAAGAAGTTCAAGTAAACTTAGATGAGATAAGAGAGTATATTTCAAATAAAAATATTTTAGTAACTGGAGCAGGCGGGAGTATAGGTTCTGAAATATGCAGACAGGTTGCTTCTGTTAAACCTAATAAAATCTTTTTGTTAGGTAGAGGGGAGAACAGCATTTTCAGGATAAATAAAGATTTAAAAATGAATTACCCTGATTTAAAAACTGTTAATATTATTTGTGATGTAACTAACGAAAAGAGAATAACTCATATATTTAAAAATTTAAAAATTGATGTAGTTTTTCATGCTGCAGCTCACAAACATGTGTCTTTAATGGAAGAAAATCCTACAGAAGCTTTTAGAGTTAATTCTTTAGGTACTTATTATGTGGCTAAAGCATCTGGTGAAAATAATGTTGAGAAATTTATTTATATTTCAACAGACAAAGCTATAAATCCAACTTCAATTATGGGAACATCCAAAAGATTAGGGGAGATAATACTTCAAAGTATAGCAAATAATTACAAAACAAAATTTGGTATGGTTAGGTTTGGTAATGTTTTAGGTAGTAGGGGAAGTGTGGTTCCTATTTTTAAAGAACAGATTAAAAAAGGTGGACCTGTTACTGTAACTCATCCTGATATGAAAAGATATTTTATGACAATACCAGAGGCAGTAGCTTTAGTCCTTCAATGTGGGAAATATTCAAGTGAAGGTGAAAAATTTGTTTTAGACATGGGAAAACCCGTAAAAATTGTAGATTTGGCCAAAGATTTAATCAGTTTATCTGGTTTGATACCAGGACAGGATATCAAAATTGAATATACTGGAATTAGAAAAGGTGAAAAATTATACGAAGAACTAATTCATGAAAAAGAGGAAAAGATAGATACTCCTAATAAAAGAATAATAATTTTGAAAAATAATAAAATATTAGATGATAAATCTCTAAGGACTTTATTAGAATTACTTTATCAATCGATAGAATTTAATAATTTAGAATTAATTGAAGCCATAATAAAAAAACATATTCCTGAATCTAGAGTTCAAATAATAAAAGATGAAAAGGAAGAGTTATAATGATTTATGTGATTGTATTAGCTTTATCATTGATATTAACTTCAGTAATGATTAAAATAGCAAAAAAACTTAACATAGTAGATAAACCTGATAATATTTTAAAAAAGCATGAAAAAATCACTCCATATCTAGGAGGAATTTCTATATTATTATCTTTTAGTTTTTTTATAGATGATAACTTATATTTGTTGATTTTTTCCTTTTTGATAGCAATTATAGGCCTAGTTGATGATATTAAAAATATTTCAGCAAAATATAGATTTATTGTAGAATTTATAATTACTTTTTTAATTGCATATTTAATAATCGATGAAATAAGTTTTCTAATAGCTTTATTTTTAGCTTTTGTAGGGGTTAGTATAATCAATTCATTTAATATGATTGATGGAATGGATGGATTATCTTCCGGATTAGCTTTATTAAGCCTTGTTTTCTTTTATTATTTTTTAGGAAGTCAGTTTACTTTAATAATATTTTTTGCTATTTTTGGATTTTATATTTTTAATTATCCACCAGCAAAAATTTTTTTAGGTGATTCAGGTTCTTATTTAATTGGCTTTCTATTATATTATCAATTATTACTTATGATTAAAAATTTTGGAAATGGTGGTTTCTTTATCTCTTTAGTAATTCTAGGATTTTTTCTAACAGATTTAGTTTGGGCTTTTATAAGAAGATTTATAAATAAAGGGAATATTTTTGATGGAGATAAAGATCATATCTATGATAAAGCTAGAAAATACTTTAAGAATGATAAAAAAGTTCTTTTGATTATGTACTTAATAAATATTGTTTTTGGATTGTTTTCACTTATTACATGGAATTTTAAATATTTAGGTGTTATAATTTCATTGATAGTGTTTTTAATCATAGGAAGATTTTTCAAACTTTATAGTAAAACTTGAAAAGAGGTGTATTTAATTGGCTTTTTTAAAAGGCCTAAATAGTTCATACCTTCAAGCTAAACCAGATACGGTAGAGCAATTATTTTTTGATGAATATGATGATAGAGAAAATAGTATAGAAATTTTTGAGAATTATTCATATTCTATTTCGTTTAAATCTGGTAATTATACTTGGTATGATAATGAATTTAGTGGAATTAAAAATAACAATATGGAAGATTTAAAAATAGAGATAGAATATCTACCTCTTGTTTTGACTTATATGAGAATAAATGAGTTTTTTGAGTCGAATAGAGAATCTATGGTTTCTTTTTTATCTACAGATTTGACAAGAGATACATCAGAACTTATAAACAAAGAAAATATTGCTTATACTTTTGATCAGAGTGGAAGAAATGTAATCTTATTTTTAAATAAAACAAAAGAAGATCTGTATGAACATCACTTAATAATGAATTTTTTTGGTCATGATAATTATTTTGATCTAATGACTATAGCTGATGCAGATAGTATAAAAAAATTATATTCAGGTTTAATAGATGAAACTAATAAATTAAGAGTTAGTATACTACCCTCAATAATCGAAAATATGACAAAATCTTCTCATAAGATAATAGAGAGAATAAATGTTGTTAAATCTCAAGATATAAAAGATATAAAAGATAAATATTTTAATATATATGACTTTGATTTGATAAATTTTATTCAAAGAGAAGTTCATAGACCATTAATTGATGATTTTAATGAATATGTTTTTTATATAAAAACTAATAATTATGATGAGGAAAAAGAATTTAAACCAAAAGTTGAATTAGACTTTCTAATAGAAGATATGGATCATTTGGAAAAAGAATTGAAACAAGTACTAAGTGATTCTACTATTTTTAATAAAGAAGGCAGAGAAGAAGTTAATTATGAATTGTTTGATGAAATTGAAGAAGAATTCATGGAACATATGGATCAATTAATTGCAGATGATAAAATAGAAGATGAAGAAGATTTTGTAATTGAAGGGAAGAGTATTTTAGAAAGTATGCAATTTTTATCAGAAAAAGATGATACTAATCAAGATGATTTTGAAAGAAAAATCCTTTTAGATATGATTAATGCTTATGGTATTTTAACAATCAATGATAATCACAGAATAATTCAAAAAATATTTGATAAACTAAATTTAGATCTAGAAATAGAAAAACTATATGAGGTATCAGAGGATAAAAAAATAAGTGATTATAAATCTTGGTACAACAGTTTATTTGAAATAACAGGAAGAAATTTAAAAAAAGAAATCAATAATTAAAGCCTTTTTTTAAAGGCTTTAATTTTTTAGACGATTATATAATGAATCTCGCCAAGGAGGCTTAATATGAGTGAAAACACAATCAACCTAACAATTTCAGGGGTTATCAATGAAACTAAAGATGTACCTAAGGAAGAATATAACAATTTTGACACAATGGTAAAAAATTATATTGATGAAACACAAGGAGTTTTAACCAGCATAAAAATAAACGGTAAAGAAATCCCTTTAAATTATTATAATGAAATCAAAGGTGCATTTTTTGAAGGTGGGGAAACTGTAGAATTAGAATTTTCTTCAAAGAAAGAAGTTTTAAAAGATCTTATTAAACAAGGATTTGAATACATCGATAAACTTCAAACTAATTTAGAGAATATTTCTAAAGAAGTTTTAATGAATACAGAGGAAGGACATAAAATGCTTAATAGCATTGCTGAAGGGTTTGAAGCTTTACTTAATATTTTATCTCAAGTTACTGAATATACTGAAAATAAATTATACAATGAAGAAGATTTAGAAAAAATAAAAGAAGTAGTTACAACAATAGTC
Organism: Thermotogota bacterium; assembly: GCA_051748045.1. Lineage (GTDB taxonomy): Bacteria > Thermotogota > Thermotogae > Petrotogales > Petrotogaceae > Geotoga. The sequence goes on from JBNJGY010000003.1 coordinate 8,085, forward strand.
AAAGCTCAAGAAGATCAAGATTATTTAGAAGTATCTGATATCATAGACTTTGATCTACCAGAAGTGATAAAAATATTTGAACAAGGATTTAAAGAGGCAGATAGAATACTAAACGGAAAGGCTAATTAAGAGGTGGTATAATATGTACAGAAATCCTAACTCATCAAAATACTTAGAAAGTTCAGTAAATACAGCTAGTCCAGCAAAATTAGTAGAAATGTTGTATCAAAATTCAATTGAAAGACTAGAAAAAACAAAAAAATTAATAAAAAATAAAGATTTATCAGAAGCAAATAAACAAATAATAAGGGTTCAAGATATAATAACTGAATTGAATGTTTCTTTAGATTTAAAGGCTGGTGGAGATATATCTAAAAATTTAAGATCTTTGTATAATTATATGAATAGAAGACTTGTAGAAGCTAATATAAAAAAAGATTTGGAGATATTAGAGGAAGTAAAAATTATGATAAAAGATTTGTTAGAAACTTGGAGAGAAGCTATGATTAAAGCAAAAGATACTGTAAAAGATTTAAATAAAAATTCACATCAATCAAAATTTGATGTTCAAACATAAGGGGCTTATTCAGTCCCTTTTTTAATATTACTTATGGGGGAGTATATTCATATGTCTATAAAATTTAAAAATATATTTTTTCTAGTATTAGCATTAATTCTAATGGGTTTTTTTATTTTTTTGATGATTAATTTACCATCAAAAAATCAAAGTAGTAAAAAGAATGAAGATATAATAGTAAATAATATTGATTCGAACTTAGATTCTAGTAGTTTAAACATCGGTATAATAAATGGAGGTTACGAAGGTATTTATATATATGATTTGTCTAAAAAAGAAATAGTTAAAAATATAAATACTGGAAATTATGTTAATAAAGCAGAGTTAGATGGAAATTATATATATTTGGTAGATAAAGAGGGTTTAAAAATTTATTCTGTTAATAATAGTTTTGAAGTTGAATTGTTGAACTCTTTTAATACATATGGCGACTCTCTTTCTTTGGTAAAAAATGGAGACTATATATATTTAGCTGATGGAAACAACGGGATAGTTGTTTTTGAACTAGATAAAAATATATATATTAGATTTTTACAACATATAAGAATAAATGGTATAGTTATCGAGCTTGTGAAAAAAGATGATTATATTTTCACTTTAGGACCTAGATTTGGATTAAAGATTTTTGAAATACAAGAAAATAAATTAAAAGAAATATCTTCTTATGCGTCTTTAATTTCCCCATCAAAAATTTACATCCATGACAATACATTATTTATAAAAGATGATTTTTTAGGATTGTATACTTATAATATTAGTTCTATATTGAAAAACAATAATTTTTCTCCTGAGAAAAAATATAATTTTCAAATTGGGGATATAGCAGCAATTTCTGAAGATAAATTTTATTTTACAAACTCAAGAGGACTTAATTTATATGAAAATGATAAATCAACCTTAATATATGAAGATAATTTACTACGTTCAAGTATAAAAATCAATGAAAATGAAGTATATATATCAAAAAAAGAAAAAGGCTTTAAAATTTATGATTTAAATAAAAACAAAATAATATTTGATCACAATATATTGTCATATGTTAATAATATTAATGTTTTCAAGAATGGAATATTTATAGAAGATAGTAATGTAATACATTTTTTTGATAAAGATTTTAACCTTAAGTGGAGTAAAGAAATAGAAGGAACAGTTACGAAAACTCAAGATGGGATGATTTCTTATAAAGATAATTCTGTTACCCTAATAAAAGAAAAAGAAGTTATCACAAAGCAATATGAATATCCAATTAATAAAGTAATAGATAATCATGAAAATATATTAGTTATTACAGATGAGTCCATTTTATCATTTCAAGAAGGGAATGCTATCTTAGAAGGGAATTATATAGATTTTTTGAAATATAACAATGAATTCTTTGTAGCAGATAAAAATAATATATATATTTTCGATCCACTATCTAAAGAACTCAATAAAATATTTTATAGTTCTAATGAAATTTATTCAATAGAAAAAAATTCCGAATATCTTTTTATTTTAACAGATTATGGAATTCAATTTTTAGATAATAATTATGAACCGATAAAACATTTTTCTTATTCTTCTTATCCTGATAATTATATATTCAAAGATGATTTATTTTACATGACAATACAAGATACTTTCTTAATTCTAAATTCTAGAATTGATAATATGTACTATGAACATGATTTTAAAGTGCCTCTAGTTGATATAGATGTATTTAATGATCAAATTTATCTTTCACATTCATCATATGGAATAGAATGGTTTGAATTAAATAAAAATTTAGAACTTATTTTAGAAGGAGAATTTTTAATATTTAATGCAAATAATTTTTATTTATAAAAAAATAATGGTGCTAAGCACCATTATTTTATTGTTATTATTTTGTCTAACTTAACTATTTCAACGACCTTTTTTACATTAGGGTTATTGATATTATGTATTTCCATAACTCCATTTTCTTTTTTGAAATCTGCAAAAAAGTAAAAAATTCTTCCTAAGCCACTACTGTCGATATATTCTAAATTACTCATATCTAATACAATTTTCTTAACTCCTGATTCTTTTAATTCATATAATTTTTCTTTGAGTTCATTTGAATTAGTTATGTCAATTCTTCCATCAAGAACTATTTTCCCTGTATTTCCTAAAATTTCTTTTTTCATAATTTATACCTCCTGAGAATTTTCTTATACTACCTATATTATAGCATATATTATAATTTAACAACAAGTCCGATTTTTTCAGGTAGAGCTATAATTAAATCATCATTCTCAAATTTTATTTCTATATCTTCATTTCTCGTTTTAAAAACAGTTTGTGGTTTATTTATTCCATCAATTATTTTATTTGATATAGAAATATTTTTTTCATGATTTGAGTTTATTATAACTAAAAATTTTTCACTTTTATTCCATAGAAGAAAAGAAACGTACCCATCAGACCATTTCATAAATTTAAAACTACTATATTTAAAAGTATTTGATGATTTATAAAAATTTATGAGTTTTTTAGTAAATGATAGATTATTTTTATTAAAATCAGTTAAATTACCCCAAGGATAAGTTCTTCTGTTGTCAGGGTCTGTCCATCCAGCTAAACCTATTTCATCTCCATAGTAAATACCAGGAGAACCAGGTAACATAAACATGGTTAATAACCCTATTTTAAAAATTTCTTCATCGTAATCTTTACCAGCTTCCTCATGGTTATCTTTATTTAGTCTTTTTATTTTTTTAGTTGTTCTTGTCAACCACCTGGAGTGATCATGATTACTTAACTGATTTAAAGCAGCAAATTTGCTGTTCATTGGTAACTGTGATAAAGCCCAATTTACAGCGGAGACAAAATAGTCAGAATTTTGATAAAGATCATCTCTGAAATCATCATTATGTTTTTCTGTTCCTGTTAAAAAATAACTTATAGGATCCATGGTAGTTATATAATTCATTATTGTATGCCAACTATTCTTTTCTAACCAGGGTAAAGGAGACCTATAGATTTCTGAAAAGATCAATTTATCTCTTGCATTTTTGTTGATCTTTTTTCTAAAATATCTCCAAAATGAAGAATTAGTTTCAAAATCTTTTGCTAATTCATCTGCAACATCTAATCTCCAGCCATCAGCATTAAAAGGTTGACTAGTCCATTTTATTCCTACTCTAGCGATTTCATCCCATAAATCTATATTTGAATAATTCAATTTTGGCAAAGTTGAATATCCCCACCAGCCTTCATAAAAATCTCCATGCCAATAGAAATATTTTTTATAAGGAGAATCCTTGTTATTCATAACGCCATTACTGTATAAATTTTTTTCATCAATCCATTTATGGTAAGAACCACAATGATTGAATACACCATCAATAATTATTTTTATATCTTTAGCATGGAATGTCTCAATTAGAGTTTTGAATAATTCATTACTTTTTTCAACATTGTTTTTGGAAGTTGTTCTAACTTTGTATTTATCATCACCATTAACATCGTCCTCTATAACTCCAAAGTGTGGATCCACACTAAGGTAATCTTGTGTATCGTATTTATGTGGAGAAGGACTAGTAAAAATAGGGTTTAGATATAAAGCTTCTATACCCAAATCAGTTAAATAATCTATTTTATCAATAACCCCTTTTAAGTCTCCACCATAGAACTCTCTATGACCATTCATATTGTCTGGTAGTTCGTCCCATTCTTTTTTTACAATAGGTTTTCCGTCATAAATATATTCATGAGTTACAGGATCATTAGTTTTATCTCCATTATAAAATCTATCTACAAAAATCTGATAGTAGATTCTTCCTAAAGACCATTTAGGTATTTCAAAGCCTGGTATTAAAATAAAATCATGTAAGTCTCTATTATCACATATACCCATAGCATCATATTTTATCTTCTTATCTTCATTTAGAGTATTTATTTCAAAGTGATATCTAATAATTCTTTTTGGCATAACAAACTCATAAGAGAAATAATTAAAATATTTAGATGATTTTTCTTTTTTCATTTCTGCATGCGAATATCTCTTTGAGTTCTTTTCGGGAGTAAAATAAACATTTCCTTTAACTTCTCCTAAAAAATTAGGTACTTTTATTCTAATAACAACATTATCTCCAGGTTTTGGTTCAGTAGGAGACATAAAATTTTTAGTTTGATCTGAATGTATACTATACATCGTTACCCCTCCGAATTTTCTAAATCAGCTAATTCTAAAATAATCTTTTCTTCTTTTATTTCATATTTTTCTAATTTTTTTTCTATATCTCGTTTTTCTTTCATAAGTTCTTTAACTTTACCGTAATTGTCGCCATTTTCAACCATTTTTTGTTCTAACGAGTCTAATTCTAAGAATAAGGAATCACTATTTTTTCTCATTTTTTCTAATTCTGATTTTAAAGATTTAATCCTATTTCTTAATTTTTTTTCTTTTTCATAATCATTATTTGGTTTATTTTTTTTTCTAATTTTAAATGAATCATTTTTTATATTGTTTAAAATATCGTCTAAATTATCTGTAATTATTGATTTTCCATTTTCAATAAGCAAATATTTATCAGATATGTTTCTTATTAATTCTTCATCATGTGAAACCATAATAATAGAACCCTTAAATTCTTTTAAAGTATCTTCAAGTACTTGAACAGTCAATATATCTAAATGATTAGTAGGTTCATCAAGAATCAAAACATTAGGTTTTTTTAGAAGAACTTTTGCCATAGCAAGTCTTGTTAGCTCTCCTCCAGAAATTGTACCAATTGTTTTAAAGACTTCATTTTGAACAAAACCAAACCTACCTATATACTTTCTAACTTCAAAATCTTTCCAATCAGGAACTAAAGACCACATTTCTGTCAATATATCATTTTTTTGATCAAATGAAGAAATTACCTGATCGATGTAACCAATGTCAATATTATATCCCCAATCATAAGAACCCTGATACTTATTTAATTTATTAGTTAAAATTTTTAAAAGAGTACTTTTTCCAGAACCATTTTTCCCTAGTATAGATAATTTTTCTCCTTCTTTGAGAGAAAAGTTGATATCTTTCAATAATTTTTGTTCTTGTTCATATGAAAAGGATATGTTTTTTACATTTATAACTTCGTACCCAGTATTTCTTGGTTCAGGTATTTTCAGGTTAATTGTATGTTCTTTTTCGATATTTTGTAATGATTCATATTCTTCTTTTAATTTAGCTAGAGTTCTTTCTCTAATAATAGCTTGTTTAACCATTTTTTCAGTTCCATATTTTCTATATCTTTCTGCCATTTCAGAAATTCTTTTTATTTCTTTTGCTAAATTATTTTTTTGAGCTTCAGTTGAATGAATTAGATTTTCTCTATTATAGATATAATCATGATAATTTCCTTTAAAATCCCAAACCTTAAAGCTATTTATTTCCCAGAATCTATTACAAATGCTTTTTAAGAATTCTCTATCATGAGAAACTAACAAAATAGCTCCTTTATAATTTTTTAAAAAGTTTTTTAACCAATTTATAGAATATAAATCTAGATGATTTGTTGGTTCATCTAAAAGTAATAGGTTATGATTTCCTACAAGGGTTTTACCTAAAGATAATCTTGTCAATTCCCCTCCACTCAAAGTTTTAACTTCTCTTTGCCACTCTTCATCTTTAAATCCAACTCCAACTAAAGTACTTCTTACTTTTTTTTCAAGCATATATTCATCAATTTCTTCTTTTATTTCTTCTCTTACAAAGTCATAAAGAGTTATATCAGGAGAATCAATTCTAAATTGAGTTAAAAAATTTATATTTAATTTATTATTTTTATGTAGCTTTCCTTCCATTGGTTCTAATTTCTCTGATATAATATTCAACAAGGTTGTTTTTCCAGAACCATTTTTACCTATAAGAGCAATTCTATCTCCTGGATATATTGAAAGATCAACGTTATAAAATAGATCTTGGTCTGCAAAATTGTGAGATACATCTTCTAGTCTTAGTAACATTTTATCCACCTCTTACAATTCAAATATCTTTTTAATATCTTTTTCATTTAAAGCTCTCCATTTTCCTAGGTCTATATCCAATGATAACTCACCTATTTTAACTCTTTCAAGACTTTCAAGAGTTAAATCTATAGCTGATATCATTCTTTTAATCTGATGGAATTTCCCCTCTCTAATTTCAATCATAAGAGTATTTTCATCTATCTCTTTTATTTTTGCTGGTAAAGTTTTGAAATCTGCTAAATCAATTCCATTTTTTATTTTATTTATTTTTTCTTCTGTAAGTTTTCCAGAATATTTTATAATATATCTTTTAAATACTTTATTTTCAGGTGAAATAACTTTATGAACAAAATTCCCATCATTAGAAAGCAATACCATTCCTGTTGTATCGATATCTAATCTTCCTGCAATGGATAAATCATTTTTGAAAGGATGATCTATTAAATCAATTACTGTAGAATGTAAATTATCAATAGTTGCACAAACATAATTTTTAGGTTTGTTTAACATAATGTAAACATCATGATATGGAACCACTTTTTTTTCTTTAAAATAAACTTCATCCTCTTTAGATAGTTTATGAGAGGATTTTTTGATAATTTTATCATTAACTTTTACTTTTCCTTTATTGATATACTTTTTTACTTCACTTCTAGTTCCTATTTTAGCATTTGATAGAAATCTATCTAATCTCATATTACTCTATCTTTTTTTACTATATAAGAATAAACGTCTTCAAGGTTAGGTGTTATTTTTCTTTTTTCTACATAACTTGGGAAATCAAAATCATCATTTTTAGTTTCAATAATAATTTTACTATTAGATATAATTTTAAATGAGAATAGTCTCTCGTCTTTATTTTCCAAAAATTTGACGATATCTTCAAACCTATCTTTATTAAAGTATATTTCATAAATAGACATTAAATTTTCAAACTGTTTATATATTTTATCTGTTTCATCTTTAAACACAATTTTTCCGTCTACAATTACACCAACTGTATTACAAATTTGTTCTACTTCCCATATATAATGGGAAGAAATGATAATAGTGGTATTATATTTCCTGTTATTTTCTATGATATATTCTCTGATAAAACGACTAGTCTCTACATCAATAGCATTAGTAGGTTCATCCAGAAGCAAAATGCTAGGAGATTTAATTAGCGCTCTTGCTATATTTAACTTTTGTTTATTACCTGATGAGAGATTCTTTGTTAATTTTTTTCTATAAATATTTAGTCCAAAATCCTCCATCAATTCTTCAAGCTTTTCAGTATAGTTTTTAACATTAGAAATTTCTGCAAACATTTTTAAATTCTCCAAAGGAGTTAAATCATCTTCCAAAACATTATAATCAGAAACTAATGAAATCATTTTTTTTACTTTATATAAGTTTTTATTTATTTTGTTATTATTGATTTTTATAGATCCTGTTGTAGGTTTTAGCAAAGTTGAAATCATTCTCATAATAGTTGATTTACCTGCACCATTGGGTCCCAATAGACCAAATATTTCCCCTTCTGCTATTTCTAAATCAATATTTTTAACTGCATAAAAATTCCCGAATTTTTTAGACAAATCTTTTATATCTATAGCATTCATATTAATACTCCTTATAATCGGTCATATTTTTCCACTTTTCTCAGTTTTCTATCAAAATCCCTTTTAGCAATAGTTTCTCTTTTATCATATTTTTTCTTTCCTTTTGCTACAGCTATATCTACTTTTATCAAACCTCTATCATTTATGTAAACTTTTAAAGGAATTATTGTAGAGTTATCTTGTTTAATTTTTTGATCAATTTTTATTATTTCATATTTATGTAGTAAAATTTTTCTAGGCCTTTCAGGCTCATGATTAAACATCGCAGATTGCTTATAAGGCGATATGTTTACATTGTGTAAAAAAACTTCATTTTTTTTAATTTTACAATAAGAATCTTTCAAACTAATTCTACCTTCTCTAATAGATTTTACTTCTGAGCCAGTAAGTTCTATACCTGCTTGATAAGTATCTTCTATAAAAAAATCATGTTTGGCTTTTTTATTATTTACTATAACTTTCATTATTTTTTATCCACCTCAATTTCTCTTAATTCCTCAAAGTCAGCTTCTTTTTTCTTTCTGTTTAGAGCACCTAGTATTATTTCAGCTCTTCTTTTACCAATACCCGTTACATTGGTTAAATCTTCATAAGAAGCTTCCATTAAATTAGGAAGATTTTCAAAATTTTCTACAACATTTTTAACAGCGATTGTTGGTAATTTTGTAGAATAGAGAATTCTATAACCTCTAGGAACAATATTTCTTTCCTCCAATTCGTCATCAGAAGAAACTTCATAACCTAACTTTCTCGAAATTGTATATAAATTTACCAAATCATCTAATTTTACATCATCAAATAATTCTATAGAATCTTCAGATTTTTGGTAATCTAAATCTTCAATATGGTAATCCATTATTATAGCTCCAACAAATTTAGGAATAGATCTTAAAATTTCTTCATACTCTAATTTAACACTACCAGAAATTTCACCTAATTCGCTAAGATATTTATCTACCCCTTGGGTAATTTTAATTGTCACTAAACCTTTTGAAAGAATTTCAGCAACATCTGATAAAGAAACAGTTTTTCTTGCTTCCTCATTATTTAAATATTCAATTTGTTTGAAAAATGTCTGTTTATATCTTTGAGCGATTGTAATTTCTTGGTTTAATCGTTCAAAGATAATTCCTTCAGGTAATAATTCATGTCTTTTCTTTTTGTGAAAGACAGAAACAGCGTTTCTTCTTTTTGAAACAGCTATTGTTAAATCACCAGTCTGGTTTGAAATTTTTTCAGCAGTTCTATGTCTCATCCCAGTCTGTGAACTTGGGATATTTTTATCTGGATTTAATTGAGCGTTAGCATATAAAATTTTAGTAGCTTCCTTGTTAATAACTATTGCCCCGTCCATTTTTGCTAATTCATAAATCTTTTCAGGTAAAAAATCTGAATTCAAAGTAAACCCTAATTGAATCAATCCATCTTCAAAATACTGTTCGGGATTTGAAGCTAAAAAAATTAATGCCCCCAAATCAGCTTCTAAAATTCTATCAATTCCTTTTCTTAAGGGTTTTCCTGGAGCTAAAAAATCCATTATTTTTGTAAATTCTTCATTCATTGTATGCTCCCCCTTTAAACATTTTAACAATATCAGAAATATTATCTAATTCAATAATGCTTTTATCGTTAATCTTAGCTCTTTTTGAGACACATATATTTTTAATACCTATTTTTTTAGCCATTTCTATTCTTTTCTCTAAATGAGAAGTATTCCTAATCTTTCCATCAAGCCCTATCTCTCCAATGAAAATAGTAGATCTTTCTAAAGTTTGTTCAAATAAAGAAGAGATAATAGTAAAAGCGATAGCTGAATCTATAGAACTATCAGAAATTCTAAAACCTCCAGAGGTGTTTAAAAAAATATCTTTTGATTCTACGGGTAATTTTAGTTTTTTTGAAAGAACTGCAGTAATCATGAATACTTTGTCCAAATTAATTCCACTACTAACTCTTCTAGGAGATCCATATACTGGCTTTGATACCAAGGACTGAATTTCTATAGGAATTAATTTATTTCCTTCTTTAATTATTGATAAGGTATTCCCTGGTTCATTAGAGTAATCAGATAAAAAATAATTTGTTAAATCATCAATTGGAAATAATCCTTTTTCAGTCATTTCCATTAAAACAATTTCATCAGTGGGTCCATAGCGATTTTTATTTATTCTGAACATTCTTAAACCAGAAGTTTTTTCCATTTCAAAAGAGATAACACAATCTACAACATGTTCTAACAACTTTGGTCCAGCTACATTACCTTCTTTTGTTACATGACCTATTAAGAGAGATGAGGTTTCAGTCTTTTTTGAAAATTCTACAATTCTTCTTGTACATTCTTTTACTTGTAAAACACTTCCAGGGTTAGAATCAACATCATCACTTTTAATAGTCTGTATTGAATCAAAAATTAAAATTTTAGGTTTTTCTTTTAATTTAGAAATGGATTTAAATATTGTTTCTAAAGAATTTGAAAAAATTAAACCGATATTTTTATTTTGGATGTTCAATCTTTTAAATCTTTGCATTACTTGGCTTTTAGATTCTTCAGCAGAAATATAAATAATAGTATTGTCAGAGTCTGACAATTGAGAAACTAAAGTACTTTTTCCTATTCCAGGTTCACCACTTAACAGATAAACAGCACCTTTTACTAAACCATTATTTAAAGCTTTATTTATTTGTTTAGATTTCAATTTTAATCTTTCAGGCTCTTCTATTTCAGAATCTAAATAAGTTATATCAGTATGTTTTTTATTAGAGTCTTTGTCAGAATCCATATAAGCAATATCCGCGGTGAATTCCACCGCGGATCCCATTTCATTACATATTGAACATTTTGCAAACCATTTATCAGATTCATATCCGCAATTATTACACACATAATATTTTTGTTTTGTTTTCTTCTTGCTCAAGTCTTCGCCACCTTTTTCTTTCTTCCTGGAGATTTTCTAAAAGATAGAGAATCTTTTTTACTATCTACGATAATTTTATCATTCTCTTCAAATCTTCCTTTTAATATTTCTTCTGATAAAGGATCTTCTATATATTTTTGAATAGTCCTTTTTAATGGTCTAGCTCCAAATATTTTGTCATATCCTTTTTCAAGTAAAAAATCTATAGCTTTTTCCTTTATTTTTATTTCGATATTTTTTTCAGTTAGCCTTTCTCTCAATTCATCTATTTGAATTTGAATAATATTTTTTATATTTTCTTTTGTTAATGGATGGAAAACTACTACATCATCCAATCTGTTTAAGAATTCAGGTTTAAATGCTTTTTTTATTGCAGAATCTACTTCACTTTTGATACTTTTGTATTCAGATTCAGCATCTTCCCCTTCTACAAATCCGAGAGATCTTTTTGATTTGTTAATATGTTCTGATCCTAAATTAGATGTCATAATTATAATAGAATTTCTAAAATCAACAGTTCTGCCTTGAGAATCAGTCAATCTTCCTTCGTCCATTATTTGTAATAATATATTATAAACATCAGGGTGAGCTTTTTCTATTTCATCCAATAAGATAACAGAATAAGGTCTTCTTCTAACAACTTCTGTTAATTGCCCACCTTCATCATAACCAACATAACCTGGAGGTGCCCCAACAAGTCTAGAAACATTAAATTTTTCCATATATTCACTCATATCTATTCTGACAAGTGAACTATCATCGCCAAATAAATATTCTGCTAAAGTTTTTGCTAGTTCTGTTTTACCTACACCAGTAGGACCTAAGAACATAAATACTCCGTTTGGCCTTTTTGGATCTTTTAAGCCACTTCTTGAACGTCTTATTGCTTTTGAAACTGATACTATTGCCTCATCCTGGCCGACAACTCTTTCATGTAGAACAGCTTCAAGATTAAGAAGTCTTTCCATTTCTGAGCTTTCAAGACGTTTAAGTGGAACACCTGTCCAATTAGAAACAACATCAGAAATATCTTGTTCTGTGATAGTTATTTTATTATTTTCAGCTTTTTTTCTCCATTTTTTATATTCAGTTTTATAGTCACCTCTTAGTAATTCAATTTTTTCGTTAATCTCTTCTACAGTTTCAAACTTATTTTTTGAAATCATTAAATTTTTTTCTTCTTCTAAAGTTTCTATTTCTTGATTTTTCTTTTTAAGATTTTGCGGTAAAGTTAAAGCTTTAAGTTTTGACCTAGCTCCAGCCTCATCAATAATATCTATTGCTTTATCTGGTAAAAATCTATCTGTTATATACCTTAAAGATAAATTTACTGCGTTTTCAAGAGCGTCATTTGTATATTCAACATTATGGTGTTCTTCATATTTTATTTTTATTCCTTTTAATATGTTAAGAGCACTTTCGAAAGTAGGTTCACTAACATATATTTTCTGAAATCTTCTTTCTAAAGCAGGATCTTTTTCTATAAATTTTCTATATTCGCTAGAAGTAGTTGAACCTATTACTGTTATTGTTCCATTGGCTAAAGCGGGTTTTAAGACGTTTGCAGCATCCATGGAAGATCCTTCAGCAGCACCAGCTTCAACTATCATATGTAACTCATCGACAAAAATGATAATATCTTCAGTTTTTTCTAGGACTTGCATTAATTTTTTCATTCTTTTTTCAAATTCACCCCTATATTTAGTACCAGCCACTAAAGAAGTTATATCTAAAGCGAAAATTGTTTTTGTTTTTAAAACTTCTGGTACATCTCCGCTTATTATTTTCATGGCTAAACCTTCAACAATAGCTGATTTTCCTACTCCAGCTTCACCGATAAGAACGGGGTTATTTTTCTTTCTTCTAGCTAATATCTCCATTAATCTTGTTATTTCTATTTCGCGCCCAATAACAGGATCAAGTTTATTTTTTTTTGCTTTTTCAGTCAGGTCAGTACCAAAATCTTCTAATTGTTTTAATGCTGTTTGTTTTTGTCTTTTCTTTTCTTCGTTAACTTCATTAGTTTGTTTCACTTCTTCAACTGGTTTTATATCACCTTTCATCATGATATCCGCTAACTGTTTTCTCATATTCTGAAGATTAATCCCTAATCTTTTCATTATATGTGATGCTATACCTTCTGCTTCTCTACAAATTGCTAGCAATAAATGTTCAGCATCAATTCTAGATGAGCCCATTAGTTCTGACTCATCATAAGCCAATTCTATAATTCTTTTAGCTCTAGGGGTTGGTTGTGGAGAACCAATTATTCCCTGAGATGAATTAGTTCCAACAACATTTGTTATTTCAGCTTTCATTCTGTTGTAAGAAATGTTAAAATCACTAAATATTATGTCAAGATATTTTCCTTTTACTTTTAATAGACCTAAAAGAATGTGTTCTGTGCCAACATATGGATGACCCATATCTTTTGCATCATTTTGGGCTTCTATAAAAACTTTTGCCGCCCTTTCTGTAAAATTATCAAACATATTCATACACACCTCCAAAACGAGGGAATTAAATTCATTTACCTCATTTATATTTTATCATGAAAACGCATGAAAACAAAAAAATATTTATCTAAATGCAAATATAACTATACATGATAAATATTATCTTATTTTATTTAAAAAAATATTAATGATATAATAAGAAGTAGGGCTAATTAAAATGGAAGAAAATATAAGAAATTCTCTAGTTGTTTTTAATTTAATTATTTGTTAACCTAAATGCAATTGACAACTGTCTTGTCGTTTGATATAATCATTCACGGTTGTCGTAGACACCTAGAAAAACATGAGATGCCGATGTAGCTCAACTGGCAGAGCGGCTGACTTGTAATCAGCAGGTTGGGGGTTCAAGTCCTCTCGTCGGCTCCAAAGAAAGTGGTGAGATGCCCGAGTGGCCAAAGGGGGCGGACTGTAAATCCGCTAGCAGATTGCTTTCGAAGGTTCGAATCCTTCTCTCACCACCATAATTTTATACCAGTGAGAGGTGAAACAATATGGCTGCAAAAAGTCAAGTAATAAACTTTTCTTTAAAATGTGAAGAATGTGGCACTAAAAACTATTACAAAAAGAAGAATAAAACAATTAGAGAAAAAATTGAGCTTAAAAAATATTGTCCAAAATGTGGAAAGCACACTTTGCATAAAGAAGCAAAATTATAATAAGAAATATACAAAAGCCCTTCTTCTACAGGAGGGCTTTATTTCTTTAGAGAAACCTATTTTATGGGAGGTACTTAATATGTCGAAATTCTGGGTCTTTTTGAGTTCTGTATGGCAAGAAGCAAAAAAAGTTAGCTGGCCATCAAGAAAAAATTTAATGAAATCAACAGGAGTAGTATTGATAATTGTAGCATTCGTAGCGGTATATCTTTTCGCCGTTGACTTTGGTTTATTAAACGCTTTTTCTAAACTTGTATATCCTATATTTTTAGGGGGATTAGCTGGAAATTCAATGCCAAGTCAATAAAAAAAAGTTGGTGATATAAAATGAGAAAAGAGTGGTACGTATTACAAGCTTTTTCAGGAATGGAAAACAAAGTTAAAGAATTAATAATAGAAAAATCCAAAGTATTGGATATTGATCGTTATATAGGTAGAATAATAGTTCCGGAAATAGAAGAACTAGACTATTCTAATAGAAAAGTAGAAAAAATATTTGTCAGCCAAGACGCTAGCGTTTTTGTTAAAAAAGGAAAAGACGTTAAAAAAGGGGACATAATAGCCAAAAATCCTGAAACTATTATAAAACACTCCGGGGTTATAAAAGAAATGAAGAATTATAGGAGGATAATAGTAGAAACAAAAGGTAAAAAATATTCTAAAACTTTTCTTATACCTGAAAGCGCTAAAGTGTTATCAGGCTTAAGAGTTGGTAAAACAGTAAAAACAGGAATGCCTTTTACGAATGATGGTTCTTATGAAAGTGATGTAGAAGGCGAAATAGGAACTGTTGAAAAAGTTAAAAGAATTATTGTAGAAACAAATAATTCTGAAGAGGATGTTTATATAGTTCCAGTGAAATTATATGATTCAAAGGTTTATAAAACTGGAGTTGAAGTTACTGAAGGAGAAGTAATAGCTACAGGTAAAGAATTTAAAGCAAAATCTTCAGGAAGAGTTGACATAAAAGATATGCCTTTAAGAAAAGAAATTAGAATTATAAAAACTTCTAGAAAGAAATTATTTCCTGGGTATATTTTTATAGAAATGATGCATGTGAAAGAAGCAGAAAAGATGATTATCAATATACCGTATGTATCTTCTTTTTTAAATGTAGGGGGTAGACCTCTTAAACTAAGAAGAAAAGAAATTAGAGTAATTCTAAGATTGATCGGAGAAGAAGAATACGATACAAAACCAAGAAAAGAAATCAGAACTGATTATGAAATCGGAGAACATGTGAAAATAATCAGCGGTCCTTTTGAATTCTTTACTGGTAAAATAAAATCAATTGATTTAGAAAAACAGGAAGTTAAAGTTTCCGTTTCAATGTTCGGTAGAGAAACTGAAGTAGAATTAGGATTAACAGAGATTGAAAAAATAGTAGATTAAATTCGAATAGTAATATTAACTTCGAATAGTAATATTAACTTTTTATTCTCTGTCAATTAATAATAATGATTTAAAATATTTTTTGCGAATACTGTGGGAGGGATTTCCCGCTATAACCACAAGGAGGTAATTTATATGGCTAAAAAAGTATCAAGAATGTTAAAATTGCAGTTGCAAGCTGCAAAAGCAACTCCAGCTCCTCCTATTGGTCCTGCTTTAGGACAACATGGAGTTAATTTGATGGAGTTCTGTAAAAGATTTAACGCTGAGACTGCTGATAAAGCAGGTCAATTGTTGCCTGTTGAAATTACAGTTTATGAAGACAGATCATTTTCATTCAACGTTAAAACCCCTCCAGCTTCTTTTTTAATTAAACAAGCTGCTGGTGTAAAATCTGCTGCAAATAATCCTGGTAAAGAAATAGTAGGGAAAATCAAGAAAAGCCAGGTAAAAGAAATTGCAGAAACAAAAATGCCAGACTTGAATGCAATGACAATTGAAGCTGCGATGAAAATTATCCAAGGTACATGTAGAAACATGGGTATCGAAGTAGTAGAAGGATAAAAGAGAGGGGGTAAATAAAATGGCAAATAGAGGAAAAAAATATTTAGAAGCAAGAAAAAAAGTTGATTCTACAAATAATTACTCAATTGATGAAGCAGTAGAATTATTAAAAGAAGTATCTTATACAAAATTTAATGGTACAGTTGAAATTCATGTTCAGTTAGGTATAGATTCTAAAAAAAGTGATCAAAATGTAAGAAGTACAGTTTCTTTACCACACGGAACAGGAAAAGATGTAACCGTATTAGTTTTTGCAGAAGGTGATTTAGCAGAAAAGGCTAAAGAAGCTGGAGCAGACTTCGCTGGTGACGATGAAATTATAGATAAAATAAATAATCAAAACTGGTCAGATTTCGATATTGCGATTGCAACACCTAATATGATGAAAAAAGTAGGTAAATTGGGAAGAGTTTTAGGCCCAAAAGGATTAATGCCTTCTCCTAAAGCTGGAACAGTTACAGAAGATATTGAAAAAGCAGTAAAAGACTTCAAAGCGGGTAAAGTTGAAGTTAGAAACGATAAAAGTGGAAATGTTCATTTCCCAGCTGGAAAAGTATCTTTTGATAATTCTCAATTAGTTGAAAACATTAAATCAGGAATGGATCAATTATCAAAATTGAAACCTCAATCAACAAAAGGAAAATTCTTTAAAAAAGTTGTTTTAGCTCCTACAATGGGTCCAGGAATAAGACTTGACATAAACGAATTCCCTGTTGTATAATATTTTAGAAAAATAAATATCGTACCAAAGACGGTAGGTTCACGAGAGTGATTAAAAAATGCCTGCTTAGGTGCGTGGATAAAATAACAATAATGATTTTTCATTATTGTTTTAACCACGGCCTAGTGCCGTGTTTTTTTATTTAAGGAGGTGTACATTCTTGTTAACTAGAGCTCAAAAAAAAGAATTAGTAAAAGAGTTTGTCGAAGCTTTTAATGATTCTCCTATAATTGTTTTCACTGATTTCAAAGGAATGGAAGTTGAAGATTCTAATGAATTAAGACAACAATTATTCAAAGAATATGGAGATAAAGCTGTATATAAGGTAATGAGGAACTCATTATTAAAAACAGCAATTAAACAAGCTGATCTAAATGTAGACGAATACGAACATCTTTTAGAAGGATCAACAGCTATTTTCTATATAAAAGAAGGCGATCCAGTTACAGGTTTAAAAGTTTTAACAGAATTTGCAAAAGATCATAATGATTTACCTGCAATAAAAGGTGGAGTGTTAGAAGGTAAAATGTTTGATTCAGAAAAAGCTAAAGAATTATCTAAATTACCTTCAAGAGAAGAACTTATTACAATGTTTGTTCGTGGCATAAACGCACCTATTTCAGGGTTAGTTAATGTATTATCAGGATCAATGAGAAACTTAGTGAATGTTTTAAATTCAATAAAAGATGAAAAATCATAAAAATTTCGGAGGTGTCTTTAAATGACAAAAGATGAATTAATTCAAGCGATTAAAGAAATGACAGTAGCTGATTTAGCAGAATTAGTAGAAGCATTAGAAGAAGAATTTGGTGTATCAGCATCAGCACCCGTTATGGCAGCTATGCCAGGAGCAGGCGCAGCAGGAGCAGCAGCTGAAGAAGAAAAAACTGATTTCTCAGTTATGTTAAAAAGCTTCGGTGCAAAAAAAATTGGTGTTATTAAAGTAGTAAGAGAAATAACAGGATTAGGTTTAAAAGAAGCAAAAGATTTAGTTGAAAAAGCAGGAACTGATGATGCAGTAATCAAAGAAGCAGCTCCAAAAGATGAAGCAGAAGAAATTAAGAAAAAATTAGAAGATGCTGGAGCAGAAGTAGAATTAAAATAATTAACTTAAAACATTAGTTTCGTTAATAAAAATTTTAGATAATCATGGTAAAATTGTATCCGCATTGGACTTTTTAGTCTGATGCGGGTTTGTTTTGCAATAAAATAGACAAAAATCGTAACATTTCACATATATATTTCTTAAAGCCGAGGTGATTCCATTGAACACCCGCACATTAAAAGTGGGAAAAAGAGAAAGAGATTTTTTTGGAAAGGTACATGAAGATTTTAGAATGTATGATAATTTGATAAAAATTCAAAAATCTTCATTTGATGAATTTTTAGATACAAGGTTAAAAGAAACTATCAAAAAATTCATGCCGTTAACTATTCCAGTAAAAACCTCTTCGAAGAAGACAAAAGAAATTCTTTTAGATTTTACTGATGTAAAATATGAAGATCCAATTATGGGTGAAGAAGAGTGTAAGGCTAAAAACCTTACTTATTCAGGTAGAACTTTTTTAACAGTACAGTTAACAGATACTTCTACTGGTGAAACATTGGAAAAAGAAGATGTTTTCCTTTGTAATGTACCTTACATGACAGATAGGGCTGTGTTCATTATAAACGGTGCTGAAAGAGTTGTTGTAAACCAGTTAGTTAGATCTCCAGGGATTTATTTCGTTAAAGAAGAGGAAAAAGATTCAAACAAAGAAATGTTTATAGCTCATTTTTTACCAGTTAAAGGGGCTTGGTTAGAGATTATTTTTAATCCGAATCCTGGTAAAGAAGTTTTACAAATTAGAATAGATAGAAAAAGAAAATTTAATTTCTTTTTGTTTTTAAAAGCTCTTGGTTATGAAAATGACTTAGATATATTAGATTTATTCCCTACAAAAATATCTTTGAATGATGAAGTTGATATTGAAAATTATTCTGATAGCACAGTTCTTTCGGATCATCATTTCAAAGAACTTGAAGAAATGGAACCTTCAAGAACAACTGTAAGAGGAATGAAATTATCTGAAGCAAAAGAACTATTAGAAAACTATGGAATAGAAGAAATAACAGTTTCTAATAGAGTAGCTCAAATGACTTTGGATAAAATGAAAAAAAGATATGAAAAAGAAGGAGATTTAACTTCCTTAGAAGCATATAAAGAAATGTTCATAAAATTAAGACCATCAGAAATACCAAGAGGTCAAAAAGCAAAAGAAGAACTCGATGAAATGTACTTCAACCCTGAAAAATTTGATTTTTCAGATATTGGAAGACAAAAAGTAGTCACAAGTTTAAAAGAAGAATACCACAAATATGTAACTGAAGTAGAGAATAGAAATTTATCAGAAGAAGACCTTAACAATTTAAAATATCCAGTTGAATCGATGGCTATAGAAGCCATGGATATTGTTTTATCTGCTAGACATCTTCTTGAATTAGAAGAAAATCCTGATGCGCTAGATACAAGAGACCATTTAGGAAATAAAAGAGTTAGATCTGTTGGAGAATTAATGCAGCTAGAATTTGAAAAAGCATTTTCAAAGATGATTCAACACATTCCAGAAAAAGTTGCTATGTCTCAAACTTTAAATAAAATAAATCCTCAATCACTAATTAATTCCAGGGCAATAATGACAGCATTCCATCAATTTTTTGCTACTTCTCAATTAAGTCAATTTATGGATCAAATAAATCCTTTATCAGAATTGACCCATAAAAGAAGATTATCTGCAATAGGTCCTGGAGGGTTAAAGAGAGAACATGCTAAATTTGAGGTACGTGATGTTCATCATTCCCATTATGGTAGAATGTGTCCAATAGAAACTCCAGAAGGAGCGAACATTGGACTTATAACCTCTTTAGCTATTTTGTCAAAAACAGATGAATATGGGTTTTTGAAGTCACCATATTTTAAAGTGAAAAAAGCTAAAGTATTGGATGATAAAATAATCTATTTGTCTGCTGATGAAGAAGAAAATTATAAGATAGCTCCAGCTTCTGTAGATAAAGATAAAAATAAAAATTTAGATTCAGAATTTGTTGAATGTAGATATCAAGGAAAAGTATCTTTTTATCACAGAGACGAAGTAGAATATATAGCTGTTACACCAAAACAAATCGCTTCTGTTTCAGCCTCACTTGTGCCTTTCTTAGAGCATGATGATGCTAACAGAGCGCTTATGGGATCAAATATGCAAAGACAAGCTGTACCTGTTTTATATCCTGATGCTCCTTATGTTGGTACAGGTGTTGAATGGCTTGCAGCAAGAGATTCAGGTTATTTAATAATTTCAAAACATAAAGGTATAGTTCAAAGTATTGATGGAAGGCATATTGTAATAGCTAGAACAGATGAAAATGATGAATACATTACAGATAAAAATGATGAAAGAGTTATAGATGAATATAGAGTTGTAAAATACACAAGATCAAATCAAGATAGTTGTATAAACCAAAGACCAATAGTTAAACCTGGAGAAAAAGTTGAAAAAGGAACTGTTTTAGCTGATGGTCCTTCAACTGATATGGGTGAACTAGCTTTAGGACAAAATATTTTGGTTGCTTTTGTACCTTGGGAAGGTTACAATTTTGAAGATGCTATTGTAGTGTCAGAAGAATTGTTGGAAAAAGATAAATTTACTTCTATTCACATAGAAGTTTACGAAACTAAATCCATGGATACACAGTTAGGCCCTGAAGAAATTACAGCTGATATACCTAACGTTAAAAAAGAACTATTAAGAAACCTTGATGAAGACGGAATTGTTAGAGTTGGTTCTTATGTTTCTTCTGGGGATATACTTGTAGGTAAAGTCACCCCAAGAGGGGAATCAGAAACCTCTCCAGAAGAAAAATTAATTAAATCTGTATTTGGAGATAGAGGTAGAGATGTAAAAGATTCATCATTGACATTACCTCATGGAATTGAAGGTAGAGTTTTAGATGTTCAAGTTTTTGATAGAAGAGACATACCTAATTTAGACATTGGCGTAAACAAATATGTAAAAGTTTATATAGCGACTAAAAAACCTCTTCTCGCAGGTGATAAACTTGCAGGAAGACACGGTAATAAAGGTGTCGTATCAAATATATTACATAAAGAAGATATGCCGTTTTTACCAGATGGAACACCAGTACAGATGATGCTTTCTCCGTTAGGAGTTCCTTCACGTATGAACATAGGGCAGGTATTAGAATTACACCTTGGTTGGCTATCTAGCTTAACTGGAGATGTATATGCCACACCTATATTTGATGGTGCTTCAGAAGAGGAAATAATGAATGAACTTCATAGGAAAAGAAAAGAAATGGGACTTGATCTTGGAGAAAAAGATAATGATATTACTGGTAAAGTAATTTTAAGAGATGGAAGAAATGGTGAACCTCTAGATTCTCCAGTGGATATAGGATATATGTACATGCTGAGACTTTCTCATATTGCAAAAGATAAATTACATGCTAGAGCAACAGGTCCTTATTCATTGATACATCAACAACCTCTAGGTGGTAAAGCTCATTTTGGGGGACAAAGATTTGGAGAAATGGAAGTATGGGCATTAGAAGCTTATGGAGCGGCTCATACATTAACAGAAATGCTAACCTATAAATCTGATGATATAAGAGGTAGAAACGAAGTTTATAAAGCTATATTAAAGGGAGAAAACCTTCCTGAACCAGGAATTCCAGAAAGTTTTAAAGTTTTAGTAAAAGAACTTCAAGGCTTAATGTTAGATGTAAAATTATTTGATGAGGACGGTAATGAATTAGACGTCGACAAGCTTTAAAAAATTCAATTAAGTTGCCATGGATAAACCTGTGGCAACTATTTATAAAATTATAATAAAAATAATATATAAATAAAAACCCTCAAGGAGGGAAGAGAATGGCTAAAGTTTCTTCATTTCAGAGAAAGATTTCAAAAGTAAGAGTTGGATTAGCTTCTCATAAGACAATAAAAAGTTGGTCAAATGGTGAAGTAAAAAAACCGGAAACTTTAAATCACAGAACAAGTAAACCAGAAAAAGACGGATTATTTTGCGAAAAAATATTTGGTCCTACAAAAGATTATGAATGTTCTTGTGGGAAGTATAAAGGGAAAAAATATGAGGGTACAGTGTGTGAAAGATGTGGAGTTAAAGTAGAATCAAAAGATTCAAGAAGAAGAAAAATGGGTCATATTGAATTAGCAACTCCTGTTTCACATATATGGTATTTAAAATCATCACCTTCAGTATTATCAATAATATTAGGAAATACAGTAAAAGATTTAGAAAACATAATATACTATGGTTCAAAAAGAATTATAGAAAGAGCATACTTAACACTTGCAAATGAAAATCAAGAAAAAGACCTGGACTATTATCCAGGAGAAATCTTATATCAAAGAGAATATGAAATATATTCTCAATACATAGACATAGCAGTAGCTCCTGCAATAAAGATTGCAAGAGTTAAAGGTATGCCAACTTCAAAAATAGCAGGTACAGTAGAAATCAAAACAGAAATGACTCATACAGATAGAGAGCTTACCTGGGTTACTGTAAAAGATGAAGATGGAACAGAAATGAAATATCCAATATTTGAAGGTGCATCTTTAATGATAGAAGATGGACAAGAAATAGAAGAAGGGACACCACTTGCAGATAGATCTCTATTTGAAGAAGATTTTCTAACACATGATGAATACACAATATTCTCAGAATACTATCCTGGAGATATTGAAATAGAAAGAGACATAGAAAGAGACACGCCAATAGTTGTAATAACAGATATAGACAGAAGATTCTCAAAAAGAATGGGCAAGAAAATAGGGGATATTCTATTAGAAGATGAAGCAAGAGCATACGATGAAATAATGAGAATCTTAAACACAAAAATAAAACTACAAAGAGAAGAAATAGTAGGAAAAACAATAATAGATGATATAAGAATCAAAGACAAAATAATAGAAAAAGGAACAGAAATCACTCAAGATTTATTAGAAGAGTTTCTTGACTTTGGAATAAAAGATGTATATGCAAAAGATGAAAACAATGTAGAAAAAATCTACCAGATAAACAGATATGAAACTTTCAAAGCATACTATGGAGCAGAAGCGATACATGACTTGTTGAAAAAGATAGATCTAGAGGTTTTAAAAGCAAAACTCGAAGCAGAAATAGAAAAACTAGACAAGAGAAGCCAAAAAGCATTAAAATTACTTAAAAGACTAAAACTCATAAAAGACTTCATTCACTCAGGAAATAGACCTGAACATATGATAATAGATTTATTACCAGTAGTTCCACCAGATCTAAGACCACTTATACAAATAGACGGTGGGAGATTTGCTGCTACTGATTTAAACGATTTATATAGAAAAGTTATAAACAGAAACAACAGACTTAAGAAATTAATGGACATGGAAGCTCCAGAGATCATAGTAAGAAATGAAAAAAGAATACTACAACAAGCTGTAGATAGCCTTATTTACAACGGAAGAGTTGGTAAAGCTATGACAGATAGATCAAAAAGACCATTAAGATCTCTTACAGACTTGTTGAAAGGTAAGAAAGGAAGATTCAGAAGAAATCTTCTTGGGAAACGTGTAGACTATTCAGGAAGAGCTGTTATAGCAGTTGGACCAGATTTAAAGATACACGAATGTGGATTACCTAAAAAAATGGCTCTTGAACTTTTCAAACCATTTGTCCTAGCAGAATTATTGAAAGATTCAAACGTTGCAAGTAAAAATGCAAGAAAATTGAAAAAAACAATAATCGAAAAAGAAATGCCACAAGCATGGGAAATTCTTGAAGAAGTAATAAAAGGACATCCTGTGATGCTTAATAGGGCACCTACACTTCATAGAATATCCATACAGGCATTTATACCAAGATTAATAGAAGGAAACGCGATAAGATTACATCCATTGGTATGTCCACCGTTTAACGCGGACTTTGATGGAGACCAAATGGCTGTTCATGTACCTTTATCTACAGTATCCCAAGCAGAAGCAAAATTCTTAATGCTTTCTAGATACAACATAATATCCCCAGCAAACGGGAAACCTATTTCCATGCCAGGTAAAGATATGATAGCTGGATCATTCTATTTAACTATGCATGAAGATAAAGTATTCAATAAAGCAAAATTACCAAAGAAACTTGAAGATATTGGAAAAAAAGGATACGTAAAAAGACTGTATTCAAATACTTCAGAAGCAATATACGAACATGAATACTCAAAAGTAGTGGATTCTGGAGTATATTACAGTAAAGGGAAATTTGAATGGAGAAAACCAAGAGTTACCCTTCATGATGTAATAGGATTCAAATCAGATGAAGGAAAAACATATAAAACAACAACAGGTAAGATCATATTCAATTCATTTGTACCAGAAGAAATGAAAGACTATGAAACAAAAATGGACAAAAAAGGATTGAAAACATTATTATTCAAAACATTTAAAAAATATGGAATAGATAGAACAGCAGAACTATTAGATGCTATAAAATCATATGGATTCCATTATTCAACAATATCTGGATTAACAATATCCATAAGAGACGTTCTAGTTTCACCAAAAAGGCAAAAAATTATAGACAGTTCACAAGAAGAAGTGTTCAACATAGAGGAACTATTTGAAGAAGGATACTTAACAGATAACGAAAGATATAAGGAAGTAGTAAAAGTATGGGAACAAACAACATCCAAAGTTACAGACGTTACAGCTGAAGAATACAGAAAACATACTTTTAATCCAATATGGATGATGGTTGATTCAGGAGCTAGGGGTAATATCGACCAGTTGAAACAGTTAGCTGGTATGAGAGGTCTTATGGCTGATCCGTCTGGTAAAATCATAGAAGTTCCTATAAAATCAAACTTCAAAAATGGATTATCTGAATTAGAATTCTTTACATCCACACATGGTTCAAGAAAAGGATCAGCGGATACAGCTCTTAGAACAGCTACAGCTGGATATTTAACAAGAAGACTTGTAGATGTTGCTCAATCTATGACTATTAACGAAACAGATTGTGGAACACACAGAGGAATTGTTGCTGAAGAACTATGGGCTGATGATTCTAAAATTGAAAAATTATCTGATTTTTTATTTGGTAGGGTTCTTTCAGCTAATGCATTAGATCCTGAAACTGATGAAATTATAGAAAATCCAGAAAATGGAAAATCATATGTAAGAGATACATTATTAGATGAAGACGATTCTATATTCATTGCTAATTACAAAAAAGATATAAAAGTATCAGAAGAAAAAGATTTAAATCTTAAAAAATTAATTGAAAACCTATACTACGAATCATTGGAAGAAAAAGAAGTTGACGGAGAAATAATAATAGAAAAAGGTGAGCAATTAACAAAAGAAACAGTAAATGAACTAATGATGCATGGAATTAAAACATTAAAAGTAAAAGAATATAAAGTTGTTGATTTTGTCCATGTTGGGGAACAAATAAAAGTAACTGATGAAAATGACAATGAAATAGTAATATTAAAATATCAAGAAAAAATAGATATAAAAACAGCTAAAATTTTAGAAAAATATAAAGTAGAACATGTAGAAGTAAGACCACTTGTTTACATTAGATCACCACTAACTTGTGAATCAGATACTGGAATCTGTGCAAAGTGTTATGGAATGGATTTAAGTAACCATGAAATAGTAAGTATTGGTGAATCAGTTGGAGTTATAGCAGCACAATCAATAGGTGAACCAGGAACACAACTTACAATGAGAACATTCCATACAGGTGGAATAGCTACTGCATCAGATATCACACAAGGTCTCCCAAGAGCTGAAGAATTGTTTGAAGCAAGAAAGAAACTAAAAGGTCCAGAAGGAATGTTTGCAAATATAAAAGGTATAGTAAAAGATATATCAAGGGAAGATACAGACAAGAGAAGTAAAAAACTACGATTTATAGTAGAAGGAATAAACGGAGAACTCGAAACTTACGAAGCTGATTACAGAACAAAACCAGTAGTAGCTATAGGAGACAGAGTTCTACCAGGAGAAAGATTGACTTCTGGAAATATAAAACCAAGAAGAGTACTAGGAGAACTTGGCGTAGAAGCTGTATCGACATACTTGTTGAAAGAAATCAAAAAGATCTATGCAGAACAAGGTGTTGACATCCACGATAAACATTTTGAAATTATAATAAGACAAATGTTGAACAAAGTAGAGATTACTGATGGTGGAGATACAAACTTTATGCCGGGAGACTTAGCACCTTATCATAAAGCTAGAAAAACAAATGAATCAGTATTAGAAGAAAATTCATTCATAAGCGATAACAGAAAAGCTATAGTAGGCAAGAAGTTATCTAGAAGAGTTATTATACCAACAGAGAATGAAGATGAAGACGATGTTATTTTTTCAGTAGGAGAAGATATAACAAAAGATATGTTAGAAAAGATAATAGATGCAAAAATAAAAGAAATAGAAGTATATGAAGACTATGAAGAAATAATAAACGAAGACGAAGAAATAGAAATAATAGGAACTAAAAAGGTTTATTTAGTAAATCCAAAAAATACAGTAAAATACGAAAGAAAACTATTAAGAATAACAAAAGCATCACTTGAAAGAGAAGGATGGTTGTCAGCGGCTTCATTCCAACAAACAGTTCAAATATTAACAGAAGCAGCTATAGAAGGAAAAGACGATTACTTAAAAGGTCTAAAAGAAAACGTAATCGTGGGTCAACCGATTCCTGCTGGTACTGGTTTGAAAGTATATTCAGATTTAGGATATGAGAATGTACCAGAAAAAGATATGAAAGATATTGAACAACAAAAAGACGTAGGATGATTTTAATAATATAGGGCAGCTATTTAGCTGCCCTTTTTTATATGATATAATATCCTTAGTTAAAAAAACAGGGAGGTTATTTACTATATGAATAATACTATTAAAACGAAAACAATGGAATGGAATGGAAAAGAGTTGATTTTAATTGATCAGAGATATTTACCTTTAGAGGAAACCTACATTAATTGCAAAAGCCATGTTGAAGTAGCTGATTCAATAAGAGACATGGTTGTTAGAGGAGCTCCTGCAATAGGAGCAACAGCTGCGTTCGGTATGGCTATAGCTTCATCTGAGTTTGAAGGATTAAATAAGAAAGAATATAAAGATAAAATGATTGAAGCAAAAAAATTGCTAGCATCTACAAGACCAACTGCTGTTAATTTATTTTGGGCACTAAAAAGAATGATAAAAAAAATTGATGAAAATTTGGGAAATAATAATCTAAATGAATTAACAGAAATTTTAAAACATGAAGCTTTAAAAATTGCTTATGAAGATATTGAGATTAACAAAGCAATGGGGAAAAATGGAGCCAAGTTGCTAAATGATGGAGATACCGTTTTAACTCATTGTAATGCAGGAGCTCTTGCAACAGTTGATTATGGTACAGCTCTTGGGGTTATTAGAGCAGCTATTGAAGATGGGAAAAATATTTCTGTTTTTGCTGATGAAACAAGACCTTATTTACAAGGGGCAAGGTTAACTGTTTGGGAATTAGTACAAGATAAAATTGAAACTACATTAATATCTGATAATATGGCTGGATGGGTAATGAAAAAAGGGAATATAGATGCTGTCATAGTAGGTGCTGATAGAATAGCTGAAAACGGAGATGTTGCAAATAAAATAGGTACTTATTCAGTTGCATTATTGGCAAAAGAACATGGTATACCTTTTTATGTTGCAGCTCCTTTATCAACTATTGATCTAGAAACTGCAACAGGAGAAGAAATTCCTATAGAAGAAAGAAATAGAAATGAAGTTAGGTATTGCCATAAATCACAATTAGTTGATGATTCTATAAATGTTTATAATCCAGCTTTTGATGTAACTCCTAATGAATTAGTAAGCGCTATAATTACAGAAAAGGGAGTTGTTAAAGGTAACTATAAAGAAGGACTAAAAAAATTATTTGATAAATAATAAAAAGAATCTCCTTGATGTTAAAAATAAACTTGAAGGAGATTCTTTTTATTTCGTATATTGTCAGTTAATTCTTATAATGAGCTATTTATTTTAAAGTAGGTAGATTTTATTTTTATTTGATTATATAATATAATGGATAAAATATTTAAAAGTAGGGAGGGGTTTGATTTATGGAAAAGGTTATTGAAATAAAAAACCTCAAAAAATATTATAAAGGTATAAAAGCAGTCGATGGTGTTAGTTTAGAGGTTGAAAAAGGTAAAATTATTGCTATTTTAGGACCAAATGGTGCTGGTAAGACTACTACAGTAGAGACATTAGAAGGTTTAAGAGAAGCTACTTCTGGTGATATTTATTATTTTGGAAATAAAGTAAACAAGATTTCTCAAGAAATAAAAGAAAGAATTGGAGTTCAATTACAAAGTAATGCTTTTTTTGAAAATTTAACCGTGAAAGAGATTATTAAAGCTTTTGGAGGGCTTTATGAAAAATCAATTTCAGTTTCCACTCTTTTAGATAGATTCAAACTCATTGAAAAGAAAAATTCAAAAATTAAAAACTTATCAGGAGGCCAATTACAAAGAGTAGCTCTTGCAGTATCTGTTGTTAATGATCCGGATATAGTTTTTTTAGATGAACCAACTACAGGACTTGATCCTCAAGCTAGAAGAAATTTATGGGAAGAAATAGAAACATTAAAAAAAGATGGAAAAACTGTAATACTAACCACCCATTATATGGAAGAAGCTGAAAAATTAGCTGATAAAATTTACATATTTGATATGGGAAAAGTTATAGCTGAAGGTACCATGAAATCATTGATAGATTCATTAAATATGTCGTCAGTGATAGAGTTTGAAACTGATTCATCAGAAGAACTTAAAAATATATTTAATAATTTGAAATCTATTGATGAAAAATTTGAGATAGAAACAGATAAAGTAGAAGAAGATTTGATTAAACTTATGGAAACGTCAAAAGAAAAAGATATTTTGATTAATAATATTTTTATAAGAAAACCTAACCTGGAAGATGTATTTTTACATTTAACAGGTAGAAGTTTAAGGGAATGATTTTTAATGAAAAAAATAATTAGTCTCACTAAAACTCTCACAAAATCTTTATTCAGGGAACCGGAAGTAGTATTTTTCACATTGATATTTCCTGCAGCTATGTTGACATTCTTCATATATGTTTTTGGAGGGCTTTATGAAGGACAGAGTGATATCCAGGTAAAAGTTGGGGTAGTTTATGAAAAGGAATTAACAGGTTTTTCAGAACAAATATTCAAAAATGTATTTGATGGTTTTAAAGAAAATATGAAAAATTCAGAAATAGATTTTTTAGAAAAAAATATTGATATAAATTCAGTAATTAAAGAAGAAAAATATGATTTAATTATAAAATTTCCTGAAAATATTAATAATTTGAACTTAAAAATGATGACGGGAATGGGGGATATTGATAAAATAAAATTTTTTCATTCACCTAAATCTCAATCAATATTATCTAGAGATATAATGGATTCAGTTTTTCAGCAAATTAACTTAATAATTAATTCAAAAGGAGAACAAATCGAATTAAATTCTCAATATAAGACAATTAATTCAGAAAACTCCAATTTTGATTATAAACAATTTATTTTTCCTGGCATTTTAATTATGGCTATATTTACAACTGCTATTTTTAATTTACCAATATCATATGTAGCAGATATAGAAACAAAAATAATAAAAAGGATAAAATCTACTCCAGTAAAAGGTTATCAATATTTTATTTCTCTACTCACTTCGAATTTAATAATACTAATATTAGCATTAATAATAATTTATTTTGTTGGTTATTATAATGACGTGGAAAATATAATGAATCTTAATTTTATGTTGTTGATTTTATATTATTTAATTTGTGGTATTTCTTTTGGTTTGTTAATAGCATCATTTTTCAAAAAAATTGCTTCTGTTTCTGTTTTTTCAAATATTATCTACTTTTTAACAATATTTTTAAGTGGATTATATTTCCCAGTAAAAGATGTTCCTTGGGTTATTAGATGGTTTGTTTACTTCAATCCTGGAACTTATATGGTTGATGGCTTAAGGAATGTTCTAAATAACAATAGTTTAGCTTTAAATCAGCTCCTTATTCCAACTATATGGATGATTTTAGGTTTGGTTCTTTTTAGCATTAGTTATAGGAGGCTATTAAAAGATGAATAAAAATATAAGTTTATTAAAAACATTTATTAAAGAGACTTTTAGCAATAAAGTAGATGTATTTTTTACAATAGCTTTTCCTTTACTATTTTTATTTATGTTTGGTATGATTTTTGGAAATACATCAATGGAAGTAGACAATACATTACAAATTGGATTGTATAATTTAGAAACTAAAGAATTAGTAGAATTTTTTGATAATTCAAATTTTATAGAAAGTGATAATCTAGATGACTTAAAAAATAATTTACAAAATCAAGAATTAGACGCAATTATAGTAGAGGATGAAGGATATCAAATTTTTTTAAGAGAAAGTGGGATGAATCCTCAAGAGCAAAATTATATAAAGACTACAATAGATAATGGATTAAAATATAAACAAGTAGGTAGAAAAGAAGAGTTTTTAAAAGAAGAATTTGTTTCAGTTAGTCTAGGAGATACTGACTCAGGAGAAATGGAATATTTATTAACAGGTATTTTATCTATTTCTATTTTATCTGGAGGAATGTTTTCAGTTATAGGAATATTTGGAAGATATAAAAAAAATGGAGTTATAAAAAAATTTATGTCAGCGCCTATAAAACCATCATCTTTTGTTTTAAATGCAAGTATAAGTAAATTAATATTAAATATTTTTTCAATTATAATTCTAATACTTGCTGCCAAGTTAATGTATAATCTTAATTATAGATTTGATTGGATAGAGTTCTCTATGATAATTTTAACTTCATCTTTAGGAATGATGGGTTTTGGAGTGATATTATTGATTATATTTAAAAGAATGGAAACAGCATCTACCGCTGCATCTCTTCTTTTTGCAATTATGACATTTTTTTCTGGTATATATTTTCCTTTAACCCTTATACCAGAAGGGATTAGATGGATTTCTTATTTAATGCCTGTAACTTATGTAGTTAATCTAATAAGGCACTCAGCTAATGTAGAAACTATTAGTAATTTTGAATTCATAACAACCAATCTAGTCTTTTTGGTGCTTGGCATAACATTTTTGATTATAGCCTCTAATAAGTATGTAAAACAAGAAATATAAAAGGGGAATTCTCCCTTTTATATTTCTTTTATAATTTTTTTTGGTTTTTTATAATAATATTTATTTTTAATTATTGCTGAATTATCAAAAAGATAGTTCATATAAGCATACCCAGCGAAGTTTATGTTGTTATAATAGTTAAAATATTTATCTATTAAAGATCTTGATAATTTATCATTATTTATAACGCTTAGTGGATATTTTATAGATTCAATTTCATATTCTATAATCATTTCTTCAGAAGTTTCTACCTGCTTGTGTTCTTCAGATCTTTCTCCAAAAACACTACTTTTTAAATCCTCTATTTGTGGTATTTGTCCTTTTTTATACTCAGTCATTCTTCTTAAAAGGCTTCTTCTGTTTCTATTTATTTTATCTAAAGATCCAGATTTTATAATTTGTTCAATTAGATTCCTACTAAAATTATTGTTATATGAAAAATTAAAAAAATCCTCTATAGAATTAATGGAATTATTTTTAAGTGTAGATATTTGTTTATTAGACATCCCATTGATAAAAACCATAGGAAGGATTATATTATTTTTCTTATAGAGGCCATTTGGAATTTTGATATCAGGAGTACTAATTGTTATATTCATTATTTTACATTCATTTATTACATCAATATCTAAACCCTTATGATTAATATAAGTAAAAAAGAATTTTTCTGGATTATTGAATTTTTGTTCTAGCAACCATTTTAATATAAAAGAGTATGCTATTGAATGTGATTTATTAAATGAATATTGTGAGAAATTCTCAATTTTTTTAAATAATTCTTCAGCTTTATTTTTACCAATTTTTTTAATTGCATTTGATATGAATTTTGTTTTTAGTTTTTCAATATCATTTTTTTTCTTTTTTGAAAGTGCACTTCTTAATAGATCAGATTCTTCAAAATTTAACTTTCCTATCTCTTTAGCTAGAAACATTATTTGCTCTTGATAAACAATTATTCCTTTCGTTTCAGGTAAATATTTTTTTAGATAATTTTCTGAATGAGAAGTTATGTAATCATCAACCATACCACTATCTAAAGGGCCGGGCCTATTTAATGCAATGGTGATAGAAAGTTCATCAAATGATTTAGGTTTTATTTTCTGAACTATCTTTTTACCTGAGAAAGAATCAAGTTGAAAAATTCCTTTTGTAAGACCTTTTGAAAATAATTTTAACATATTTTCATCCATATTTTTTTCAAAATTTTCTTTGTAATTTAATTTTTTTAGAAAACTTAAAGTGTCTAGAGATAATATATCAAACTTTTCTATATTTAATTCTCCTAAATCATCCATTGGCCATTCAATAATAGGGATTTCTTTTTGTTCTAAAGGTAAAATTTTATTTAAATCTTTATCAGAGATTATGATTCCTGCAGCATGAGTACTCTCAGCTTGATTGGTTCCTTCCAAAAAATACGCTAATTTAAAAAATTCATGATCTTTTTTTGATGAATTTTTAAATAAAATAAAGTTTTCTTTAGTTCTTATAGGAGATTTTAAAACTATTTTTGGTTTATAACCAAGCAATTCTTCAGCTTTCTTTATAGATGACTTATATTTCATTTTTGATAAAGTTCTAACAAAAGCAACCCTATTTTTACCATAATATTTTTGTAAAAGGCTTATTAATTCATTTCTTTTTTCAGCTTCTATATCAAGGTCTATATCTGGAAGTTGTTTTCTGTTTAAATTTAAAAATCTTTCAAAATAAAGATTAAAATCTAAAGGATTTATTTTAGTAATATCTAGTTTATTTGTGATTAAGGAGCCAACAGCTGATCCTCTACCTGGGCCAACAATTATATTATTATTTTTTGATATATCAACAATTTTTTTTACGTTTAAGATATAATTAGAGACACCCATTTTTTCTACAACTTTAAGCTCTCTGTCAAGTCTAATTTTTTCATTTAGGCTAATTTCTTTTTTTTCTATTAATTTTTTAATTGTTTCTATATTTCCTAATTTTGGAAAAGAAAATTCAAACTTAGATAAATCATACATTGGGGTTATATTTTCAAAATATTTTAATTTTTTGTATAATTCTTTTGAATCAGAAAGGGCATAACCTTCTTTTTTAAAAATTTTTTTAAATAATGAATGTGGGTATATAATATTAGAGATATTCATATTTATTTTTTTTAGATTCAAGTTTTTATTATTATTATTATTATATGCTTGTATTGCATGAATCATATCTTTAGTATTATTTATAACATAAGATGTATTATAGTTTTTATAAAGAATAATAGG
The DNA here is from genome assembly GCA_051748045.1 of Thermotogota bacterium. GTDB lineage: Bacteria > Thermotogota > Thermotogae > Petrotogales > Petrotogaceae > Geotoga. The sequence continues at coordinate 41,518 of JBNJGY010000003.1, forward strand.
GGTTATGTTATTGTTTTTACATAGCGAAATGAACCTCATCCAAGATTTTGGATGAGGTTCATTTAATATGATTTTATTAAAATTATTCTTTTTAGCGAATGTTATAGTATCATTTAATTGTAAAAAAGATTCTCCAATAGTTCTAGAAGTAATAATAGGTCCTAAAATTCTCATATAAAAACCTCATTTGTTTAAGGTGTTAATAACTGATATAAAGTCTCTTTTTAAAGGAGCTGTTAAAGTTATTCTTTTATTTGTAATTGGATGAAAAAAACTAATCTTAGCAGCGTGTAGCATTTGTCGATTAGCCCCTTTTTCTCCAACGGTTTTTGAATTATAAACTGCATCTCCTATTATAGGGCTTTTTAAATATTTTAGATGTACTCTGATTTGATGGGTTCTTCCCGTTAAAATTTTCAACCAAACTAGATTGTAATTATGTTTAAAAGTTTTAAGCACTTTATATTTTGTTATAGATTCTTTTCCTCCACCCATTATTGTCATTTTATGTCTTTGATTGGGATTTCTTCCTAAAGGTTTATTTATAAGGCCTTTTTTATTTTTAATTTTACCTTTTGTTATTGCTAAATAATATTTATCTGTCACTCTATCTTTAAATTGTTGAGATAAAACTTTTTTAACATCTGGAGATTTTGCAATTAATAAAACTCCAGTAGTATCTTTATCAAGTCTATGGACAATTCCTGGTCTTGTTTCGTCTTCAAAATCATCAGTAAAATCATAATTATACATCAAACTATTAACAATTGTACCCTTTGAAGTTTTCCCAGCTGGATGAACAATCATATCTGGATTTTTATTTATCGCTAACATGTAATCATCTTCATAGATTATATCTAGTTTAATATCTTCAGGAAGAATTTTGTTTTCTAAACTGTTAATTTTATCATATTCAATAGATACAACATCTTTATTTCTTAATTTATAGTTTTGTTTTTTGATCCTGTCATTAACTAATATTTTACCATTTTTGATTGAAGTTTGTATATAAGACCTTGAAAATTTATTAGGAGTTATCTCTGAACAAAAAACATCTAATCTCTTATTAATATTTTCATCATTTGTAACGATAAATTCTTCTTTCATTTTTATTACTCCTTAAAAAATATATAGCTAATAAAACTCCTCCTATACTTACAAAAGAGTCTGCAATATTGAATATTGAAAAATAAGGCACATAAAAAATATCTACTACATAACCGACTCTTAATCTATCAAAGATATTCCCCAAAGCGCCAGCAATGATGAAAATCATTCCAAGTTCAAGCGTAAAAGATTTTATTTTTTTTGTATAATATTCTCTAATGAAAAATAAAAAACTAACGATAATTGATGAAATTATTCCAAGTAGAAAAGAATTATTTTGAAACATTCCAAAAGCCATACCTGTATTTTCAGTATAAGTTAGTTTAAAAAACCATATTTCTATTGAATCATTAACAAGATATTTTTCACCAATTATTTTAGTTATCTGATCAAATAATATAATTAAAGGAATCAAAAAACTCATAATTAACCTTCTTTTTGATAGAAGAAAGGAGCTACAGTTTTCAATCCTATTTCTCTATAATTAAAAATTCTTTCTGTAGAACCTACAAATAAAATCCCACCTGGTTTTAAAGCTTCTGAAAACTTTCTGTAAAGTTTTTCTTTTGCAGGGTTATCAAAATAGATAACCACATTTCTACATATTATCAAATCATGATCTTTATCAAAACTATCAGTCAATAGATTAAGACGTTTAAACTTCACATTAGATTTTACAATAGGCTTAACTCTAAATCTAGAGTCTGAAGTTTTTTCAAAATACCTAGTTCTAAAATTTGGAGAAAGATTAATCATAGATCTTTCTTCATAAACACCATTTTGTGCTTTTTTTATAACAAATTTATCAAGATCAGCTGCTATTATATCTGCTTTATTTGATTTTTTCATCTCTTCTAAAACCATTGATAAAGTATAGGGTTCTTCTCCAGTAGAGCAACCAGCGGACCATAATTTTAGTCTATTAGATCTAGAAAAAAGATCAGGCAGAATATTTTTTTGTAAATATTCCCATTTTTCAGGGTTTCTGAAAAATTCAGTTACATTGATAGTTAATTTATCTAAAAATTCATCCCATAATAAATCATCATTCTTTAATTTATTAAAATAATCAGGATAAGTTTTAAAAGAATGTTTCCTCATCAACATATCAATTCTTCTTCTTACTCTATGTTGTTTATAACCTGTTAAATCCATTTCAAACCTTTTAATTAAATTCTTCAAAAAGTCTTCATAGTCTTTATCATCATAAGGTGATGAATAAATTATTCTATCAGACACCTTTGCACCTCCAAGTTAAATTTTAATTCTAAATGTAATACCTGGTCCATAAGAAGAATAAACTATAAAAATATTTTCTTCTATAGGTATTCTAAAATAAAATGAATCATTATTTTTTTCAAAAAATATTGAATCTACATATAAATCTTCTTTTTCATCATCATATTTTAAAATATATTCATCAGACCTTATATATATTTTATCAAATATAGGTAATAAATTTAAATATAAATTTTTATAATTCACAAAAATTCTCTTTTCATCACTTATCTGTAAACTTATCCATGAATTGTTTAGCTTGACCCCCAATGAATAATAAGATTCACTAAAATCGTCTATTTTAAAAGTAAATGAAGAAATTAGGTTATCATTTTGAAAAAAGATTCCTGTGTATAAATTTCTAAGAGTTAAATATATATATTCATCTATTGTTATTGTAAACCCATTTGAATTTTTTAAAATAAACATTTCATCTTTTATATATTTCGGTTTTTGATAAGATATATTGAAACCTGGTTGATCGAATTCAAAATAGTTTATAATTTCATCTATGTTTGAAGTCTTTATAGTTGATTCCTCTAATAAGAAATTATATTTTATGGAAGTCTCATAAATATCTTCGATAGAAAAATCGAAAACAAATTTATTTTCGATATTTTCAGTATAATCCTGGATTAAATATTGATCTGAAAAAATGGTGTTAGATAAAACTATAAATAAAATAAAAACTAAATATATGTTTTTAATATTAATCACTCCCATATAAAAAATTAAAATGGGGTATAAACCCCATTTTAATTTTATCAGATAAACTATTATTTTTTAAAGTGATTCAGAAATTCTTTCAAATTCTTCATCATCAATGTCATAATTTCCATAAACATCTTGAATATCATCATTGTCGTCTAACGCATTTAATAATTTGATTAATTTTTCTGCATCATTACCAGAAATTGAAACAGTATTTTTTGGAATATAAGTTAGTTCTTCATCAGCTGAGTAACCAGCTTCTTTCAATGTATCTCTAACTTGAGCCATTGAGTCTGGGTCTGTAGTAATTTCAACAGGATCACTGTTTTCATCAATATCTTCTGCTCCAGCTTCAATTGCTTCCATCATAAATTCTTCAAAATCTTCAACTTCTTCTTTTGGTACTTTAATTAATGCTTTTCTTTCAAAGTTCCATGAAACAGCGCCATTTTCAGCTAATGATCCTCCATTTTTTGAAAGAATATGTCTTACTTCTTGAGCTGACCTATTTTTATTGTCTGTAACAACAGAAATGATCAATGCAATACCAGCAGGTCCGTATCCTTCATAAAGGATTTCATGTAGTTCTTCACCTTCTAATTCTCCAGTACCTTTTTTTATTGCAGTTTCAATTTTGTCTTTTGGCATGTTTGCATCTTTAGCTTTATCCATAGCAGCTCTTAATCTTGGGTTCGAATCTGGGTCTCCACCTGCATCTCTTGCTGCTATAGTTAGTTCTCTGATAATTTTTGTAAAGATCTTCGATCTTTTGGCGTCTTGAGCACCTTTTCTGTGTTTAATGTTGGCCCACTTATTATGCCCTGACATTTATATCCCTCCTAAAAACCTTTTATTATGAGTAAAGTTATATCATCATGTTGTGATGTATCCTTTGCAAATTTGTCCACTGACTCTATTATACTTTTAACTATTACATTAGTGTTTTGATTTTTTATCTCTTTCATTACATTTTCAAGTCTTTTTTGACCATATTCTTCTTTATTTTCATTTCTTGCTTCTGTAATTCCATCTGTGAAATTAGATATTAAGAAATTATCTTTGTAAGAGATTTTTTCTATATCATAGCCTAAATCTTCTGAAATACCAAGAGGTAACCCTGTAGATTCAACATAAAACATTTTCTCATCTTTTATATAAGGTGTAGTATTATGGCCAGCATTTATAACTTGAACAGTTTTATTTTTGGAATTTAGTAATACGAAAATAGCAGTAACAAACCTATCATTTGGTATATTTTTATTTAAATATTTGTTTAAATAAGTCACCATATTCATAAGATCTTTATTTTCTTCTACTTTACTTCTTACAATTGCCCTTAAAGAACTCATTATTAATGCTGCTGGAACTCCTTTTCCAGAAACATCAGCAACTAAACCTAACACTTCATTTTCATTTATTTTTATTATATCATAATAATCTCCACCAACATCGTATGCAGATCTATAAAAAGCTGCTGTTGATATATTTTTTATCTCAGGAATTTCTTCTGGTAATAAAGATGACTGTATTTCTCTAGCGAGTTTCATCTGCTCTGTAATTTTTTGTTGTTCAATTTTTTCATCTAAATAGTTAATTGTATCAAAACCAAAAGCAATTTGTTCTGTAACCGATTCCATTATTTTTTTATCTGAAGCTAAATAAAAAGAATTATCAGTTTTTCCATATAATAGTATAAAACCCCATGTTTTAATCTGAGATTTAATTGGCAATAATAAAAATGATGTGTCATTTCCGTTTATATCATCTTTTTCTTTTAATATAGTTCTTGGATTATCTTTTGAATTGAAGAGTTCTATCAAAGGATTAATGTCCTGATAATTAAGATCTATTAAATCTAAAAATAAAGGTTTAAAGTCAAGAGAATTATCAAAATCTACAAACTCACCTACTACAATATTTTTGAATATTACAGAACTTTTTAATCTTTCTATTATGGACTCTATTGATAGTCTTGGATCTTTATTTCCAAAAACCAACTTTGATATGTCTAAAATAGTAGTCAATTCTTCGTATATTCTCGAAATTTCTTCATATTGTGCTTCCAACATCAAAGTATTTTCTTCCATTTGGCCTTTGTATGTATTAAGTTCTTTTAAATATTCATCTATCAAATAATTGGTTCTTTTTTTTATTATTTCTTCTTTTGAAACATCATCTTTATATATGTTGAGAGTTTCATTTAGCTTTTTGTAAATTCTCTCATAAAAATTATCTCTATCCATCATTATCTCCCAACATTTCTTTTACTGTGTCAACCAATAATTTAGGACTGAAAGGTTTTGTTAACACTCTTTTAGCTCCTAAGCTGATGGCTGTTTCTTCATCTGATTCTCCACCCTTTGCGGTTAGTACAACAACTGGTTTTGAATATTCTTTACTTTTTAATTCTTTTAAAACAGTAAAACCATCCATTACAGGCATCATAATATCTAAAAAAATCATATCTGGATTTTCATTTTCAACAGTTTCTAATCCTTCCTTACCATTAACAGCTTCTAAAACTTCATAGCCAGCTGCTTTTAGGTTGAAAGTTATAATTCTTCTTAAAATATTTGAGTCATCAACAACTAATATTTTTTTCATAAAATTACCTCCAATGAATTTCATCACATATTGGATAAAAAATAAATTTTTCAGGTTCTACATCTCTAAAAATTTTATAAATATTAAATATCATATCATATGGCTGATAGTATTTTAACATATAAATATTTTTATAATTTCTCTTTAGTTTTAAATTTTTAAAAATTATTTTTTTATTATATTCTGATTTACCTTTTATAATTTTATTAGTATTTTTAAAAATATCAAATAAATTTTCAGAAAGATAAACTTTGAAATCAAAACCCTCTATTGATTTAGATAATTTGAAATTATCATTAACTCTTCTAGAATAAGTTAGTTTTAATCCTTTTGGAGTAAAATCATTGAAACTTGAAAAGTCAAAACTATCTAAAGTATCTACAGTTAAAAGAAAATTTCTGTTTATATATCCGAAAGGTATAGGATTAGAGAATGAAAAAAGAGGTTTAGGATTAAATCCTTTAGAAAATTCAAAGGGAACATTATTCCTTCTTAAAGATTCTTCAATAATTAAAGTTGTATCAAGATGTCCATTATAGATTAATTTACTAAATTTTTTAAAATTTAAAAGATATCTCATTCGAACCTCCGTAATATTTTAATATAATATATATTAACTTAAATATGTATTATACAATTAAATAATATATTATCTTTATCTAACATTTGATATTTTTTAAAAACATATATGATATAATTTTTTTGAATAATGATTCAGGAGGATATTAAATGAAAAGCTTTTTATTAGGATTTATATTAACTTTATCAGTTTTGATGGTGATATTTTTTTATTCTAAAGATTTTTATGAAAATACATCTTCTATTTTCTTAGTAAATTCAAACTATAATACATATTTATTTGATGATGGAGATATGATTCTCCCCACAAAATATCAATATGAAACATTAGAGAACATACCAAATGATTTACTTTACTTGTTATTGTGGAGTGAAGATAGAGATTTTTATAAACATAATGGTATCAATCCAAAAACAATGATTAGAGCTATGGTTATCAATTTACAGAATTTTGATATATCTCAAGGTGGTTCAACATTAACTCAACAATTAGCAAAAACTTTATATCTAACCTACGAAAGAACTATGAAAAGAAAAATATTAGATGTTATGTTGGCTTTTTTTATAGAAAAGAGTTATACAAAAGATGAAATTTTAGAAGCTTATGTTAATAGTGTCTATTTAGGGAATGATATTTCTGGTTTTGGTGCTGCTGCAAGAAGGTATTTTGAAAAAGATTTAACAGAATTAACAATTTATGAAAAAGCTTTATTAGTTGGGATAATTAATTCTCCGGAATATTCGAACCCTTATAAATACCCACAAGATGCAAAAAAAGAGGCTAGAATTCTTTTAGATTCTTTAAATGAAGAAAATCCAGTTTTTGAAAAGAACTCTGATTTTAATAAAGATATTGAGGGGATAGACATATATCCTCTAAATTATAATGAAAAATATTTAGATATGATTTATTCAGTAAAAGAAAAAGAAGAGGAGTTGAATTTAAAAGGTGGAGGTTATACAATTAAGACAACTTTCAACAGAGATCTTTTTAATTCAATAAGCCCAAATTCAAGCCAAACAGCTATTGTAATTAATAACAAGACTGGGAAAATTAAAAGCTTTTGGGGAGGGGAATATTCAGTATATCAATCAGAAAAACAAATAGGATCTAGTGTTAAACCTTTTTATTATTCTTTGGCATTAAATAAAGGATTTAATTTAAATACGGTCTTACCTGATAAAAAAATGAGTTTCAGTGGTTGGGAGCCAGAAAATTATGACAAACAATATAGAGGTGAGGTAGAATTAAGTCAAGCTTTAATAAATTCAATAAATATACCATCTATTTACTTAGCTTCACACATAGAAAACTCACCAACTAAATCTGTAGATAAGATAAAAGATTTTTTACAAAATGAAATAAAAATGCAAGCAGATTATCCAAATGATTTGACAATAGCTTTAGGAACTTTAGAAACTAACCCTTATAATATGGTTAGAGCTATTAATATTTTTCCGAACTATGGTATTATTCCTGAATTATACTCTATTGAAGAAATATATGATAGAAAAGGGAATTTAATTTATAAAAATTATCCAGATGTACAAAATAGAATTCAAAATATATCAATAGATACTTATTCTGCTATGAATCAGCTTTTAAGAAAAGTTGTTACTGAAGGGTCCGCACAAAGAGCAAATATAGACGGCTTAGATTTACACGGAAAAACAGGATCTCCAGAATTATCTGCCTGGTTCACTGGGTATACTGGAAACAAAAGTATATCTGTGAGAATTGATGGAGAAGATTTATTGTCTTCAACATCATCTGTACCATTCGCCAGATTAATTGCAGAGAATTTTATATATACAGGTTATAATGTTGAGGTTCCGACTTATGTTAATACGTCGAATATAGAACAAAAAGCTGATTTTTTCAGTGAACCAATAATTTTTTTAAGTAAAGGATATGATTTTGAAGATTATCTAGAAAGAAAAAAATTCCAAGAAGATTCTGAGGTTTTAAAAGAAAAAATTGAAAATGTTATCGATGATCTTGAATATATTTATCCTGATATTTCTAAACAATTAAAAGATTGGATAAGTTTAAACTTAGTTGATTTTTTAGACGCTCCTTATTCTTTCATTCAAAATAATTACAACTTGGAGAATTATCTTGAAAATCTTGTTCTAAATCCAGAGACTGTAAATAAATTAAAAGAGTTAGCAAATGAATTGAGTTACGTTTATCCATATGAATCTCAAAAAATAAAAGAATTTTTAAGAGAGAAGGGTTATTGATGATTGAACTCAAAAAAAATGAAATATTAATTGAAAAAGATGAAATTCCCAAGAAATTCTATTATATTGTTGAAGGTGAAATTGAGCATAATAGAAAAACCCTTGGTAAAGACAATTTTCTAGCTTTGATTCATTTCATAACTCAAACTAAAGTTTCCGAAAGATATAAAGTAAAGAAAAATTCTAAACTAATTGAATTTAAAGATATAGACCAAATAACAGAGGATATATTACCATCTTTTTTGAAATATATCTCAAGGTATTCAAATAATATAATATTTAAAAATACTTTAAACAAAAGGTTCTCTGTAAATGAATTGGTAAATAATAAAGAAAATTTCATAAAAGGTGATACCCTTGATTTGGATTTTTCTAATGATGAAGAGCTAAATGAGTTATTAAACACTTTTGATTACTTCATGAATGAAAAAGATTCAGAAATAAAACTTCCTGAGAATTTTGAAGATTATAAAAAAGAATTAAAAGATTCAATAATAGAATTAAATATATCAAAATTTATCAATTATTGTAAAAAAGGGTTGTATAATTATGAAGAAGAATGGGATGATTTTTTAGATGAACTAATAGATCTCGCCATAACTATAAATGATAGAGCTCTAGTTTTGTATTTATTGTATATATCAGGAATGAAAATGGCTGATTATAATAAAATTAACGATCTTATTAAAAAGAATTGGGAATTTTTAAGGTTTAATAATAACAATATTTGGATTGATTATGCCATGAGATTTGTAAATAACCAACTTCTTTTTGAAGAGGTGTTAAAAAAATGAATTATCCACATTTAAAAAATTTTGCTGCAAAAAATAATGGGGTATATTATTTAAAAAATGGAATAGTTGCATCAATTACTTATTCTAAGAAAAAACCTTTTTTGGTACATATATTCACTCCAGGAGATTTTGTTGGGGTAGATAAATTTCAAGAAGGGGTTGGTGTTTTAGATTATTTCATATTAACAGAATGTGATTATGAAATAGTAAATGATGAAGAACTGACAAACGAAAAATATAAACAATCTTTTATGGATTTTCTAAAAACATTTCTTCATGAAATAACTGCTTACAGATCAGAAACATATGATAAAATTTTAGAATATAATTTGAATAAAATATCAAGATTCTCAAATGAAATTGAAGGGTTGCCTCTTGCATTTGTTAAAGAAATGGGAATCAAAGCAGATCTTGATAAATTATTAGAAAATAAGAAAGTTATACTTGAAAATGAAGAATATAAAATAATAAAATAAAAAAGTAACATCCAATTAATCAAAAAAATCAGTAAGAATGATAAAATACTGAAATGGATTAGGGTGTTAAAGCTTTGTTTTTTCAATCAAGGTACCTATAATCCGGGCTTTTTATTTCAAAACAGGAGGTGACATTATGTACGCTATCATTGATTTTGGTGGAAGACAATACAAAGTAGAAGAAGGCCAATCGTTATTAACAGAAAAAATCAAAGGAATAGAACCAGGCACAGACTATGAATTTGATAAAGTAATTCTTGTTAAAAATGATTCAGAAGCAAAAGTTGGAAAGCCTTACGTTGAAGGGGCAAAAGTTATTGCTGAAATTGTGGAACATGGGAAAGATAGAAAACTTAAAATAATTAAGTTTAAAGGAAGAAAACAGTATAGAAGAATCAAAGGCCACAGACAGCAATATACAGAAGTAAAAATTAAGAAAATAGACTTGTAATATGGTTAAAGTTTCTTTCTATCAAAACGAAGTTATTTTAAAAGGGCATGCTATGCATGGTGAATATGGTCAAGATATAGTTTGTTCTGCAATAAGCTCTATTTCTCAATTTACAGCAGAATTTTTAAAGAGAGAAAAAATTGGTCAATATAACAAAAAAAATGGATATTTAAGAATAAAATATTCTGAAACAGATTTGGCTTTAAAAATTATAGAGCATTTGAAAGAAGCAATTATCAGTATTGAAAAAGATTATCCTGGAAATGTTAAGGTGGAGGTGAAAAACAAATGAAATTAGATCTTCAACTCTTTGCTAAGAAAAGCGGATCAGATCAAAACAAACACGATAGTAATCCTAAATATTTAGGTATAAAAGCAGGAGAAGGTAAAGTTGTTACTGCTGGAACAATAATAATGAGACAAAGAGGAACTAAAATCCATCCAGGCTCAAATGTAGGACTAGGAAGAGACTTTACATTGTTTGCTAAAAAAGATGGTGTAGTAAGATTTACAACAAAAAATAACAGAAAATACGCAAACATTAACGAAGAATAATGAAAGCTAAAAGAATTGCTATCTCAGGAATTTTTGGTGTTATAGCGTTTTTAATCACTTTTATAGAATTTCCTATTTTCCCAGTTTTGCCTTTTTTAAAGTTTGACGCAAGTGATTCCATAATAATATTTTCAAATATGGTTTATGGCTTTGTTCCTTCCTTATTAACTTTAATTGTTAAAAGTTTTCTATTTTTATTTAAAAGTGGAGACGGAGGGCCAATAGGAATACTAATGAACTTTATATCAGGCTTTGTTTTTTTGGGAGTTTTTCAATTGATTAAAAACAAAATAAATATTTTTATATCTTATTTTATTGCTTCTGCTTTTGTAGGTTTAGCTATGTATTTAGCGAATTATTATATGGCTATTCCAATATATACAAATTCAAACACACCAGATTTTATTAATTCGCTGGGATTAACTATCACTCAATTTTTCATATTAATATTATTATTTAATTTGATAAAATTTATGGTAGACTCGGTAATAGCATATTTTTTCGATAAAAAATTAGAAAAACACTTAAATCCATGAAAGGAGGATAAGAAATGAATTCAAAAATGATTCAAAAATCATATATGGCTAATCAAGAAGATTCCAAGAACAAAAAATGGTTTATTATTGATGCTGAAGGAAAAACATTGGGTAGATTAGCTGGTCAAATTGCAAAAGTTTTACAAGGAAAACATAAACCTACATATACTCCTCACATAGATATGGGAGATTTTGTAGTTGTTATAAATGCAGAAAAAGTTGCACTTACAGGAAGAAAAATGGAACAAAAAACATATTTCAGACATACAGGCTACCCAGGCGGAGGAAGAACATCTCATATAAAAGATGTTATGGAAAAACATCCTGAAAGAGTTATCGAACACGCCGTAAAAGGAATGTTACCTAAATCAATATTAGGTAAAAGAATGATTAAAAAATTAAAGGTTTATGCTGGTGTAAAACATCCACATGAAGCACAAAAACCTGAAAATCTAGAATTATAGGAGGGTAGTTTAAATGGCTGAATTTGTTGATTACTATGGAACTGGTAGAAGAAAAACATCTGTTGCTAGAGTTCACTTAAGACCTGGTACAGGTAAAATAAAAGTTAATGGTAAAGATTTCGATAATTTTGTTGATTACTTCAATGGAAATAAAGTTTGGGCTCAACATGCTCATGAACCAATTTTAACAGCACAATCAGAAGACAAATTTGATTTTGTTATTAGAATTCATGGTGGAGGATACAATGGACAAGCAGGAGCAGTTAGATTAGGTATTGCAAGAGCCTTATTGGAATATGACCCTGAATTAAGATCAGAACTTAAAAAAGAAGGTATGCTAACAAGAGACCCAAGAAAAGTAGAAAGAAAGAAATATGGTCTTAGAAAAGCTAGAAAGCATGCACAATTCTCAAAAAGATAATTTACTTTTTTATACAAAAACGGCTCATATGGGCCGTTTTTTTTTCTAAAGTTGGTGAAAAACAATGTCAGATAAATACACAAATTTCAAAGAAATAACTCAAAAAATAAAAGATAACACAAATATTGAAGATGTTCTGTCTTCATATATAAATGTAAAAAAAGCAGGTAAAAATTACACAGCTTTATGTCCATTTCATGCTGAAGATACACCTTCTTTTTATATTTTTCCTGAAACACAAACCTACCATTGTTTCGGGTGTAATGCTCATGGAGATGTCATAAACTTTATAAAAGAATATGAAAACATGAGTTTTATAGAAGCATTAAAAAAAGCAGCTTCTATAGCAGGAATAAAACTAGATTTAGATATTAAAAGCAAACCCAAAGAAATAGAATTAAATGAATTATATTCTAAAATGACAAATGAAAAACTCTTGACTTTAAGAAAAGATCATAAAGTTTGGAAATTTCTAAAAGATAGAGAAATTTCAGAAAGTACAGTTAGAGAATTTGAGTTAGGTTATTCTTCAGGAAAAGAAGTTGAAAAAGCATTAGATGAAAGTTTATTTGAAGAAAAAATGGCAGAAGATATTGGTTTATTTAATAATAAAAGAGAATTTTTTTATAATAGATTAATTATACCTATAAAAGATGGAAAAGGCCAAATTGTTGGTTTTGCTGGAAGGGCTATTGATCAAGCTACTAAACCAAAATATGTAAACACTAAAGAAAATAAGTTTTTTAAAAAATCTAAAATAATGTATTTATTTGATAAATCAAAAAAATACATTCAAGAAAACGATATGGTAATTATAACTGAAGGTTTTTTTGATGCTATAGCTATGCATAATTCTGGTTATAAAAATACCATTGCTGTTCTTGGTTCTTCTCTAACAAAAGATCATGCATTTGAATTAATGAAGAAAACTAATAAAGTCATAACAATGTTTGATATGGATTCAGCAGGTGAAAAAGCTACCTTGTCAGCTATTGAAACTTTATTTCCAAAAAATTTTCAAATAGCTGTTGCTAACTATGAAGCGAAAGATCCAGATGAATTGATTCAAAAAACAGGTAAAAAAAATCTCGCTGAAACATTAAAAAAATCATATAAATTTCATGAATATATAATTGATATTAAGAAAAAACATTATGATCTTGAAAATGAATTTGCAATGGAACAATATTTAAAAGAAATGGCGAAATGGTATAAAAAATTTCAAGTTTATAAAAGATATGAAATAATGGACTCTTTTGTAAATAAACTATCAAAAGATTTTTTAAAAGACAAAGATTTAATAGAGAAAATATTACGAGAACATTCAAAAAGATTAAAAGATAGCAAGGTAATCATAAAAGAAAATACACATAATCCTCAAAATGTTGAAAAACAAATAAGATATGATTTAGGTAAGTCATTTATATATTTATGGCTAAAATACCCTGAATATAGAGAAAAAATCATGGAAATTGCTGATGAAGAACTTCCAGAAAACCCATTAAGAGAATTTATAGTTTTGTTAAGAGAAGGGAAAAAACTTCCTGAAATTCTTGAGGCTTCGTCAGATGACTTATCAGAAATTGTTTCAGAAATATGGAAGGTTGATTATTCTTTCAATCCTGAAAGAATAATGTTTGAATTGGAAAAAACATTCAATAAAATAAAAACAAACAGAGAGATTGAAAAGTTAAAATCACAGTTAAAAGATGAAGATGATTTTAAAAAACGTGCTGAACTGACGAGAGAAATAATAAAATTGTATTCAAAAATAAAGAATAACGGAGGTAATAATCCACATGGCTAAAAGCAAGTTAAAACAACAAAAAGTTGACGATGCAATAAAAAAATTGGGGAATATTGAAATAGTAGATGATGACAAAGTAAAAATAAAAAGAAACAAAGAAAAATATACAAAAAAATTGTCAAAAATGCTACAAGATATTAGAAAAAAAGCAAAAGAAAACAACAAAAAGTTAACTTATGAAATGATAGATAAATACATACCCCAAGAGATGTCAGACCTTATTGATAGTGATTTTATTGAAAAGTTATATACAATTTTAGAAGAAGATGGAATAGAAATAATAGAAGAAGATAATATTGAAGAAGCTAAAGAAGAATTATCAAATGAAGATAGTGACGAAATAGTTAAAATATTTGGACATACATTTGAAATGTATGATAATATATCTTTAAATGACCCTATAAAAATATATTTAAAAGAAATAGGAAGAATAGGCCTTTTAACCCCAAGAAGAGAAAGATTAATTGCTCAAAGAGCCAATAAAGGAGATAGGAAATCTAGAGATTTATTAATAAAAGCAAATTTAAGACTTGTTATTAGTATTGCAAAAAGATATACTAATAGAGGATTGAGTTTTTTAGATCTTATCCAAGAAGGAAACATAGGGCTTATAAAAGCTGTTAATAAATTTGATTGGAAAAAAGGTTTTAAATTTTCAACATATGCAACATGGTGGATTAGACAGGCGATCACAAGAGCTATTGCAGATCAAGCAAGAACAATAAGAATACCTGTTCACATGGTAGAAACTATAAATAGATTGAACAAAGTAATTAGAGAATATTTACAAGAAAATGGAGAATACCCTTCTAATGAAGAATTGTCAAAATTAATGGACAAGCCAGTGGAAAAAATAGATGAAATACTTATGGCTGCTAGAGAAACGATATCAGCTGATTCTCCTATTGGAGGCTCGGATGATGATGATACTTCTATAGGCGACTTTCTGGCGGATAACAACGCTGACCAACCTGAAGAAGCAGCGGTAAAAATGATTTTAAGAGAAGAAATAGAAAAAATATTAGATACCTTACAACCTAAAGAAGCCACAGTTTTAAAAATGAGATATGGGTTATTAGATGGAAAAGTAAAAACACTCGAAGAAGTTGGTAAATTTTTCAATGTAACAAGAGAAAGAATTAGACAAATAGAAGTAAAAGCGTTGAGAAAACTAAGGCATCCGAGTAGAAGCACACAGTTGAAAGAACTAAGCAATATGTTAGGAAAGAAAATTCTTTGAAATAAAGGGGATCTTCTAAATGGAAGAAAATAAAAAAATATTTGAAATAAAAAAAGAAATACCTAATTTTTTAAAAGATAATTTAGATGAAGAACAGCTTGATGCTGTTTTAAATTCTAAAGGTAATTCATTAATAATAGCTGGGCCTGGTTCTGGAAAGACTAGAGTTATAACATATAAAATAGCATATTTATTAACTCAAGGTGTAAAAGCTAATGAAATAATGTTAGTGACTTTTACAAGAGCTGCAGCTAAGCAAATGACTGAAAGAATTAGAAATGCTACAGATCAAGATATAAGTGGAATTACAGCAGGTACATTTCACCATGTATGTAATGCTATTTTGAGAAGATATTCTAAAACAATAGGTTATGAAAATAACTTTTCTATACTAGATGCAGAAGATGCTAAAGATCTTTTAAAAATAATCAGAAACGAATATAAAGAGGGAATGGGGGAATTAGGTAAAAAATTCCCAAAAGAATCTGTTATACAAAAAGTTATATCTTATGCTTCTAACACTTTAAAATCTATAAGAGAAAGTATACTAGAAATAGCTCCGTATTTAATAGATTTTGAAAATGACATTGAACATATTTGGGGCAATTATCAAGAAATGAAAAAAAATATAAATGCAATGGACTATGATGATTTATTAGTTAATACTGCTCATTTATTATCATTTAACAAAAGGGCACTTAATGATATATCTTCTAAATATAAGTATGTATTGGTAGATGAATTTCAAGATACAAATAAAATTCAACTTGAAATAGTACAAGCAATTAGTTCTAATTCAAAAAATCTTATAGTAGTTGGTGATGATTCCCAAAGTATATATTCTTTTAGAGGAGCTAGATATGAAAATGTTGAAGAGTTTATTAAAAGTGAAGATACAAAACTTTTCAAAATCCAAACAAATTATAGAAGTACTCCAAACTTAGTTTCTTTTATTAATAAAATGCTTCCAAGTAATTCTGTTGAGAAAAATTTGAAATCTGTTAGAAAAGAATATATAAAACCAAACGTCATAGAAACTTTTGATGATCTTGAACAATCTGAAGCTGTATTAAAAATAATAGAGGATAAAATAGATGAAGAAATAGACTTAAACGAAATAGCAATTCTATATAGATCTCACGCTTTATCTATGACACTTCAACAAAAATTAGATGCAAGACAAATTCCATATAGATTACTATCAGGAAAAAGATTCATAGAAACAAAACATATAAAAGATATTTTATCCTTCTTAAAAATATCATACAATCCACATGATAATGTATCTTGGAATAGATCTTTAAAACTTTTTAGTGGGATAGGTGTCAAGACTGCTTCAAACATCTATAAATCATTAACTTCTCAATTAAAAGAAGGAATAAATATCCTAGATGCATTAGAAAATACAAAACTAAAAAAATTTAAAGAGCCATATAATTTTTACTATGAACTTTTTGAAAAGAATAAAAACAAGCCAAATGAAATTATAAATTTTGTTTTTGAAGAATTCTATAAAGAATATTCGAATTTAACTTTCAGAAATTCTGCTTCAAGAAATATGGATATTGAAAGATTTCAGGATATTTCTGCCCAATATGAATCTCTGATGAAATTTTTAGAAGAAATGACATTGAGTGAAAATATAACAGTAAAATCTGCTGAGAGAGATCAAAAAGATGAACAAATTACTTTAACAACTGTTCATGGAGCAAAAGGACTTGAATGGAAAGTAGTAATATTAATTTCTGCCAATCCAGGAGATTTTCCAAATGGAATGGCAATAAAAGAGAAAAAACTAGATGAAGAAGAAAGGCTTTTTTATGTTGCTATCACAAGGGCGAAAGATGAATTATACATTTTAAAACAAATAACTGGATCAACTAATCCATTTATGAGTAATTCATATGTTTTTGTAAAAAAAGAACATGATTTTGTTAAAAATATCCCGCAAAATTTAGTAGAAATACTCAGAACGAGTTATAAATATTAAGGTTTATACAAACAATTAAAATATAATGTTAACCCAATTTAATTGAAATTTAAAATTTAATAATGTAGAATATAACGTGGTATTTTAAAAATAAAACGGAAGGAGGGCAAATAATTAATGCCTACTATTAATCAATTGATTCGTTTCGGTAGAAAACAATCAACAAAGAAAACAAAATCACCAGCTTTGAAAGCAAATCCTCAAAAAAGAGGAGTTTGTGTAAGAGTTTCAACTATGACACCTAAAAAACCAAACTCAGCTTTAAGAAAGATCGCAAGGGTTAGACTTTCAAATGGAATTGAAGCAACATCATACATTCCAGGTGAAGGACACAATCTACAAGAACATTCCAACGTATTGTTAAGAGGTGGAAGAACTAGAGACCTTCCAGGTGTTAGATATAAGGTAATAAGAGGAACATTAGATACAGCTGGAGTTGACGGTAGAAGACAATCAAGAAGTAAATATGGTACAAAGAGACCTAAAGAATAAGGAGGGTTGAACTGAATGAGAAGAAGAAGAGCAGAAAAGAGAAAAATAATCGCTGATCCAATTTATAATGATGAATTGATCACAAAATTAGTTAATAGAGTTATGTTAGATGGACAAAAATCAAAAGCACAAAAAATAGTTTATGGTGCATTAGAAGTATTAAAAGAAAAAACTGGTGAAGAAGCAGTTGAATCCTTCCATAAAGCTATAGAAAATGTAAAACCTTTGGTAGAAGTTAGATCAAGAAGAATTGGTGGGGCTACATACCAAGTACCATTTGAAGTAGCTGAAAGAAGAGCATTGTCTCTAGCTTTAAGATGGATTGTAACTTCAGCTAGAACAAAACAAGGTAGACCAATGATTGACAGATTATCTCAAGAATTAATTGATGCATACAATGGCGTAGGTGCTGCTGTTAAGAGAAAAGATGACGTTCATAAAATGGCTGATGCTAACAAAGCATTTGCTCACTACAGATGGTAATTTAGGAGGGATTAGACTTGAAAGAGAGAAAATTAACCCTCGATAAAATTAGAAATATCGGGATTATAGCACATATAGATGCAGGGAAGACAACTACAACCGAAAGAATATTATTTTATACAGGTTCAAAACATAAAATCGGTTCTGTTGATGACGGAACTGCAGAAATGGACTGGATGGAACAAGAAAAAGAAAGAGGTATTACAATAACTTCAGCTGCTACTACAGCTTTTTGGAAAGATTATAGAATAAATATTATTGATACACCCGGTCACGTGGACTTTACTGTAGAAGTTGAAAGGGCTTTAAGAATACTAGATGGAGCCGTTGCGGTATTTGATGCTCAAGTTGGAGTTGAACCACAATCAGAAACTGTTTGGAGACAAGCAGATAAATATAGTGTACCAAGAATAGCGTTCATGAATAAAATGGACAAAATTGGTGCTAACTTTTTTAATGCTGTTCAAACTATGGTTGACAAACTTGGAACAAACCCAGTTGCCATGCAAGTACCAATTGGCGCAGAGAATGATTTCAAAGGTGTTGTTGACTTAATAACAATGAAAGCTTATGTTTGGAATTCTGAAGATGGAATGGATTTTGAAGAAACAGAAATTCCTGAAGATTTAAAAGATATATCAGAAGAAAAAAGAGAAGATCTAATAGCAGCAGCAGCTGAATTTGATGAAGAACTAATGGAATTATATATAGGTGGAGAAGAAATAAAAGAAGAACAGTTAAAATCTGCAATTAGAAAAGGTACATTAGATAATAATCTAATACCTGTTTATTGTGGAACAGCATTTAAAAACAAAGCAGTACAACCAGTTTTAAATGCCATAGTTGATTTCTTACCTTCTCCATTAGAAATGCCACCAGTAAATGCATTTGATGAACAAACAGGTGAATTCATAAAAGAAGTCGAGCCAACTAAAAATGAAGATTTCTTAGCATTAGCGTTTAAAATAATGGTGGATCCTTTTGTTGGTAAATTAACATTTATGAGAGTATATTCTGGTTCATTAGAAAAAGGAAGTTATGTTTTAAATACAACAAAAGGGAAAAAAGAAAGAATTTCAAGATTAATGTTCATGCATTCAGATAAGAGAGAAGAAGTAGATTATGTAAGAGCTGGAGACATTGTTGGTGTAGTAGGTTTAAAAGACACAGCAACTGGAGATACTTTAGCTTCTGAAAGTTCAGACTTAATTCTTGAAAAATTAGAATTTCCTGAACCAGTTATTAGTGTTTCTATAGAACCTGAGACAAAAAATGATGAACAAAAATTATCTAAAGCTTTAGCAGGACTTACTGATGAAGATCCAAGTCTAACTGCTTATGTAGATCATGATACAGGAGAAACGATTCTTTCTGGAATGGGAGAATTACATCTTGAAATTATAGTTGATAGAATAAAAAGGGAACATAAAGTAGACGTAAAGGTTGGTCAACCACAAGTTGCTTACAGAGAAACAATCAAACAAGAAGCTGATGTTGAAACAAAATATGTAAGACAATCTGGTGGTAAAGGTCAATATGGACATGTTAAATTAAAATTAGAACCATTAGTTACTGATGAAGATAAAAATTTTGAATTTGTTGATAAAATTGTTGGTGGTGTTATTCCTAAAGAATACATACCTGCAGTTCAAAACGGTATAAAAGAATCAATGCAAAATGGTATATTAGCTGGTTATCCAATGGTTAATGTAAAAGCTACATTATACGATGGATCATATCATGAAGTTGACTCTTCTGAAATGGCTTTTAAAATAGCTGGATCAATGGCTTATAAAGATGCTGCTAAAAAAGCAAAACCTGTTTTATTAGAACCTGTAATGAAAGTAGATGTAACTACTCCAGAAGAATACATGGGAGATATTATAGCTGACTTGAATTCTAGAAGAGGTAGAATAGATGGTTTTGATAATGTAGGTGGTTCTAATACTAGAATAGTTCATGCTTTTGTTCCTCTTTCAGAATTATTTGGATATGCTACAGCTATGAGATCTCTATCACAAGGAAGAGCAACAAATTCTATACAATTTGCAAAATATGAAGAAGTTCCAGCCAATGTCGCTGAAAAAATAATAAATCAAGAATAATTAGGTTGAAGTCTATATAAAAATAATGTATAATTTGAGATGATGTAAAAATTTTCATTAAATACAAGGAGGGAATCCTAGAATGGCAAAAGAAAAATTTGTAAGAGACAAGGTCCATATGAACATTGGTACAATTGGACATATTGACCACGGTAAAACTACATTAACTGCAGCTATAACTAAAAGTTTAGCATTAAAAGGTGGAGCTGATTTTACTCCATTTGATATGATCGATAAAGCCCCAGAGGAAAGATCAAGAGGTATTACTATCAACGTTACTCATGTTGAATACCAAACAGAAAACAGACATTATGCACATATTGACTGTCCAGGACATGCTGACTATATTAAAAATATGATCACTGGTGCAGCTCAAATGGACGGAGCTATCTTAGTTGTTGCAGCTACTGACGGTGTTATGCCACAAACAAGAGAACATGTTCTTTTGGCAAGACAAGTTAACGTACCAGCAATAGCTGTATTCATCAATAAAACAGATATGGTTGAAGATGAAGAATTAATCGAATTAGTTGAAATGGAAGTTAGAGAATTATTATCAAGCTATGAATTCCCAGGTGACGATGTTCCAGTTGTTAAAGGATCAGCTTTAAAAGCATTAGAAGAAGCAGATGATGTTGACGAATGGAAATCACACATTTATGAATTAATGGATGAAGTTGACGCTTACTTCCCAGAACCAGAAAGAGCAGCTGACCAACCATTCTTAATGCCTATAGAAGATATCTTCACAATAACAGGAAGAGGAACAGTTGTTACTGGAAGAATCGAAAGAGGTACAGTTCATACAGGTGATGAAATTGAACTTGTAGGAGTTGGAAAAGAAATATCAAAAACAGTATGTACAGGTGTTGAAATGTTCAGAAAAGAACTAGACGAAGGTACAGCTGGAGATAACGTTGGTATTCTTTTAAGAGGTAAAGGAAAAGATGACGTTAAAAGAGGACAAGTATTAGCTAAACCAGGTTCAATTACTCCTCATAGCAAATTCAAAGCTGAAGTTTATGTATTAAAGAAAGAAGAAGGCGGAAGACATACACCTTTCACAAAAGGATACAGACCTCAATTCTATATCAGAACAGCTGATGTTACTGGTACTTTAGCAGAATTTGAAGGCGGAGCAGAAATGGTTATGCCTGGAGACAATATCACAATGACAATTGAATTAATTTACCCAGTTGCTCTTGAAAACAACATGAGATTCGCGATAAGAGAAGGCGGAAGAACTGTTGGTGCTGGTGTTGTTACAGAAATAATAGAGTAATAAAACAGAATTGAAATAATTTAAAGTTAAAATATTTAAGGATTCCGGGGGAGCGGATAGCTCCCCTTATTATTGCAAAAAAGGAGGCGTAGAATACCATATGGGGAAAAAATTCATAAAGATAAGATTAAAAGCTTATGACCATAGATTATTAGATGATTCTTCTAAAAAAATAATCGATGCAGTAAAAGATTCAGACGTAAAATTATCTGGTCCAATACCATTACCAGTAGAAAAAAGTGTTTATTCAGTTATAAGATCACCACATAAATATTCTTACTCAATGGAACAATTTGAAAAAAGAGTTCATAAAAGAGTTATTTACATATACGATGCTTCATCTGAAACAGTAACTAAACTATTAAAAGTTAAATTACCAGCAGGTGTTGCAGTAGATATAAAAGCGTAAAAAATTTAATAGATCGGGCTCTGGAGGTGTAATTAATGAAAGGAATTTTAGGTAAAAAAGTAGGTATGACAAGAGTTTACAAAGACGGAAAGGCTATCCCGGTCACAGTTATCAAAGCTGGACCTTGTTTTGTTGTCCAAAAGAAAAATGTTGACAACGACGGATATGAAGCCATTCAAATTGGGTTTGATGAAATCCCTGAAAGAAAAGCAAAAAAACCACTTACAGGACATTTCAAAAAAGCTGAATTGAAACCAATGAGACATTTACATGAAATCAAAGTTGAAAACATTGATGATTATGAAATTGGACAAGAAATTAAGGTTAATCTTTTTGAAGAAGGTGACAAAATAGATGTTATCGGTACTTCAAAAGGAAAGGGAACAGCTGGACATATTAAAAGATGGAATTTTAGTGGTGGAGAAAAAACTCACGGTTCAAAATTCCATAGAGCATTAGGTTCAACAGGTAACGCATCATATCCTGCAAAAGTTTTCAAAGGTAAAAAAATGGCGGGACAATATGGAAATGAAAAAAATACAGTACAAAATTCAGAAGTAGTATATTTAGATGCAGAAAATGATATAATAGCGATCAAAGGTGGAGTTCCAGGAGCGAAGGGCGGATTAGTGTTTGTTAGAAACGCTATAAAAGTTAAAAAATAATAAACGCCCGAAAACGTGATAAGGAGGTAAGATGTATGGCTAAAGTTGATATAATTAACATTCAAGGTCAGAATGTTGAAACTTTAGAATTGAATGACAATATCTTTTCATTAGAACCTCACAAAGATCTAATGTATAGATATTTAGACATGCAATTAACAAACAATAGAGCAGGAACTGCCTCGACTAAGACTAGATCAGAAGTTAGAGGTGGAGGAAGAAAACCTTGGGCTCAAAAACATACTGGTAGAGCAAGAGCTGGATCAATTAGATCTCCTCTATTCAGAAAAGGTGGAGTTACATTTGGTCCAAGACCAAGAAATTTTAGTAAAAAAATGAACAAAAAAATGAAAAGATTAGCTTTAAAATCAGCATTAAGCTTGAGATTAAGTGAAGGGAATATTATAATTCTAGATGATTTTTCATTCGATGCTCCAAAAACTAAAAGTATGAAAACCGTATTATCATCATTAGAATTGACTGATAAAAAAGTTCTTATTGTTTTACCTTATAGAGAAGAAAAATATGAAAATGTAAAATTATCAGCGAAAAATATTTCCAAAACAAAAGTTATAATAGCAGATAATCCTAATCAAGGAAAAGTTAATGTTGATGGATTAAATATTTTTGATTTGATTAATAATGAAAAAGTTATTCTTACCAAAGACATGGTAAAGAAAATTGAGGAGGTGCTCATCTAATGGAAAAAACAAGAGCATATGATGTAATAATAAAACCTATCCTCACAGAAAAAAGTTATATGATGATGCAAGAAAATAAATACACATTTAAGGTAGCAAAAGATGCAAACAAGATAGAAATAAGAGAAGCAGCAGAATTATTATTCAATGTAAAAGTAATTGACGTGAAAACTATGAACTATAAACCAAAACCTAAAAGATTAGGTAGAAGTGAAGGTTTTAGAAGTAGTTGGAAAAAAGCAATAATAAAACTTGCGGATGGCTATGTAATCAAAGAATTACAAGGCAACATGTAATGAGAGGTGATAAATAATGGCTCTTAAGAAGTTTAAACCATCAACCCCATCAAGAAGATTTATGGTGATGGCAGATCAATCAGACTTAAGTAAAAACGGACCAGAGAAATCTCTATTAGCTCCTCTTAAAAGAACTTCCGGAAGAAATAATTACGGAAGAGTAACTATGAGACATAGAGGTGGAGGTCATAAAAGAAGATACAGAATAATAGACTTCAAAAGAAATAAATTCGATGTACCAGCAAAAGTTATATCAATCGAATATGATCCAAATAGAAGTGCTAGAATTGCATTATTATATTACAATGATGGAGATAAGAGATATATATTAGCTCCAAAAGGTTTAAAAGTAGGAGCAGAAATAATGAACGGTCCTAGTGCTGAGATAAAACCTGGTAATGCAATGCCATTGGAAAATGTTCCATTAGGTTCTATTATTCATAACATTGAATTTGAACCAGGAAGAGGCGGAAAAATAGCTAAATCCGCTGGAACATATGCACAACTAATGGCTAAAGAAGGAAAGTATGCATTGTTAAGAATGCCATCAGGAGAATTAAGAAGAGTTAGAACTACTTGTATGGCTACTTTAGGAATGGTTGGTAACGTAGATCATATTAATGAAGTAGACGGTAAAGCAGGTAGAAAAAGATGGCAAGGTTGGAAATCCAAAGTTAGAGGTATGGTACAAAACCCAGTTGACCATCCAATGGGTGGAGGTGAAGGTGCTTCTAAAGGACATCTTCCAAGATCACCATGGGGTACACCTGCTAAAGGATTTAAGACTAGAAGAGGAAGAAAGCAAAGCGATAAATTCATAGTAAGAAGAAGAAGAAAAGGCAGATAAGGGGGTGTAGTGAGTGAGTAGATCATTGAAAAAGGGACCATATATACATAAAAGTCTCATAAAGAAAATAAGTTCAATGAACGAAAAAGGTGAAAAAAAGGTAATAAAAACATGGTCAAGAGCATCAATGATAATCCCTGAAATGGTAGGACATACAATAGCTGTTCATAATGGGATGAAACATATTCCTGTATATATATCAGAACAGATGATAGGACATAGATTAGGTGAATTTGCTCCAACAAGAAGATTTGGAGGTCACGTAGATAAAAAAGCAGCTAAGGGAAAGATGAAGTGAGGAGGTAATTCAAATGGCTTCTAAAGTTTCAAGAGTCAAAGACGGAAAAAAATTAAAAAGATCCGTATATCATAAATTAAGAAAAGAAGAAGCAGCTTCAAAACCAAAGGTGGAAGCAAAAGCAGTTGCAAAATACATCAGAATGTCACCAAGCAAAGGTAGATCAACAGCTAATGCAATAAGAGGCAAAGATGTATCTGAAGCACTTCAAATATTAATGTTCAGTCCTAAGAAAGCGGCTAGAATAATATATAAAGTATTGATGAGTGCAATAGCAAACGCTGAAAATAATTTTGGTTTGAAAGCAGAAAATTTAATTGTTTCAGAAATAATGATTAATGAAGGACCAAGAATGAAGAGATTATGGGCAAGAGGAAGAGGAAGAGCAGATATTTGGCAAAAAAGAATGTCCCATATTCAAATTAAAGTAAAGGACAAAAACGCTGAAGAATAATAAGCGAGGTGAAATTTGTGGGTTCAAAAGTACATCCATATGGATTCAGAGTAGGTGTTTCCAAAGATTGGAAGTCAGTATGGTTCAGTGATAAGAACTATGACGAATACCTAAGTGAAGATAGACAAATTAGAGATCATATATATAAAAAATATGAAAGAGCAGGAATTGCTGAAGTAGTTATTCAAAGACCTGGTGATTCTTTAGTAAAAATAGATATACATGCTTCAAGAGTAGGAATGGTTATAGGTAAAAAAGGTTCTGAAATTAAGGCTCTTAGAGAAGAATTGAAAAAAATGATAAATAATAGAGCAATAAAAGTATATGTAGAAGAAGTAAAAGTTCCTTACACATCCTCACAACTAGTATCAGAAGACGTAGCTGGTCAGTTGTTAAGAAGAGTTTCACATAAGGTTGCAATGAAAAGAGCAATTTCTAATGCAATGAGAAGAGGTGTAAAAGGGATTAAGATAATGGTTTCTGGAAGATTAGGTGGAGCAGATATTGCAAGAACAGAATGGTACATGGAAGGAAGACTTCCTTTACAAACATTAAGATCCAATATAGATTACACTTCAAAAGAAGCTCAAACAAAATACGGAACCATTGGAATAAAAGTGTGGATCTATAAAGGTGACACACACTTATGAACCAAAGGAGGTAAATAAGCAATGTTAATGCCAAAAAGAGTTAAATATAGAAGAGTTCATAGAGGTAACAATACTGGTATGACCAAAGGTGGAAGTTTAGTTCATTTTGGAGATTATGGTTTAAAGGCATTAGAAGGCCAATGGATTACATCTCAACAAATTGAAGCATGTAGACTAGCTATGGTTAGAACTTTAAAAAGAAACGGAAAAATATGGATAAAAATATTCCCTGATAAATCAATAACTTCAAAAGGAATAGGTACTAGACAAGGTAAAGGTAAGGGAGATGTAGAAGGCTGGGTAGCAGTTGTTAAACCCGGTAAAGTACTTTTTGAAGTTGGGGGTGTAGACTCAGCGATAGCAAAAAGAGCACTTCATTATGCTGCAACAAAACTCCCGATAAGAACAAAGATTGTGCCCAGATATAAAATAGGGGGTGAAAAATCATGAAGGTAGTTGAGTTGAGAAACCTAACAGATGTTGAATTAACCCAAAAATTCGAAGATACAAAGAAAAAATTATTCGAATTAAGATTTCAAGCAGAAATGGGACAATTAACAAATACATCTTCTATAAAAGACGTAAAAAGAGATATAGCAAGAGTAAAGACGATTTTAAGAGAAAGGGAATTGGGCATAAGGAGGTAATGTGCAATGCCAAAGAAAAAAATAATTGGAAAAGTAATCAGCGATAAAATGGAGAAATCTATAACTGTTGAAGTTAAAGATTTGGTAAAACATCCAGTTTATAAAAAAACAATTAGAAGAACTAAAAAATACCATGCACATGATGAAAATAATGAAGCAAGCATAGGAGATATAGTTCAAATCCAAGAATCTAGACCTTATTCAAAACTAAAAAAATTCGTATTAATCAAAGTAGTTAAGAGATCTATATTTGGAGAAGAAGAGGAAACACCCGAGTCTGTGGAAGAAATTCTCGGAGGTGAAGGCTGATGGTTCAAGTAGAATCAAAATTAAGAGTAGCTGATAATTCAGGAGCGAAAGTAGTAAAAGTTATTAGAGTTCTTGGGGGATTTCATAAAGCTACGGGATCATTAGGTGAAATAATTGTTGCAGCTGTACAAGAAGCTATTCCACATGCTGATATAAAAAAAGGTCAAGTTGTAAAAGCTGTAATAATAAGAACTAGTAAAGAAGTAAGAAGAAAAGACGGATCATATATAAGATTTGACGATAATGCTGCTGTATTGATTGATAAAAATAACTTACCAATCGGTACAAGAGTTTTCGGACCCGTTGCAAGAGAAATAAGAGATGCTGGTTATACAAAGATAGCATCACTTGCAAAAGAAGTTTGGTGACGAGGTGGTGAATTCAATGAGAATAAAAAAAGATGATACTGTAAAAGTAATTTCAGGTAAAGATAAAGGGAAAAAAGGAAAAGTGTTAAGAGTTATACCAAAAACAGAATCGGTTATTGTTGATAATATAAATGTTATTAAAAAACATCAAAAGCCAACTCAACAAATGCGAGAAGGTGGAATTATAGAACAGCCTTCCCCAATTCACGTTTCTAAAGTCCAAGTTGTATGTCCAAGTTGTGGTAAAAAAACTAGAGTTGGATATGAAACAATGGATGATGGTAAAAAAGCAAGGTATTGTAAGAAATGTGAAGAAATAATCGATAAAGTGTAATTGAGGAGGAATTAAAATGGCTGAATATATCCCACTCAAAGACAGGTACAAAGAAGTAATTGTTCCTGATTTGATGAAGAAATTTGAATATAAAAACAGAATGCAAGCTCCTGAAATAGTAAAAATAGTTGTTAATATGGGTATATCAGAAGGTGCAAGAAACAAAGGTGTTCCTGAAAAACATGCACAAGAGTTATCAACTATAGTTGGACAAAAGGCTATTATTACAAAAGCTAAAAAATCAGTTGCTAACTTCAAGTTAAGAGAAGGAATGCCAATAGGAGCAAAAGTTACTCTAAGAGGATTAAATAAATACAATTTTTTATACAAATTAATAAATATTGTATTTCCTAAATTGAGAGACTTTAGAGGTATGCCTTCTGATTCATTTGATGGAAGAGGAAACTATACATTTGGTTTAAGTGAACAAGTGGTTTTTCCTGAAATAAGACATGATGATGTAAATAGAATTCAGGGAATGGATATCACAATAGTTACATCTGCTAATACAGATGAAGAAGCAAAAGAATTATTAGCAGGTTTTGGATTCCCATTCAAAAGACAGTGATTGGAGGGATTGTTTAAATGGCTAGAAAGGCTTTAGTAGAAAAATGGAAAAAACAGCCTAAATATAAAACAAGAAAGTACTCAAGATGTAGAGTTTGTGGAAGACCTAGAGGTGTAATTAGAGAATTTGGTCTATGTAGAATATGTTTCAGAAAAATGGCTTTGGAAGGCAAACTTCCAGGTGTCAAAAAGGCTAGCTGGTAAGGAGGGAAACGTCAATGTGGTCTGATCCCATAGCAGATATGCTAACAAGAATCAGAAATTCAAATTCAGTTTTTAAAGAAAGCGTTGAGATTCCTGCATCTAATTTGAAAAAATCAATACTTGATATATTAAAAAGAGAAGGATATATAAGTGATTATAAATTCATTGAAGATGGCAAACAGGGAGTACTCAAAGTAAATTTGAAATACAAAGGTGAAAGAAGAAGTAAAGAAAAAGTTATAGACGGTATATTAAAAGTATCAAAAGCTGGTAGAAGAGTTTATGTTAAATCAGATGAAATCCCATCAGTAAAAGGTGGTTTGGGAATTGCTATAATTTCTTCTTCAAAAGGAGTTATTACAGACAAACAAGCCAGAGATTATAAAGTTGGTGGAGAGGTAATCTGTTATGTTTGGTAAGGAGGTGTTTTGATAATGTCTAGAATTGCAGATAAACCTACTACTATCCCTGAAGGTGTTGAAATCAAACAAGATGGAAACAACGTTATTGTAAAAGGGAAAAAAGGCGAATTAAATTTTGATTTAGATGATCAATTTGATCTTGAAATAAATGAAAATGAATTAATGGTGGTTTCAAAACCATCAGAGAGTAAAAGAAAATCTAATTTAAAGAAACAAACTGCATTAAGAGGAACATATACATCTATAATTCGAAATATGATTATGGGTGTTACAGATGGTTTCATAAAAGAATTAGAAATAGTAGGAATTGGATATAGAGCACAAATGCAAGGAAGTAAATTAATATTAAACCTTGGTTATTCTCATCCAATTGAATTAACACCTCCAGAAGGAGTAACTGTTGAGGTTCCTCAGCCAAACAAAGTAAATGTAAAAGGTATAGATAAATATGCTGTTGGTCAATTAGCAGCAAAAATTAGAAAAATGAGAGAACCAAATGCTTACTCAGGTAAAGGTGTTAAATATATAGATGAGGTAATAATCAAGAAAGAAGGTAAAAAGGTTTAATAGTTAAAGGAGGGCTGAAAAAAAGATGATTAAAAAAGCCGATAAAAAAGCTCTTAGAAATAAAAGAAGAACTAAAATCAGAAAAAATCTAAGAGGTACAGCTGAAAGACCAAGAATGGTCGTAACAAAATCAGAAAAACACATATATGTTCAAATCATAAATGATGTTGAAGGAATAACTTTAACTTCTGCTTCAACTTTAGATAAAGACTTAAGAGATAGTATAGAAAAAACTTGGACAATAGATGCAGCTAAAAAAGTTGGAGAACTAGTAGGTAAAAGAGCAAAAGAAAATGGAATTTCAAAAATTGCATTTGATAGAGCTGGATATAAATATCACGGAAGAATTAAAGCCCTTGCGGATTCAGCCCGTGAATCAGGGCTAGAGTTTTAGGGAGGTGCAGAAAACATATGGCTAAAAATAAGAATTTCAAAGCTACAGATGTTGCTCAAGAATTTGAAGAAAGAATTATTGAAATCAGAAGAGTAACAAAAGTTACTACTGGTGGGAAAACAATTTCTTTTAGATCAGTATCAGTAGTAGGTAATAAAAAAGGTAAAGTAGGAGTAGGAATTGGTAATGCTAGAGAAGTTCCTCAAGCAATAAGAAAATCAATAGATAATGCAAAAGCTAATTTAACAGAGGTCCCAATAAAAAATTCAACTATTCCATTCCAAACAACAGGGGTTCAAGATGCTTCTAAAATATTATTAATACCTGCTGCACCAGGTACAGGTATTATTGCATCAGCACCAGTTCGTGCGGTTGTTGAATTAGCTGGAGTTCATAATATTTTGACTAAAGCTCTTGGTTCAACTACTATTTTGAATTTAGCTCAAGCTACATTAAATGGTTTAAAAGATTTAAAATCATTAGAAAAAATAGCAGAATTAAGAGATATCTCCGTAAAACAAGTAATCAATGGCGCACACGGGGAGGTTTGAATCAATGAAAGCAAAGATTAAATTAGTAAGAGGAAGAGCAGGAAAAACAAAAAGGCAACTAGCTACTTTAGATTCATTAGGTTTAAACAAACCAGGCAAAGAAGTAGTAAAAGAACTAAACGATTCAATAAATGGAATGATTAACAAAGTAAAACATCTCGTTGAAATTGAAGAAATTGAAGAATGAGGGGGTAAGAGTAATGTCAATGAATATCGAAGATCTCAGACCCACACCAGGTTCAAGATTTAAGAAAAAAAGATTAGGAAGAGGACCAGGTTCTGGCTTAGGTAAAACAGCAGGTAAGGGACATAAAGGTGCAAAAGCTAGAGCAGGTGCAAGTCAAAGAGCAGATTTCGAAGGTGGACAAACACCTTTATATAGAAGAAGTCCTAAATTTGGATTTACAAATGCACCGTTCAAAAAAATTCATTCATATGTAAATATTGAAACTTTAGAAAATAGATTTAATGATGGCGATGAAATAACAGTAGAATTGTTATTAGATAAAGGAATCATTAAAAAAGTAAATGACGGACTAAAAGTTTTAGGTAGAGGAGAGCTTACCAAAAAATTAACTGTCAAAGCCAACGCTTTTTCTGAATCTGCAAAACAAAAGA
This sequence comes from Thermotogota bacterium, assembly GCA_051748045.1. GTDB lineage: Bacteria > Thermotogota > Thermotogae > Petrotogales > Petrotogaceae > Geotoga. Next base: position 72,438 of record JBNJGY010000003.1, read on the forward strand.
TTGAAGCGAATGGCGGTAAGGCAGAGGTGATATAATAATGGCTAATGCTTTCAGGAATATATTCAAGATCCCGGAACTCCGGGATCGCGTCATTTTCACACTTTTAGCCCTAATAGCATTCAGAGTTGGGATTTATATTCCTATTCCAGGTATCAATGTAGAAGCTTGGCAAGGTGCATTAGGCGGAGCGCAAAGTGGCGTTGCAGGGGGATTTATTGGTTTTTTTGATGTTTTTGCTGGTGGAGCTTTACAAAATTTCTCAATTTTTGTTATGAGTGTTACACCTTATATCAACGCATCAATTATTTTACAATTGCTATCTTCAGTTTTACCTAGCTTAAAAGAAATGATGAAAGAAGGAGAAGCTGGTAAAAAGAAATTTGGAGCATTGACAAGAAAATTAACACTAGCAATTGGTGGAGTTCAAGGTCTTATGCTTTCTATAGCAGCTTCAAACTATAGTGCAGAAGCATTACCGAACTTTATGTTTGTAATATTATCAACAGCTTCAATCATGGCAGGTACAATGTTCTTGTTATGGTTAGGTGAAATGATAACAGAAAAAGGAATAGGTAATGGTATATCTGTTCTAATTTTTGCTGGTATAGTTTCTAGATATCCTAGTTATGCAGCTCAAGCTTTTGTTGGTATGACACCAATTGAATGGATTTTATTATTAACTGTAGTAATAATAATTGTTGTTGCGACAGTAGCTGTTCAAACTTCTGAAAGAAGAATAAATATCCAATATGCTAAAAGAGTTGTTGGTAATAAGATGTATGGTGGATCATCTACTTACATTCCAGTAAAAGTTAATGGTGGGGGAGTTATTCCTGTAATTTTTGCTTCAGCTATTATGACTTTACCAAATTTAATTTCAGAAATGACACAAAATACAGTTGATGATAGATTATTTGGAATTGGTGCTCCATTGTATTTAGCACTTTACGGATTATTAGTATTTTTCTTTACATACTTCTATAGTTCAGTAGTATTAGATCCAAATGATGTTGCTAATAATGTTAGAAGCTATGGAGGATTTATTCCTGGTATTAGACCAGGTAAACCTACTCAAAGATATATCAGAAATGTTATGAATAGAGTTACTTTTATTGGAGCTTTATTCTTAGTTATAATTGCTTTGCTACCTTATTTAATAAGAAGTGGAGCTGGAGTTAACATCTGGATTGGAGGTACAAGTACTCTTATTGCAGTTGGTGTTGCTCTAGATATACTACAACAAATGGAACAACATATGATCGCCAGACAGTACGAAGGATTTATGAAGAAAGGAAAACTTCGTGGAAGGAGATGACCCAAAATGAAGTTAATCTTTTTTGGACCTCCAGGAGCTGGTAAAGGCACCCAAGCACAAAAAACATCTGAAGAGTTTGAAATTCCACATGTATCAACAGGGGACATTTTAAGAGAAGCAGTTAAAAATAAAACAGAGCTTGGATTAAAAGTTAAAGATATTCTCGAGAGAGGAGATCTAGTTTCTGATGAAATAATTAATAAACTAGTTGAAAAAAAGGTCAATGAATTAGATTCTTTTATTTTAGATGGTTATCCAAGAACTTTAGATCAAGCTAAATTTTTAGATAAAGCTTTAGATGAAGCTAATAAAAAAATAGATGCAATAATAATGATAGACGTTTCTGAAGAAGATATAGTCGAAAGAATTACTAACAGAAGAGTCTGCCCTAAGTGTGGAAAAGTGTACAATCTTTTGACATTAAAACCCAAAGATGATATGAAATGTGATATTGATGGTGCTAGATTAGTACAAAGAGACGATGATAAGGAAGAGACAGTAAGAGATAGATATAGAGTTTATAAAAAAAATACAGAACCTGTAATTGAATATTATAGAAAAAATAAAAAAATTTTTACAATAGACGGCTCAAAAGATATAAAAGATGTAACAAAAGAACTGTTTAATATACTCAGAGGAGCATCATCTGATGATAATAATTAAGACAGACAAGGAAATATATAAAATGAGACGGGCCGGCGAATACTTAGCCCGTCTCCTTGATGTACATTTACCAACACTTATAAAGCAAGGGAACAATGCAGAGCAAGTTGAAAAATTTGTCTTGAAATACATTAAAGAAATTGGAGGAATTCCTACATTTAAGGGCTATTATGATTATCCATATGCAATAAATATGTCTATAAATGAGGAAATAATTCACGGATTTCCTACAAAACAAAAAATATTCAAAGATGGAGATATAGTTTCTGTAGACTGTGGAATTACCCTTGATGGTTATATAGCCGACAGTGCTAGAACTTACTATGTCGGTGAAATAAAAGAAGAAGAGAAAAAACTAATTGATACAACATATGAAGCACTAATGGTTGGAATAAAAAATGCCATTATTGGAAATAGAGTTGGAGATATAAGTAATGCAATTCAAACATATGTTGAAAATAGGGGTTTTTCCGTTATTAGAGACTTTGTAGGTCATGGTGTCGGCAGAAAACTTCATGAAGATCCTCAAGTACCAAACTTTGGTAAAGCTGGTAAAGGTCCAAAACTTAGAAAAAATATGACTTTAGCAATTGAACCTATGGTTGCTGCTGGAGACTATAAGGTTGAAATTCTTGAAGACGGATGGACAACAGTCACCAAAGATAGAAGTAAAGCTGCTCATTTTGAATATACAATAGTTATTAAAGAAGAAGGCCCTGAAATTTTAACAGGTTCTCCAAATCTAAAACCCTAAAGAAAAGGGGGGATATTATGGCTAAGAAAAAAGATGTTATCACAATGGAAGGTAAAATATTAGAATCTCTCCCAAATGCCAGATTTCGTGTTGAATTAGAAAATGGTCATGAAATATTAGCTCATATATCAGGTAGAATGAGAAAAAACTTTATAAGATTATTACCGGGAGACAAAGTAACTGTAGAAGTTTCTATATATGATTTAAATAAAGGTAGAATAACAAGGAGAGAAAAGATAAAGAGAACTGATGATAACAATAACTAAGGAGGACACTATTATGAAAGTTAGAGCATCAGTAAAAAAAAGATGTGAAAATTGTAGAGTGATTAGAAGAAGAGGAAGAGTTTGGGTTGTTTGTGACAAAAATCCGAAACATAATCAAAGACAAGGTTAAAAAGGAGGTATATAAATGGCTCGTATTCTAGGGGTTGAAATACCAAATAATAAAAAAACATACGTATCATTGCAATCAATATATGGTATTGGTGAAAAAACAGCTTATGATATATTAAATTCATTAGAGATTGACCCAGAAATGAAAACAAAAGATTTAACTGATGATCAAATTTCTAAATTAGCTCATTATATTAACGAAACATATTTAGTTGAAGGTGACTTAAGACAAGAGACAAATAAAAATATCAAGAGACTAATAGAAATCGGATCTTACAGAGGAAAAAGACATAAGGCAAAATTACCTGTAAGAGGACAAAAAACACATGCTAACGCAAGAACAAGAAAAGGCCCAAGATTAACTAAAATCAGAAAAAAATAAAGGGAGGTTAACTGAATGGCTAAAAAGAAAGCTAGACCAAAGAAAAAGAAAATATCAGTTGAAAAAGGTGTTGTACATATAAATTCAACTTTTAATAATACAATCATTACTTTAGCTGATCCAAACGGGAATACTGTAACTTGGTCAAGTGGAGGAAATGCTGGATTTAAAGGAACAAAAAAAGGTACTCCTTATGCATCTCAATTAGCTGCTGATAAAGTTGCTAAAGAAGCTATGAAATTGGGAGTAAAAAGAGTTGACATAGAAGTAAAAGGACCAGGATCAGGTAGAGAATCTGCAATTAGATCAGTTCAAGCAGCAGGTTTAACTGTTGAAGGAATTAGAGATGTAACTCCTATTCCTCATAATGGATGTAGACCTAAAAAGAAAAGATTTTAATCAGAGTTATTAAAGGAGGTTAACAATAATGGCAAGATATAGAGGCCCTCTTGAAAAGCTTTCAAGAAGAGAAGGATTCAATCTTCTTTTAAAAGGGGAAAGAAGTTATTCAGAAAAATCATCAGCTGTTAAAAGAAATTTTGCACCAGGGCAGCATGGTAAAGAAAATAAAAAATTAACTCAATATGGAAAACAATTAAGATCAAAACAAGCTGTAAAAAGAATTTATGGAGTTTTAGAAAAACAATTCAGAAGATATTTTGAAGAAGCTGCAAAGAGAGAAGGACAAACAGGTGAAACCTTAATGCAGTTATTAGAATCAAGATTAGATACAGTTGCATTCCAAATGGGTTTTGCTGTTAACAGAAGAACTGCAAGACAAATGATTAGACATGGACATATCTTAGTAAATGGTTCTAAAGTTGATATTCCATCATACAGAGTAAAAGAAAGTGATATTATTGAAGTAAAAGAAGGAAGTAGAAGTATTCAACAAATTAAAGAAGGTATCGATCTTGCAGATAGACTAGGAAGAACTCCAGCTTGGATCGATGTAAATAAAGATCAGTTTAAAGGAACTTTTGTTAGAATACCATCAATGGATGAAATGGACGTACCTGTAGATGTACAGGATATTATCGAGCTTTATTCAAAATAATATTATTGTTTTCAGTTAATACAAAAAATGAGGATCACCTCGTCCAAAATCAAGGAAAGGAGGTGTACCCGGTTAATAGCAAGATAATCCGGGGAAGCATATGGAATTATTAATTAAACCAGATAAATTTGAATTGGTAGAGGAAAGACAAGAAAAAGATTATAATTATTCAAGATATGAATTATATCCTCTAGAAAAAGGTTATTCTGTAACTATTGGTAATGCATTAAGAAGAGTTTTATTATCTTCTATACCTGCGTTAGCAATAACAGGTCTTAGAATACCTGGTAAATTACATGAATTTGATACTTTAGAGGGTGTAAAAGAAGATTTATTAGAAATTGCATTAAATTTAAAACAAGTTCAAATCGCTGCAGAAAATATAGAAGAAATAAAAGAATTAGAAGAACCAATTACTCTTACTGTAAGTAAAACAGGGCCTGGAGAATTATTAGCAGGTGATATAGATACACCTACTGGTATTGAGATATCTAATCCAGATTTTGTTATTGCAACTATTACTGATGAAATTGAAGTTGAAATGGAATTATTTGCAGAACCAGGTAAAGGTTTTGTACCATCTAACGAATTAGACCATCCAACAGATATAGAATATATTTTTATAGACGGAGTTTTTAGTCCAGTTACTAAAGTTAATTACTTAACAGAAAATATTCGTGTTGGTAAAAGAACTGACTATGATAAACTAATTTTAGATATTTGGACAAAAAAGAATCTCACTCCTGAAAATGCTCTTAAAAGAGCTACAGAAATATTGATGGAACATTTTATTTTCATCGCAAAACTTTGGAAAGATACTAACATATTAGAAACGCTTGAACCTGTCCAGGATATGGGTGGAGCTGATGAAGATGAAGAATCAGAAGATTCCGAATCAAATATGTTTGGTCTTTCTACTGAAATTGTTGAAACATCTATAGATAATTTAGACCTTACAAAAAGAGCAAAAAATTGTTTAAAGAGAGAAAGAATCAACAATGTGGGTGAATTATTAAATAAAACACCTGAAGAATTAATGAAAATAAAAAATTTCGGTAGAAAATCGTTAGAAGAAATAAAAAAGGAATTAGAAGAGAAATTCAATATTGAATATGAAAAATTGTACGATGAAGGGAGGAGCTCTGAAGAATGAGACATAGAGTAAAAAGAAATAAACTCAATAGATATGCTTCACATAGAAAAGCCCTCGTTAAAAACATTGCAAGAAGTGTTTTTGAAGAAGGTTCTATAGTAACTACTACAGCTAAAGCAAAAGTTGCAAGAACTTTAGTTGAAAAAATAATAACAAAAGCTAGAAAAGCAAATGCTGCTGATACACCAGAAAGAAAAATGGCATTAAGCAGAGAAATAAATAGAAATTTCAACGACAGAAAATTAGTTGATAAAATAGTGAATGAGATAGCTCCAAAATATCAAGATAGAAATGGTGGATATACAAGAATCTTGAAAATTGGATTTAGAAGAGGCGATGCTTCTGAAATGTCTTTATTCCAATTGTTACCTGTAGAAGAAAAATAATAGATAAAATAATGAAAGAGGGTTTATTTTTAAACCCTCTTTTTTTATGCCAATAAATATAAGTTTCAATAAGTCTTTTTTATAATGAATTATGATACAATGTTAATAGAGAGTCTTGCCAGGTAAATTCTTTCCAATTTCTTCAAAAAACTACGGAGGTGTACTTTTTGTCAGATAATAATAAAAGTTCAAAAGATAATATTAGAGCAGTAGAGTTTGATATTGCTAAGTTAAGTGAAATGTCTAGAAAAGAATTATATAATTTTGCTAGACAGTATAATATATCAAACTATTCTAAAATGACTAAAAATGAATTGATGTTTTCAATTTTAAGAAAACAAACAGAATCAATTGGATATTTTTTCTATGAAGGTGTAATAGAAATATTACCAGATGGATACGGGTTTCTTAGAAATGTTGATAATTCACTTCTTCAAGGACCTGATGATGTTTACGTTTCTCAATCTCAAATCAGAAGATTTAATTTATTTACAGGAGATGTCGTAGCTGGTCAAGTAAGACCTCCGAAAGAAGGAGAAAAATTCTTTGCTTTACTTAGAATAGAAGCTGTAAATTCTTTGAAGCCTGAAAATAGTAAAGATAGAGTTTCTTTCGAGAATCTAACTCCAGAATATCCAACAAAAATGATGAATTTAGAACATGAAAACGGCCCAGTAAGTTCTAGAATTGTAGATATATTTTCTCCTATTGGTTATGGGCAAAGAGGACTTATTGTGTCACCCCCAAAAGCAGGTAAAACAACTTTATTAAAGGGAATAGCGAATTCTATAGCAAAAAATCATCCTAACACAAAAAGATATGTGTTACTTATGGATGAAAGGCCTGAAGAAGTTACTGATATTAGAGACACAGTTAACGCTGATGTTATAGCGGCTCCTTTTGATATGGATCCAAAAAATCAAATAAAAGTATCAGAAATGATTTTAAATTTAGTTAAACGACAAGTTGAATTTGGACATGATGTTGTTATTTTAATGGATAGTTTAACAAGATTCGCTAGAGCATATAATTTACATGTGCCTTCAAGTGGTAAACTATTAAGCGGTGGAGTAGATCCAGCAGCACTTACATTTCCAAAAAAATTTTTTGGAGCTGCAAGAAAAATTAGAGAAGGTGGATCTTTAACAATTATAGCAACTGCTCTAGTAGATACTGGTTCTAAAATGGATGAAGTTATATTTGAAGAGTTCAAGGGTACAGGAAATATGGAATTAATACTATCAAGAGAGATAGCAAACGACAGAATATTTCCCGCGTTGAATATTAAGCAATCGGGGACTAGAAAAGAAGAATTACTTATAGATTCTGAAAATTTAAAAAATATTTTTGTTTTAAGAAAAATAATAAGTGATATGGGGAATAAAGATACTATCGAATTTGTTTTAAATATTTTTAAAAAACATAAAACTAATAAAGAAATGTTTGAAGCAATAGAAAAACAAAAAATATAAAGTAATATGGGGGGATAATATGCTCTATAAAAAAAGTTATTTGGTAGATAATCCTAAAGAAAATATTTTTATAGTACACGGATTAGGTGAATATTCAGGTAGATATTTAGATTTAATTAGAAAACTTAATTCATTGGATATGAATGTCTACACCTTTGATTTACCAGGTCATGGAAATTCACCTGGAAAAAGAGGGGATATCAAAAGCTTTTATGAAATATATTCATTTATAGATGAATTCGCCCCTGATGATTTTATTCTATTTGGACATTCATTAGGAGGACTAATAAGTGCAAGATATTGTGAATTAGATTTGAAAAATCCAAAGAAACTGATCTTATCTTCTCCTGCAATAGGAGATGTTTCCCAGAAAAAGATTTTATTGAACATTATGTCTATTTTTCCTTCTTTATCTTTTTCAAATGGTATCCCAGCAGATCAAATTTCAACAGATGAAAAAGAAAATGAAAGATATACAGAAGATCCTTTAATTCATGATAAAATAACTGTTAGAACTGCCAAACAAATGTTCAAAGAAGCTGAAAAAGCTCTAATAAATATAGAAAATATAAATATCCCGACTATTTTATTATATGGAGAAGAAGACAAAATTATAAACAAATTTGAATATAAAAAAATATCCAATGATAATATAGAATTAGTTAGCTTTAGATTAGGAAAACATGAATTGATAAATTGTAAATACAATCAAGAAAAATATTTTAATAAAATAAAAGATTTTATAAAATAAAAGTCGGGTTATTATATACCCGATTTTTTAAAACAAAATGGAGATGAATTTCAATGGAAAATATTATTTTGAAAGATCCTTACATTTTAAAAAGTGCTGATAGTGAAATAATAAAAAAATCTCTAATAATAAAAAATGATGAAATTTATGAAATAATTGACTTTTCTGAAATTAGTGAAAAATTAAAAAATAGTTCAAAGATAATCGATTTAAAAGATAAATTAGTACTTCCTGGTTTTATTAATACACATTCTCATTCAGTCATGTCATTGTTTAAAGGTATGGCAGATGATTTAGATTTTGAAAATTGGTTATTTAAAAATATGCTTCCAAGAGAAGAATTGTTAACAAATGAAATGGCTTATTGGGGTAGTTTATTATCTCAAATAGAAATGATAAAAAATGGTATAACATCTTTTGCTGATATGTATATGTTTACTGACCAAATATCAAAAGCAACTATTGATTCTGGGATGAGAGCTTTTATTTCTAGAGGATTGGCTTCAGACAATGAAGAAGGATGGAAAACAAGAATAAAAGAAAATTTAAAAACAATTGAAAAATATCATAAATTTGAAAAAAGAATTAAAATAGGGTTTGGGCCCCATGCTCCATACACTGTATCAGAAAAATACTTAAAAGAAGTCGCAAAATTAACTGAAAAATATGATACTCACTTACAAATTCATTTATTTGAATCTAAAAATGAAAAATATAAATTGATGGATCTAGAAAAAACAGGTATTTTTGATGTTCCTGTTATAGCTGCTCATTGTGTTCATGTATCTGATGAAGACATTAAAATATTATCAAAACATGAAGTTAATGTTTCTCACAATCCATCAAGTAATTTAAAATTAGGTAATGGTATGATGCCTTTAAAAAAAATGTTGGAAGAAAATATTAATATTTCAATAGGAACTGATGGAAGTGCAAGTAATAATTCTTTGAATGTTTTAAAGGAAATACAGCTATCAGCTTTATACTACAAGTCATTATATTCGCCTAGTACAATTAAAAATGAAGAATTCTTAAGAATGATTTGGGAAAATGGAGGATTTGCTTATAATGAAGAAATAGGACGTTTAGAAGAAGACTTTAAAGCTGATTTAATTGTAATTGATTTAGATACTCCAGAATTTAAACCTTTTGATTTAAAAAGAATAAAGTCTCATATATTATATTCAATGAATCCATCCAACATTATTTCATCAATGATCGCTGGAAAATGGGTTTATAAAGATAAAAAAATCTTGTGTGTTCAGGAGGAAGAGGTATATGAAAATTTCAAAAAATATTACATTGAACTCGAAAATTCTTTTAACAATTAATATTTTAATTTTTTCAGTATATATTTTTGCAGTTGATTTTAACGACTATATTGAATTTAACCCATCTTTATATGAAATTACATCTAGAGAGATAACAGACGATAAATCTTTTTTAGAATTTGAATTACCAGAAGAAACTCAGAAAATGACTATAAGCTTAGATAGAAATAATTCTACTTATAATCTTTACATTCTTAATTTTAAAAGTATATACAAATTAAATAGCTTTTGGTATAATTTTGTAGGAGAATTTTCTTCTGATTTTAATGCTTTTATTTCTACGGTACCAGCATTTTATGGAAGATATAATGGATTATATAATAATGAAGTAATGTATACTTGGTTTGTTGGTTTAGAAAAAAATATGTTTATTGTAATAGGCTCAGATAAAACAATTGTTGAGGACTTAAAATACAAGATAAATAAATTTAGGTGATTTATACATGAAAAATTATAATAATTTAAGTACATATTTAAAAAATAGATATGGTGAAAGAGTTCAAAGACTTCCCATAAACGCAGGGTTTACATGTCCGAATAAAACAGGAGAAAAAGGTTATGGGGGATGTATTTTTTGTGAAAAAACTGGAAGTGGATTTGCTAGTACAAACGCTAGTGTTTCTATAAAAAATCAGCTTAAAAAAATGATGAAAAGATATGAAGGTAGAGCTTCAAAATATATGGCTTATTTTCAATCTAATACAAACACATATGCTGATCCTCATAAATTGAAAGAAATATATGATCAAGCTTTAATTTCTGATGATATACTTATATTAGATATTTCTACAAGACCAGATTGTGTAAGTGAAAAAAAATTAGATATAATTTCTTCTTATAAAAATAAATTAGATGTTTTTCTCGAATTTGGTGTTGAGTCTACTAATACAAAAACATTAGTTTTCATGAATAGAGGACATTATTTATCCGATGTAATAGATGCGACGATGAGATCAAAGAAAAGAGATTTAGAAATTATATATCATTTTATAATGGATTTCCCTACGGATGATATTAATGATGTAATTGAAATGGCTAAGTTTGCAAATGTTATGGAAATTCAAGGAGTAAAATTACATTCTTTATACATAACTGAAAATACAAAACTTGGCAAAATGTATAAAAATGGAGAAATATCTCCTTTGAGTTTAGATGAATATATAAATAGGGTAATAACGTTTTTAGAACACCTTAATCCAGACATTGTTATTCATAGATTAGCAGCAGAACCTCCAAAAACAGGTTATTTACATGGGAATTGGGGGTTTAGAAAGATTGAAATAATTAATAAAATTAATAGAGAAATAAAAGAAAGAAATACATATCAAGGTATTAAATATAAAGAGTAGAACGGTCGGTCGCATTTTTTGAGGAAAGTCCAGACTCCACAGGGCAGGATGCCAGGTTAAATCCTGGAGAGAGAGATCTCTGGTAAGGGCCATAGAAACTTAAACCGCCTTATATTAGGCAAGGTTGGAAAGGTGAGGTAAGAGCTCACCAGTATCAGGGTAACCTGATAGCTTGGTAACCCC
>JBNJGY010000004.1:0-79308 GCA_051748045.1 Thermotogota bacterium
AATAAAGAATCCTAGGACGTCTGTAACTGCCCCGATAACTCCTCCAGCTAAAGGACCAAGTATAATACCGCCAAAAATCGCTGGGAATCCTCCAAAACCTATTCTGACTCCTTCAATGCTACCAATAGCAAATCTAAGACTCAAAAATCTTGTCAAAACTATTCCAAGTGCAACTAAAAGAGCCATCAAAACCATTCTTCTGGTTAGATTTATCTTCATAGCTTCACCTCCTTTTCTTTGGATTATGGCAGAACCTCACCAAAGAAAAGAAGTTTATCTTTGGTGACAGCGGACGCAATGTCAAACCGCATCCTTTTTTTTAAAAAGGAGTTTCGTCCCAAGGCGACGTCCCATCCTTGAGCACTATTTACGCTTGACATCTACTCTGCCACTTGATATATATTGTAACATAAATTGTTTTAAACATATGCTAAGAAAATATTAAGTATATCTTTAGTTATTCTGGTTTTGTTGCTGGATTTAGTATTTCTATTTTTTCTGTATCTCTTTTTGATTTTAAGAGTCTCTCATACCTTTCAACAAAATATTCTTGAGAATCTACCCGTTTTTTACCTCTTCTATCAACTCTTCTATAGGTTCCATCTGCTTCTAATTTTCTTGCTTTTTCAGTATCAGATAAAATTATATCCAAAATTTTTTTAGTTTCTTTTTGTAAGATTTTATCTTCAATAGGATAGAGAGTTTCAATACGCCTTTCTAAATTCCTTGGCATTAAATCCGCTGATGACATATATATTTTTGGATTTTCACCATTTGAAAAATAGTAAATTCTGCTATGTTCTAAAAATTTTCCTACTATACTTCTAACAGTGATATTTTCACTAACCCCTTTTATGCCAGGTTTTAACGCACAAATCCCTCTTACTATAAGATCAATTTTAACCCCAGCATTAGAAGCTTTATACATTTCTTTTATAACTTCTCTGTCCAATAAAGAATTTACTTTTATTATAATATGACCTTTTTTACTTTCTTTGCTAATCTCAATTTCATTTTTAATCATATTTATTATATGCGGTTTTAAAGATACTGGGGCAACAGCTATTTTTTTCCAATCTGGTGGTTGTGAGTATCCAGTTAATACATTAAAAAGAGCTGATGCATCACTACAATAAGATTCTTTTGAAGTCATGAATCCTATGTCTGTGTACAATTTCGCTGTCTTATCATTATAATTACCCGTTGACATGTGTACGTATTTTTTGATTCCATCACTTTCTTTTCTTACAACAAGCAAAACTTTACAGTGAGTTTTTAAACCAACAAGACCATAAACAACATAAACTCCAGCTTTTTCTAGTTTCTTTGCCCATTGTATGTTGTTTTCTTCATCGAATCTAGCCTTTAACTCAACTAAAACTGTAACCTGTTTTCCATTTTCTGCAGCTTTTATTAAGTTATTTACTACTGATGAATCTCCACTTACTCTGTAAAGTGTTTGTTTAATTGCTAATACATTAGGGTCTTCAGCAGCTTTAGATAAAAAATTCTCTACATGATCAAAAGTTTCAAAAGGATGATGTAATAATATATCTTTTTCTTTTAAGACTTCAAAAATTTCTTTATCGTCATATAAAAGATGAGATTTTACAGGTTTGAAAGATTCATATTTCAAATTTTCAAACCCCTCCATTGTGGAAATATTCATCCAAGCGGATAAATCAATTGGTCCGCTAACATAGAAAATATCTTCTTCTTTTAAATCCAACATTGATAAAAGAAATGATTTTATCTCTTCAGAAGCCCTTTTATCCAATTCTAATCTTACAGGAACTCCCCATTGGCGTTGTCTTAGAGAGCTCTCAATTTCATGCAATAAATCTTCAACATCTTCCTCATCTATACTCAAATCAGCGTTTCTAGTTATTCTGAAAGGGTACATCTCTATAATTTCATAACCTTTAAAAAGCCTATCCGCAAACATCTGTATAACTTTCTCAAGGATAATAATATTCTTTTTCTCTTCTTCTGAGGGTAATTCTATAAATCTTGGTAAAACAGAAGGTACTTGTAAAAATGCATAATATTCTAAGCCATTTTCATCTTTTAGTCTTACTGCCTGATTTATACTTTTATTTGGTAATAACGGGAATGGTCTGCTTTGATCAACAGCCATAGGGGTTATAACAGGATAAATTGTAGATTTAAAATATTTTTTTAAAAACTTTTTTTCATTTTTATCCAAATCGCTTATATCTTTAAGAATAATATTATTTGATTTCATCTGAGGTATTAAAGCCCTCATAAGACATTTATACTGTTTTTCTACCATTATATGAGTTTTTTGTGATATTTTCTTTAACTGCTCTGAAGGGGTTAACCCTGATAAATCTTTCTTTGTATACTCTGCTTTTACCTGCTCTTTTAATCCTGCAACACGAATCATATAAAATTCATCTAGATTAGAGCCCGTTATTGACAAAAATTTCAGTCTCTCCAATAAAGGATTATCCCTTCTAAGTGCTTCTTCAAGTACTCTATTATTAAATTCTAACCAAGATAATTCTCTATTTGTATAATATTTATAACTATCTAAATTTTTTTCTTTCATAATTTCACCTTCTTAAATACCGGTTTAATTCCAAAAACTTCTTCAAAGAATTCTGACTTCTTTTTGAAACTCCATTCTTCTAACATTAATTCATAATAAGACTCAACTTTTACAGTCAAAAATTCTTTCCTTAATTTTATGTCAACTTTTTCGTATTTGTTTTTATGCCCTCTATCTAGTGAATCAGCTATACGTAATATGGCTAACATTTTTGCTACTTTGAATCTATCTTTAAGTGATAATTTTTCTAAATGAAAATTATCTATTTTAAGAGTTTGTCTACTGTGCAGTCTAACTATATTAGCAACAATTTCAATTTCTTTGTTGGATAAACCTACAATATCAGAGTTTTTCACAATATTGTATGAGTTTTTTGCGTGGTTATTTATATTTATGTATTTCCCTACATCATGTAATATACCAGCCACTCTCAAAAGCATTTTTTCTCTTTGACTGAGCTTATGATATTTTTTCATTTCATCAAATATCAAAATACAAAATTTTTCTATATTCTTTGCATGTTCATAATCATAAAGGAATTTTGAACCTATATATTTCGCATTTTCTATGCTAAATGATTCATAATTAGCTATTAGTTCTTGATTAAGATCAGAAAATAATCTTTCATACAATATACTATCAGATAAATTAGATTTATGAATGATGACATCTTTTATATTGAAAAGCCTTAACAGCATCCTATACAATCCCATAGAAGGAATAAGTGCTTCGGATTTTATTTCATTTAAATTAAATTTTGAACTTATTTGATTGACTGTTTTTCCTTTAATTGAATCGTAGAAATCTTCAAAATCTTTGAAAGATAACATTTTTTCTCCACTATCATTCTTTCTATTCGCGTTTTCAGTATTGTAAATCAGCTCAACTTCTCTTCCTGCTGCTATGAAATAATCAATCTTTCCAACAGGCATTTGACTTCTTAAAGCATCTGTAAATGTACTAAGGTAATCCTCAATTACTGAATAAAATTCTTCTGTTTTATCTTGTAAGTGACTTAATATTTCAGCAATTTTTAAAGAACCAATTTTTATATTTTGAGTATAAATAATTTTATTTTCAGAGTAATAAGCTATACCTAAAGATCCAGTCCCTATATAGGCAATGAATATATTTTTGTTTTTATATTTTTTATCAGATCGTAAATGCCTTATTATATCTCTAAAAATATATGATTTTTCATCTGAATCATCCAATATCCAAACTCTTATTCCAGTTTTTGTTTGTATTTGATCTATAATAAAATAAGAGTTACTGGCTTCCCTTAATGCTGTTGTTCCAGTTGCAAACACATCTTTTATTTGATAATCTTTGATTATCTTTTTAAACCCAGATATAATCTCATATGCTTGTTCTACTTTTTGAAAACTTATATAGCCATCGGTAAAAGTATCTTTACCCATACTCAGTGGATATTCAAGTTTTTCTAATATTTTTATTTCCTCGTTTTGTCTTTCAGCTATAGTTAAATATAAACTATCTGAGCCAACATTTATAACAGCAGAAATTTTCGTCATTATTTCACCTCTTCAAGACCATCTTCTATTAAGCCAAGAGCACCATATATACAAGCATCGTCTCCTAAAGTAGCTATTTTAAACTCTGTTTTTTTGAAGATTTGTGGTATAGAAAAATGTTCTGAAACTCTTATTATTTCTGGTAGTAATTCTTCTCCCATTGATTCCATAATACCTCCACCAAAAATTATTACTTCTGGATTTAGAATATTCATAATACTCCCTGTGGCTACTCCGAGATTATATATTGTATTTTCAACAATATGTAAAGTAACATCATCTTTTTCATCATAAGCTTCTTTTAAAGCTGATGATCTTATTATATTCTTATCTTCTAAATGATCTTTCATTGAAGTTTCAAATCCTTTTTTTATACTATTTTCATAATCTCTATGCATAGATGTTTTAGAAGCAACAGCTTCAACACATCCACGAGAACCACACCCACAATAAGGTCCATGAGCATTAACTGTCATATGACCAAATTCTCCAGCTCCACCAATTGATCCTGTATACATTTTACCGTTTATAATTATTCCTCCACCAACACCTGTTCCAACAAAAAATCCAGCGACATTTTTATATCCTTTTGCTGAACCATGTTTAAACTCTCCATATAGAGCTACGTTAGCGTCATTACCCACAAAAATTGGCACTTGGTATTTTTCTTTTAAAAATTTTTCTATTTCAAATCCTGTTAAAGGTAAATTCGGAGTAAATTCCACAACACCTTCTCTTACAAAACCAGGAATACCGAGACCAATTGCTATTATGTCATTTTCTTCAGCCAATTCGTCTATAACTTTACATATTTTTTCTTGTACTTTATCAAATCCTTTGTGAGCTTTTGTTGATTTTTTCTCCCTTTTTATAATTTCTTTGTTTTCATCAAATAAAACTCCTAATATTTTTGTTCCACCTATGTCCAATGCAATATATCCTTTCATTTTTATCACCTCATTAGTATTTTTAATTTTGTTTAAAAAATATTATAATTGTATTAGGGGGGTTTTTTAATGTTTGCAGCAATTAGTGATATACATGGATGTTCTAATAAATTATACAGGATTTTAAATAACCTGTCTAAAAAGAAACCTAAAAAAACAGTTTTTTGTGGTGATTATATCGATAGAGGTCCTAATAGTAAAAAGGTTATAGACATGATGTTGGATTATTCAAAAAACCATGATTCTATATTCCTTTTGGGAAATCATGATGATTTTTTTAAAAATTTTGTTTTTAAAGAAAAAAGATATTCACCTGGTGTGTGGAATACTCAAGGGGGAAAAGAAACAATTAAATCTTTCACAGGAAGATATTATCCTAATGTTGAAAATTCAGAAAAATATATAGATCTGCTAGAAGACAAGTATTTGAATTTTTTTAGATCTCTAAATAAATTATACCATGTTGAAGACAACCATATATTTGTTCACGCTGGATTAAGAGATTTTTCACTTCCTTTAGATAAACAAAATACTTATAGACCTGAAATCAATTATTCTTATATTTGGGTTAGAGATGAATTTTTTAACCAAAAAGAACCTTTTGACGAAAAGGTTATTGTTCATGGACATACACCTGTTTTTATTTTAAATAGATTTGGGATAACCCCTGAAAAAGAGAATGTACCATTTTTTAGATATTCAAGAGATAATAAATTGATTTCTATAGATATTGATACTGGTGCTTGTTATGGAGAAAAACTTTCTTGTTTACTCATTGAAAACAATGAATATAATTATCTATCTGAATAGATAAAAAAATAGCAGCCTCAGCTGCTATTTTATTTTAATATACTTTTTTACCTTCAATATAAACTTGTTCAACAATTGATTTGTATTCAAAAGGATATCCAGACCATACTACTAAATCTGCATCTTTTCCTTTTTCAATAGAACCGATTTTATCTTCTAATTTTAAAATTTTTGCTGGGTTAATAGTCAACATTTTCAATAAATTTTCTTCTGTCGCACCATATCTTAATGCATTACCAGCTTGAATTATAGTGTCTTCTAAATGAATTACAGGATGATCACACATTAAAGCTGCAGTTACTCCTGCGTTATTTATAATAGGTATAGCTTCAAAAGTTTTATCTTTTAACTCTAGCTTTGTTCTAAACCCAAGCAACGGTCCAACTACAACTGGAATATTATTTTCTTTTAAAAAGTCTGCAATTTTATAACCTTCTGTTCCATGTTCGATTACCAAATCAAAATCAAATTCTTTTGATATTCTAACTGCAGTAATAATATCATCTTTTCTATGAGCGTGTATTCTTGCAGGAATTTCTTTTTTAAGAACTTTTTCACCAATTTCCATCTTTATGTCTGTTTTAGTGAACTCTTTTCCTTCATCTATTTTATTTTTCTTTTCTGCCATATAATCTTTTACTTTATAAAAATAATCTCTTATTACTGCTGCTGTTCCCAATCTTGTTGCTGGCATTTTACTTTTTGCACTATAAACTCTTTTTGGATTTTCTCCTAATGCCATTTTTAGCCCTGCTGGTTCTCTAATAACCATTTCATCTGGTAGTAAAGACCTAAATTTAAGTATTAAACCTTGTCCACCTATAGGATTTGCTGAACCTGGAACAACCATAGCTGTTGTTACACCACCAAATAATGCTCTTTTTATTGCAACATCATCTGGATTAAATGCATCTAAAACTCTAACTTGAGCTGTGTTAGGATCTATCATTTCATTTCCGTCTTGATAATCTCCTCCAACTCCTTCTTCAAATATTCCAATATGAGAATGAGCGTCAATAAACCCTGGTAATAAATATTTTCCTTTCAAATCAATTACTTCTGCATCACTTGAAGACAAATCTTTTCCTATTTCAATGATTTTATCGTTTTCAATTAAAACATCGCCTTCAAAATTTTCACTTGTTATTGGTACTATATTTGCATTTTTAAAAAGCTTCTTCATACCACACCTCCAAAAAATATTCATTTCAATTATACTATATTTAGTTTGTTATACAAACTTAATTTTCTAGGTTTATTTTATTTGAAGGATATTGATAGACTCTTAAATCAAAAAATGGGATTATTGAATAAATATATTGAAAAATTTCATTTTGTACCCCTTCGTAATTCACCCAGCTTTTTTCTTTAGAAAACGCATATACCTCCATAGGAAGACCTTTACCTTCATTTTGAAGATATCTCACCATCATGATCATTTTTTCGTTAATATCCCTATGATTTTTAATATAGTATTCTACATATTCTCTTAATAAAGCTATATTAGTATATTCGTTTAAATTTTTATCTTTTATGAAGTCTTCATAACCTGAAATGTTAGAAATATTATTTTTTATATTTTCATCTATTTTTTTTATATAGTTCACATCTAAATTGATGTGTTTTTTAATTCTTCTTCCTCCAGAATTTTCCATACCTTTCCAATTAATAAATGATTCACTAATAAAAGCCCAAGTAGGAATGTAAGAAAAGGTATTATCCCAGTTTTGAACTTTAACAGTGTTTAAATTCATTTCTTTTATAACTCCATCTGCTTCATAGTTACTGAAAGATATCCAATCACCTTTTTTTATCATATGATTTGCTGATATTTGTACATGCGCTGTTAAAGACAACAATGTATCTTTAAAAATTATCATTAGTACTGCTGCAATGGCACCTATACCACTTAGAAGTCCTATAAAAGATCTATCTATTAATACACCTGTTATTATTATTGCTCCTACTGAAAACAATAAAACCTGTATCAGTTGAATAAACCCTTTAACAGGTTTGTATTTACTTCTTGTATTGGTTTCAAATATTTCTGTTATACTTCTTAAAACAGAGTTGATAGCCATGATTATTGCATAAGTTATATAGATATAAGATAATTTTTGAAAAACAAAAGCATAGTCTAAAAAAGAATTTGAAAAACCCCATATTACTAATGCTGGTGTTATGTGAGTTAACCAATGGAATACACCTTTTTCAAAAAATATATTGTCAATATCTGTTTTTGTTCGAAAAACAACTTGTCTTATTATTTTTATAAAAATATATTTAACAAAATAATAAACAACTAATGAAGAAATAACCATGATTATAAATATAATCAAATTTGACATAAAATCAGATATTTCGCTGTTAAAATTCTCAATGAAAAAATCGTATATAAAATCTCGCATTTTCTTTATCTCCCCCTTTTTTTAAATTATAACATTCTTTGCCATTTGTTATTTATAAACCTAATTTTTGACGAAAAACAAGATTTTTATTTATAAAAAATATATGCTAAAATATATGTATAAAAATGAGTGGTGATTCACCATGTTTTTTGATTTATTTTTCACATTATTTTAATAACTTAATAATTAATTTATAGATTTTTATCTATATATATATTATAATTAAACTGCAAAGAAATCAAGAAAACAATAGATTTTTTTAAATAAATGAAGATATTTTAAGGAGGTTTCAAAATGGGAGTATTATCTCAACTTTCTGGTGTAATAGCAGGGATAATTGGAATTATATTCACAATTTTCTTGACTTTTATAGTTATAGAGAAAAACCCTGGTAACGAGAAAATGCAAAAAATATCAAAAGCTATACAGGTTGGAGCGAGAGCATTTTTATTTTCTGAATATAAAATTCTCTATGTGATAGTTTTTATATTTTCACTTATACTAGGTTTTTCTAACTCATGGGTAATGGCATTAGCTTTTATCTTCGGAGCTACTTTGTCTGTATTGGCTGGTTTTTTTGGTATGTCGATTGCTACTAAAGCAAACACTAGAACTGCTAATGAAGCACAAACTTCTTTAGGAAGAGCTCTTAAAGTAGCTTTTAATGGTGGAGCTGTAATGGGTATGACTGTTTCTTCTCTTGGATTATTTGGACTCGGATTGACATTTTTCTTAACAGGTGGAGACGCAGTCGTTATGAGTGGTTATGCTATGGGTGCTTCTTTTGTTGCATTATTTGCAAGAGTTGGTGGAGGAATCTTTACCAAAGCTGCAGATGTAGGTGCAGATTTAGTTGGTAAAACAGAAGCGGGAATCCCCGAAGATGATCCGAGGAATCCTGCAACGATAGCAGATAATGTTGGTGACAATGTTGGTGATGTTGCTGGGATGGGTGCTGATTTATACGAATCTTATGTAGGCTCTATTTTCTCAGCTTCAGCTTTAGGTGCTCTTATGTTTGACGTAAGGGGTGCAGTTTTTCCATTTTTAATTGCAGCTTTTGGTTTATTATCAGCTATTATTGGAATTATAATTGTTAATTTACTAGTGAAAGAAAAAGAAAATTTAAATCCATCAAAAATGTTGCATACTGGTACTTATGCTGCAAATATTATAGAGTTAATAGTTGTTTTTATTTTGTCTAAAGTAGTATTGGATTCTTATCAAGCAGCCTTGGTTATCACATTAGGTATGATTGTTGGTGTCTTAATAGGGAGTATAACAGAATACTATACAGCTAAGAAACCCGTTGAAAAATTAGCTGCTACAGCAACTTCTGGTTCTGCACCATTATTAATAAATGGTATGGCATTAGGAATGGAATCTACTGCTATTCCAGTTATATTAATTGCAATTGCTACTATTGTATCTTTTAATTTATTAGGTTTATTTGGAATAGCGTTGGCTGCCGTTGGTATGTTAGCTACTTTAGGGATTACTTTAGCAATTGACGCATATGGACCTATAGCAGATAACGCTGGGGGAATAGCTGAAATGTCAGGACTTGACCCTAAAGTAAGAGAGAGAACGGACTTATTAGATTCTGTTGGTAATACAACTGCAGCAATAGGTAAAGGCTTTGCAATCGGTTCAGCTACTCTAACAGCTCTCGCTTTATTCGCATCTTATATTCAAGTTACGGGAATTGAAATGGTTGATCTTAACGATTCGAATGTTTTTGTAGGTGCTTTAATTGGAGCTATGCTTCCATTCTTATTCTCGTCATTAGCTATGAAAGCAGTTGGTGATTCAGCAAATATAATGGTTGCAGAGGTAAGAAGACAATTTAAAGTTATACCCGGTTTAATGGAAGGGAAAGCTGAACCAGATTATGCTAAATGTGTCGAAATTGCAACTGGTGGAGCCTTGAGAAAAATGACTTTACCTTCTTTACTGGCAGTTTTTTCTCCGGTTATTATTTATTTCCTTTTAGGAAAGGTTGCTGTTGCAGGAACACTTGCAGGGACAACAGTTGCAGGGGTTATGCTAGCAATATTTATGTCTAACTCTGGTGGGGCATGGGATAATGCTAAAAAATATATTGAAACTGGTAAATATGGCGGAAAAGGTTCATTATCTCATAAGGCATCTGTTATAGGAGATACTGTTGGAGATCCATTCAAAGATACAGCAGGCCCTGCTATTAATATATTAATCAAATTAATGTCAATTGTTTCTATAGTAGTTATTCCTATTTTAATGAAATTGTTCTAGATAAATGTTTGGACAGTGATTTCTGCCCTTTTTAAATTTATTGATTATATTGAATTAAAAGCTTTAATCGACGCTAATGAAATCATTTCCAATTTTTTGACACTTTTTTATGAACTCATTTTTTGATAAAATTATAATTGTGTGTAAATTAATAAAAATCACTCTATATTTATAATCTTAGGGAGGGATATAGATGAAAAGAATTGCAGTTTTAAACGTAGGTGGAGATTGCCCAGGATTAAACGCAGTAATAAGATCTCTTATAGTAAAAGGTGCTGAAGAAGATATTGAAGTAGTAGGAGTTTATGATGGTTTTCATGGATTAGTTGATGATAAAATTTTTATTATGACTAAAGAACATGTTTCTGGAAGACTTCCTGAAGGTGGAATTATTCTAGGCTCTTCAAAATATGATCCCACAGAAAAACCTGAAGATTTAAAAAAATTAAAAGAAAATGTAAAAAAATATCAAATAACTTCATTGGTTTTATTGACAGGTCATACAGGTGCTAATATTTCATTAAGATTGAAGGAAGAAGGCATACCTTCTGTAATTATTCCTGCAACGATCGATAATGATTTAATTTGGACCGATTTGAGTGTTGGGTTTTTGACAGCTTTACAAACAGTTACAAATTCTCTTGATTATTTACATTCGACTGCTAATGCAGGACACAGAGTAATTGTTATGGAAGTTGGAGGAGATTATTCGGGTTGGCTCGCTACTGTTGGTGGAATGGCTGGTGGCGCAGATTACATTATAACACCTGAAGTCGATTTGAATACAGAAGAAATGTTAGAGAATATAAAAAGAAGATATGATGTTGGTAAAAAATTCTCAATTGTAGTTGTCGAAGAAAAAGTTAAATTACCAAAAGAAATCATGAATGTAGCAAAAGAATGCGATATGGATATGAAAAATCCAGCTGATATGGTAGCAAAATATATTGGTGAAAATACTACAAATATTGATGTAAGAACTGTTGATCTTGGATATCTTCAAAGAGGTGGATCACCTTCTGCTTTTGATAGATTCTTAGCCTTTAAATTTGGTTTCGCAGCGATAGATGCTGTTAAAAAAGGAAAATCAAATATAGCTTTAGGACTTAAAGGTTTCGAAGTAGAAGATAGCCCTTTAACAGATAAAATAAAAGAAAATAAAGAAGTTAGACCAGAAATATATGAAATGGCAAAATTATTCTTTTAATAAAATTAAACCGCATAGTTAAAACTATGCGGTTTTTTTATTCTTCTGTATTTTCAACTACTATTTCTTCTTGTAAATTTTTCTCAGCTTTTTTAGTAACAAAATAATCCCAATAGTTTTTTATATACATTATTGATGGTAAAGCTATTAAAACTCCAGCAAAAGAGAATAGATCTCCAAATAAAAGTATTGAAACTAATATTACATACCAATGTAATTTCAAAGATTTACTTTGAATTTTTGGTGCTAAAATCCACATTTCTATTTGGTTTGCCAATACTAAAATAATAGCCCCTATCAATAAACCCACTAATCCTTTTGCAGAAAAAGCAAGCATCATTAAAGGTATAGCAGATATTATAACTCCCAAATATGGTATAAAATTAGTTACCCAAGCTAAAACTCCTAAGAAGAAAGCTCCAGGTATCCCCATTATATACACACTACTTCCAACAAATAGCCCAACGAAAGCAGCTACAAAAAACTGCCCTTTAACAAAATTCTCAAAATCTCTAAAAGTCTTTTTTGCAAAAGCAATCCCTTTATCTGTTTCCTTCGGGAATAAACTATTAACATGTTTTGAAATTTCTGTTTTCAACCCACCTATTGAAATAGTAGTAATTATTATCAATATTGCTGCCATGATGGCTGAAGGAGTATACGATATAACATCATTCAATAAAGATAAAGCAAAATCTGAAAAATATTGATTAAGATTATTTATTATGTCTAATAGCCATTGGGGTGGTTCAAATATACCTTGCGAATTTATTTCAATATCTCTTAAAGAAGTAAAAATAGCTTTCCCTTCATTTATTATAACTGGGAAAAAATTACCCAATGCGTATATTATTACCCCTATTACTAAGACATTTGCCAATAATTTTGAAAGTTTTTTGTTTAATTTTTTTAAAAATATTTTTTCAGGTACGTCTATTATAGTAGCAAGGAATAACCCTAAAAAAATCGGAGTTATTATAAAAGGTGTCATTTTCATTAAAGCAAAAAAAATAAATAAGTAAATTAAACTAAGAAAAGATGGTTTAAGAAACATATTTTACCCCCATTCAAATGATTAAACATTTCTTCTTTTTATCATATAATTATTTCTAATTTTTTCTAACTCATCTTTATATTCTTTATCCTTAAAATTTTCATACGAGTAATCATGATGTTTCCATTTCCCAAACATATACATTAATGTAATTTCTGCATAAATTCCGTTTCTCAAATAAATTCTATTACCCCAATGTTTGGTACTAGCCAATATAAATTGTGTATGATGAATATATCCTACATCCAAATTAACTTTTCTATTGCCTTCAATTGCGAATTCAGATTCTATTTTATTAGTAATATTTTTCGCATCAGCTAAAAAAGATTGAGACCCTAAATATTTAAGAGAAATCATTCTTCCTTCAATCTTCACGTTTTCTCCCATTTCTCTATTATAATAGTTTGTAAATTTTTGGAAATCAATTGGTTCGGATATGTAATCAATTTCACCAAATTCTTCTCTTATTCTTGCTAATACACCAAATTCTTCCAACCAAAAATCACTATTCCCAGCTGTAAATACATGTATTACATAATTAACCAAATCTGGTTTTTTAATTTTGCCCATTTTTGAAAATCACCTCAAAATCTTCTAGTTTTATTTCATATTCAGAATTGGGAGTTCTAATAATTGTAACACCATTATTATCATTAACTACAATATTTTCTTCTCTTGATAGAGAATAAATCTTCATGGACATTCCTTCAAGAACTTCTCCGTTTACCAACAGATCATTCTCGTTAGTATTTTCAATTTCTATATTTATACGATTTTCATTTAAAACTTCTGAAAAATAAAGTACATCTTCAAGAACAAAGAATATATAGGTAGAAGAAATAATAATTAATAAGATCATTATAAACAATATTGGGGATTTTCTTTTTTCTTTAAATTTTATTTCATTATTTTCTTTTTTCTCTTCTTCTACATAATTAATATTTTCACCAAAAAAGGAGGATAGTCTTTGAGAAATATCTCTTAATGACATAGAAGAGAAATCGTCAAACTTATTGTTCAAAATATTATTCACACTACTTTTTGATATTTTTAAATATTGACTCAAATCATCTAAAGTTTTATTTTTTTCTTCAAGTAACTCTCTTAAATTTTTATCAAAATGACCTTTCATATTATCACCCCAATTAACCTTTATAATTCTATTATATATTATAAACTATAAATTTCAATTATCAAATAAAAAACCCCATCAAAAGATGGGGTTAATTTTATATTTTTAAATTAAAATTTTTTCTGTTTTTTAAGCATACCAATTACAAGCGGACTAGCTATATAAAGTGATGAGTAAGTACCTATCAAAACACCAATTGTAAGTCCAAATGCGAATGGTGCAATTGCTCTTCCACCAATTAAGAACATTAAAAAAACAATTGCAAATGTTGTTAATGATGTATTTAAAGATCTAACAATAACATCGTTTAATGATTTATTCACAATAGTTTCTACAGGTTTACCTCTCATAGCTTTGAAATTTTCTCTAATTCTATCATATACTACGATAGTGTCATTCAATGAATAACCAGCTAATGTGAGAAGTGCTGCCATTGCCATTACATTTATTTCTATACCAAATAATGAATAAAAACCAAGAACTATTATGATGTCGTGAGCTAAAGCTAATAAAGCTCCTATACCAAAAGCAAATTTAAATCTTAAGGTAATATAAGCTAATAATAGCACTAATATTATGCTCACAGCATACCAAGCAAATGATTTAATCTGATTAGCAGCATAACCTGATACATCATTTAATTGCAGTATTTCTAAACTTTCATCTCCTAGTTTACTTCTCAATTGATTGTCAAACTCTTCTTTTTCTTCAGCTGTTTCAAAAGAATTATTTATTGTTAAAGCAAAGAAAAATTTATCTTCTTGACCTTCAATTGGTTCCAATTCAACTATTTTTGCTGTTGAATAATCTTGATCTATATCTGTTAAAATATTTCTAATATCTTCAATACTCTTTTCTTCTTCTATAGAAGCTGTAATTTCTGTACCACCTGAAAACTCAATTCCAAACTCAAAGTTTTTTGTAAAAGATAATATCAAAGCAGCTATTACTAAAATTGCTGAAAGAATCATAAATCCTTTTCTTTTTCCTACGAAATCTAAGTGCTTCATATTATTTTACCCCCTTTTCTTGAACAGCGTTTTTTCTGAACTTGTCAGGGTTAATAAATTTGTGTGATGAGGATAAAATTGTTCTTGAAACTACTAAGTTTGTAAACATAGCACCAAGTACACCAATTATCAATGTGATAGCAAATCCTCTTACAGTACCTGTTGAGAAATAATATAAAACAATACCTGCCAATACTGTTGTTAAATTAGCGTCGAATAAAGTCCAAAATGCTTTATCAAAACCAAAATTAACTGCAGTTACTGGTGGTCTGCCTAATCTCAATTCATCTTTTATTCTTTCATAGATTATAACATTTCCATCAACTGTTGTACCGAATGTCAAGATTATACCTGCAATACCTGGTAATGTTAAAATTGCATCTGTCCAACTCAATACACCCATCAATAAAATTGCATTATATATTAAAGCTAGATCAGCTACAACTCCCATCCAGCCATAAAAAACTATCATATAAATCATAACAATAATTAAACCTATAATTCCTGCATTTATTATTGTATTAACTATATCTCTACCTAGAGTAGGACCTAGAGTTCTTTCTTGGAATTTCACAAGATCAACAGGTAAATTACCTGAATTGATTAAAGCAGCTATGTTTCTAGCTTCTTGTAATTCTTCTATTCCTTCTATAATAGCAGCATTATCAGTTATTTGAGTATTAACATTTGGTGCTATTATAACTTTTTCATCTAATATAATAGCCATTCTTTTGTTAATTAAATTTCCTGTTGCAATTTCAAATTTATCTCCACCTGCTGAAGAAAAATTCATTCTAACTAAAAATCCTGAACCTTGTGTATTTAAATCAGCTCTTGAGTCAATAACATCTTCTCCAGTTATTTCAAAAGGTTCTCTACCAAAATCAAAGACTCTTTTTATTTGATACCATTGTAATGGATTATTAGCGTCTTGAACATAAGCGTATAATTCAATATCGTCTCCATTAACTGTAACTGTTCTATTTCTTCTAATTTCAGGTTTTACATCAGAAGTTTGTGTATCTATGACTTCAGCGAAATATAATTTACCTTTACTTCCAATTAATTTTTCTGCTTCGTTTGTATCTCTTATCCCAGGTATTTCTACTCTTACTCTTAATTCTCCACCACTGTCAATTTTTGATACGACAGCCTCAGTATATCCAGCTGCATCCAGTCTATTTCTTAGCACTAGAATTACATTATCAATAACATCTTGTGGTTTTGTACCTTCATTTAAATCTAGTTGATATTCAAATAAGCTACCGCCTTGAATGTCCAAACCAAGTTTTATGTTTGAAAATATTTTTGCAAAACCATCATAATCAGAAGTATTTTCTCCAGGAATTATCATTCCTAGGAATGCTACAACTATTACAATGATTGAAAAAATTAAGCGGATTCTGTTTGATCTCACAAGAAGTACCCCCTTACCTTAAAATATTATTTTTTATCTTCTTCTGATTTTTTTTCTGTGTCTGCTTGCTCAGTTTTGTTTAAAACAGCTGAAACAGCATTTCTAGTTATGTCAATTTCAGTTTTATCCCCTGTTGAAATTCTAATTTTATCATTCTGAATAGAAATAATTTTACCTATTATTCCTGCAGCTGTTAAAATTTTATCTCCTCTTGATAATTCTGAGATCATCTTCTTGTGTTTTTTCTCTTGTCTTCTTTGAGGAAGGATTAAAATAACATACATTAAAACAAATAATATTACAATAAACCAAATACTTCCAAATCCTCCAGTTGCTCCTGTAGCGGCAGCATCAGATGTTCCTCCAGCAGCTCCAGCTGAATCTCCACTTGTACCAGCAGGTCCAAAGTTTATAAAGTCAATTACTTTTTCAAACATTAGTACACCTCCAAAATTATTTTTTATAATGAATAATATCTTTAAATATTATAACACAAAATAAAAATATTTTTAATAGAAACCCTTTATTATTTGATAGATAGTGTGATTAATTGTTAAAGATTTTTTTAAGATTATCATTGTATAATGATAGTATAAGATTGTTAGAATTTTATTAAAATTTTAGGAGGTTGCTAACATGAAAAAAATAATATTGATTTTTATTGTTTCAATATTCTCTATATTATCTTTTACTACCGTTTTAGATTTTGTACCAGAGGATTCAAAAGCCACTGTATATATAAACAATCTCTCTCAAACATATGATAGTTTAAAAACAGTGCCTACTATAAAAAGCCTTTTATTAGACCCTTTTCAAGGAGAAATACTTATATCCAATTATGTTGAAATGTTTCTAGAGTCAATAAAAGTAAAACCAAATGAATTTTTTGGACAATTAAAAACTGATATGGCTTTATTTGTACAAAAACCTAACGTAGAAGAAGATTTATACCTTTTTGGAGCTGCTTTTGGGCCAATCGATGAACCTGATAAGTTTTCTGATGCTTTCAAAAAAATAATTGAACCATTATCTAATTCGGGAATTTCTTTTAATACAATAAATAAAGAAGTCAACGGTGAAAAATATGTTATTTTGGTTCAAGATAAATCAGTTTATCAGTCTGTTAAAACTGTAAGTGTAACTTTCAAAGATATTTATGAAAATGGAATTTATTTTAAGATAGATTCTTCAGAAATGGAAAATGAAGGTTTCGCTTATGTGAAAGATAGTGTTTTAATTGGAAAAGCCAGTGGAATAGTAGATGAAAAAGCTATAAATGAGGATTACATTAAACAAGCTCAAGATTACAAATTTTATGGTACTATTTTTACGGCTTCTGGTTTAGTCCCTAAAGAAATTACAGGTATCAATGAAATAATAAATATTATTGCAGACTCAAAGTTAGTCGAAAAAATACTAGAATCTTCTCAAGGTTTTGAGATGAATGCAGACTTAAATCTTGAAACTCAAGAACAACAAAATATAAAAATTAAACAAGACTCTTATATCAAAGTAAATAGTTCAATAGATTTAGACTCAATAATTCCTATAATGGAAGAAAATAATATTACCTATGAAAAAGTATCTGATGAGAAGATCACTTTTCAAATAGATGTGAATGCTCAAAATGCAGAACTTGAAAGTGTAAATTATAATCTATGGAAAGATAATGAAGTTATTTACATATCTGAAATGGACAATAAATCATTAGATGAAAAAACAAATAAAAAACCCTCTTTAAGCTCTAATAATTTATTTAAGAATTTAACCCAAAGAATAGGATATGGCAATTTAATGGTTCTTTTCCTTGATTTTTCTAAGTTTATGGATCAATTCGCAGGATTACAAGGAGAATTTGGTTTTCTTTTAAATATAGAACATCTAGGAGATGGAAGGATAGACACAGATTTTATTTTAAAATAAATTTTATATGAAAAGAGGCTTGGAAATAATCCAAGCCTCTTTTATTTTATAGTGATTAGTCACCAATTATTCTTTCTGCTTTTTCGTATTCTTCTATTGTTCCTAATTCTTTAATATAACCTACAACAACATCTGCAACTACATAACCTGTATCATAACCATTTTTATCTTCTAGCATTTCGTATCCGTCTCCACCAGAAGCCATATAGTTATTTGTTACTACATCATATGTTTTATCCATTTCAAGTGGAACTCCATTAACTTTTATATTCATTGCTTTTTCATCTTCAATTTTAAAAGTCATACCAGCAACATGTAGTTTTGATCCTTGTCCGTCAGGTATTGTAGCAGCGTAATCAGCAACAGCTTTTAAATCTGAACCTTTAAGTTTAACTGTATAAGCTGTATTACCAAAAGGTAGAACGGTTAATATATCTCTATAAGTTATTTTTCCTTCGCTTATAGAAGCTCTTATTCCGCCACCATTTTGAAGTGCAACATCAGCATCTGTTTTCCATAATAATGCATCAGTAATTAAATGACCTAAATTTGTTTCTCCGCTTCTTACATCTTCTCTTTCTCCATTTAATGTTACTTCAGTTGTTCCTACTTCTTTATCTAATTCTTCAGCACCCATTTCTTTGTAAGTATCTGCTACCATTTTTATAAATGGGTCTTCTTTTATAGAGCTATCTATCTTAATTTGTTGTGAATCCCAATCTACTATTCTTCCATTTTCAATCCAAAGGTCAATTCTACCTAAATATTTTCCTAAATCACCTGATGAACTTAAAATTGTACTATTTAATACTTTTGCTTCTTCGAACAAAGTATGTGAATGTCCATCAATTAATACTTCTATATTTGAAAAATCTTCAGCAATTTCATTAGAAGAGGTATATCCTACTGGTAATCTTGGTTCTTTTCCTTCTTCATAATATCCTAAATGGCCTAACACAATTTGAATGTCTGTTTTTTCTTCTAATTCTGGCATATATTCTTTAACAGCGTAATATGCTGATTCTATAGAATTATTTTCTAAATATAGTGGTTCTAAAACATTTGTTTGTTCTGTAGTGAGGCCTAGAATACCTACGCTATATTCTCCAAGGTCTTTTACAACATAAGGTTTAAAAATAGGAAATAGGTTTCTATCTACAAAATTTGCACTTATAAATGGAAAACCTGCAACTCTTGATTGCATCTTCAATGTATCAAGATCAACATCAAATTCATGATTTCCTAAAACCATAGCATCTGTACCCATATAATGTAAAGTTGCAAAATCTGGTACTGCATCTAATAAATCTGATTCTGGTACGCCTGTATTTACGTCACCTGCATGTAAAAATAATACATCTCCACCTTCAGATTCAACTTCAGCTCTAGCTTCGTTTATTACTGTAGCAATTCTTGCAAATCCTCCGATGTCAGGATCACCATAAACATCAAAAGGCCATACATTACCATGAGTGTCATTAACATGGAATATTACTAAGTGTTGAGGTGCAGCGAAAACAGAAATAATAAATAACAAGCCTAACAAAATACCGAGATATCTTTTCACAAAAATCCCCTCCTTGATTGAAATTAAAATTTAGTGTACTACTATTTTATCATTTTTTTACTTTAATTTAAACACCAATTCTCCAATTTCAACATTTAAATTTTTTGCTATGCTTTTACATTTTGTCGTTAAAATAAAAAACACTTTGTTATAATCATCATCCATACCCTCATAATTTCCTTGTCCTTTAGATATAACAATATCAGAACTCTCAAAAATATTTTTAAAATCTACATTTGTTTTTTCTAATATAGTCCCTGGATATATAGATCCGCTTTCAAGTGGAATAGAAACTTCTTTCATATTAACTTCAACAATATCTTTCATTGTAGCATCATTAATTATAGGTCTACTCCTAACAGCAGAGTGTATTACTAAATTAGGATATTTATTTTTCAGTACCTTTATTAAAATTTTATCCAAAACTATCTCACCAGCATTATCATGAATGAATAATAATTTATTAGCCTTTTCAATTTTTTCTTCAAATTTATTATAATCATCTATTGCGAAGTCTCTACTTTTTGTTAAATTCTCTATTTCCCATTCTAATTCACCAAAATAATTTTTTATTCCAAAATCTAATAAATTACTAAAAGCTGATAATTTAAAAGCAGTACGCACTGGGTCTTCTGTTGAAAAACAAAAATCCACTAAATCCTCATACATTTCTAAGAACATTTGATTCGCATTTGTTTTTTCATTTTCAAAAAAATCTTTTTCTTCAGAAAACTCATAGAATTTGTCGTAGATTATTGAGGATAGTTCAATAGGTTTCATTCCATATTCAGATTTTTGAGATAAGTGCTTTACTATTTCTTTGTATTTTTCAAATGATTCTTTTTCAGAATATTCAAGTTCCTTTGATAATTTATCAATAAGCTTTTGAGCATGATCACAAACACAGTTAATACATTCATATTGTGCATACATTTTATTCACTCCTTAAAATATCTTTTGTTTTTTCAATGATGATTATAACTCAAAAAAATTAAGTCAATATTTGTTTTATTATCTTTATTAAAGGATTGTGTTAACTTTACTTTTCCTATTAACCTATCAATTGATACATTTATATCAAAATTTACAAAGAATTAAATCAAATATTTATTTAGAATTCAAGATTAATTGAGGTTACATATGATATAATACTTTGGGTAATTTTAATTATTATCTATATCTAAGAAGTTGTAACTTTATTTTATTGACATTAAAACATTTTTATGTTTATAATCTATGTTGAGAAAATTCTACAAAACCAGGAGGTATTCAAATGAAAAGAACATATCAACCATCAAGAAGAAAAAGAAAGAGAACACACGGATTTTTAGCTAGAAAGAAAACATCCGGCGGAAAAAATGTTATAAAAAGAAGAAGAAGTAAAGGAAGAAAGAGACTTTCTGTATAATGGTCTCTCAAAAATTTGAGAAAAATGAACGTCTGAGACTTAGAAATGATTTCAAAAAACTTTTTGATTCAAAAGGAAGAGCGGTCAATTCATATTTTGTTCTTGTTTTCAGGAAAAATGATCTTGAATACAGTCGAATTGCCGTATCTATAAAAAAAAAGTTTGGAAAAGCTGTTCTAAGAAATAAATTAAGAAGACAAATCAAGGAAATTTATAGAACTAATAAACAAAATTTTCCTCAAGGTTATGATTTTTTATTTATTCCAAGAAAAGCTCTTTCTAATATTTATAAAAATGTAGACTACTCTGATATCAAAAACATGATTTTTGATACTGTAAGGAAAGTGAAATAATGAAGTATATTCTACTAGGTATTATTAAGTTTTATCAAAAAGTCATTTCTCCATTAAAACAACCTACATGTAGATTTTATCCAACATGTTCTGCTTATTCATATGAAGCAGTTAATAAATTTGGGTTTTTTAAAGGAGGCTATTTAAGTCTCAGACGAATTTTTAGTTGTCATCCTTTTAACGAAGGAGGAATTGACCCGGTACCCGAGGAATTCCATTTTATAGTCAAAAATGGCTCGAAAAATAATAACGAAGAAAACAAAAGGGGTGTAAAGAATTGAAAAAGCAACTCTTAATAATAGGACTTATTGTCCTAAGTATTTTTACATTTGCTATTCCAGATGTTGAGATTTCTGAAAATTCTACAAGTATTAATTTACAAACAAGAATTTTTGATTTGACGATGGATAAACAAGGTCATTTATTAGATTATTCAATTGTTGAATTTAGAACAAAAGAATACAAATTAATATATTCTTATGCAAAAGATAGTTTTGATTTAATAAATCCTGAAACTGATGAAGAAATTCTTCCTGTAGATTACGAAATATCTGTTCCAGAAAATCAGGAATATGTAGATATTTTTTATTTTTTTGAAGGAAATGGTTTCAAAAAATACAGATTTTTTAATGACGCAAATTTCCATTTTGAAGTTGAATTCGTTGACGTTGAAGGAATGGTAACCTTACCAACTATTTCTTATAGACCTGGTATTAGAAAAATGGAATCCACTATGGTTTCATTTATAGAAGAAATACCTAATACTGGTGAAAATTTAGACGCGTTAGTAGCTGTTGAAGCAGCGTCGCAAATAGATGAAGAATTGAGATATGAAACAAGAGGCAGAACAGTATCAGAAATATATATGGGACCTTTAAAAAGAACTTTCATGAGTGAAGTTTTTCCTGAAGAAACCTATGATAGAATTTCTGCTCTATTGGATGAATTAGGTGCTTATGGATTTATTTCAAATATTTTCTACTGGTTTGTTTATTTCCTTTGGTGGTTAAATGGCCTTACGGGTAATTTCGGATGGGCTATAATCATATTCACAGTTATAATTAGATTAGCTTTATATCCTCTTTATCATAAACAACAAAAATCAATGATTAAAATGAGAGAAATACAACCGGAAGTCGAAAAATTAAAGAAAAAATATAAAAATGCTCAAAAATTGCAAGAAGAAACTATGAAAATGTACAAAGAAAAAAACGTTAACCCAATGGGTGGTTGCTTACCAACTATTATTCAATTACCTGTTTTTATAGTTTTATGGCAAACTATACAATATTTTGGAGAAGCTTTTGCTTATAATCCTAGATTTTTATTATGGTCAGATTTATCTGAAGGTGGATTTGGAACAAATTTCATATTCATTTTAATTTCTTTAGGAGCTTATTTAGCAATTGCATTACTATCAGCACAAAATTCGAAAATGGCTTGGCAACAAATCGCTATGTCAACTATTTTCCCATTATTATTAAGTGGTTTACCTGCAGGTGTTTTCTTGTATTACACATCAAATGCTTTAATACAACTTATAATAACTTTCTATAATAATAAAAGAAACGGTGTAAAAGGTATAGGTTTCAGAGAATTGTTTGGATTAGGCCCTAAACCTGTCAGGAGGTGACAAGATTTATGTTAAAATTACAGTCTAAAGAGTTTACAGCTAAAACAATAGATGAAGCTTTGACTCAAGCAAAAAATGAATTCAATGTAGACGATTCTGAATTATCTTACAAGGTTAAGGAAGAAGGAACAAAAGGTTTTATATTTGGAATAGGAAGCAAGCCATATATTTTAGATATTTATGTAAATGAAAATTTTTTAGTTAATAAGATACGAGATTTCTTAAAAGAAATTTTAGTTCATTTTGATGAAGAAATAAATTCAAACATAAAAGTTTTTGGAAAAACTATTGTTATTTATTTAGATGGAGAAGGCTTAGGAAAACTTATCGGTAAACACGGAAGAACTCTAGGAGCTTTACAACATCTAATAATGATATATATAAATAGAATGACAGACACTAAAATTGATATAAAATTAGATATAGGTGAGTATAGAAAAAAGAGAAGAAGAAAAATCGAAGAAATAGCTGAACAAGCAGCAGAAAAAGTTTTAAGAACTCATGAAAAACTTGAATTGGCTCCTATGTTTTCTTTTGAAAGAAAAACTGTACATGAACATATAAGAAAAAATTATCCTAATTTATCTACAAAATCTGTTGGTTTAGAACCATATAGAAAAGTAGTTATTTTAGATCAACACAAAGAGTTTACAAATTAATCTATTAAAGAGGTGATTTTATGAATAAGAAGGTTATTGTAGAAAAAGCTGATAATGTGACACCTCAAATATTTAATAATGAGAAAGTAAAAAATGTTGAAAAAAGAATCTTGATCGGAAGTAAATTAGAAGCACCAAATTTTTTTATGAGGTTATTTACTGTAAAAAAAGGTGGACATTCTCCAAAACATAGTCATCACTGGGAACATGAAGTTTTTATTGTAAAAGGAAAAGCTGAAGTTTTTAATGGTGAAAAATATGTTCAAGCAGAAGAAGGTTCGTTTGTTTTTGTCCCCCCAAATATTGAACATCAATTTAAAAATGTTGGAGAAGGAGATTTGCAATTTATTTGTGTAATACCTAATTCAGCAGATGAAGAATAAAAATTATAAAAAGAGGCTTAGGCCTCTTTTTTTTATAGTTGTAGCTATGTTATAATTATATTAATGATATAATATTTTATTAACATAGCAGGAGGGGTAAATGGATACTTTAGAAATCATAACTTTAAAAGAAGTTTATAAAAAATCTAATGATGAAATAATAAACATCATTGAAAGAGGTGTTAGACCTAATTTATTTGAAAAAGATTTTGAAAATAAAAAGAAAATGATTTTCAAAATCCTAAACAAATCAAAAGATTATTCTATTTTGACTTATTGGGACGAAGAGTATCCACAAGAACTTAAAAATATTGTGGATCCACCTGTTATTCTCTACTATAAAGGGAGTTTAGATTTATTTAAAACGAAAAAAGTCTCTGTAGTAGGTACTAGAAAACCTTCACAATATGGTAAAAATATTTGTACTGATATTGTAAAAATACTTGAAGACTACACCATTGTTTCGGGTATGGCTTATGGAATTGATTCAATTTCACACAGAAACGCTAAGAAAACCATAGCTGTTTTAGGTACAGGTATCGACGTTATTTTTCCAAAAACAAATGAAGATTTGTATAATAGAATAACTCAAGAAGGATTAATATTATCAGAATATATGCCAGGAACTCCAGGGATGAAACATCAATTCCCTGCTAGAAATAGGATTATAGCAGCTTTATCAGATAAAACCATCGTTGTTGAAGCTGCTAAAAGAAGTGGTTCGTTAATAACAGCAAGATTTGCTCTAGACTTTGGGAAAGACGTATTAGCCGTTCCAGGTGATGTCACCAGGTTTAACTCATATGGAACAAATTTTTTAATTTATAATGGTGCAACACCCATAATATCACTCGAAGTTTTAAAAGAACTTTTCAATATAAATGAAATGAGGATGAAAATAGATAATCTACCAGAAAAATCCAAAAAAATAATTTCTTTGATAAAAAAGGGTGAAAACACAGCTGAAAAAATAAGTTATTTTATGAATGAAGATATATCAAATATACTTACTTCATTAATGGAGTTAGAAATTGACGGAAGAATAAAACAAGAAAATGGAAGTTATAATTTAGTATTTTAATTATTTATTTTTTGTTAAAAAAGTAAATTAATCTTTAATCACCCTATATGATATAATATAATTGAATTAAGAGAATTATTAGAATATTTTAATATAATCAACAATAATCTTGTATATATGCTTACGGGGAGGATTTTTATGGCTATTTTGAGTCAACAAGAAATTTATAATTTAACTAACGGAAATTTCCATGATCCTTATATGTATTTGGGAATGCACAAATACAAAAAAGGAATAGTAATTAGGACCATACAACCATTTGCAAAAGAAATAAAAGTTACCTCAAGAAAATTTAGAAGAAATATGGAAAAAATTGATGATTCTGGATTGTTTGAATTGTATATACCAGATGTTGGAATGGTAAATTATAAATTTAAATGCAAAGATAACCAAGGAAATGAATGGGTAGTCGTAGACCCTTATAGTTTTTTGCCTGTTATTTCTGAGTATGATAGACACCTTTTCAACGAAGGAAATCATTATCAAATATATGATAAATTAGGTTCTCACAATATGAAAATAGATGGGCATAAAGGTACTCTCTTTGCTGTTTGGGCTCCAAACGCTAAAAGGGTTTCAGTAGTAGGAAACTTTAATAATTGGGACGGAAGAGTACATCAAATGAGAATGTTAGGTTCTTCGGGTATTTGGGAAATATTTATTCCTAATTTATCCGAAGGTGATCTTTATAAATATGAAATTAAAACAAAAAATGATGATCTTTTGTTAAAAATAGACCCTTATGCAAACTTTTTTGAAAAAAGACCCAACCACGCTTCAAGAATTTATGATTTAGAAGGTAAACATATTTGGGAAGATGAAGAATGGATAACCAAAAGAGAAAACACGAATTGGCATGAAGAACCTATGAGTATATACGAAGTACATTTGAATTCTTGGATGAAAACTGAAAATGATGAATTTTTGAATTATAGAGATATAGCGAAAAACTTAGCAAAATATTGTAAAAATAATGGATTTACACATATTGAACTTATGCCTGTAGCAGAACATCCTCTTGATATGTCTTGGGGGTATCAAGTAACAGGATACTTCGCTCCTACAAGCCGATTTGGTTCCCCAGAAGATTTTATGTCTTTTGTTGATATTTTACACAAAAATGATATTGGAATTATACTAGACTGGGTTCCAGGACATTTTCCAAAAGACGAGCATGCTCTGGGTAGATTTGATGGAACTGCTCTATATGAACATCTAGATCCTAGACTTGGTGAACACATTGATTGGGGAACTTATATTTTTAATTTTGGAAGAAATGAAGTTAAAAACTTTTTGATATCAAACGCTCTTTTTTGGTTGAAAAAGTTTCATATAGATGGATTGAGAGTAGATGCTGTAGCTTCTATGCTTTATTTAGATTATTCTAGAGAAGATAAAGATTGGGTACCTAACAGATTTGGCGGAAGAGAAAATTTGGAGGCTATTGAATTTTTAAAACACTTAAATACTGTAACTTACAAGTATTTTCCTGGAACATTAACTATAGCGGAAGAATCCACTGCTTTTCCTGGAGTAACTAAACCTGTTGATCTAGGAGGTTTAGGTTTTGCTATGAAATGGAACATGGGCTGGATGAACGATAGTTTAGAATACATAAAAAAAGAACCTCTTTATAGACAATATCATCAAAACGATTTGACTTTTTCTATTATGTATGCATTTTCTGAAAACTTTATCCTTTCAATTTCTCATGATGAGGTAGTTTATGGGAAAAAATCTTTAGTTGATAAAATGCCTGGAGATGACTGGCAAAAGTTTGCAAACTTAAGACTATATTTATCTTACATGTATGCACATCCTGGGAAGAAACTATTGTTCATGGGTCAAGAATTTGGCCAATGGAAAGAATGGGATTATGAACATTCACTTGATTGGCATATTTTAGAATATGAGAATCATAAAAAAACCCAAAACTTTATGAGAGAATTAAACTCTTTTTACAGAAATAATGATTCTTTATATAAAATAGATTTTAATTTTGAAGGCTTCGAATGGATTGATTTTAGTGATAATGAAAACAGTGTGATATCTTTCTTAAGAAAATCAAAAAATGAGAAAATTTTATGTGTTTTCAATTTTACCCCTGTACCAAGAGATAATTATAGAATAGGTGTACCAGAAGAAGGCAACTATGAATTAATTTTTAATTCTGATTCAAAAGATTTTTGGGGGAGTGGCTATGAAACAAAAACCGTTGTAAAATCTGAAAATATCAGATGGCAAGGAAGAAATCATTCTATAGAAACTCATCTTCCTCCTTTATCAGCAATATTTTTCAAAATAAAATAATCTTAACCAAAAAAAACATCTCTTACTTATTATACTTCCAGTAAGAGATGTTTTTTAGTAATCTTGTTAGCCTTTTACTGCACCAACAGTTAAACCATCTATGAAATATCTTTGGAATATCAAAAATACAACTAAAGGTACAATAGCAGCTATAAGAGATGCTGCTGAAATAATATTCCAGCTAGTTACCCATTGACCTTGTAAATTTACCAATCCTAAAGTAACTGGTTTCAAATTATCTGATTGTAAAAGAAT
Source organism: Thermotogota bacterium (assembly GCA_051748045.1). Lineage (GTDB taxonomy): Bacteria > Thermotogota > Thermotogae > Petrotogales > Petrotogaceae > Geotoga. Next base: position 27,939 of record JBNJGY010000004.1, read on the forward strand.
CAATCCCCAAAGATAATCATTCCAAATCCATGTAAACTCTAAGATACCTAATGCTGCCATCGCTGGCAAACAAAGAGGAAGAGCGATTTTTCTATAGAGTGTAAAATCATTAGCTCCATCCATTTTAGCAGACTCAAAAATACTTTTTGGTATTGTTATCATAAAATTTCTCAAAAAGAAAGTACAAAACCCCAATTGAAAAGCTATATGGAATAAAATAACTCCCTGAAAGGTATCATATAACCCAGTTGATTGTGAAAACTTATAAACTGGTATTAAAAGCATTTGAAATGGTATCAACATTCCTGCTACAAAAATTATTAAAACAATTTTAGACATTTTAAATTTATAAAAAGATAAAGCAAATGCTCCCAAGCTTGAAACAAATAACGTTCCAACTACTGAAGGAACAGTTATTATAAATGTATTTCTAAAATAAGTTTTCATATTACCTTGTTGCCATGATTCAGCAAAATTATCCCAAACAATTTGTTGTGGTGGTTTCCACCAAGATGTTGATGACATTAATTCATCCATTGACTTTAATGAAGTAAATGTTGTTATGAAAAATGGAATGAGCCAAACAACAACTATGAAAATAGATAATATGTAAAACATCATTTTCACTGAAAATTTTCTTTTTCTCATATTCTCACTCCTCGTTTTTCATAGCATTCAATAGATATAAAATTATAAATCCAAAAGTGATAGCGAATTGAATTACTGCAATTGCAGAACCATATCCCATTCTATAGTTATTAAAAGCTTCAATATACATAAAGTTTGCTAAAACAGTTGAACTGTTAAAAGGTCCTCCTTTTGTCATAACAAAAACAATATCAAAGGCTCTAAGTGAGTCAATAATACTTACTGTAATAGCAACTATCATAGAAGGTTTTAAAGCTGGAAGGATAACATTCCAAAATCTTTGCCATGAATTAGCTCCATCAACTATTGCTGCTTCAACTTGATCTTTACTGACATTTTTCAACCCTGCTAAAAACAAAACCATCATATAAGGAATTTGTCTCCAAATCGCTGCAAAGATTAATGAAAAAGTTACTACTTCAGGATCAGATAACCATGGAGTTATCAAAAAATCTAGTCCCATTGCATCCAAAAATGAATTCAAAGCACCATATTGCGGTTCATATATCCAAGACCACATTGTTCCTATTACAACAAAAGATAAAGTCATAGGCAAATATACTAAAGTTTTAAACAATTTGCTACCTTTGAATTTCATATCAAGAAGCATTGCAAATCCTAGTCCTACAGGAACAGGTATAATTATAAAAAATATAAACCATTTAATATTATTCATCAAAGCAGTTGTGAAAACTCTATCATTAAATAATGTTTTAAAATTTTCTAACCCTATAAATTCAACATTTTTGCTTAAACCATCCCAATCTGATAAGCTGTAGAAAAAAGTTCTACCTATGGGAATTATTACCCAGACTAAATACATTATCAGGGGAACAGCTAAAAATGCCCATGGCACCCACCACTTTTTCTTAGTGAGCATAATATCACCTCATAATATTTATTCTTAAAAAGAGAGGGGGATTTTCTCCCCCACCTTTTTATTTATAAATTCTTTGTCTAATATTTTCTAAGTTTTCTAAAATTGAATCTATTCTATCTGGGAACATCATAAACTCAACAAATCCGTTCATTGCATTATTAGCCATTTCAGGATTCATATCTCTATCAAAGAACTGCATAACTCCGTCAGATTCTAAGATCATATCCATTCCATCTTGAGCATGTGCATCAGGTGGAGTAACTTTTTTGTTAGCTGCTAATCTACCTAATTCGTCTGCGAAATATTGTTGAGAATCTTTTCCAGCAATAAATTCCATGAATAATTTTGCTTCTTCCATATTTTTAGCGTTCTTAGGTACCATGAAACCATCAATTGGAGTATCTTCATAAAGACCTATATTTTCATCAATAACAGGGAATCTAAAGAAATCCAAATCATCTTTTACATCTTCTGGAGCAACATCTTTTATAAATTGTCCCATTAGATACATTCCTGCTTCTCCAGTAAATAATCTGTTTGCTGCTTCTTGCCAACTATAAGCTGAGTGATTTTCTATAAAGTAATCATTATCTACCATTTCTTTCCAATATTCAAATACTTTTTTAACTCTTGGATCAGTGAAAGGTACTTTACCTGCTGTAAATTCAGTATGGAATTCAATACCATTAACTCTCATATTTAGGTAATCAAACCATCCTCCAGCTGTCCATAAGTATTTTGATCCTATTGCCATAGGGATTTTTCCATTGTCTTTTAATGTTTGATTTACAGACATAAATTCATCCCATGTTGTTGGTACTTCAATATCTAAATCATTAAATACCGCTTTGTTATAGTAGATTCCCCACCAATACCAACTTTGAGGGATAAAATAAATATTATCTTCATAAGCTGATGCTGTTCTAAAAGCTTCTGGGAATTCTGCCCCAAAACCATCAGGGAAAATGCTATCTAGTGGTTCTAAAAAACCTTTTTCTGCAAAAAATCTCATTCTTTCACCAGCAAACCAAGTTACTACGTCTGGCGCGTTATTAGAACCTAACCAAGTTCTTAATAATGTTTTAAAATCCTCATGAGCAAATGTATTAACTGTTACGTCAATATCTGGATACATAGCTTCAAAATCTTCTACTAATTCTGAAAAAACTCTTTTTGGAGCAGGATCAGACATATATGAGTTTATAACCAATGAACTTGCTGAAAAAACAAAAAGTACTAAAGTCAAAACCGTTAAAGTTAACGTTAACTTCTTCATTATTACACCCCCTAAGTGATTTAAATTGCTTATTAAAATATTACCCCATTAATTTTTTTTAGACAAATTCAGATAAATCTATTCACGCATAATTATTCTCAATTATTAACGTTAACGTTCACTATGAATAATAAATTACAAAAATGAATATATTTTTACTATTTTTTACTGACACTCAACATTTTTTTCTCATCATACATTAGGAAGAAAATTAAACCTATAAAACAAAATACTGCTGCAACTGGTCCTGTAAGCCTAATACCAAGAGCATCCCCTATATCTTTACCAAATAACAACAAAGATGAAAAGATAAACATTGAAATCATCTGTCCAACTTTTGACATCAAAGTCCTAACACCATAAAAAATAGCTTCATTTTTATTACCAGTAGTAATCGCATCATGTTCAGCTATATCAGAAAGAATAGCATTAGGTAATATTCCAAAAACAGCCATAGGAAAAGCAGCTAAAACAATTAAAATATAAATTTGATAATTATTAGGTATAAACCATATATTCATACCTAAAGTGAATACTAATAAATACATGATAGTAAACAAACTAAATGCAATTATCATCAGTTTTTTCTTTCCTATTTTTTTAGCTGTCAAATTTACAAAAGGATAGAACAAAAATGAAAGAACCCCTAGTAATATAAATATTGTAGAATATAAACTTTCTGGTAATTCTAAAAGTACTGTTATATAGTATATTAACCCTGTTTGTAAAATAGTTAACGCTAAAAAATAAGATAGATCGGATATAGCAAAAACTCTAAACTCTTTTTTAGAAAAAGCAGATTTTAAAGCTTCCATCATGTTTATTTCTGATGGTTTAGCTTCTGAATATTTTTTTTCATCAATAAACCATATTGGAAACATCAAAAACAAAGCTGATAATGACGCCAATCCTATAAATGTATATCTAATGGCAAGTATTCTTTCTACCCCCATACCTTCAATTGTATTCCATATTATAGCAGCTTGTGAAGCTATTGCTGTTCCTAAAAAGAATGTCACTGATATATATGTTGATAAATTTAATCTTTCATTTGCTGTTTTCCCCAGTTCAGGTATCAAAGCAAAATATGGTGTGACATACATAGTATAAAAAATATAAAACGATAACAGAGTTATTGTCAACCAGACTGTATTGAATCCGCTAATATAATCAACAGGAGGCCAAAAAATCAAAACTGTTAACACTGAAAAAGGTATTACAGCAATTTTTAAAAAAGGAATTCTTCTTCCTTTGGGAGATTTATGCCTATCAGACAAGGTTGCTATCCAAGGATCTGTTATAGCATCCAAAGCTCTTCCACCTATTGTTATAAGTCCTATTATTGTAAAAATACCCAAAACATTACCTTGTGGAATATAATTTGGTATATTAGCTGTTTCTGGTGGTGAGTAAAAATACACTAAATAAGAATTAACTAACCCCATTAATATAGCCCACCCTAATTGGCCTATAGAAAAGGCTATTTGTTTTGACAACGGTAGTTTTGCTTTATTCATCAAAATCCTCCTCTAGTTGTTTTACTCCATCATTTATATCACTTATATAAAATTCAGGATTTAATTTTATTATATTATAGTATTCTTTTTGAATATGCTTTTTAAATTCTTGAACTCTTTCTTCTTTTACAAGTGCTATAGCACACCCTCCAAAACCAGCTCCTGTCATTCTTGAACCCAAGCAAAAATCGACTGATTGTGCTATTTCAACTATTGTATCTAATTCTTTACCAGTTACTTCGTAATCTTCTTTTAAGGATTTATGAGAAGCATTTAATAATTTCCCAAATTTAATTAGATCGTCTTTTTTTAATACTTTTATAGAATTTTTTACTCTCTGATTTTCTGTAATAACATGTCTAGCTCGTTTTTTTATAACTTCATCATCTATATACTTTAAATCGTCAATTTTAGCTTCACATAAATTATCGATTTTCTTAAATTCATTAATTTTTTTCAAGGCTTCTTCACATTGACTTTTTCTTTCATTATAAGCAGAACCAGCTAATTCTCTTTTTTTATTCGTATTCATAATAACTAATTTATAACCTTTTAAATGAACAGGTATATATTTATAAGTCAATTTGTTTGTATCAAGAAGTATCCCGTTATTCTTTTTACCAAATACTATTGAGAACTGATCCATTATTCCTGATTTAACCCCTATAAAATCATTTTCAACTTTTTTACCTAATAGAGCCAAATCTTTTTTTTCACTATCATTTGATAGTAAATCTGAAGATAAAATATAAGCTATCAACATTTCCAATGAGGCAGAAGATGAAAGACCTGCTCCATCAGGTAAATTTGATTCTAAATAAATATTTAATGATTTTTTTGGATTTTTTAAATATTTATATATGCCTCTAGGATAATTTCCCCAGCCAAACTTATCATCATATTCTATACTTTCTTCAGGATTAATTATTATTTCTTGTTCAAATGATGAAGATTTTAAAACTATTAAATTATCATCTCTTTTTCCAACTACCGCTTTTATTCCAATACTCAATGCTGCAGGAAAAACATACCCTCCATTATAATCAATATGTTCTCCAATTAAATTAACTCTTCCAGGAGAAAAATATTTTTCTAAACATTCTTCATCTGTCGCATTAAAATAATTTTTATAAGACTCAATAATGCTCATTATATCCCTTCTTTTTCCCTATATTTATCAATTGATTCTTTCAAAATAGGTGCTGTATCCTCCACAGCCATAGTATTAGCTGCTGCCCAAGCGCCCATTTCAGATGACGCATACCATTTGATTTTATTTTCATCTCTTAATGGTGGATAAAATTCTATGTGAAAATGATAATACTTTTCTGAATCTTTGTATTTTTGATCATTGACTGGTGTTTGATGTATAACCATCATATATGGAAATTTTTTATCATATAAAGTATCAAATCCACCTGTTAAAATTTTCAAAGCTTTCGCTAAATCTTTTGTTCTCTGTTCGTTAAAATCAGAAAAATTACATATATGATCTTTTGCGACAATAAAAGCTCCGTAAGGATAATCTGTAAAAAATGGTAAATACACTAAAAAAGAATCATTTTCATAGAGTATTCTATCTTTAAAATCTATTTCTTTTTTATTCATTTCACAGATCATACATTTTTTATTCTCATGATAAAATTCTTTTGAACTATCCAATTCTGTTTTTACTTTCAATGGTATCCATGAATATGCGTACAATTGTCCATGAGGATGTGGCATAGTTACACCAACTTCTTCACCTCTATTTTCAAAAGGAAACACGTATTTTATTTTTTTATCTTCTGATAATTCATCATTACGCTCTATCCACAAATTAACTAATTTTTCTACATGCCACAATGGTAATTCAGGTAGTGTTATATAATGATCTGGTGAATACAAAATAACTTCACATTTACCATAATTTTCTTTTATACCATATATCCCATCACTTTTAAGATCTGGAGAATCCGGGTTTTGTTTTAGAGCAGGAAAATCATTATCGTATTTATAAACATCATAATTATCTGGTACATTTTTTCCTTCACCTGGGCAAAAAGGACACCAATCTTTAGGAAGATGTGGCCTTTTTTGTCTATTATTAGCAACCATAGTATAAGTTTTTAGTAAAGGATTCCATCTTAATTCAGCCATCAAATCACCTCTTTATTTATTTTGAAGATTCTCTTTCAATTAGTTCCACGTCTAGAGTAATATTCATAGTTGTTGAATCAATGTTTTCAATTCTTCTCAGCAACATATTAAAAGCTTCTTTACCCATTTTCTTTTTATTTACAGATATAGTCGATAATGAAGGTGAAAAAATCTTTGAAAATTCAATATCATCATATCCAACTACTTTTATATCTTCTGGAATGTTTATGTGCTTTTCTTTCAATCTTTGTATAACTCCATAAGCTATTAAATCATTGTAGCAAAAAACCCCATCAATTTTTTCGTTTTTTAAAATATTATCAATAATATTTTTACCTTCTTCAATATATAATCCCTCATGAATTTTATTAATATTTTCTATTTTCTTATAGGATATTTTGTTGTCTTTTATAGCTTTTAGATAACCTTTTTCTCTATCTCTTGCAGCAGTGTTAAACTCTTCAGCAGAAATCATCAAAATTCTACTACACCCTTTATTAATAAGGTGTTCTGTAGCTAAATATCCACCTTTAATCTCATTATTATATATTTCATCTACATTCCAATTATCCACACCTCTCCCAACTAACACCATAGGATATTTTTCAGATAACATTTTTTCAATATCTTCATAATTATTCTGCATTGGAAATAGTAATACTCCATCTACTCTTCTTTCAATCATTGTGGATATTGCTTTTTCTTCAAAATTATATTTACCTTCAGTGTTTATAATCATAGTTTGATAATTAGTCTTCCTCGCTTCTTCTTCTATTCCCTTAAAAACCTCAGAAAAAAATGGATTAGAAGAATCTGGTATTATAACCCCTATTATTTCACTTTTTTGGCTTTTCATCATAGAAGCAAATGTATTTTTTACATATCCCATTTCTTTTGCTTTTTCTAATATTTTTTCTTTTGTTTTTTCGTTGATGTCAGGTTTATCGTTCAAAGCTCGAGAAACAGTATTGATAGATACTCCTACCTCTTTTGATATATCTTTGATAGTAATGAATTTTTTATTTTTCAAATTTATCACCTCTTTAACGGTAACGTTCACGTTATTATCATAATACACTAAAAGATATTTTTCTCAAAATGAGATAATTCTAGAATAAGTGATAATAAATAAGAATAATCATTTTTATTTGAATATAATTACTAAAAACAAAAAAAAGCAAGCGTTATAACGCTTGCTCTTCTAAATCTATTTCGACTTCTCCATCAAAATTTTCATCCAAAGCATATTTTAATGATATAAGTCCAATTTTTAATTGTTCAGTATCTGGTTCTCTTGTTGTTATCTTTTGCATCATTAATCCCGGAAAAGCTAACACTCTGCCAATTGGATTATTTATTATTTTTGCTGTAAATCTTTGAAATTCATAAGCAAGTCCTGCTACTAAAGGTAACAATACAACTCTAGAAATTACTTTTTCCCACATTGAGCTCCAACCTAATCCACCAGCTATTGAAAAAACAACAATTGATGCAAAAACAGTCAATAGAATAAAGCTTGTTCCACATCTTGGGTGTAAAGTAGTAAAAGGTTGAGCGTTTTTTACTGTTAAATCTTGATTCTTTTCATAAGTATAAACACTTTTATGTTCAGCACCATGATATTCAAAAACTCTTTTAATATCTTTCATAAGAGAAATGGTATAAATATAACCTACAACTAAAATTGCTCTGATAATTCCTTCTAAAACAGCAAACCAAAATTCAGACTGGATATTAAAAGGTTTTGCTATTAAAACAGGTAAAATCCCGAATCCTCCTGCAGCTACTGCAACAGCAATTAATATTGCCCAGACCATATCTTTGTTTGTAATTTCTTCATCATCTTCTCCTGAAACTTTCGCGGAATAAGATAAAGCGTTCATTCCAATAATCATAGCATGCAATAAAACAAAAAAACCTCTAATTAAAGGTATTTTTTCAATTATACCCCATGATTTATCTTTTATCTTTTTTATAGCTACTTTTCCTTCTTTTGTCTTCACAGCAACAACGGTATGAATACCTTTCATCATTACTCCCTCAATAACTGCTTGACCACCTACAAATTTAGGTTTGTTCATCATCTACCAACCTCCTGGCTATCTCTTCGGCAACTCCATCCTCAGTAACCAGATAATAGAATTTTAAAGCTTCCTTATCCGTGCTATTACTTGAATATAGTAATTTTGATGCCTTTTCTCTTAATTCATTTCTACCCTTTTTTGTCATATTTAAAACATCACGTATTATTACGATAAGCCGCGTGTCTCGATTACACGCGGCGACTATTTCATTAATTATTTTTTCATCGATCATTCTTTATTTTCTTCCACCTGTTTTGCTGCTACTTTAAATTTTATTCCAGTTCTTGTTTCTTCACCGACTTCCACTTCAACAAATCCTGGAATAACATATAACTCTTTTTCTTCAGTTTCAACAAATCTTCTTGCAATAGCGATTGCTTTTACTGCTTGGTTTACAGCCCCGGCTCCAATAGCCTGAATTTCAACTTCATCAGTCTTTGATAAAACTCCTGCAATAGCTCCTGCAACTTTATTTGGTGCTGAAGAATGACTGACTTTTAATATTTCCATCTCGAGCTTTCCCCCTTCTTTTGTAAAATCTTATATATATATTTTACCATAGATTTAATACTTTTCAAAATTAATATTATAGTAATGTAATTTTATTTTTGCCTTTTTTCTTTGAATCATATAAAAAATCATCTGCTTTTTTTATACAATTATATATATTCTCATTTCTTTTATAAACAGCTCCAGCTGAGAAGGTTGATTTTGTGTTCTCATTAAATTCGTCTTGAATATTTTTTATTATGTCATACATGACATCTTCTTCAACACTCGTCAAAAAGAGTACAAATTCATCTCCTCCATATCTAAAGACATTATCAGTTTTTCTAATATACTTAAATACAATTTCAGAGAAAGTCATTAATATTTTGTCTCCATAATCGTGGCCATTTTCATCATTTAATACTTTAAAATCATCGAGGTCTATCATTACTATACCTAAATTTTTTTCATCAGATAGAGCTATTTTGTCTAAATATTTTTCGAAACTATTTCTATTTCCAAATTTAGTCAAAACATCTTTATCAGCTTCAAATCTCAATGATTCTATTGATATTTTATTTTCCCAAATAATAGAAGCTTGCTTTGATAAATAATCTAATATTTCTATTTGTTCTTCTGTTATTGGTTTAAAATTGTATCTGTTGTCACACATTATAAATCCAAATAATTTTTCATCAAAAATAATTGGACTTACTGCTATTTCTCCTGCTATATTCAATTTTTCAGGAGCTAAATCATCAATCATGCTTCCTGGAATTTTAATAGCTTTATTATCTTCAATAGCTTCTTTCATAAATTCATTATTCATTATTTTTTCTTCAGAGAAATTCAATTCTTGAATGTATTTTTCAAACTCAGAAAAAAAATCTGGGTCATAGTTTTCTAAAGTAGTTGAAATATCTACTCGTAAATCTGTAAATGATTGCCATGCTTTTTTCGCACTTTCTATATCTTTGTCTCCAATAGCTCTTAAAACTTTAAAATTATCTCCAACTTTTTTAAATAATATTGCTCTATTAAAAGCTCCACCAAAACCTGCTGTTATTCCAGTTAGAATTGAAAATATCAACTTATCTATTGTTGTATTCATTTTGGTCGACTCTTCAACAATCATATTTATGTTATTTAGTATATGAGCTAATTTACTACCTTTTAACAAAATCATTGTAACTATAGAAGCTACTGTATCTGACGATTGTTTAATCATATATGATATTGTTTCATTCATCTCTTTTATAAGTATGTGATAAGGAATTTCTATAGAGTTTTGATCTGAATAAAAATATATTCTCTGTTCTTCAACTTGATCTATTTCATGAACTCTATTTAAACTAAATGAATTAAAAGCTTGATTTGCCCGAATCATTTGATAAATTGTTTCTGGCACCTTTTCGGCCTCATTGTGAATAAAAATATCCATACCAAAAGACCCATAAAAACTTTTATCTAAATTTGTCAGTAAATACATAAGACCAGGATCAATATAAGCTGCAATTATTCTATGTTTATATTTTTCATAATTAAAATTCATTTTATCAACCTCTTAAAAAAGACTTCGGATACATAATAATTATACCCGAAGTCTTTTAAAAATAAAAATATTGATTACATTTCAGTAATTTGAATCCATGTTTTAATTATTGATTTTAATATTTCATCTGGTGTAAATAACTCTCCATTTGTTTTTGTTAGTGACTCTATATGTTTATTATTTTTGTTCAATTTGGACATTTCGTGAACATATTGGCCCAAATTCAATTCGGGAACAATAACAGCTGTTGTATTTCTAAAAATTCTTTTAATTCTAGAAGTTGGAACAGGCCACATTGTTATTGGTTTGAATAAGCCAACGGGAATTTTATCTGCTCTTGCTTTTTTCACAGCTCTCAATGCACTTCTTGCAGTTGAACCATAAGCGACGACAACAATTTCAGCATCATGAAGCATGTATTCATCGTAAATAGAAATTTCTTCTGTATATAATCTAATCTTAGAATCTAAATGGTCTATCATTTTTTGTGACATATTAGGATTTCTTACAGGAAATCCTGTTTCATCATGAACTAGGCCAGAAACATGGAACCTTGTTTTACCCATTTCTGCCAAAGGATTTATAGCAGATGAATCTTCTACGTCAAAAGGATGGAACAATTCTTCGTCTTCAATGTCTTTTTCTTTTATTCTTTCTATATTTTCTGGATATTCATCCTCATAGTCTAGATAAAAACTTTCTCTCATATGTCCAAGAGTTTCATCCATTAGTAATACAACTGGAGTTCTATATTTCTCTGCATAGTTAAATGCAGTTATTGTATGTTTGTAAACTTCTTCAACAGTTGAAGGGTAAATAACTATTATTTGATGGTCTCCATGTGTCCCCCATCTAACTTGCATTATGTCACCTTGTGCTGGTTTTGTTGGCATTCCGGTACTAGGTCCGCCTCTCATAACATCTACAAAAACACAAGGAGTTTCAGTCATAATACCATAACCTAAAGCTTCTTGCATTAAAGAAAAACCAGGTCCACTAGTAGCTGTCATCGATTTTTTCCCAGCTAGTGAAGCACCAACAATAGCTGCTGCACTTGCGATTTCATCTTCCATTTGTATAAAAGTTCCGCCTACTTTTGGAAGTTCACGAGCCATAGTTTCTGCAACTTCAGTGGATGGAGTAATTGGGTACCCTGCAAAGAACCTACATCCAGCTGTAACAGCTGCTTTCGCTGCGGCTTCATTACCTTGCATAAAATACATTTTTCCCATTTATAACACCACCCTAATCATTTTTGTCTTTGTTTGGTCTTTCTACAATATTAATTGCAAAATCTGGACAAATTCTTTCACATTGCATACATCCTATACATTTATCATGATCAGGAATTTCTGGCTTTCCATAATCCCCACCAATTATTGTTTGTGTAGGACATATCCAATAACAAAGTCCGCATTTTTTACAATAACCTCTGTTTATTTCCACATTATAACTTTTTTTGGCTGGCATTGATGCACCTCCAATAAAATTATGCTATTAAGCTTATAAAAACTCCTGCTGCTACCGCAGAGCCAATTACTCCGGCAACATTAGGACCCATTGCATGCATTAAAATAAAATTGTTTGGATCTTCTGAATTTCCTACTTGTTGTGCTACTCTTGCAGCATTAGGTACTGATGAAACTCCTGCTGCTCCTATTAAAGGATTGATTTTTTCTTTTGAAAAAAGATTCATGAGCTTTGCGAAAAGAATTCCTGAAGCTAGCGCTATAATAAAAGCAGTGGCTCCCAATAAAATAATTTTTAATGTTTCAGCCGTTAAAAAGATATCTGCTTTTGCAGAAGCTCCTACAGATAACATAAGCAATATTGTAACTGTATCAAGTATAAATCTTGAAGCTGCTTCTGCTAATCTACCTGTAACCCCTGATTCTTTTAATAAATTTCCAAGCATTAACATTCCAACTAATGGTAAAGCAGCTGGAACAAATAAAGCAACTATCGCTGTAGTCAATACTGGAAAAATGATTTTTTCTCTTTTACTAACAGTTCTGAGCCTTTTCATTCTAATTTTTCTTTCTTCTTTTGTTGTTAATAGTTTTGATACTAATGGTTGTAAAATAGGGATTAAAGAAATATATGAGTAAGCTGCTACAGCAATTACAGATAATAATTGCGGAGCGAACTTTGTAGAAAGATAAATCGCTGTTGGACCATCAGCTCCACCGATAATTGCGATAGCTGCTGCAACTGGCACGTCAAATCCTAGAGAAATAGCCACTAAAAATGAAATGAATATTCCTGTTTGCGCTGCAGCTCCTAATAATACCAATTTAGGATTGGCTAATAAATAAGAAAAATCAGTAATAGCCCCAATACCTAAAAATATTAGAGGTGGGTATATCCCTAATTTCATACCCTGCATTATATACCATAATAAACCTCCAATTTGATCTCCATTAGCAGGATCTAGTATTCCTGTCAATTCAGGAGGGAAATTTGCTATAATCATTCCAAACCCCAATGGAATTAACAAAAGTGGTTCAGCATGTTTAGCTATTGCTACCCAAATTATCAACGCTCCTAAAACCATCATAAAAACACTTTGCCATGTTAAATAAGCAAATCCACTATTCGCAAAAAATGAAAATATAGCTGAAAGCTCCATATTTTACCTCCCGATATTCTAAATAAATATTTTTTGCTTCTTTTACTATTATAAAAGCATATGAAAAATATTTCAACCTTAGATTTAAGCATTTTAAAAGCACCAGACCCGTTTATTAAGAAAAAAGTGAGGATAATTTCCCCACTTCAATATATTTAAGAAATTGCTTATTTCATACTATTTTATTAATTAGAATATTTTTTGTTTTCTAAATCAGCTTTAATAACATTATAGGTTTTTAACATTTAGGCTATTAGACTTATAAAAACTCCTGCTGCTACAGCTGAACCTATAACCCCTGCAACATTTGGCCCCATTGCATGCATTAAAATAAAATTATTTGGATCTTCTTTTTGAGCTATTGTTTGAGCAACTCTGGCTGAATCAGGCACTGCCGATACCCCTGCTGCTCCTATTAAAGGATTAATTTTATCCTTTGAAAAGTAATTCATGATTTTAGCAAAGAATATACCTGAAGTCATGGCTATAATAAACGCTATTGCTCCTAAAGCTAAAATTTTTAAAGTATCAACTGTTAAGAAAATATCAGCTGTGGCTGAAGCTCCCACAGACACCATCAATAAAATTGTAACTGTATCTGCTATAAATCTTGAAGCTGCTTCTGCTAATCTACCTGTAACTCCAGATTCTTTTAATAAATTTCCAAGCATCAACATACCAACTAACGGTAAAGCAGCTGGAACAATTAAAGTTACAATAACAGTCGTTAGTACAGGAAAAATTATTTTTTCTTTTTTACTAACTGATCTTAATCTTTTCATTTTTATTTTTCTTTCTTCTTTTGAAGTCAGCATTTTTGATACTATCGGTTGTAATATAGGTATTAAAGAGATATATGAATATGCTGCAACAGCTATTACAGACAAAATCTCTGGAGCAAATTTTGTAGCTATATAAATTGATGTAGGTCCATCAGCACCACCAATAATTGCAGTCGCTGCTGCTTCAAATAAACCAAAACCCATCAGTGTTGTTGCGGAAATGAAGGTAATAAAAATCCCAACTTGAGCAGCTGCTCCCAAAATAATTAATTTTGGATTCGCTATCAAATATGAAAAGTCAGTTAATGCACCTATTCCCAAAAATATTAAAGGTGGGTATATCCCTAAATCCATCCCTTGTTTAATATACCACAAGAGACCTCCAACCTGGCCATCTGCTGGTGGAGTTAACATCCCCGTAGCCTCGGGGGGAATATTTGCCATAATCATTCCAAATCCTAATGGAATTAAAAGAAGTGGTTCAGCATGTTTAGCAATAGCAACCCAGATAATTAGTCCCCCTAAAACTATCATAAAGGCTCCTTGCCAAGTTAAAAAAGCAAACCCACTATTTGAAAAAAAAGAAAATATAGCTGAAAGTTCCATTTTTTACCTCCCCAATATTTTAAAATTCGATACTTATACAATTATAAAAGCATATGAAATTTTTTTCAACCTTGAACTGAACCATTAACAGAGACTTAAATTATATTAATATAAAAAAAGTGGGGAAAAAATCCCCACTTCAATTTATTTATCAATTTACTTATTTACTTTCTTACCTCTTTTGTATTCAACGGCTGATTGTGCAGCAGATAATCTAGCTATTGGAACTCTATATGGAGAACAACTAACATAGTCTAAGCCTACTAAATGACAGAATTCTATTGATTCTGGATCTCCACCATGTTCACCACATACACCTAGTTTAATATGTGGATTAGCACCTCTACCTAAATCAGTTGCTGTTTTCACTAATTTACCTACTCCATCTCTATCAATTTGTTGGAAAGGATCTGAATCGTAAATCCCTTGTTCAATATAATGACCGATGTATTTTCCATAGTCATCTCTTGAGAATCCTAGAGTTAATTGAGTTAAATCATTTGTACCAAAACTAAAGAAATCAGCATGTTTAGCTATCTCATCAGCAGTTACTGTAGCTCTTGGTATTTCAATCATTGTACCAATTTTATATTCAACATCAATTTGATGTTCTAATAATAATTCATTAATTACTTCTTCTGCTCTTTCTCTTAAAAGAGTGAATTCTCCAACTTTTCCAACTAAAGGAATCATTATTTCAGGTCTGACTTCTTTTCCTTCTTTAACCATTTCAATTGCTGCAAGCATTATAGCTTTCACTTGCATTTCTGCAATTTCAGGATAGGTAACAGCAAGTCTTACACCTCTGTGTCCCATCATTGGATTAGCTTCACCTAAGTCTTCTACAATATCTTTTAGTTCTTCTTCTGTTATTCCAACATTTTTTGCAACTTCTTTTATTGCTTCTTCTTCATGAGGAACAAATTCATGTAATGGTGGATCCAACAATCTGATAGTAACAGCATATCCTTCCATTGCTTCAAATAAGCCTTTGAAGTCTTCTTTTTGCATAGGTAATAAATCTTTTAATGCTTCTTCTCTTTGTTCTTTTGTTTTAGATACAATCATTCTTCTCATCTTATTTATTCTTTCTTCGCCAAAGAACATATGTTCTGTTCTACATAATCCAATACCTCTTGCTCCAAATCCTCTTGCTATTTCAGCATCTTTTGGGGTATCAGCATTAACTCTTACACCTAAATTAGCCACTTCATCAGCGTAATCTAATAATTCTCTTATGTCACCTTCAAGACCTGTTGGTTTTATTGTTTTTACTTTACCAACATAAACTTTTCCTTCTGTTCCATCGATTGACAACCAATCGCCTTCATTTATTGTTATTCCATTTGCTTTTGCTGTTTTTTCTTTTAAATTAATCACTACTTCTTCAGCACCAACAACAGCTGTTTTACCCATTCCTCTTGCAACAACTGCAGCATGTGATGTCATTCCTCCTGTAGAAGTTAAAATACCTTCAGCAGCATCCATACCACCAATGTCTTCTGGTGACGTTTCAGGTCTTAAAAGAATAACTTGTTTTCCTTCAGCTTTTAATTCTTCTGCATGATCAGGAGTGAAAACTACAACACCTGTAGCTGCACCAGGGGAAGCTGGAAGCCCTTTACCAAAATACTCTGCTTTTTCTAAGTCTTCTTCAACAAAAGCAGGATGTAATAATTTTTCTATGTCTGCAGGTTTAACTCTTGTAACTGCGATATCTTTTGATACAAGACCTTCGTTAACCATATCAACAGCTATTTTAACTGCAGCAGATGCTGTTCTCTTCCCATTTCTTGTTTGTAAGAAGTATAATTCACCTTTTTCAATAGTAAATTCAATATCTTGCATATCTTTAAAAGCTACTTCTAATTTTCTCATTGTTTTAATTAATTTATCATAAACTTCTTTATTGTCATCTTCTAATGTTGATAAATCTTTAGGAGTTCTAATACCTGCAACAACGTCTTCACCTTGTGCATTTAATAGATATTCTCCGTATATTTCATTTTCACCAGTATTAGGATTTCTTGTGAAAGCAACTCCTGTACCTGAGTCATTTCCCATGTTACCGAATACCATCATTTGTACATTAACAGCTGTTCCTAATAATCCCATCTTATCCATACCATTAATTTTTCTATATTTTATAGCTCTTTTATTATTCCAAGATGAGAATACAGCTTCTGTAGCTACCCATAATTGTTCTTCTGGTTTTTGTGGGAATTCTTTACCTTCTTCTCTATATAGCTCTTTATATTTCTCTACAACTTTTGCCAAATCATCTGCATCTAAATCAAGATCATTTTTTACATTTTTTTCAGATTTAACTTCATTTAATTTTTCTTCGAATTTTTCATGTTCAATTCCTAAAGCAACATCTCCAAGCATTTGCATAAATCTTCTATAAGCATCCCAAGCAAATCTCTTGTTGTCTGTTAACTTAGCCAATCCTTCAACAACTTCATCGTTTAACCCTAAGTTTAAAATAGTATCCATCATACCAGGCATTGATATAGCTGCACCAGATCTAACTGATACTAATAAAGGATTATCTGGATCTCCAAATTTTTTACCAGTCAATTCTTCGACTCTTTCTAAAGCTGTTTCTGTTTCATCTTTCAAATATTGTGGAATCACTTGATCGTTTTCCCAGTATAATCTACACATTTCTGTTGTGATAGTGAACCCCGGTGGTACAGGAACTCCTCTTAAAGACATTTCAGCAAGGTTAGCACCTTTACCTCCTAAAAGTTCTTTTAATTTCCCGTTACCTTCTGCTTTTCCATTTCCAAAAGAATATACATATTTATTTTCCATTTTCTTCCCTCCCGTAGAGTGGTTTATAAAAAATGATACGTTATCTATTTCGCTTTCATGTACGTAATATTGAAAAAAATTTCATTCTTATTAATTTTTTGATAAATACTCTTTTTCATTATATATTAAATGTGTTAAATTGTAACTATGAATATAAAAACGTTTTTTTAAAAATGTTAAATTATTTTTATTTAATAATATAAATTTTCAGGAATAGAATCTATAACTTCATATTCTTGTATAATATTCAAAAATTCACTAATTGTTTCCTTGTCAACTCTATAAGAAATCATAGATCTATTAGCTGCTTTTTGAATTACAGGTTTTGGCATTTTCCCACCCATAGCTTCAACAACATAATCAACTGCTTCCTCATTGTTATCATTAAAAAATATGTTTGCTGAATCAGAATAAGCATTTATAACATTTTGAGCTTCTTGATTTGGTATATCTGTTCTTACAAAAAGCCCTGTAATTGGTATTATAGGTTGAGCTCCAGTTATTTCTGAATATAACTGTTCTATATCCATTCTTACTTTAACTTTTTCTTGAGTTTTTACTTCCGCAAGAGAAACAAACGGCTCTGGTAATACTGCATAATCAGCTTTTCCAGAGGCTAATAATTGAATTATATCAGCACCATTTGTAATATAATGAATGTTTATATCAATATTTTTTTCTTTTTTTAATATTTTAAGAACCAAATCTGCGGTTTGTCCTGGCCCTTGGATTGTATAAACTGTTTTTCCCTCCAAATCTCCAATTGAAGATACTTCTTTTGAAGAAACTAAAGAAAAAGTCTTCCAAAGTGAAACTCCAGCTAATTTATAATTAACATCCCTATTCATTAACTGAACTCCAAATGCAACTGGTAACACAATAAAATCAGTTTGCTCTTTAATAACTAAAGTTTGAGCTTCATCTAAACTTCTCCAAAAATTTGTTTCTACCCCTTCAACTGGGTCTGAATATAATCCAGCTGCTGGCAAAAGTGACGGACCTAAGGGGTTATGAAAGGACAACCCAAAAGATAACAAAGTGACCAATAAAACTGATAAAAGAATTAATAATTTTTTCAATGTAATACCTCCATTTTTAATATCTTTTTTAATAAAGTTGCTCAACATGTAATTTTACATCTAAATTTTTATTACTCTCTTCCATAAGAAGATATGAAATTGTTGTTTTTCTTATAAATTCTTTGTTGTTTATACCTGTGTTTTTAGTAACTGTATGTTTCCATGCTCCAGTATTGGCATAAAATTTTTTTACTTTATCTTTTGTAATAACATTAAATGATGGTTTATGATTATGCCCCATTATTAAACCTTTAATTTTTTGATCTGGTATTTCTATATGCTCATCTGAATAACCAATTAAATATTTTTTTGGAATATAAAAATTTTCTTTTAATAATTTCTTTGATCTTTTCAATAAAGCATCTGATTTTTTCATATCTCTAAAAAACATTATTAGTCTAACTAAGGATTGCCCCATTTCAAGACCACCTATATTGTTGATAAAAAGTTTTGTAAAAACATGATATTTTGGATAATTTATTTTTAACCATTTTTTAATTTCTGAAGTTTTTATAAAATCAACAAAATGTTCTGCCCATTTATTTTTTAGATCATATCCTATTGAATATCTTTTATTAATATGTTCCAACCACTCAAAAACGTCTAATAATGGAGATATATTATCATAATCTGAAACTAAATCATCTGGAAGGATGTCACTTACCTCACTATTAAAATTGTTATTCATATATCTAAGTAAATATTCACCAAAAGAAGGTATTAATTTACCTTCTTCATCATATATTATTCTATTCACAGAATCAAACTGATTTCCATGGATAGACATAACCTCAATAGTCTCATCATAATGATAAGGTAATATTTCTACATTGCCTAACATATTTTCTACCTTTTTTTTAATGGCATCATCAAACAATAAATAATAATCATGATTTCCTACTATATATCTTATTTTTACTTTTCTTGAAATTTTCTTAAATGTTTCAAAAAGTTCTGAGTGTTCATTTTCTATTTTATCCAATAAAGAATAATCAAAAGAATCTATATAACTCTGAATACTTCCTTTCATCTCAAAATCATCTGAAAGATCATATATTTCAATAAAATCTCCAACTATATTTATCTCTGGATTACTTTCATTTTCCATTTTTTCTAAAATATTTATTAATTTATGGTCATATTTAAAATCATCTCTTAAATTTCCATCTCCAATGTGTAAATCTGATAAAAACAGCTTCATAATCCACCCCTTATAAGATCATTCATTCAAAATTATATCATATATTTATTTAGAAGGTTTAAATTTAAACCCTAATAATTTTAAATAAATCGTTACATTAAATTATTTCAACTTACTTTACAAAATGTTTTATTTCTGATAGAATATTTTACGGATTTAATATTTTGGGGACGTAGTGAAGCTGGTTATCATGCCGGTCTGTCACACCGGTGCCCGCGAGTTCGAATCTCGTCGTCCCCGCCATAAACCTTCTCGTTTTTCAACGAGAAGGTTTTTTAATTTATTTTAAGTGATATATAATATCATGGAACTATAAAATATAGAAGGTGTTAAAATGTTTGATATCCCTACCAATAAAAATGATATGAATAAAATGAATATAAAGCAATTAGATGTAATACTAGTTAGTGGAGATTCTTTTGTAGATCATCCGTCTTACGGGGTTGCAATTATTGCTAGAGTACTAAAAGAATTAGCTGGCTTATCTGTTGGGGTTATTTCTCAACCTAATTGGAAGAACACAAAAGATATTTCAAAATTAGGAATTCCAAAATATTTTTGGGGAGTAACTTCTGGTAATATGGATTCCATGGTTTCTAATTATACAGCCTCAAAGAAGAAAAGAAATACAGACGTTTATTCTCCTGAAGGTTCATTTAGAAAAAGACCTGATAGGGCAACTGTTGTATATACCAATTTAATAAAACAGTTCAATAAAGATAAACCCGTAATAATAGGGGGAATTGAAGCCAGCTTGAGAAGATTTGCACACTATGATTGGTGGCAAAATAAAGTTAAACAATCCATTTTATTAGATTCAAAGGCTGATTTATTAGTTTATGGAATGGCTGAAAAAACCATACTGGATATATCTAAAATTTTTAAAAATAATGGTTCTATAAACGATTGTAAAAAATTAAGAGGCATAGTTTATCAACTCAAAAAAAATGAAGAGTTAAATGTAGATAATTATATAGAAATGCCCTCTTATGAAGAAACAGCAAATAATAAAAATAAATATACAGAAGCTTTTAATATATTTTATAACAATATAGACCCTTATCAATCGAAATCTTTAATACAAAAACACCAAAATAGGCACGTGGTTCAAACATTACCACAATATCCTCTATCTCAAAAAGAAATGGATGATGTATATTCTTTACATTATACTAAGGAAGTTGCTCCAGAAGAATTATCTAAAGGATATGTGAAATCTATAGATACAGTTAGGACATCCATAACGACTCATAGAGGCTGTTATGGAGAATGTTCTTTTTGTGCTATAGCTCTTCATCAAGGTAGATATATTCAAAGCAGATCTAAAGATTCCATTGTAAAAGAAGTAAAAGAATTAACCAACAAAAATGATTTCAAGGGCTATATATCAGACCTTGGTGGACCTACTGCCAATATGTATGGTGATGATTGCGAAAAGAAGATTAAGGTTGGAGCTTGTTTAGATAAAAGTTGTATTGGCACAAATCATTGTAAATTATTGAATCATTCCCATGAAAATTATTTGGATTTGCTGGAAACAGTAAAAAATATAAAAGGTATTAAAAAAGTTTTCATATCATCAGGTATAAGATATGATTTAATTCAAAATGATAAAAAAAATGGTGATGAATTTTTATATAAGCTATTAAAGTTTCATAACCCAGGAAGATTTAAGATAGCTCCAGAACATTCTGATAGTCAAATTTTAAAATTGATGAATAAACCATCCTTTAAACATACAGAAGCTTTTATTAAAAAATTAAATGAAATAAAAAAAGAAAAAAATTTGAATACTAAATTTTCTTCTTACCTTATATCCGCTCACCCTGGAGCAGATATGAAAAAAGATATAAACTTATCAAAAGATATTAAAAAATATTTTCCTTTTCAACCTGAGGATATACAAATTTTTACACCAACACCTTCTACTAAATCAACAACAATGTATTATACCGAAAAAAATCCTGACACAGGAGATAATATATTTGTTGAAAAAAATGAAAAAAAGAGAAAAGAACATAAAAATATTCTATTCAAAAACAAAAGAAGATTTTAATCAACTTGTAATTTATTATTAAAAAATGTTATAATATGTATATAATTAATAATTTTAGGGGGGTATCCATGTCTACTGATATCGATATAAAAACTTATATTGAGAGTTTCGAAGAAATGTCTCAATTATTTCAAGCTCTTTCCGGGGAAGAAGAAGAAAAATCTTTTATGGACAAACTATTAAATATTGCTATAAAGAGCATACCTGAATCAGAATGTGGCTCAATTTGGAAAATAGAAGGAACTCTTTATAGACCTGTTGCAGGCTATTGTTATGATGATGAAATTTTAAATAAGATGGAAATTCCTTTTGAAGATTCATATATATATAAACACTTAGACGAAGAAATACACGAAACTTATGACATAGCAAAATTCAACAAAAGTGTTTCAGAATTTTATAAAGTAAGTCAGATGCTTCATAAAAAAAATGATAAATTAGTAACTCTTATAGTTCCTTTAAGAATAAAAAATAAATTAGCTGGGCACATTTATATAGATAATTTTAAAGTAAGCTCATTTAGTGAAACCTCTAAACGAATATTAAAAACTTTCAGTAATTTTGCTAGTACTTTTATGACTTTGATGAACTTAAGGGAAAAAGAAAAAGAAGCAAATGAAATGAATTCTGTTTATCTCTCTTTCATAACTCACGAACTTAGAACACCTTTAACTTCTATTATAGGTTTTTCTGAAACAGTTCTATCTGACCCAGATATGTCTGCTGCAGAAATGAGAAAAATGATGAGAAAAATATATGCTTCTGCTAAACATTTAAATTCTTTGATAGAAGATATATCAACTTTCAAAAAACTCAACAAAGATACAAAAATGAATATAGATGAGATTAATTTTAAAAAGCTTTTATTTGATTCTATTTCAATAGTAGAGCCAATGACATCCCCCGATGTTGAGCTTAATATAAAATATGAAACAGAAATCCCTGATACTATTGAAACTGATGCTACTAAATTGAGACAAGTTTTAGTTAATATTATTGGAAATTCTGTAAAATATACTGATTATGGTTATGTCGACATTTACATTTCCTATAGCAAAAAGAAGAAAATGTTTTCAATTAAAATAGAAGATTCAGGCCCAGGCATTCCTGAAGAAAAACTAAAAGATATATTCAAACCTTTTGTAAGGTTATCAAAAGACAAGCCAGGCTCTGGACTAGGATTAGCAATCGTTAAAAAAACTATTAAAAAATTAAAAGGCAGCATACATATGAATTCAAAAGAAGGTTATGGTACTACAACAGAATTAAATATTCCTTTATCATTAAAAAAATAATCCCGACGGGATTATTTTTTTAATGATACATAGATTTTTTAATGAATTTTATAAATGCAAATTTGTTATTTGTATCTGATTTTAATTCTCTATCTAATAATTCAAGATTAAATATTATTTCTGCAACATTCTCACGTTTTAAAACCCTGGCAACATTCATTTTTTCTATTTTATCATTACTAAACGTTAACCCACAGAAAGATCTCATACGGTTTTTATTTATTTTTAATTCTTTTGATAAATTCTCCACATTAGGCCATGAATATTTTTTTGTCCCACTAATTGTTGTCATGGCTTTATAAAGATCGTAAAAATATGTAGTAAGGAAAAACAAGAATTTTATTGGTATAAATTGAGGATCTTCTAATAAATTTTTCATTAATTCTAGAGCTTTTTCTTCATTTTGGCAACTTATCATATAAGCTAAATCTTCTTGTTCAGGTTTAGAAAAATGTGTAACTATTTCTTTTATATCATTTTTAGTTATAAAATCTTTATTTGTATAAATCGAAAGTTTTTGAATTTCTTCATATATAAAAAGATCATTTTTCCCTAATACTTCCAAAAGATAATCTATTGCATTATTATCCATATTTTTATTGAATTCTTTCAAGACATCATTAACAAAATTTCTCCATTTATCTTTTTCCCAAGGGGCTGGAAGTTTTGCTGAAATTTTATTTTTAAAAATTTTTAAATTTTTTAATTCTTTTTCATTTTCAGTTGTTATAATCAATGTTTCAACAGGTGAATTTTCTGAAGATATGTTTTCTGCTATAACTTCTCTATCTTTATCTTTAAACTTATCAAAATTTTTTATAACAACCATTTTTTTGTTTGAAAACATACTACCAACTTGAAAAATATTCAAAAAAGAACTTTCTTGATAGTTTTCAGGAGTTATAATATGTAGTTCGACATTTTCGTCTTTTCTTTTGTCAATTTCAATTCTTTTCTTGATTTCAGAATTTCCGTGAACTAAAATTCTATTCATTTAATCACTCCATTTTTGTCTTCACTTGAAAAAATTCGTATTCATTAATAGATACTCCAGACTTTGGATATTGTTCTTTTACAATATCTCCATCTCCTGTGATTATTATATCATCTTTTTCTACACCAACACTTATTAAATAATTAATAGCATCATGTATATTCATATCTTCAATATTTGGCATAATATTTTTGAAAAGAACCTTTTTGTCAGATAAACTAGATGAATCATTTTCATACCTATAAAAAGCTTCTCTAACTACAGGGGCAGCTACTTCTCCTCCATAATATTCTCCTTGGGGATTATCAACTATAACTAAAAAGGTATATCTGGGGTTAGTAGCTGGATAATATCCTTCAAACAAAGAATAGTAAGATTCTTCATTATAACCTTTACCAATTACAGCTTTTTGAGCAGTTCCTGTTTTCCCACCAATAAGCATTCCTTGAGTAAAAGCCAATTTAGCAGTTCCAGAAATGGTTACATAATTCATCCACTCTCTCAACCTTTTAGAATTTTCTATAGAAAATATTTGCCTAGATTCACTATGCTTTTCTTCTAAAAATGTTGGTTCTTTGTATACTCCGTCATTTATAAGCGCGTTAAATGTACTTATAAGTTGAATAGGTGTAACTCCTATACCTTGCCCCATTGCAATTTGATAAGGTGTAATTGAATACCAATTATTAGGATACCTAAGTATTCCATCAATTTCTCCTTTAAACTCAAGATCTGTTTTTACTCCAAACCCCATATTAACCAACTGTGAGTATAACCATTCGTTAGAGTAATCTTCTTTTATTTTTTTCATGACTTTTGCAATAGATATATTTGAAGATAATATCAAAGCGTCTTTTATATCTAGCTCTCCCAAGCCATAACCTTCAGATTCTTTTACAATAAAATTCAAATCTTCTTCAGGTTTATAATTAAAAGTAGACTCAAATTTTTTATCAGGAGATATTATTTTTTCATCTAAAGCCAAAGCATAAATCATAGGCTTTAGAGTAGAACCAGGTTCAATATATCCCATATAACCTAAATTCCAAGGATAAATAGAAGCACTAGCTCTAATTTTTCCAGTTTTTGTTTCCATCACTATTGCTACTCCACCGTTTGCATTTCTGTTTTTAACAGTTTGATTTAGCTCTTGATACAAATAACTTTGTAATTTGTTATCTAAACTTAGCTTAATACTTTCATTTTTAAATAATTCTCCATTATCAAATAAATATTTTTCTATTCCATACTGAGTGCTTTGGTAATTACCTATTAGCGAGTCATATGAAAACAAGTTATTATAAACTCTTTCTTTATTAACATGGATACTTGCATATTTTCTCATATGACCTAAACTTTCTTTTGCTTCTTCTTCTGTATCAAAAATACCCCAGAACAGAAAATTTTTACCTTCAATTTCTTCATCAGAATATTTTGCATTCAACATATGTTTCAAATCCATGTATTCATCTCTTCTTTTCATAAATTCAAGATCAATCCATACTTCATATTTATTCTTGTTATAAACAAGAAAATGACCCTTGTTATCAACAAGGGTCGCTATTTTTTCTTCATTATCAAAATTATTTTTTACATCAACTATACTTGGTGTATTGAGAAAAACACCAAATAATATCAACAACAAATAACCTAACAAAAAAATTATCTGAGTTAATGAATATTTAAATTTCATATTATCACCAATTTTTTTCAATCTCCAAATCATTTAATATCTCAGCATATTTTTCAATTCTGTTATCCAGATTTTGGATTTTTTGTTCCATACTGTTTAAATTGATTCTTGCATTGTCTATATTTTCTTTGTAACTTTCTATTTCTTGACCAAAATTTATGACAAATGTAATCCAAACAGTAGCTGAGAAAATAATCAAAACAACAATACTTACTAAAGTTATATCCATAAACTTTGAATCGGTTCTTTCAATATTTTGTTGTTTTTCATAAGGTTTTGGCATCCTACCGCCCCCCAGTTTAGCAAAAAAATATCATTTAACCTATGTATTCAGCTATCCTCAATTTAACACTTCTTGATCTTGGATTTTCTTCAATTTCTTCTTCCGAAGGATACAATGGTTTTTTAGTAACTAATTTATAGTTTTCGTGATTTTTGTAATAATGTTTTACTATTTTGTCTTCTAAAGAATGGAAAGTTAAAATAGCAACTCTTCCCCCTGGATTTAAAAATTCAGTAAACTTGTTTAAAGCAGTTCTAATATTATCAAACTCTTTGTTAACCTCTATTCTTAACGCTTGAAATGTTTTTGTGGCTAAATGTCTTTTTCTTCTTCTTATTTCATTGTAAGGTAAAGCTTTTTTAATTGCTTCAATTAGCTCAAACGTAGTGTTTATAGGTCTTTTATCTACAATGCTTTTTGCAATTCTTCTAGAAAATTTGAACTCTTGTCCATATTCAAAAATTATTCTAGCTAATTCTTTTTCATCGTATTCATTTACTACTTTTGCTGCATTCAGATCTGATTCTGTGTCCATTCTCATATCAAGAGGTTCATCATTCATGAAAGTAAAACCTCTTCCTTCACCTTTCAGTTGAAAAGTGGAAACACCTAAATCCATTAGAAAGCCATCAACTTTATTAATTCCAAGTCCTTTTAAAACAAGATCAATATCTTGATAAGGAGCTTTAAAAAATTCTATTTTATCAGCTATATCATCTAATCTTTTTTCAGCAATTTCTAAAACTTCATAATCAATATCAACTGCTATAACTTTGGATTTTCCATCTGTATAGTTATAGATAGCTTTAGAATGCCCACCTTCTCCTGCTGTGCAGTCTACGTAAACACCATTTTTTTTTGTTATTAAGTTTTCATTTATTTCATTGACCATAATACTCCTGTGATAATCTTTATACTGTCTCAATAATTATACACCACCTTAACAATCTTGTCAAATTGAACGAATTTTATATTTTTTACACTATAAATCTTTCTATATAACACATAAGAAATGAGCAAAATTAAATTTTATATAATTGACAAGAATTATTTATCCAAATCAGCAAAATATAGTAATTCAGCTTCAATAAAATCATCAATTTCTCCATCCAATACCCCTTGAGAATCAGATGTTTCATGTTCTGTACGATGATCTTTTATCATTTGGTATGGATATAATACATAAGATCTTATCTGATTACCCCAAGAAATATCTTTTACCTCGCCTTGAATTGACATCTTTTCTTCCATTTTCTTTCTCATTTCCATATCATATAATCTAGCTTTTAATATCTTCATAGCTGTTGCTTTGTTTTGATGTTGAGATCTTTCGTTTTGAGCGGTTACAACTATTCCTGTAGGTAAATGGGTTAGCCGCACAGCAGAATCAGTCTTATTAACATGTTGTCCTCCTGCTCCACCTGCTCTATAAGTATCAATTTTTAATTCATCGTCTTTTATTTCAATTTCAATATCTTCGTCAATTTCTGGAGTAACATTTACAGAAGTGAATGATGTATGTCTTCTTCCATTAGAATCAAATGGTGAAATCCTAACTAATCTGTGAACTCCAGTTTCATATTTTAATTTTCCATAAGCAAAAGGACCAGATATTTTTATAGTTGCACTTTTTATTCCTGCTTCATCTCCATCTTGATAATCAATTGTTTGATATTTCATTTTATTGTTTTCACACCATCTGGTATACATCCTCAAAAGTATTGAACCCCAGTCTTGAGATTCAGTTCCACCTGCACCTGGATGTATTGTTAAAAAAGCATTAGAATCATCATATTTTCCACTTAATAACATTTTCAATTCAAAACTTTTTGTCATCTTTTCTGCCTTGTTCAACAAAGTTTGAATTTGTTCTTCCATTGAAGGATCTTCATCTGAAAATTCAATGGCGACATCTATATCTTCAAAAACACTTTCTAGTTTTTTAAATTCTGCTATTTCATCTTTTAAATGTTGGCTTTCTTTTGACACACTTTGTGCTTTTTCTTGATCATTCCAAAAATCTGGTTTGACCATTTCTTTTTGTAATTCAGCGACTCTGTTTTTTGATTTTTCTATATCAAAAAGATTTTGTAAGTCTTCGAATTTCTTTCTTAATTCTTCTAATTTTTGCTTGTCTTCATAAGAAATCATACATTTCCTCCTAATTATTTCTTCACTTTGAATCTTTTATTTCTTTGGAATCCTTTTTTAGCAGCAAAACTTTTTTTTGCTTTCTGCTTATCTTTTTGAGAATCCACTACAGAAGCATCTCCATGAACAAAATTCAAATTAACAGTTTGTTTTTTTGCTTCAGTTTCTTCTTTATTAGGATCTACCCTTGTAATCCTCATTAAATAATCTACAATTGTATCATAGATATCATCTACTAGCTGAGAAAACATATAATAAGATTCTTTTTTAAATTCCATATTTGGATTTTTTTGTCCATAAGCTCTTAATCCTACAGATTCTTTTAAATGCTCTATAGCATCAAGATGTGATCTCCACTTATCATCTATGATTCTTAGCATAATATATTTTGACATCTTATTAAAGTGATCTCCAAATTCTTCTTTTTTATTTTCAAATTTATTCCATAATAATGTCATAATTTCATCTTTTAATTCTGAAACGCTTTCAGATTTTATATCAGCTATTATTAATAAACTCTCAAGTTTTCCTTTTACATATTCTTTATCAATAACCCCAGCTTTATCATCCCAAGCTGATTCAGCAATTCTATCTACAACATCTTCAAATATTTCTTGTAAATGTTCTGTATAGTCTTCTTGAGTTAGTATCCAGTTTCTGTGAGTATAAATGGAATTTCTTTGATTATCCATTACAGAATCCATTTCATATAATCTCTTTCTCATAGAGAAATGAATACCTTCAACTTTTTTCTGAGCATCTCTTATGACATTAGATAACAATTTATGTTCTATTGGTTGTCCTTCTTCAATTTTAAGAGATCCCATAATGTTTTTCATCTTTTCTCCACCAAACAACCTTAAAACATCATCTTCAAAAGATAAGAAAAACCTTGATTCTCCTGGATCACCTTGACGCCCAGACCTACCTATCAACTGGTTGTCAACTCTTCGACTTTCATGTCTTTCAGTACCAATTACATATAACCCACCTAATTCTTTGACTTCATCATTAATTTTTATATCAGTACCTCTACCAGCCATATTAGTAGCTATAGTTACCGCATTTTTTTGACCAGCATTAGCAATTATTTCTGCTTCTCTTTCATGTTGTTTTGCATTTAAAACTTCATGAGTTACACCTTTTCTTCTTAACATATTTGATAAAAGCTCACTTTTATCTATAGAAGTAGTACCAACAAGCATTGGTTGGCCTGTTTTATGTCTCTCTTCTATTTCGTCAACAATAGCATTATATTTTCCTTTCAATGTTTGATAAATACTATCATTATTATCTATTCTTACTACGGGTTTATTCGTTGGAATAACTACAACTTCACTATTGTAAATTTGTTTAAATTCTTCTTCTTCTGTTTTTGCAGTACCAGTCATACCAGACAATTTATCATACATTCTAAAGTAATTTTGGAAAGTAATTGTAGCATATGTTAAACTTTCTTGTTTAATTTGAACTCCTTCTTTTGCTTCAATTGCTTGATGAAGACCTTCAGAGTACCTCCTACCTTGTAAAAGCCTTCCCGTAAATTCATCAACAATTACTACTTCGCCTTCTCGAATTATATAATCTTTATCTTTTTTGAAAAAAATCCTAGCTTTCAAAGCATTTAAAAGATGAAATAAATATTTGATATTATCTGGATTATATAAATTTTCTAACTGGAGTAAATCTTCTGCCCTTTCAATTCCCTCTTCTGTAAGAGATATTGTTTTTTGTTTTTCATCTATTGTATAATCTTTCTCTTCTTCAAATTTTTTGGATAAATGAGAAAATCTTCTGTACAATTCACTTGGAGTATCAGATGGACCGGAAATGATTAGTGGTGTCCTTGCCTCATCGATTAAAATAGAGTCAGCTTCATCCACTATAGTAAAATAATGATCCCTTTGTGATTTGTCTTCCATATCATGAACCAAGTTGTCTCTAAGATAATCAAACCCAAATTCATTAGCTGTCCCATAAGTAATGTCAGCCTCATAAGCAGCTTTTCTATCTTCTTTACTCATCCCAGCTTGAATAAAACCAACCTTTAATCCCAAAAATTCGTATATTGGCCCCATCCATTCAGCATCCCTTTGAGCTAAGTAATCATTATGAGTGGCTAATTGACAATTTTTACCTGTTAAGGCATTTAAATATAAAGGTAAAGTTGCTACTAAAGTCTTACCTTCACCAGTTTTCATTTCAGCTATTAAACCTTCATGCATGGAAATCCCACCCATAAGCTGAACATCAAAGTGCCTCATTTCAACTACTCTTTTTGCAACCTCTCTAACTACAGCAAAAGCTTCATATAATATATCATCCAATGTTTCTCCATTTTCTAGTCTTTTTTTAAATTCTGGTGTCTTTTCTTTTAATTGTTCATCTGATAATTTTTCAATTTCTGGCTCAAAAACATTTATACTTTCCACCATTTTTCTATATTTTTTTAATAATTTTTTATTTTTATCAAATAATCCAAATAACATTTATTTTCTCTCCTTAATTAATCATTTAATATGAACATTAACAAAATCTTTATTATTTTCAGAAAAAAATTCCACAGTAATAAAAGAACCTGATGTTGAATAAAATTTATTACTAAAATATCTTTCTAAATCAATTACCATAATTTTTGAAATGTTTTCTTTTTTCTCAAGACTTTGATATGTTCTAAGATATTTAAACCTTTTTACTTCTCCCAAATATACTCGCATGTTCTCAGGAATCAAAGTAGAAAAAATTGTTTCATTATTATCGTAATATACATAGACTGAGTTCCCAACTTTTTCATGGCTTAAACGAAAATATGAAAATGATCCCAATCTACCTTGTACCAAATTTTTTCTATCCAAAAAATCTTCAATTTTATCTAAATTTAATTGAGAAAATACTAAAAAAGAATACTCTTTATCATCCAGGATATTTCTTGAATCAACCATAATAAATTCTTCATCATTAATTCCGTTCAAGACATAATCAAAATTTTCCTCAGAAAATTTATCATGTGGAATTAAAAACTCTTGAATATAATCTATAAATTTATTTTTTGTAATTTTATTTATTTTTAATACATCACCAAATATTTTCTCTTCTTCTAAATCCCTAATGTTAAAGTTTTTATCAAGATAACTATTAGATTCAGACTCAAAATAACCATTTAGAGTCCTATTTTCAACAGTAAAATAATAATTCCAACTTTTATTTTCTTGAAAAAAGTTCTTTATTTTTCCATAAATTAAAGATGTCGATGGTTCTGAAATATCTATTTCTTGATCTTGGATAAAGCTAGTCCCATTTTCATTATTAAAAACTTGAACCTCATTATTTTCAGTTATATATTTCCCATTTTCATAATCATAATCAAAAACATTTTCTAAAACATCATTTATTGTAGTTGCATCTTTTGACGAAGTAGTAAAATATTCAGATTCATCAATGATTTTTTTTAGAATCTGGAGATAATTCGGATTAAGAAAATCATTAAAAGTATATTCTTTATTAGAATATATTTCTAGAGAATTATTAAATAAATTATTCAAATCTGTCGCATCAGAAGTTATTTGATTATCTAAAAACTTAAGAAAATAGCTATAACCAATTCCCTCTTTTGAATTTATAAATCTCAAAAGAGGTACCTCATTTAAAACTCTATCGTATATATTTTTTATATTTTTTATTTTGATTTCTGTAGTTGAAGAATAGCCAAGAACAACTGAAATTATAATCAAAATCAATGATAATCTAAACTTCATAATACACCTCTATTAATATTTCACAATATGTGCAAGAAATTCTTTATTCCCTTTTGTTCCTTTTATTGGAGATTCAATAACTTTTAATACTTTAAATCCATATGATTCAAATTCTTCTAAAACATTTTTTAAAGAGTTATGAAGAATTTTATTGTTTGTTACTATTCCATTATTTATATTACTACTACCAACTTCAAATTGTGGTTTTATTAATGCTATTAAATCGCCTTTTTCTTTTAAATTGTTAAAAAAAGTATTTATCAATTTCGTTATAGATATAAACGATACATCGCAACATATAAAATCTACCTTTTCTTCATTTCTGAAGTCTCTTGCGTTGGTATTTTCTTTAAGTATAATTTTGTCTTCTTTTCTTAATTTTGAATGTAATTGCTCTGATCCCACATCTATAGCATAAATCTTTTTAACATTATTTTCTAAAAGAACTTGACTAAATCCTCCTGTTGAGCTACCAATATCCATACATATTTTTTCATTCAAATCGATGTCAAAATCATCTATGGCTTTTAAAAGTTTAAAAGCACCTCTTCCTACGTATTTATAATTTTCAAGCACATCTATTTTAGAATCATTTTTAACTATAAAAGAAGGTTTATTGATTTTTTTACCATCTACTAATACCTTTCCATCTTTTATAAGTCTTCTAGATTTTTCTCTAGATTCTACCAATTGGTTTATTGATAGATACTTATCAAGTCTTATTTTTAACACTCCTAATTATATAATAATAAGTTTAAAGTTCTCTGAATAACTCATTTTATGTATATATTTACAATATTATCTTTTATCTCCAAAAAATAATTATTATTTTCATAATCTTCTTCAGGCACATAACTAGGCATATTATAAAATAGTGAATAAACATTACCACTTTTAAATATACCGCCTTCAAAATTAATAGTATATTGCTCCATTTTAAACGTATTTAATTGTATTGAAGTATCATCAATGTTTACATTCATAGGCGATCTTCCAAAGTCTTTGTATAATTCTTTTGACCCCATGGAAACTAACTCGCCAGCAGAGCTTATTAAATACACTGTTTTATTATATTCAATTACATATGCAACTGAACCTTTAAAAGAATATCTGTCATTTATCTTTTCTATATCTCCATAATTTGAAAAAAATCTAGATTTTGTAACAACTGGATCTCCTTCGTTAGGAAACCATATTGAAAAAGGCTCACCGTATAAAAAGACTCCACTTTTAATCTCATATGCCTTATACAACTTTGTTTCCACTTTATTAAAAATATTCTGCTTCTGTAAGTTTATATTAAAAGAACTACTTGCATAAGAAGTTAAGTCATATCTATAAGTTTCAACACCATCATAAATTTCAAATTTTGTTGGGGGAATTGACATTTCAGAAGGTAATTTTATTTTTTCATCATTTAGAAAAACAAATTCTTGTTCTCCTTTTATATTGACATCAATGAAATTGCTTGGAATATGAACTATTCTTTTGCCAAAAGGAGGGTTAAATGTATAACTATAAACAATACCATCTTTTTCCAATTTAATGTTAATTTCGCTATTCCAAGAAAAAAAAGCTGAAGTTCTCGTTGAATCCTCAGTAATAACATTTGAATTATCTGAAATGACAAATATGCTTCTTGAATTAGTATTTAATAATTTTTTCAATGCACTATCTAGATCAACAATAGAAGTTTGAATAGTATTGTTTTTATATTTCAGTTCATAATTTCCCCTTTTATAATTAACTTCCAAAGTTTCATTTTCACCTGAAGGAGGAATTGTTATATCAGCATATTTATATACAACACTGAAAATATCCAAATAATTTTCAATTGGACCATTGTATACAAATCCAATTTTCTCCACAGATAATGAAATTATAGATAAAAAAATAAATAAAATCATAACTAAGATTTTTTTCTTCATCTTTTGAACCTTCTTTTAATCAATATAATATTTTATAAAAATATAAACCATCAGGTGGTGCTGAAGCTGGTGCTTTTGACCTATCTTTTGCATCTATTATTTCTTTTACTCTATTTGGTTCCCAAGTACCTGTTCCCACTTTTGTTAGTGTTCCTACTATATTTCTAACCATTCTCCTTAAGAAAGAAACACCTTCAACTCTAACTAAAATCATATTTTTGTTTAATTTTATTATTCTAACTCTATCTATTTGTCTCATAGGATTTCTATCATCATTCCCAGATTTAAAAGAGCTAAAATCATGCTCTCCCTCAAAATGTCTTGCAGCATTTCTCATTTTTTTAATATCTAGTTCATAAGGAAACCACCATACCCTATTTCTTAAAAAAATATCAGGATCCTTTTTTGTATATATATAATAATGATAAATTCTTTTTTTTGCCATAAACCTTGGGTTAAAATTTTTTGCAACTTCCTCAACTTTCCTTATATAAATATCAGAAGGTAGAACAGAATTAAGTGCATCTTTTATATTTTGAATACTCATATTATCATTAGGAACTTTAAAAGCTATTGTTTGTCCATAACCATGAACTCCAGTATCTGTCCTCCCAGCTCCATGAGAAAAAACTGATTGTTTAAATATTTTTTCGAGTGCTTTTTCAAACTCCCCTTGTACTGTTCTAACATTTCTCTGCCCTTGATATCCAAAAAAATCTGTTCCATCATAAGCAACTGTAGCTGCAACCATTCTCATATTTATTCCTCCATACAAATCTAATAATATTATAAGGTTTTTTGCATAATAGATTTTTCTAATATTTTATAAGTTATAGATGACTCATGCTCTACTAAAAGATCAATATTTTTGCCATATAATCTCTCATAAACCCTAATCAAATATAAGTTTACAAACTTGGTAACCCTAGATGAAATAGCGTCTCTGTTCTTTCCAGGTAAATCTTTTGAAATATTTTCTATCCAATAATCATAATTAGCTAAAACATCTTTAGTTTTTATAAGAGTGTTAAAAGAACTAATAACATTTCTCAAACCTAAGTGTCTAGAAATAACTTCAACATGATCACCATAAAGATCTCTTACCTCATCAGAAATAAAATCAACATACAGTGTTTTTAATGATTTTTTCTTTCTGAGATCTGTTTTTAGAAATCTTCTTATCCCAGATAAATCACCATTCTGTTCTGTAGCTATGAAATAAGAGATAAAACCAGAATTAGAGGATATTGAATCCTCTTCATCTGGTGATATATCTTTAAATATAATTGTATCATTATTTATAAATTCGTATTTTTCTGTAGAAAAATAATCGCCCTTATCTGTTAACATAAGGCATTCAAATTGCATTTTTCACCCTCTTTAAATCATTGTTTGTTGATTAACTCAGAAACAGAATTCTCAGCATCATCAATATATTTAAGCGCTTCTTCTTCATTTCTTCCTCTAACTAAAACATAAAATTTAATTTTAGGCTCTGTTCCTGAAGGTCTAGCTATTAATTTAATATCTCCATATCTTAACTCTATTACATTTGATTTAGGTAAATTATTAATACCTTTATTGTAATCAACTGTTTCTTTTAGAGCATGACCAGATATATTTATTGGTGGTTCTTTTCTCATGGTGTTTATTATATTTATTATTTTTTGTGAACCAGAATACCCTTCAAATTTAAAAGAGAACAATTTTTCTTTATAATAACCATATTTTTCATTTAGTTCTTCCATATATTCTCTCAGATTTTTTCCTTGAGCTTTTAACTCTGAAGCGAGAGTAACAATAAGAGCGCTGGCTATAACAGCGTCTTTATCTCTTGCGTGAGTATTTGCAAGATATCCATAACTTTCTTCAAAACCAAAAATAAATTTGTTTTCACCTGTAGATTCATACTCTTCAATTTTTTCTCCAATGAATTTAAATCCTGTTAACGTTTCAACAACTTTTACTCCATAGTCTTTTGCAATCTCTTTGATCATATCCGTAGATACAACTGTTTTTAAAATAACTGCATTTTTAGGCAAAGAAGCGTGTTCTTTCATTTTCGTGATGATAAAATGACTTAGCATAACTCCCATTTCATTTCCATTGAAAGTAGAATAATCATTACCATTTTTCTCAAAAACACCAATTCTATCTGAGTCAGGATCTGTCGCCATTACTATATCAGCATTTTTCTTTTTGGCCAATTCAATAGCCATTTTAAAAGCACTTTTCTCTTCGGGGTTCGGAGATTCAACTGTTGGAAAGTCTCCATCAGCAATAGCTTGTTCTTTTACAATATAGTTCTCAACATCTAATCTATTCAAGATTTCTTGAACCGGTTTTAGTCCTGTTCCATGTAAAGGTGTAAAAACTGTTTTTACATTAGCATCAAAAATAGGATCTAATGACCGAATATATCCTTCTATTTCATCCATATAATCACTAAAAATGTTCTCTGATAAAATCTCTATCTTATCTGTTTCCACTGCATGATCAAAGTCAACTCTTTTCACATCAGCAAAAAAATCTAATACGTTTATTTCTTCAATGATTTCTTTAGCATATTTCGGAACAGCTTGAGTCCCATCACTTGTATATACTTTATAACCATTATATTCTGATGGGTTATGACTAGCTGTTATGACAATCCCACCATCACACTCTAGTTTTCTTACAGCATAAGAAAGAATAGGTGTTGCAGTTAATTCATTAAATAAATAAACGTTTATGTTATTTGCAGCTAAAACTTCTGATGCAATTTTAGAGAATTCTTTTGATTTATGTCTATTATCATAAGCTATAACTACAGAAGGAAAATCTTTTTTCATTTTTAAATAATTAGCTAATCCCTGAGTAGCTCTAGCAACGGTATGAATATTCATTCTATTTGATCCTACTCCTATTTTACCTCTCATTCCACCTGTTCCAAATTCTAAATTTTTATAAAATCTATCTATAATTTCATTTTCCTGATCCTCTATCTTTAATAATTCATTCTTTAAATTCTCATCTGCTTTTTCTTTCCAAATAGCTTTTGTTTCATAAGCCCTTTTTTTAATATCTTCCATGTTTCTCCCTCCCTGAAAAATAAATATTTATACATATAAAATTATACCATTAATATAATTTATATAAAAGAAATGATTTTTAATTAAGGGTATTTTGTTATTTTTAAAGAAATATTGATTAAAGGGATTTGTTGTATAATAGAAATATATAAAACTTTGGGAGGATCTTATAAATGAAAAAATATTTACTTTTATTATTGATATTCATGCTTACTTTGAGTGCTTTTTCTGAAAAAATCTATTTAAAAAATTTTGAAAATGAAGATATAATA
Source organism: Thermotogota bacterium (assembly GCA_051748045.1). Lineage (GTDB taxonomy): Bacteria > Thermotogota > Thermotogae > Petrotogales > Petrotogaceae > Geotoga. Next base: position 65,136 of record JBNJGY010000004.1, read on the forward strand.
ATACATCTTTATATTGAAAAGCCCTCAAATCCTTTTGATAAAGGAAGTACTTTGAATTTCCCTGTGATAGAAAATTTCAATTTATTTACAAATTGGTTTGGTGAAATTCCACAAGTATACAATTATTTTATTGAAATTATAAATAAAAGAGATCAAATAATCGATGTTTACTGGGATAACTCTAAAATAGAAGATGAGTTTGGAAATCAAGTAAGACCCATTCTTTTTAGACCGGTAAATTATTCTCCCTTTGAAGAACAAAACAATGCTGTACTTTTTAAAGGTAGAAAAGTAAAGGAAGCATTTGTCCCTATAACGAATGTAGAAATGAAAAGTGATTATTTTGTAAGAGAAGATTCTTTTATAAGTAGAGAGAATCAAAAATATTCAGTATCTCCACTTGATTTTGATAATAAAGAATATAAATTGATAATAAACTATTCTTTCCCTGGAAACTCAAAAAATGCTGAGATGAATTTCAACATGGATAAAAAACTTTTGAGAAGAGTTTCAAAAAAACAATTCCCATTCACGATTTTTGCTGGTTATGGAGTAGCCAATTTTAATCCAATGCCTACTGATCTGTATACATACCAAAATGCTTCTGGGGTAGAAGTATCCTTTAACTATAATAATTTATTTAATAGTTTTTTAGGAATAGGTTCCTCTTACAATTACAACAGATATGCATTTATAGACCCAGACTCTACGCAGCAAACAACAGATTATGATTTCGATTCAAACTTGTCTTTATTTTTTATAGCTGATACTGGCTTTCTTAACTTAGAACTTGGAGCTAGTACTAATTTGTTAGCTTTGGATTCTGGTTTCCAACCAAATGACATAGGACTTCATATTGGAACAAATTTTAGAATATTTAGAAATATATTTATAGGAGTCAGAGGGCAAGGATTTATAAACAATATAAATTTGATATCTTTATCTATAGGATATAATTTTTAACAATAAAAGGTCTTAAACAATTGTTTAAGACCTTTTTTATTCAGGTTTTTTTCTATTAACTAAAAAAATACCTATCAAAACTATTATAATTCCAACACCTTGCATAATAGTATTAAAAGAGTTAGTCATAATTCCATATTGAGGAAAAATTGAAAAAATAATGGTAACTATAATACCAATTATAACTACAAACATATATTTCCCATTTATCATGTAATTACCTCCTGTAGACTACAATTTCAATAATTATTATACTATAAATTTGTAATTTAAGAAAAATCAAATTTTACTGAGTATTTTTTCAAAACTTTTTTCTGTTAAAATCTCATTTGTAATAAATTTCCCATTATAAAATAAAGAATATGTAGTAAAAGGATTCGGAGCATTTTGCGCTTTTTCTTTATTATCTATTTTTATAAGATTTATAATTATATCTTTCTTTTTTGCATTTTCAGCTAATTTCAAACCATATATTTCTGTAAATGGACATTGGTTTGTGTAGTATAAAGTCCATTCTTTAGAATTAATTACTTTTTCTTTAACACTTTCTTTGAATCTAGGTTTTTCATAGGCTTCGTCAAAAGGATAATATAATAATTCATAATAAGGTTTAGCTTTATCAGCAACCTTAAACCCCTTATATTTTAGATATTTTGGGTCAGATAAAAATGGTTTTTTCGTTTCAGAAGAAAGCACTACAAGACCTTTCTTATTCTTTCTTTTGGCATCTTCTATACAATAATTAATCAATTTATCTGCATTTCCTTTACCCTTATATTTACCTGATACCCAAAAACAATTAATGTACATATAACCATCCGCTTCAATAGGAGCCCAAGCATGTTCTGCTGGAATGTATTCAATAAAAACTTTTCCTCTAACATCTAATTTTGCAAAAACCAACCCTTCTTTTATTCTATCTTTTAACCAATCTTTTTTTGATTTTACTCTGTTTTCTCCTTTTTTGTCCGATATAGCACAACAAATATGCTCTTTTTCAATATTATCTAAACTTAACTCTACTATTTTATCCATAATGTACCCCCTTAACTTATGAAAGAAACCTGGCATTAAAATGACAGGTTTCTTTCAATATTTTTTTAATTACTCTTTTTCCATCTTTTTAAAGTTGGAAAAAAATCTTTCATCATTTTTCTCGCTTCATCTTCTGTCATATCTTCATTAGCAGAAGCCATATGAGGTACACAAAATTCAATCATTTCATTCATAGTAATATCTTGTGTAAATTCACCATTTTCATAACAGTATTTACAATAATCCTCATTTCTACTCCCATCACTATTAGTTCCATATAGTTCTACTGTTTCTCCCATAGGCATACCACAACTTTGACAATATTTTTCTTGCATATTTATTTCCCCCTTTTCATTGATATACTTCATTTATACCAATGCTAATATGACAACATCATGTCATATTATAATTCTTTCTTATTTTTTCTAATTCTTTTAAAAGATTTTCTTTGAGGAAATTGGGTTCTATAACTTCAGCATACACTCCAAAAGATAATAAATAACTATAAATCCAGTAATCATATGGAATATCTGCCTCAACAATTAAATTATCTTCTTCATCCTGACTAATAGATTTTGAGTCAAATTCATCATAGACTCTAAACCCTATAGCTTTTGAAAACTTTAATTTTATATGTATGGTATTTACTTTTAATGAATCATAATTATCAAATTCTGGTAAAGGTAAATAATCTGCCCTTTCAAATTTTTCCTCTTGATTATTATAATTTATTATCCTGCTCAGTCTAAAAGATCTAAAATCTTTTTTATTTTTATCAAAGGCTTGCAAATACCATGCTTTAGATTTGTATATTAATTTCATTGGAAAAATTTCTCTCTTCGTTTTTTCTCCATATGAACTTAAATACTCAATCAAGATTATATTTTTGTTTAATATTGATTCTTTTAAAAAGTTAAAAAGCTCTCTATCTTTTTCTCCATTTGCCCACCTAGAATAATCGACTTCAATCCAATTAATATTTGAACTTTGAAAAATATTTGATAATTTGTCTATCAAGGAATTGTTTTCACTATCAAATAAAGTATTACTTTGAAGAGACATTAAAATTTTATTTTGTTCCTCATCAGATAAGATAGATTTATCTAAAATAAATTGCTCATCTAAAAATATACCTCCACCCTTACCTTTGTTTGTATAAATTGGAATCCCAGCATAACTAAGGATATCAATATCTCTATATATAGTTCTAATAGAAACTTCAAATTTTTCTGCTAATATTTTTGCTGTTGTTTGATTTTTATTCATTAATATATAAATAATTTCAAATAATCTATTAATTTTAATATATATCCCCCCCTAATAAAAAAAGCGTTCAAAAAGAACGCCCTTGAAATTAAATAATATTTTTTTCTTTTAACCATTTTACAGTATCTGTTAAAGTTTCATTCATGTCACGAGTTGAATAACCTAATTCTGTTTTTGCCTTCTCATTTGAAAAAATAGAATTAGAATTCAAAGTATAAATTGAATATGGAGTATATAATGGTGGTTGTTTTAATATTTTATAATAAAATTCAGCAACAGGAGCCATTATTTTAATAAACCATAAAGGTATAAAACTTTTTATTTTTTTCTTTCCAGTTATATCATAAAGCAAGTTAAGTATTTCTCTTACAGTAAAATATTTATTTGCTAATATATAGCATTCTCCTTGTCTTCCTCTTTCTACACAAGACAAAATCCCTTTCGCTACATCGCGAACGTCCACAAAATCATATCCCCCTTTTGTTCCAGCAACCAATTTCCCGTTATAATAATCTTTAACCAAAGCGGTAACATGACCTCTTCCAAAATCATAAGGGCCACAAATTCCAGAAGGATGTACTATTGAAATATCAAAATCTTTTGAAGCTTCTAAAACATATTTTGTTGCTTCTGCTTTTGTTTTGGCATAATTACCTTCTACTTTATCAGGATCAAAATCTTTGGTTTCAGAAATAGTTACACCTTTTGGTTTTTCAGGAATAGCGTGAACAGAACTAACATATACAAGCTTCTTTGCTTTATATTTTTTACATAACTCAACAATATTTTTTGTTCCGTTGACATTAACTTCATACATTTTCTCACTATATTTAGATTTAATTGATATTATTCCCGCGCAATGAATAACAATTAACTGGCTATCAGAACTTTCAAAAAAACCATTTAAACTTTCTTTATTGGTGACATCTCCATAAAAAATATCTATATCTTCAGGTATATTTTTCTCCCCCTGTAATATAAGACCTCTAACTTTTTTATTCATTTTCTTTAATTCCTTAATTATTGCACTTCCAAGATGTCCAGCTGCACCTGTCACCAAATAAACTTCTTTCAAAAAAAGCCCTTCTTTCAATCACTTATAATTAAATTATACTCTTTTTTAATTATTCTTTTACTTCATCTATGTTTTCTAAAATCAGCCAATCATCCATATTGCTTGTTCTTGTAAACTTAAATGGTTCTATTTCCTTTAAATCAGATATTTCTATCAAACATAAATATCTTTTCCCATTCCATCTTTTCAATTGTGCAGTTGTTAAATTAAGTTTATCCATATTTTTTTGTATAAGATTTTCAGATTCTTCCTTTGTCATTTTTTCAGAATTAAAAACATTCTTTACTACTGCAGAAGCTTTTATTTCACAACTGCCATCATTCTCAACTAAATATATCTTTTCTCCTTTATTGACTCTTCCATAAGGTATTTTTCTACCAGCTGCGCCTCTAATCAACATAGTTTTTGACCCATCAAATATTTTATCTAACTCCTTTGCTTTCTTATCACAATAAGCAATATGTTCCATCTTTCCATCTCCTTTTTTATTTCCCATCCATAGAAAATATTTTATTAAAATGATGTAATTATTCACAAGTTAACAATTTTATTCTTTTTTAGTAATTCTAAAATTTGATTGTAAATTATCTCGATATCTTTTTCAGTGATTTGATAATCAGATGTTTCCTGAGAAGTTGGTTTTTTAGCTGTGTTCATCAAATCTACTTTTTGAAAATCTTTTTGAATATCAGGATATTTCCCTGTTCTTTTCTTCAATTCTTTTTGAATTTTTGGATTTGGTCCCATAGCTCCACCACTAATAGAAAAAAAAGAATATTTTTTTCCATTATTTTTTACATAACTCAAATAATTTCTCATCGGTGACGCCACCTTCCCCATCCAAATAGGGGATAAAAATATTATGTAATCATAACTGTTCATTTTTTCTGGATTTGGAGATGTTTTAGGCTTTCTTCCAAAAAGCATATCCAAAATTATCTTGCCAATTTTTCTTTCTTCTGTTTCCTTGATAACAATATGCTCAAACCCTAGCTCTCTAGAAATTTTTTCTCCTAATTTATTGTTATTACCAGTTAGTGAATAAGAAAATATACCTATTTTCATAAAAATCCCCCATTATTTTTTTGCTATTTTTTTACCAAAATAATCAAATAATTTCCCAAAAGACTTTTTAATTGGGCCTAATTTCACTTCATAATAATAGTCTGACTCAAACCACCCTACCTTTTTAAAATATTTATAATCATACATTTTATTCTCTGAGAACTTTAATGCATTTCTTGTCATTCTAAACATCATCAATCTAAATAGAGATGGTTTTGGTTGTTTTTTTCTATCAATATCTTTATTAAACCTTTTAGCCAAATTGATCATTTCTTTTTTCATTTTTTCTTCCTGTGAATCTGACATAGGCTCTAAACTCGTAATACAAACTCCCTTAACAAGATTAAACCCAAGGTTTAATCCAGTTGTTTGTAAGTATTTTAATATTTTTGACCCTCCAAAAACTCCTTGAGTAACTACAACGGTATAAGTCTTGCCAAAAAATCGTGGTCTATGAAAAATATAGGCTATTCTGTCAATAAAATTCTTCATCACTCCAGAAACTCCAAAAGCGTAATTGGGTGATGCGAATATTACCCCATCAGATTTTTCTAGTTTTGCCAACAATACATTTCTATCATCATTTAACGGGCAAAATTCTTCACCTTTATCAAAACAAAATTTGCACCCCTGACACATTTTTATATCATAGTCATTCAAAAAAACATATTCAAAATTGTAATTTTCATATTTTTTTAGCGATTTTTCAAACTCTTCAATTGCTTTAAAAGTAGTTCTTTTTCTAGCAGAACCTATTATAGCTGTTATTTTTTTGATGGTAATCCCCCCATTTTATTGCTTTTTTCTAAAAGAAATCACATTAATATATTATAACAAATAAATAAACAATATATAATAAAAAATCTCATTCAAAGTTGAATGAGATTTTTTCTATTCATATCATTTTTTCATTTTCTTTTGAAATATTGCTATTAATTGTAAAAAAATATTAGGAATTACTGCTCCTATTACAACATAACTCCACATATTTAAAGAAAGAGCAGTTGTTTGAAGTATTCCTTGTAAAAAAGGTGTATATACTGCAATAATTTGAAGCGCTAAAGTCAATACTAAAGAACCGATCAGATATGGATTTTTAAAAAAGGTTTTATCATAACCCAGGCCATTTTTCCTTCTAACATTAAATACTTGTAATAGATGGACAATAGCCAAAGTCATAAACCCTATAGTTCTCGCTGTTGCTAATTCAAACCCTTGATTTAAAGAAAACATATAAGAGATTAAAGGACCGATTGCAAGAATAAGGCCTTGAAACCCAATAAGAAATTTATATCTGTTTGTTATAATTGGAGATTTTGGATTCCGAGGTTTTTTCTCCATAACTTTATCTTCTGGTTTTTCCCAAGCCATAGCTAAAGCTGGAAATACCCCTGTTGCAACATTTAGCCATAATATTTGAAGCGCAACAAGAGGAGTAGGTAATCCAAAGATAATTGATAAAAATATAAATATAATTTCACTAAAATTACATGAAAGCAAATAGTGTATAAATTTTTGAATATTATCAAAAATAACTCTTCCTTGTCTTACAGCTTCTACTATTGTACTAAATCTATCATCTAATAAAACCATATCAGAAGCCTCTTTTGCAACACTTGTTCCCCTTACGCCCATTGAAACACCTATATCAGCTTTTTTTAAGGCTGGAGCATCATTAACCCCATCTCCTGTCATTGCAACTATTTCATTCTTTTCTTTTAAAGCATTTATCACATTTAATTTATCTTTAGGTGCTACACGCGGGAAGACAGATCTTTTATTCAATTTTTCTTTTAATTCTTCAATTGAGAATTCGTCTAAATCAGTGTTATTTTCTAAGTCATATTCAGAATTATCAATACCAATTTTCTTTGCTATACTTATTGCTGTTTCTTTTTGATCCCCTGTTAGCATAATAGTTCTTATACCAGCTTTTGAAGCTACCTCGATTGAGTCTTTAACCCCTTCTCTTGGTGGATCTATCATACCAACGAATCCAAGAAATATCAAATTACCTTTGACTTCATTTCCTATATCGTCATTAACATCTTCTTTATATGCTATTGCTAATACTCTAAAACTATCTTTCGCCAATTGCATATTTTTATTTTGTAATTCTTTCTTTTTATTGTCAGTTAGTTTTATTATTTCATTATTTTGATAAACTCTATCACACATGTCTAGTACAACTTCAGGAGCCCCTTTTAAAAACAAATTTTCATCTTCTTGGGGTGTTTGAGATATAATAGCCATATATTTACGTTTTGGATCAAAAGGAATTTCTTCTTCACGTGGATATTCTTTTTCTAAATTTTGCCTTTCATAACCAGCTTTTTTAGCAGCAACTATTAAAGAACCTTCTGTGGGATCTCCAATAATTTCCCATTGATCTTTCTCATTTTTATTTAAAACAGCTTCAGAGCATAGAACTCCTATTTTTAAAATCAAAGATAATGCTTCATCTTTTGTGGGATCTAGTTTTTCGTTTCCTTCGCTAAAATCTCCTTCAGGCTTATATCCAACTCCAGAAACATTTATCTCTCTATTACCTACAATTATTTTTTGTAATGTCATCTCGTTTTCTGTTAAAGTGCCTGTTTTATCAACACAAAAAACTGTAGAAGAACCCAATGTTTCAACAGCAGGAAGATTTCTCATTAATGCTTTTTTCTTTGCCATTCTATTCATACCTATCGCTAAAGTTATTGTCGCTGCTGCAGGAAGACCTTCTGGTACTGCAGCAATAGCCAAAGCAATTGATGTTTTTAGCATATCTAATAAAGGTTTACCGGTAAGATATCCAATAAATGCAACTATACCTGTTATGATCAAAGTTATAATTATAAGGTATCTTCCAGTTTGTTCTAATCTTTTTTCAAGTGGTGTATCTTCATCTTCAGTTTCTTGAAGCATTTTTGAAATTTTACCAATTTGTGCTTCTTGACCTGTAGAAGTTACAAGAAATTTCCCGTTTCCTTTAATAACTTTAGACCCCATAAATACCATGTTTTTTTGATCAGCTATATCTACTTTTTCTTCACTTTGCAAAACTTCTATACTCTTTTCTACGGAATCGGATTCTCCAGTAAGCATAGCTTCATCAACAGCAAGATTTTCTGCTTCTACTAAACGGCCATCAGCAGGAATCTTATCTCCTTCTTCAAGAAGGATAAGATCCCCCACAACTATTTTTCTTGTATATATATTTGAAATTTCTCCGTTTCTTATTACTTTCGCCTTAGGTTGAACTGTTTTCTTCAAGGCTTCTATAGATTTCCCAGCCTTATATTCCATTATTAAACCCAAAATAGCTGTAATTAAAATTACAACTAAAACAGCAATTCCCTCTACAACTTCTCCAATAAAAAAAGATGCGATGGCAGCTGCAGTAAGCAAAAGCATGACTATGCTTTTGAATTGTCTTATGAAAATTTCCCACATCGAAATTTTTTTCTTTTCTGCTAAACGATTTTGTCCATATTTCTCCAACCTTTTTTTTGCATTTCGGGAAGAAAGACCTTTATTTTTATCCGTGGAAAAATCCTTTTCAACATCTTCAATTGTTTTAAAATAAATTTGGTTTTCTTTATTCATATAAATCTCCTTATAACAATAGTTTGTATTTTCAAATTTCAATATTATAATCACATTATCCTTTATAATTATTATAACAAAAAATTACACCGTCAAGTAAAAATTAATCCCCATTCTTAATTTTCCGAATGAGGATTTTTGGAAACAAGTTTATGTTTTATTCCTTTTTTAATAAAAGTAGGCTCGTATAAAATTCTATATTTGAAAAAATTTAATTCCACCTTTTCCATTTTTCTTTATATCATACATAGATGAATCAGCGTTATTTAATAACTCTTCACTATTTTTACCATTCTCTGGATATATTGATACACCGATAGAAGAATTAACATTACATTCAATATTTCCTATTTGTATAACTTGTTTTATCTTTTCATGAACTCTATTAACTAAATAAATTAAATCTTTTTTATTTTCTATATTTCGAATGATCATGGTGAATTCATCACCACCCATTCTAGCTATTGTATCTGAATCTCTAATAATTTCTGATAAACGACGCCCCACTACCTTTAAAACTTCATCCCCAACTTCATGACCATAGTTATCGTTTATATCTTTGAATCCGTCTAAATCTAAGAATAGAATTGCAAATTGATTATTATCTCTTTCGCTTTCAGATACTACTCTTTCTAATCTTTCAAAAAATAATCTTCTGTTAGGTAACTCTGTTAATTTATCGTAATTAGCCTGTTTCTGTAATTCTTTTTCAAGTTTTTTACGTTCAGTAATATCATTAGAAGAACCTACTATATGGGATACTCTCCCTTCTTCAAAAATAGGGGTTAATGTTGTATTCCAAATACGATCTCCCCCAGGCAAACTGAGTTCTTCTTCATATTTTATGCTTCTTCTATTATCTACACAATTCTGATAATTTTTTGAAACAATATCTCCCATTTCTTTACCTAGTAAATCCTGAGGAGATTTATTCATTATCTGCTCAAGAGAAATTTTTGTTTTAACTTGATGGGCAACGTTGTTTCTAATAAATCTAAATTCTCCATCTTCTAAGACTTTTATTAGAAACATAGCATCTTGAGTTCCATTAAATACTTTTTCATACTCTTCTTTTAATCTAGAAATCTCTTTTTCTGCATTTTTTAATTCAGTTATATCTGTATGAGCACCCAACATACGAAGGGGTTTTCCATTTTTCCCTCTAATAGCCATACCTCTACATCTAATCCAAACAGTAGAACCACTTTTATGCTGATATCTAACTATTTGATCATATGGATGGTTAGGATCCTTTAAGTGCTTATCAAGATTTTCCCCTGCAGTTTTCAAGTCTTCTTGAAAAATTATGTCTTGCCATTCGCCTGCTAAGTGTTTTTTCTCTTCAGGATCATACCCTAATGTTTCCCAAAATTTTGGACTCATCCATTCATTTTCAAGTTTTTCTAAGTCCCAATACCAAATTCCATCCAAAGACCCCGATTGTATAAATTCAAAAATGCTAGAATCTTCCTTTATTAAATTGTATAGTTCATTTTTTAAGTAATTTTCTTTCATTACAGAACTCCCTTTTTTTTATCATTATTTTGAAAACATTTATATTAATTTAATTCTAACTAATTTCAGTAATATTATTATTACTTATGGGTAATATTTTTCAAAACTTTTTCGTAAGCTAATTTACCTGTAAGAACAGAAACAGGAACTCCAGAAGGGCTGAAAGACCATTGTCCTGCTTGAAAAATATTTGAAAACGGGGTAAAAACACTTTTATTAATTCTTATCATCTCACTTTCTGAAGGCATTTCTTGATTATCAAAAGACCATCCAGTTATTGCCCCCTGGAAATTTGAAGTATATCTTTCAATAGTCTTAGGAGTAGAACAGGATGTTTTAATTATTTTTCCTTCTAACTCGGTAAAAAGATTTTTGGTAATAACCTCTATAATTTTTCCAGAGCAAAGACTCTTAAACTCATCATAAAAATTGTTATCATAGAAAAATTTGGTAATATTATAACCAATCAAAGTACTCACTATTACACCAGTTTTACCTTTTGGTGCAAGAATCTCGTCTCTTAAAACCGGGAAAGATATTTCGTATGTTGTATTCTCTAGATATTCACTTATTTTTTCAAATAGAATGCGTTTAATCTCTTCTAGGTTATTGTCATTATTTCTTATCAATGAATTAAAATCATTTTCTAAATCTATATCACCAGTTCCCTTGGTCGTCGGTGTGTAAAAAAGATGTGGATTAGTCATTTTTTCAAAATATTCTTTTTCTTTATCTGCATAAACAAAAACAGTCAAGACTGACTCGTTGGCTGATTTATTATCCACAAGTTCTTTCTTTTTTTTGTAATTATCCAGTATCTTCTTTTTTTCTATTCCATTTGTGTTTATTATATTATAGAAAGTTCTCAAATCAGCAGCCCATATCATTTCTTTGAAGAAATAATTATCCCCATCGGCTGTTTTTAAAATTCCTTCGTTTGGTATTATTTCAGTAACCTCTGTACTAATTAAAATTTCTCCTCTGTTTTCAAGAGTATACTTTTCCATCTCTTTTGCAAAAGTATAAGTTCCTCCTTTAGGATAGTAATAATCTAGATATGATCCAAAATAACTCAAAGCGAAAAAGGTTGGGGTATTCTTGAAAAAAAGTTGAGTTATCATATCTATCAATTTTTGATTTTGTGTGAAGCTCTTCAAAAAATCTTGAACTGGTATATTCAACTTTTTTATTTTTTTCATGTTTTTTTGGTATTTAATAAACCAGGGAAGTAGTGTTTTAAAGAGATATTTTTTGTTTTTCATATAGTCTATAAACAAAGGGTTGTCTATACCATACAAAACATCCATATAATCTATAATTTTCTTAATTTCATTCACAATATTTTTAATTTCTTGTTTACTCTCAGGGAATTTTTCTATGAGAACTTCCCCATACTCATCTATTTTTCCCTCAGAATCAAAACTAACTATTTTATTTTCTATCCCCAAAGAAACATTACTTTTTATAAACTCTATATTTATCCCCAATTGTTTCAACATGGGAAATATTATTCCAGAATTCTCAAAAGCCCTTACTCCAGCATCAAAAACAAAACCTTCATCTTTAAACGTGCTGATTAAACCACCTGTCTTTGGTTGTTTTTCAATTAATAACGTTTTTAATCCTTTTTTTGCAGAATAAGCTGAGGCAGTTAAACCAGCAATTCCTCCTCCAACTATTATTACATCATAAAAATTGTTTTTATTCATAACCTCCACCCCTTTGAAAAACTATTATATAAAGTGAAATTTATTAAGTATATTTTCTTTGCTTTTCTATATTTTTTATGGCTCTATTGGCTGCTACTTTACCAGTCAAAATACTTATAGGTACTCCCGAAGGGCTATAAGTCCACTGGCCAGCTTGCAATATATCGGGAATAGGTGTAAAACAGGTTTTATTTATTTTAAGCATTTTTGCTACTGCTGGTATAAAATCATTTGTATAGGCCCATCCATTTATCGCACCATCAAGATTCCCGCTTAATTTTTCTATTGTTAGGGGAGTTGAGCTAAAACTATAAATCACTTTTCCTTTTATACCCTTATAAATACTATTATCAAGAACCTCTATAATCTTTCCTTCTGTAAAACTCTTAAATCCTTCATAAAAACCAAGTTTTTTCACATTATTAATAAAATCATAATCCATCAAAACGCTTATAATGAGTCCTGTTTTTCCTTTTGGAGCTAATTTTTCATTCCTCAATACTGGAATGGAAATTTCATATGTTGTGTATTCTAAATAATTACTAATCCATTTTTTTATATAATCTTTGTCTTCTGATTTGATTACAGATGATAAATTTCCAAAAATATTTGATTGGCCTTCTTTTCTAGGCGTGTAAAAAAAATGCCCTGTGGATATTTTTGAAAAATACTCTTTTTCTATATCCACTGCTAAAAACAATGTATAAACAGAATCTCCGCCTCTTTTTCCAGAAATTAGACTTTTCTGTTTTTCTACATTTGTTTTGATTTTCTTATCTTTAACAGTTTCCATATCTATAGATTTGTAGAGTTTATTAGTATCAGAAGCCCAAATCAATTGATCGTAATCAAAAGTATTGTTATTTACATAAAAAATCCTTTTATTAAAAACGTCTATTTTACTTATTTCTGTGGATACTTTTATATCTCCTCCATTCTTTAGAATATAATCTTTCAACTTTTCTACGATATTGTATGTCCCTTCTTTGGGGTATTCATAATCCATATACATGTTGAAATAGTTCAATGCGAAAGACGCTGGTATATCTCTAAAAAAATGTTGGGTTATAATATCTATCAATGATTTATTGTCAGTAAAATCTTCTAGATAATCATTTACAGGTTTATTGTATTTTTTACTTCTTAATGATTTCACAAGAAATTTGAACAACCATGGCAACAATTTTTTAAAAATATACTCTCTGTCGTTTTTCAAGTCTTTGAACAAAGGATTTTCAATTTCGTTCATTATTTTCATATTGTTCATAACTTTTTTCATTTCTTCTATGATTTTGTATATGTCACTTTTACTTTCAGGAAAAAGGTTCAACAATATCCCCCTATAATCATCCAGACAGTTTTTCCCTTTAATTTTCATAAATTCTTTTTCAATACCAAGACTTACTTCACTTTTTACAAAATCAACTTTTACCCCAAGTTGTTTAAGCATAGGCTTAACAATACCAGAGTTTATAATCCCTCTAACTCCTCCATCATATAAAAATCCATCAAGGTAGAAAGATTTTATCAATCCACCAACCTTTTTTTCTTTTTCGCAGATTAATATTTTATATCCCTTTCTAACGAGAAAAGCTGCACTTGTTAAGCCTGCTATACCTCCACCTACAATGATCGCATCATATCTCATTGATCATCCACTCTCTTTGGATAAACCTGTCATTTCTAGACTTAAATCCCAAATTTTCTTTTGCATATCTTTGTCTAAAGCGTGTTTCGCTGGTTTTTCTTCATTGGTTAGGTTAAAAAATCTACCTGTAACGTTTTCAAGATCATTTGATGAGGCTAAATAATAAATAGCGTCTCCAGAAATTTTTGGGTCTTTTAAAAAATGCCACGTTACATTGTGTAAAAACCACTTATATAATTTCCCATTATTACTTCCTATATTAGTTCTAACACCTCCTGGGTGTAATGCATTTATTGTTACTCC
>JBNJGY010000005.1:0-57083 GCA_051748045.1 Thermotogota bacterium
ATCAGTGGTGTAAATATTTATTTCATTATTAAGAGACCTTTCAGTTAACCCAAAGGAAGGTCTATCAAAAGCTATTACATGATAATTTTCACCAAGCTCTTTTATAACTTTATCCCAAGTATAAGTGTGAGAACCAAAGCCATGTAATAAAATTAAAGATTGTTCATTATCTTTACCATACTCTTTATAATGCACTTCAAAATCATCTATTGTCATAAATTTGCTATCTTCATAAGCTAATTCCCTGTGAGAATATACTCCATCAGTGTATACATACATAAAAGGAACTGTAAATAATAAAATAAGAATTAAAATTTTTGTATCCATATATTCACATCCTTTTTGTCCTTAATACTATTTTACCATTTTTAACACTTTTTTATTAAATTATTAGTATTTTTTTATTATTGCTCAAAATAACTCTTATTAACAAAATAAACATATGTCAACATGTGTTTGTCGAAAAATCTAAATTTATAGATTTAAAAAGCAAATTAAAGATGTAGGAAAATAATAAATAGCGCTCTTCACAAGATCGAATTATAGAAAAAATAATGTAGAAATATAAAAAAGAAAAGTATTGGAGTTTTACTGAGAGAAACAGTTTTAAAATAAATTACTTTGTAATTTATTTTGTTGTTAGTTGGATGATGGAGGTTGTTGGTTTTTGTATTATTTTAGATGTTTAACAATGTTTTTTACTTCCAACTTCCAACCATAACCCTTCAACAGAAATTGTGAAACAATTTCTACTTCTTGCTCTACTTTGAGTTTTTATATTTCGTAATTAGTTTTTGCTTAAAAATAAAATAACAATTTAAAGCCCCCTTTAAAGGGGGCTATTATAACATTTTTTTAATCATCATCTATCAGTCTAAATAAATAAACACCTGCTTCTCCTGCTGCAACCATTAAATAATCAAACTTTTCTAACCCTACAGGATTTTTATTGAAATATTTTATATGATTTGGACTAATATTAGAACCTAAGAAATGCATAGTGAATTTACCAATTCTTTCAATATTTTCATCTTCTGTATATTTATAAATCATAAAACCAAAATCCGTAGTTGAATAATAATATGTTGTATATATAAACTCATCATTTGTTGATAAACCGTTAGCCAAAAAGTCTGAATCATTTGTTATTTCATTCATTGACATATCATCAAAGTCGATAAAAAGTGATTTAAAACCATTATCAGCTAAACTAGCATGAATAACTGCTTGATTATTATTCATTAAGTCTTTTGTTGTTAAATCTAAAGTAGCTTTGTTATTTGCTAAAATAGATGTTAAAGGATTTATATTAGAATTAAAAGAGTTATCATATAGATATCCAAGTCCATTTGTTCCAGACAAACTAAACAATAAACTAGAAGCTTCTGTAGATATAGATTTTATATCTCTTAAATCATCTTCAGAATAAAAATATTGCTCTACAAAATCTTCGTCGTATTCATGTATTCCATCAACAGTTCCGTCAAACCCTGTTGAGAAAAAATATCTTGCTGGGTCAGTATTTGCTCTGGCTTCTATTCCACCCAATGAGGATATAGATGTAACATTTCTCCCGTCTAAAAACATTAAATTATCATTAATGATAGAAGCTAAATTACCACTATTAGCTTTATTTTCTTTGAAATAAGAAAAAAAGGCTTTATTTTCTTCATCATACATTTGGCCACCAAAAAGAACTAAATCGTTTATTTTATCATAATAAACATAATTTATGTCTGCATTAGAAAAAATTACTGTTTTTTTCAGACTCGGTGTTGCTGATTCTATATTTATTATTTGTAATGCTCCTTTGTATTCATCTCCAGCATAATTATAACTAACAAAAGCATAATGCTGACTAAAATCAATATGATTTGCTTGAACCAATAACCCATCTACTTCTATAGGGTCTAATTTTGCGGTATATTCAACTTGATCTATAGGCCATGGTATTGCAACTATTTTGGTTTGTAAAATTTGAGATGTTGCATCTTCTTGAGTTAATACTAAGTTTCTGTAATCTTCTAACCTAATCAAATCTTTGTTTCCTTCCAAAGGAATTACACATGCTGTCATTAATAACAGTAAAATAACAACTAACAGAACATAATATTTTCTCATGTTACCCCCTCCCTAAAAATACGTTATATAATGTTTTTATAACGTTTAATAAAATTATAACTCTTTTTAGAAAGGGATTATCAGCATATTTGAATCTTAAATAAATTATCACTAAAATTTATTAATCAAATGATTATTTCATTTCCTTAATGATTTTGACAGTCTATTACCAAAAAACTGAATAAGCTGGGTTATTACTATTAGTATTAATACATCTATAATAAGAATATCCCATCTAAACCTTTGATATCCGTAATTAATTGCCATAGCACCAAGTCCTCCTGCACCAACTGCTCCAGCGATAGCTGTGAAGGTAATTAAGTTTATAAGCAAAAGTGTTATTCCGGAAGTGATATCAGCAAAAGATTCTGGTATCAAGATTTTGAAAATAAATTGTTTTTTGTTCATCCCTAACACTGTTGCTGTGTCTAACAGCCCTTTTGATAAGTTGTTAAATGAATTTTCAGCCAACCTTCCCATAAAAGGTATTGCTGCGATCGATAACGCAACTATCGCTGAATTAGGCCCAATAATAGTTCCTATTATTAATTTTGTTAGTGGAATTAATAATATTATTAAAATTATAAAAGGGATAGATCTAAATACATTCACAAAAAAATCAACAAAATAATATATTTTTTTATTTATATTTTTTTTTGATTTAGATAAAAAGAAAAGTAAAATCCCCAAAGGCAAACCAAAGAAAATAGCTATAGCACCTGATAGAAAAGTCATATACAAAGTTTCAAGTGTTGCTCTTATAAATTCATCTATCATTTTAATTCCTCCAGTCTATATACCCTTGATTCTAACTCATTTAAAAAACTTTCAATATCTTTATCTTCATATTCAATAATTATTATTAAAGTTCCATAAGGTTCTGTTTTTAAATGTTCAATTTTCCCATAAATATAATTCATTTTTATATTATATTTTTTTGCTATTCCATCTAAAATAGGTTCATGTGTACTACCTCCATAAAAGGTTACTTTAATTAATTTTTGATTATCTTTATCACTTTTAGCTCTTGCTGCTTTCCAGTCAATATTTATTTCTTTATAAAACTCATCATATATTTCTTTTTCTTTTTCAATAAAAAGTTTATACACAGGGCCAAAAAAGCTAACTTTACCATCTTTTAAATAAACAACTTTATCACAAGATCTTTTTATTACATCCATTTCATGGGTAACTATGATTGTTGATAGATTGTGCTTTTTATTCAATTTTAGTACTAATTTCAATATCTTGTCAGTTGTATTTGGGTCAAGAGCTGATGTAGGTTCGTCTAGTAAAAGAATATCTGGTGAATTCACTATTCCTCTTGCTATCGCTGTTCTTTGTTTTTCACCTCCAGAAAGAGCTGAAGGATAGTGGTTTAACCTATCAGACAGTCCAACTTCTTCAGCTATTTTTAAAACTTTTTCTTTTATATTTTTTTGCCTACCTATTTCTAAAGGAAGAGCTATGTTTTCATAAACAGTCCTAGTATTTAATAAATTATAGTTTTGAAAAACAACGCTTATTTTTTTTCTCTCTATTCTCAAATCTCTTTCTTTTAAAGAAACCAGATTTTTCCCGTTTAACTGAATTTCTCCACTTGTAGGCTTTTCGAGCATTACCATAGATCTAAGTATTGATGTTTTACCAGCTCCTGAAAGTCCAATTATGCCCGTTATTTCACCTTTATCTACTTTAAAATTAATATCTTTTAATATGTGTAGGTTTTTATTGTAAATCAAATTCAAATTTTTTATTTCTAGCATATTTATTCCTCCATTTTAAAATACCGGAACCACAGCACCTTCATATTTATCATTTATATAAGCACTAACCTTTTCTGATTGTAGATAATCAATTAAAGAAATTATCAATTCATTTTCTTTGTTTTCTTCTTTTACTGCAACTATATTTGCATATGGTGATTCGGAGCCTTCTATATACAAAGCATCCTCTAAAGGATTTAAATCTGCTTGAATTGCATAATTAGTGTTTATAACCCCTCCGTTGACTGTGTCATCTTCTTTATATGTTCTAGGTAAATAAGCTGCATCTAATTCTACAAATTCTAAATTCAAAGGGTTTTTAACGATATTTTGTATTGTTGCTGATAACTTCTCCTCTTCTTCTAAAGTTATGAGTCCATTGTTTTCCAATAAAATTAACGCTCTTCCTTCATTTGTTGTATCATTTGGTATAACAACAGTATCTCCTTTTCTGATTTCATCACTTTTAACATAAAAACCCATTGGTTCTACATGTATTTTTGCAACTGAAATTAATCCTTCTAAACCTTGATTTTGGGAAAATGATTCTAAATAAGGTATATGCTGAAAGAAATTTGCATCAATAGACCCATCATCTAAAGCTAAATTTGGTTGTACATAATCATTAAACTCAACAATTTCTAATGTCGCACCTGTTTCTTTTTCAAAATCTTCTCTAATTAACTCCAATAATTCTGCATGTGGGACTGGTGTAGCTCCGACTTTTAAAACTTCTTCCCCAGCATTGAAATAATAAATAACCCCTATAACCACTAATACCACAACAACTAATAATCCTATAACTTTTTTCACAAAAAACACCTCCATAATTTTTTATATAAAAAAAAGGACGGCTACTTTTAAAAAAGTAACCGTCCTTTGATTATCCTAGATTATTTTAAATAGCAAAATAACCATGGCTAAAGAATCGGTTACGCCATGGCATCATCATATTAAATAAATTTATATTTATATTTTTTGTTTTATTATTATTTTTCATAAAGGTCTCTCCCTTTGAATTTTTTATTATTATAGCAAAATAAAAATATATTGTCAAATAAAAGCAAATATTTAATTATATTAAACATTAATCCTATAACATACAAGAAAACCCAACCATTATTTAATGGCTGGGTTTGTTTTTAAAATTGAATTTCTATTGTATCTCTTTGAGAGTGCCTTCTCATAAAGCTATCAGAACTATTATGGTATGCAATTATTGTTTTTATTTTTGCATCAGGTTTTAAAGTATTATATCTTGATTCTTCATTTAATGGAATTTTTATTTCTGCTAATGAATATTCTTCTGTTCTTTCTCCATAAAAGTTTTCTATATATTTTTCTTCAATTTTCCTGTGACTTATCATTGAATTACCATAATGTTCTTCTAAAACAACTTCGTCATTATTTAGCCCTATTATTATTATCTTAGCATCTTTCATTCTATTACTAGGTTCAAACCCTATTGATATCCAACCTGATACAGGTGCTTTTATAACCATATACAAATCATTATCTTCTGAAAATTCCCAATATATATCCATTCCTAATTCTGTTTCCATGTAATTACTATAAATTAAATCTTCAACCATCTTACTTTCAAACTGCTTAACATGTCCATCTGCGAAAATAAATGTTGATAATATAACAACGAATAAAATAACAAACAATCTCTTCATTTTCATTTGTATTACCTCCTTAGGTTATCCAAACAACCATGGGTTTGTTAAATGAATAATTAAAAACACAAAAATTAAAATAGCAATATACCTGTGAAAAACCAACCACTTTTTTAATAGTTTCATTTTACCTAAAATAAATACAACTAAATTTAAAAATATAGCTAAAAATAAAATTAATCCAGTATGCCAATAAAAAATTGTTCCCAATATGAGATAAGCATGAATAGTTGCGATTATAAGGATTATGACCCCATTAATTCTATGGTATCTAGATATTTTTTTAATTACTTGAGCAAACTTAATTTTAGATTCTTTTGTTTTGAAATTATGTTTTTTAAAGTAAAATTTGACAAAATAATAACTAAGGCTAATACTCACTAAAACTACATTAATCCAACCTAATACAGCATATAAATCCAATTTTATCTCCCCTTATATTAATATTATTATAATAAATTATATCATATTTTTACTTATTATTAGGTTATTATATTTTATAAATAGTGACTATAGTAATTTGACTATTTGATTCTTTAGTGTTATAGTTAATTAGTACATTAAATATTATAAACAATTTTTTTGGAGGGATGCATAAATGTCAGAAATTTTAAAGGTGAATGGGCTAGAAAAAAGTTATGGAAAAACAAAGATATTAAAAGGAATAGATTTGAGTATCAAAAAAGGTGATGTATACGGTTTTCTTGGGCCTAATGGCGCGGGAAAAACAACTACTATAAGATCTATACTTGGGTTGATAAAAAAAGATAAAGGAGAAGTTTATCTTAACGGTTATGATGCTGATAAATATTTTAAAAAAGCTATAGACAAAGTTGGTAGTGTAGTTGAAACCCCAAGATTTTATGAACATTTATCTGGTTATAAAAATCTTAAACTAATGGCTAATTTATATAACAATGTTCCAAAAAAAAGAATTTACGAAGTATTAGAATTAACAGGAATGCTTAACAGAATGAATGACAAAGTCTCAAAATACTCTCTGGGTATGAAACAAAGGCTTGGAATAGCAAGGGCCCTTTTAAATAATCCCGAATTAATTCTATTAGATGAGCCAACTAATGGTTTAGACCCAAGTGGTATGAAAGAAGTCAGAGAATTAATAATAAATCTTGCGAAAGAAGAAAACATCACTTTCATGATTTCATCACATTTATTACATGAAGTAGAAATGATGTGTAATAGAATAGGAATTATTAAAAATGGTGAAAAAATTATAGAAGGAGATGTTGATGAGCTTGTAAATGAATCAAAAGAAAATATTGAAATTCATACAAAACATCCTGAAAAAGTTTTAGAACTAATCAAAAAACACGAAAACTACAGTATCAAAGAACACAAAGGAAATATAATAATCTTAGAATCTGAAAAAGATTTATCAAAAAAAATTAATACTTTATTGGTTGAAAACAATATTATTGCAGATTTCATAATTCCAAAGAAAAATGACCTAGAAAAAATATTTATAAACTTAACAGGTGGAGGGGATCAAATTGCTTAAAGTGACAAAAAATGAACTTTATAAGTTTTTTACAAGCAAAAAATTAATTTTTTTATCTTTAATAATAGTTGCTATAAATATTTTTGCTGCATATGTAGTAAACGACAGAATGAACATTGAACCAAACCCTATGATGATGAACGCACAATCTTTTCCTATAATGATGTATATGCAAGTATTTTCTGGTTTTTTCCCTATGTTTTTTATTCTATTGTTTGCTGGTTTAATATCAGATGAAGTTAGAGATGGTACTTTAAAATTAACCCTAGTAAGACCTATAAAAAGATTTGAGTTTATAAATGCAAAAATAATTACTTCTTTTATAGCAATTTTATATATAAATCTCTTAGTAATGTTTTCAGCATATTTAGCTGGTATGTTCTTCTGGGGATGGGGAGATAATTTTTCTTTTCAAAGTCAATTCCTTGTTGATTATGGACCTTTTCTTTCTACTCTAGTTTATTTTTTGCTTAACACAGTAGGATATTCTATTTTTGCATTAATCATAATTTTATTTTCAAATATTTTAAAAAATTCAGGCTTTGTTTTTGGTGGAGCTATGGGTATTTGGATTGGAATGATGCTTGTTACTCAATTAAAACCTTCAATAAAAGAATTCATTCCTGTTTATTATTTTGATATGGGGAATTTTATTATGAATGGCCCTAATTCATTTGATTTTGTTAAAGGTGTACCAGTTTTATTAGCATATTTCATTGGTTTTTATATAATAAATTCTATTATCCTTCAAAGAAAAGAAATCACAACATAATTTAACAATAACTTAATTTGACCTGGAGTTTACTCCAGGTTTTATAATTTATGTATACTAACTAAGGAGTGTGATTTGTGTGAATGTTTATACTGATATTTTAAAAATGGTGTTTTTAAGAAGTGATGACAAAAAATAAAATAAATCAGGAGGATATTCACATTGAATATAGAATATAAAGAAATAACAGAAATAAAGGAATTAAAAAAATTAATCGAGGAAGTCATTAAACCAGTTTTCGAAGAAGAAGGCGAAGTAGATATACTAACAAATGATGTTTGGACAAAGTCTAATAAAAAAGATAAAAATATTGTTTTAGCTGCAATTGATACAGATAAAAATAAATACATTGGAACTGTATCTTTGATAGACACTCCAATGAAATATGATGGCATCGAAATTAAAACATGTGAGCTTGGAGTTGTTGGAACTTTAGAAGAATACAGGGGAAATAAAATTAACGATACTTTGACCAAGTTGTTTTTAGAAAAAGCTGAAGAATTAGAATACGATATGATTATTATAGAAGGGATTCCTTACTTCTACAGAAGGTATGGTTTTAATTATTCTGTTCCTATGTCTTCTGAATCATTCAAAATAAATAACCTTGAATTTACAAACAAAGAAAAATTAACTATGAGAAAAGCTGATAAAAAAGATCTTAACTTTATAAAAACTGAATTCGATAAATCCAACGAAAAGGTTGAAATATATTTAAACAAGGAAAAAGAAATAATAGACAACCACATGAACGATTATGAAGAAAGATTTTTGGCAAAAGATTATAGAATAATAGAAAAAGAAGGTAAAAAAATAGGTTATTTAGCTTTAACTAAGTTCAAAGATATCATGCAAATATGTGAAATTTCAGATGATTTAAACTTTGATGTTTATGAAAGCGTTTTGTCTATTCTTGAAAAAGAATTAGATAATTATAAAACTAAAGATGAAATAAGATTGGATATTCCAGAAACTAATAAATTAATAGCTTTTTCAAGATCAAAAGGTTCTAAAAGAATTGGTGACTACCAATGGCAGATAAAAATACTAAATCTTTATAGATTTATGGAAAATATTAAACCAGTTTTAGAAAAAAGAATTAAAAACTCTATTTATAATAACGAAAACTTTAAATTTAAATACCATAATTACAGAGAAATGATAGAGTTTAATATTAAAAATTCGAAGATAAATATAAAGAAATTAAAGTTCGAACCAGCATATGACGTAAACATTCCCCCTCAGGCTGAAGTAAAATACCTTTTAGGGAATAATACATATGAAGAACTTAGAAACATTTTACCAGATACAATAATACAGAAAAAATTTCTTGGATTGATGAACACTATGTTCCCTAAAACAACAAGACATTTTTATCATAATTATTAAATAAATCGCCCCTATTTATAGGGGCTTTTATAATGTTATAATTAAATGAGGTGAAAAAATATGAATAATGATATTATTAAAAAAGCAGAAAACCTTCTTATAAATGCTGAACTAGAAGGAAATCATGATCTAGAACATATCTTGAGAGTTGTGCATAACGCCAAGCTTATTGCAGATACAGTTGAATGTGATAAAGAAGTCGTCGTACTATCTGCATTATTACACGATATAGGAAGATCAGAAAAAATATTAAATGAATATAATATAAAGAAAAATCATCATGCAGATACAGGAGCTAAAATTGCTTATGAATTTTTAAAGGATTTAGGATATGATAAAGCAAAAGAAGTTAGCTATGCTGTTTCTGTCCATAATTTTTCTAAAGGTATTATTCCTGAAACAATAGAAGCAAAAATATTACAAGACGCTGATAGACTTGATGCGATAGGATATGTTGGAGTTATGAGGGTTTTCACAGATGAAAGAGGAGATATTAATGATAAAATTCAACATTTTTATGATAAACTACTTAAATTAAAAAATGGTATGCATACTGAAAAAGGGAAACAATTAGCAGAAAAAAAACATGAAAGAATAGAAAAATATATAAAAGGTCTACACGAAGAAATGGATCAAATGCATAAAGTTGACATAACTGAATAATCCCATAAAAAAGTCACCAATATTATATTGGTGACTTTTTTATTTTATAATCAAACAGTTATATTAAAAAGGGTATTAATTTTTTTGTTTCTTTTTGATATTGTTTATATTCATCTCCAAAATATTTTAAAAGTAATTTTTCTTCAACATTTATTCTATACATAAGCCCTAAAAATGGAAAAATAATTCCAAAAGAAGTTGTTATAGGATTATAAAAAGCAATAGATATTCCCACAAAAGCCAAAAATATCCCAAAATAAGCTGGATGTCTTATAACACTAAACAAACCAGTTTTTAACAATTTTTGTTCTTTATGAACACCAATATTAACAGAAAAAGCATTCCCCAACCTTCGGATTGTATCTACTCTTATAAAAACACCTATTAAAATAATTATTATTCCAATATATTGGATAAAATTAAATGGTTCGAAAAATTGATCTATAGCTTCAGTATCTAATACATATCCACCAAACATACCAAATAAAAAGAGTGAAGTCATTATATATTTTGATCTTTTTTCCTCATGTTTTTTAGTATTTTCTTTATTGAAAAAGAAATGAACAAAAATTTCTACACCAAACCAAAATAAAACACCTATTAAAAATACTACTTGACCCATCTACATCCCCTCCTTCAACTTATTTAATATTATATCATAAAACCAATTCATAAATTAACTTTTAAAGGTATAATAAAAAAATGCAGTGGAAAAAACCACTGCATTTCAATCGACTAACATTACAATTATATCATGGAAATCGAAATTTGTAAATAAATTTTTTGTTAAAGAATTTTTATAATTCTACAATATCTAATATTTCTTTTTCTTTTTGGATTAAAGCATTTTCAATTTCAGTTACTTTTGCATTCATTTTTGATACATAATCTTCGTCTTTTATGCTAGAAAGATTAATCTTTACATTGTACAAAGCCCCTAAACCAGCTGTTCTAGCTAACATTGCTGACACAGCACCATCAGTAATTGCATTTTTATTTCCTTTCTCTACAACAATTTTTGACAAATCCATTATTTTTAATGATTTTTCTGCAACACTCAAAGGTACTTCTGAAGCATGTTTTGACCCATTTTGAATAGCTTCTTTTCTTTTTACTTTTTCTTCATCAGTAGATTTTGGCATTTTAAATGCTTTCATAACTCTGTTAAAAGCTTCTGAATCTCTTGTGATATCACTTATTAAATCTTCTTGTAAGATAATAGCATCTTCTTGAACTTTTTTCATATCTTCTTCTGATTCAGCATATTTTTTCTTTCCTACAGTTAAAGAAGCAACCATATTTGAAAGAGCAGCTGCTAAAGATCCTGCTAGAGCAGAAACGCTTCCCCCACCAGGAACAGGTTCTTTTGAACCAACTTGTTTTACAAAATCATCTAATTTCATTTTTTCAAACATTTATATAATCTCTCCTTTCATAAGCAAGTTTTCCTTTTTTAAAAACTTTTTCAATACTATTTACAGCAATATGATAAGTTAAAAATTCATAAGAAGGTACATTCAATATATTTATATCTGCTTGTTTCCCTTTTTCTAGAGATCCTATCTTCTCGGATCTATCTATAGCAGCTGCTCCATTAAGAGTCAAAGCTGTTAATATTTCTTCTGGCATCATATTCATATATAAGGCTGCTAAAGAAATTATCAAAGGAATAGATTCTGTATAACAACTACCAGGATTTAAATCAGTAGCTAAGGCTACTGCACAACCAGTGTCAATTAATTTTCTCGCATCAGCAAATTTTTCTTTTAAACTAAATGCTGTTCCTGGTAATAAAGTTGCTACTGTACTGCTCTCAGCCATCAATTTTATGTGTTCTTCTGTTATTTGAAGTAAATGATCAGCTGATACAGCTTCTAAATCTACTGCTAATTTAGACCCACCAAGAGGAACTATTTCATCAGCATGCATTTTAATCTTAAAACCTTTATTTTTTGCAGCAGTTAAAAGTTTTCTTGATTGTTCGATATCAAAAACCTTTTCTTCACAAAAAACATCACAAAATTCTGCTAATTCTTCTTCTTTTACAATAGGAAGAACTTCTTGTATCATAAAATCTATAAATTCATCTTCTCTGCCAACATAATCTTTTGGAACAGCATGGGCTCCCAAAAATGTTTTTGATATTTCAACTGGGGTTTTACCATCCAAATTTTTCATAGCTCTTAACTGTTTTAATTCTGTTTTTTTGTCTAAACCATATCCGCTTTTACCTTCAACAGTAGTTACTCCAAAGCTTAGCATGGATAAAAGTCTTTTTCCCCCAGCTTCTGTTAGTTCTTCTAAACTGGCTTTTTTTGTGGAGTTTACAGAACTAATTATTCCTCCTCCAGCTTCCATTATTTCCATATAAGATTTACCTCTAAGTCTCATTCCAAATTCATTTTCTCTATAACCCCCAAAAATGAAGTGGGTATGAGAATCAACAAAACCAGGAACAGCTGTTTTGCCGGTCATATCAATTACTTGGTAATCTTTTTCATTGTAAATTTTTTTCAATTCTTCTGTCTTTCCAACAAATTCTATCTTCTCATCTTCTATGACGATTGATGCATCAGAAATGACAAGAATTTTTTGCATATCTTTTCCTTTTTTTGCTCTAAAACCTATTGGTGTAGCTATTTGTTGAAAATTTTTTAAAATCTTCTTATTCATAAAAATTACTCCATTAAATGTGATTCAAGAATTTGTTCAGGTTTAAAGTCTTCAATTCCTAAATAATATTCTGCAGTATCTACAAGAGCCATCATAGGAACCAAACCTACAATTTCACTCCCAACTACATTTACTCCCCATCTTCTTGCTTCCATTTTTATTGCCTCAAAAGTTTGATATAGTGCTGTTTTTGTATAATCTGTCATATTCATAGAAACTTGAACTATTCCTCTATCTTTTAGCTCAACTCCCATAGCTTTACAGAATCTGAATCCACCAGATAAATGTCTTACATTTTTAGAAATTTTATTAGCTATATCAAGATTATCTGTATCCAGATTTACATTAAACGCTACTAAAGGAGGTCTTGCTCCTACCGCTGTAACTCCTGATTTTTTATTGAAAGTATCTCCGAAATCTGGTCTCCATTTTTCTTGTTGCATTTTTTCTTCCATACCTTCGTATTGTCCTTTTCTTACTTTTGATAAATTTCTTCTATGAGTTGCGGAAGCGGATTTTTCATATAAGAATACAGGAATTTGATATTTTTCCCATAATTCTTTTCCTACTTCTTTTGACAATTCTTTACACTCATCGACTGTAGAATTTTTTACAGGAATAAAAGGTATAACATCTGTTGCTCCCATTCTTGGATGCTGTCCTTCATGAGATGTCATATCTATCAATTCTTGAGCAGTTCCAACTGCATTTATTACAGCTTCTTTCAAAGCCTTTGGTTCTCCAAC
The DNA here is from genome assembly GCA_051748045.1 of Thermotogota bacterium. Lineage (GTDB taxonomy): Bacteria > Thermotogota > Thermotogae > Petrotogales > Petrotogaceae > Geotoga. The sequence goes on from JBNJGY010000005.1 coordinate 13,329, forward strand.
AACAGTAACAACTGATCTGTTATGGTCTTCATCCCATTGATAATCTAAAAGTCTCACACCAGTTTTACCTCTAAAATTATCTACAATTTTTTCTATTTTATCTACATCTCTTCCTTCAGAAAAATTTGGTACACATTCTATTAATTTTCCCATTATCAAAACCTCCTACAGTATTTTTTAAAATTCTTTATTTACTAATTTTTCAACTAATTCGTCATCTGCAATAAATGGTAAAGTTATATGATTTCCTTCCTTATAAATCTCATTATATTCAGCAGAAGTGCTGACAGAGTTTTCATTTCTTGCCCAGGCTCTTCTTGCAACTCCTCCCATTACATCCCAAGGAATAGCCATTCTTATTATATTATCAACTTTTTCTGAGCCATCTAAGACTAACCCAAATCCTCCGTTAATAGCTTTACCGATTCCTACTCCACCTCCATTGTGAAGTGCAACCAAGCTCATTCCTCTTGATGCATTTCCAACAAAACATTGAGTAGCCATATCAGCCATAATATTTGAACCATCTTTTATGTTAGCTGTTTCTCTGTAAGGAGAATCCGTTCCGCCTGTATCGTGATGGTCTCTTCCAATCATAATTGGCCCAACTTCTCCATTTCTAACCATTTCATTGAATTTAAGTGCTATATTCATCCTTCCTATTGCATCTTGATATAAAATTCTTGCTTGTGTACCAACAACAAGATTATTTTTTTCAGCATCTCTTATCCACACATAATTATCTCTATCTTGTCCTCTTCTTTCTGGGTCTATACAGCTCATAGCTGCTTTATCAGTTTTTCTCAAATCTTCTTTTTTTCCAGAAAGACATACCCATCTAAAAGGTCCATAACCATAGTCAAAAAGCATCGGTCCCATTATATCTTCAACATAAGAAGGGTATATAAAACCTTCGTTTGTATCTTTACCATTTTTCGCTATTTCAGTAGCTCCAGCATCAAATACTGCTTTCATGAAACTATTTCCATAATCAAAGAAATATGTCCCTTTTTCTACTAATTTATTAATCGCCTCAAAATGTCTTATTAAAGTTCTGTCTACTAATTCTTTGAATTTTTCTTTATCTGTATCTAGTAATTCTGTTCTTTCTTCAAAAGTTAATTGAGCAGGGCAATATCCACCGTCATATGGTGCGTGACATGAAGTTTGATCACTCAATAAGTCTATATGAATATCATTTTCAACTGCGTATTCTAATAAATCAACAATGTTTCCATCATAAGCAATTGAAACTGTTTCTTCTTTTTCCATATATTCTTTTGCTAGTTCAAATGCTTCTTTTCTATTACTAGTTACTTTTGAAACCCAACCTTGTTCATATCTAGTATCTATTCTTGATTTATCTACTTCAGCAATAATCCCTACACCATTAGCTATTTCAACAGATTTTGCTTGAGCTCCACTCATTCCTCCAAGTCCAGATGTGACATATAATTTTCCTCTTAAATCACCATCATCTGCAATACCCAATTTTTGTCTTCCAGCGTTTAATATAGTGTTGAATGTACCATGAACAATGCCTTGAGGCCCTATATACATCCATCCACCAGCTGTCATTTGACCATAATTAGCAACACCTAATGCCTGAGCTCTTATCCAGTTTTCCTGATCATCAAATTGACCAATCATAAGTGCATTAGTTATAACAACTCTTGGTGCCATTTTATGTGATTTAAAAAGACCTAACGGATGCCCTGATTCAACAACAAGTGTTTGTTCATCGGTCATTATTTCTAAATATTTTTTTATAAGTCTATATTGCATCCAATTTTGACAAACTTGTCCTGTTTCTCCATAAGTAACCAATTCATAAGGATAAAGTGCAACGTCAAAATCAAGATTATTATCCATCATAACTTGAAAAGCTTTTGCTTCTGTAATTTTTCCTTTGTATTCTTCAATAGGTTTTGCTTTTAAATTCCCTTTTGGTCTAAACCTATACCCATAAATTCTTCCTTTAGTTTTCAATTCTTCCAAAAATTCTGGAGCTAGTTTTTCGTGCAGTTCTTCTGGAATATACCTCAAAGCGTTTTTCAAAGCTAATTTAATTTCATTTTTTGATAAATTCAATTCTCTTTTTGGAGCTCTTCTAATCCCTTCTTCAAATACTGGATATTCTGGCAATTCATTATCCAATTTTACTTTCATTGCATTAGAAATATCTATATTTTTCACAATGTTCCCCCCTTTAATATTTTTTTGTCATTATAATTATAACATTATAAAAAAACAAAGTTAATGGCATTTATAAGCTTCTATAACCGTCTATATGAAAATATTATTCTATATAGATTAAAAATAGACATTTATTCAGGTATGAAATTTTTTTCATTTTTATTTTTCTATTTCAAAATTATTTTAAAATAATATATTAAATAATGAAGAAATATAAAAAAGAAAAGTATTGGAGTTTTACTCAATAAAAATATTTATTGAAAAATGTTGCGTGTGTCATGTCGAGCAGGGTCGAGACATCTATCCTAACACATAGGACTCACTTCGTTCGCTCAGGATGACATACACAAAGATTTTCAGCATTATTATCTCTTCCAACATTCAACTTCCATCCTCCATCTGAAAAAGTTCTCAACTTTTCACTCTTCCAACAGAAATTATGAAATAATTTCTATCATGCTATAATAATAACAAAGGGGGAGATATTATGTATAACATTTATTTAATTGATGATAAAAAAAATATTGTTAACGTAAACGGAAAAATAGTTGGGTATTTTGGCTTGGATGGAAATTTACATGATAATTCAAGTAAATTTCTAGATTTAAAAATCGGAAAGTATGGTAAAGTTTTTGATATGAATCAAGATGTAGTAGGATCACTAGAAAATAAAGTCTTAGTCTTACTAAAACAAGAAGATCCTTATGCCCAAGAAGATGATAAAATCAGTATGAAAGATTATGAATCTCTAGAGTATGATAATCCTTATTTAGAAAAAAGGACTGTACGAATTCAAGAAATATTAGATTCTTTTGAAAATTATGATACGAAAACTTTTGAGATAACTCCTGACAAAATAAAAATTGATTTATCAAATCCAACTGAAGCAGAAGAAATTTTAAAAAAACTATTAGAAAAAAAATATAATGAAGATCCATTAGATATGTTTAAACCTCAAGAATTTGATAACCCATATAATTTGGGTGAAGATGAAGAATACTATGACCCTATCGCTGAATTTAAAGAGCAAAAGGAATAAAAAATCAGGCTTAAAGCCTGATTTTTTATTTATGATCATTATGGTCTTTATGGTCTTCCCTTGATTCATGATAAATCATATCTTTTTCTTTCTTCTTTTTTTTCTTTTCATGTCTTAAAAGTAAGAATACTCCCAAAGCAAACACTGCTATTATAGGTAATACATAATTTATTATATTATGTATAATAACTTTTCTTCTCAATTCATCAAGTACTATTTCAACTTCTGGTTGATTTGGGTTTTGGGTTATTGACATATTAAGCATAGCTCTTGCTAATTGTGCGTTTTCTTCCGGATCTTGATTATAATATGCCATACCTAATTTTCTTAACAATTTCCAATTTTCAGGGTCTATACTTGAGGCTTGTTTGTAATATTCAATTTTTTCTTCTTGTGTTTCAGATAAATCACCTAAAATTTCAAATGCGTCTCTTTGAGTGAATGTTGATGTTGAATTATCAATAACATATTGAGCTATTTCTTTAGTCTTTTCAATATCCCCAAGAACCCTATATGAATTGGCTAATGTCAAAACAGTATTAAAATTTTTATCATCAAAACCCATATAATCTTGGTAAGCTGTATCTAAATACTCAAAATAATTATAAGAATAAGATATTTTAATATATAACTCAAGTATGGTTTTTTCTTTCTTAAAATTAAGAAAACCATATTTTATATCTTCAAAAGCTCTTTCTTTATCACTATAAACTCTTGAATGCCAGGCTATATAACTATCATAATAAATAGTCAAAGGTACTTTTTCACCCACCATATCTTCGATTTTTTCAGCTGTGTCAAACATTTTTACTGCATAAGAAGGATCTTTAGTTTGTTTCCAATACTCAGATCCAAAAAAGAGATAAAAACTATTGAAAATCAATGAGTCTTGGTAATCCTTTTTCATTTGATCAAGTTCTTTTAGAGGGGCGATAAATACATATTCTTCTAAATTTTCTAAAAAATCTATTACCGCTTGTTCATCTTCTGTAAAGTTTAAGTCTAAATCTTGAGTGTTTTTTATAGGTTCATAACCTTTTTCCCATTTCACAAGTAAATGACCCATGTACTTCATTTCATCAGACTCGGATTCTAACATATCTCCAGGTGTAAAATTGTATAAAAAGTTATCCAATTCACCTGAAAAAGAAACAGTTGTAAGGATGAGTAACAATACTACAAGGCCTTTTTTCAGGAATTTCAATTGACGTCCTCCTCTATAAAATAAAAAATAAAATTATAATGTAATTAAAGGTTCAGCTACCTTAAATTTACCACTTGCGTACATATCAAAACTGTTGTTGAAAGTATATATAGCTTCAATCGAATCTAACTTATCTGTTTTTATTTTAGATAAAGTTATTCTATCATATTTAACTGAAAATAAATATTCTTTTTCTCCCTCATTATATTTATAAAGAGAAAAGTATATGTTTTCTACTTTTGGGCTAAGATTAAAAATATGTCCTGATATAAAGAAAGTTAAACCTGTTATAAAATAATTATAATCATCTCTAAATTCTTTCTTGGTTTTATTCTTCACAGAAGCTTTCCCTGTAGATAAAATATTGACTTTTTTATTGGGCATAATTTTTTCATCTGGTTTTTTTAATTCAATAACAACATCATTATTATTCATTGCGTATGTGAAATCTAATCTAACAGGTAAATTAATATTTTCGAGTATATCTTTTATGCTAGTTTCTATATACTCAAAATCGCCTTCTAAGGCTTTTTCTAATCTATATTTTTCATTTTGATATATGTTCATTTGGTTTTTATAATGAATATATTTTTGTTTTTCTTCGTATTCATGTTTTTCTTTTTTCTTTTCCCAAAGATCTATACTATCTTTGTAATTCTCTTCTAAATTATTTTCTATATATTCTTTTCTCTTCTTTATAAAATTATAAAACCCAAACTTAAATTTTTTCTTAGATTCTTGTTTCAATTCTTCATAAATTTCTTGTTTGTTAGGTTTGTCCTCTCTAAAATCTTCTTTTGAATAAAGGAGTGGCTTTTTTAAAGATTTTAATTTTTCTGGATATTCAGGGGGGAGCATTATTCTAGGCGTTTTTTCATAAAATGATAGATATTTTTCTGTGTATTGATCATATAAATTTTTAAGGTTCTTACTTAATCTTTTTATAGCTTGTTTATAAGCATCTGTCCTCTTTACTTTTCTGATCAAAGTTTCTTTTTCAACAGGTAAAGTAAAATTTGGAACTTCTATTGTATATTCTCCATTTTCATCGATTTTAAATATTACTTTATACATTCTTTTAAACTCATCTAATTGTATAAAAGAAGAATACTCTTTTTTATTGAGTATTTCTTCTGAATCGATATTGAAGTCTAACACGTTTTCAAACTCGCAATTTAACTCTTTAGGTTCTGTTTTTACCCTCATTTTTTTTAATTCCAAATTGTCCATAATAACCACCCCGAGATAAAAAGTTAATTATCCGTTAAGAATAACATAATAATTATAACACAATATATTTTTTATATCTCGTTTGAATATTTTTTTATTTGTTGTTTTTCTCGTTTAATTAAATACACTAATAACCCCATAAACAATATAGGAACACCAATAAATATGAGGTTTAATAAAAAGGTAGACAAATTTATAAAAGAATTCTGCATATTCATTTTGTATGTTGTTAATAGCCCAAATATAGCTATGCCAATCCCCATAATTATTCCTTCAAAAACAATTGTTTCTTTAAAAGTTAAAACATTATTTTTATTACTTGTATCTCTTTTAGGGTTTTTTAAATATGTTTTCACTCCGTATAAGGCAGCATAATACAATAATAAGCCAACAGGTATAACCATGAAATAGTCAATTATGTTTGTATATCCCATAACTGCTGAAATGATTGTGATAATTACATACTCAGTTAAGAAAATTATCAATGGAATTGATATTTTATTGTTTATAAATTGTTCTGTTTTTATTGGGTATGTTTTTGGTATAGGCCAAATTTTCATATCATTTACCATCATCCCTACACTTAAAATTGCTGCGTACATTGATCCTATAAAAATAAACATTATATTCATTGCAGCCATGCTTTGTACGTTAATGAACATAAATATTAGCGGAAATAATAATGGATACAATATTAAAAATAATGATTGTGAATCTCTCTGTAAAAGCTTTAAATCTTTTTTTAGAACTGGCATTCCACCTGTTAATTTTATTTTTTGTTCTTTATTTTTTGATTTTTTTCTTGATGTTACAAAATCTAATTTGGAAGAAACAGCATAAATCACAACCACAAAAAATAAACTTATCAATATTGATATAAAACCAAAATAAAAATTATTGTTTTTCATACTATCTAGTAAAACTGTATGAGGAAAAATTTCCCCAGTTAAAAAAGTCATATTACCAAAAATACCTGATAATTGTCCTTCTTGTGCCTGGTTTATTTGTTCAGTAGGAATGAAATTTGTCATAAATACAAAAGCAAAAATACTAACAAAATACATTAATTGAGAAAATCTTTTAGCTGCTGTTTTTCCTATAAAATAAGAGAAAATCAAACCAGCTATTAAAGATAAAGATATCATTAAAAATATATAACCTATACTTGATATTATTAAGTTCATTATATTTACTTCAGAAGCTACTCCATAAGCTATTATAACTGAAAGCATCATTCCTATTGGCAATCCTGATACTAGAAAACTATCTATAGCAGAACTTATAAAAATAGTTCCTTTTTTTATTGGAGTAGTCAACAAAAATTCAATATTATCGTTATTAAACAACGTATTTATTATTGCTGGAGAATATTGTAAAAAGAAAAACAATGACATCAAAGCAATATACATTGAAGCCATCAAATCTGCAAAAGTAACCCCTTGCATAATTTCAATTTGAGTACTATTAAATAAGTTCAACATAAAAGGTAACATGATAAACATAAATAAAATGGCTGGGAATAAATACCCAAAAATATTTCCAAAGACTGAGTTGTTAGACATCAACCCTTTTTTCTTTGGTCTAGCTTTATTTTTAAATCCATATTTTAATATTAAAAGTAAATCATTCATAATTTTATCCCCCTTATAATTCTTTAATTATATCTCCAAATTCGTCTCCACCTGTTAACTCTAAGAAAATATCTTCAAGGGATTGATTTTCTTTATCTGTCATACTTCTAAGCTCTTCCATATTTCCTTCTGCTAAAATTGACCCATCTTTGATAATTCCAATTCTATCACACATTTTTTCAGCAATTTCTAAAATATGAGTTGTCAAAAAAATAGTTGCTCCTTCATTTTTATATTTCACCAATAAAGATTTCAAAATTTTAGCTGCTCTAGCATCTAATCCAACTGTAGGTTCATCTAAGAATATTACTTCTGGTCTTCTCATCAATACTGTAGCAACCATTAATTTTTGTTTCATACCGTGAGAATAATCTCCAATATAATCATTTAAATAATCAATGTTGAAAGCTTCACAAATTTCATCAAATCTGTTTTTTGTTTCTTCAGTGTTAGCTTTAAAAATCCCCATAATGAATTCTACATATTCTGTTCCTTTTAAATTTTCGTACATTTTTGGTTCATCAGGTACAACACCAATTTTTGATTTTATTTCTAATTCATTTTGAAAAAGATTCTTTTTTATAATCTCTACATTACCTGATGTTGGCTTAAGTATACCTGTCAACATCCTCATAGTTGTAGTTTTCCCTGCACCGTTTGGACCTAAGAAACCATATATTTCTCCAGATTTTACGTCTAAATTTATAGAATTTACTGCTGTAAAATCTCCAAAATCTTTCTTTAAGCTTATTGCTTTGATCATATTACAAGCACCTCCAAAAATTTTTATTTATTATTTCTTTTAATTATAGTCAATTTATGAGAAAACTAGATATTACTTTAGTAATATCTTAGTTTTTTATTTTATTTTTTATCATTAAATATTAACAAATATTTACCTATTTCTTCAAAACCCAATTTTTTGTATATGTTTCCAGCTGAAGGGTTATCGTAAAATAAACAAGGAGATATATTTTCACTCAATAAATCTGAGCATAATTCATAAACTAATTTACTCGCATATCCTTTTCCTCTAAATTCTGGTTGAGTTGCAACTCCTGTTATCATTGCACTTTTTGAGTTTTCAGCTGATGTTTCAGCTGTTGCAATTATCTCATCATCTTTTTTGATTATTTTTGCTCTTCCAGTATTTGTTAGAAATTTATTTTTATGTTGATCATAATTAGTTTCTTTAAATTCATCAATTCTTTTTCTAAGATTAAAAAGCAAATCAAAATCTTTAACTTCAAAATTTTCAACTTTTTCATTTGAAAAATCTAGAGCTTTCAAATCTCTTAATACACAAAAGAACTCTTCGTCAATATCTATATTATCTAGTTTTTGAGTGAATTTTTCTACAGCGGTATCCTTTCCAGAAATAAGCTCATAATTATAATGATTTAAAATTTCAATAAAATTATCAACGTCATAATCATCAATTGCATAGAAAATAAATGCTTTGAAATACCTGCATAAAATAGCTATTATTTCACCATTTTTCTCTTCTACCCAAACATCCAAAAAATCATCATCTAATGAAAAGCTCTCAAGATTACCAACCATAAAAAGATTGTATTCTGGTTCTTTTATAACAAACTCTCTAGCTCTTTCTTGTTCACCAGTATCAATTTTTCTTACCATCCCATCCATCACTCCCTATTTATTTTAGTGGATATTTTATAGCATTTTTTTTCATCTTCGTTTCAATAGCTTCTTTTAAATCAATATCTAAAGAATGTGCCAATTGCATTAAATAAATGGCTACATCTGCAATTTCCTCCTCAATATGTTCTTTTTCATTTTCATCTTCCACCATTTTTTCTACTTCTTCATTATTTTTCCATTGAAAACATTCTAAGAGTTCTGCTGCTTCAAGATTAAGAGATATTGCCAAGTCTTTTGGATAATGAAACTGATCCCAATTTCTATCTTCTACAAATTTTCTGATAATTTTCATCAAGTTATCATATTCTTTACTCATCAAATCACTCCTTTATAATATTAATAAATCGTTACACTTTATTCTTTTGAAAAAATATTATATAATGGTAATAAAAATTATATCTAGGGGGATAATCATGAATCTAAAAATGAGATATATTATTATAATTATATTTTATACTGTTGTAATTGGAATTACAATAACAAATTATAACTATTCAAAATCTATTATACAAGAAAAATATAATCTTCAAAAAACACACATAGAGAATAGACTTAAAGATGAATTAAGATATGTTAATCTATCAACAAAAATACTAGAGAAACAACTTAACAAAGAAATGATGAAAAATTCTCAAATCCTTATAGACAAATATATTGAAAACCCTAAAATTTTCACATGGAATCTTGAAAAAATAAAAGATGATTTTGAGAATTATGAAATATATATAGTAAATGAAGATATGCAGATAATTAGATCCACTTTAAAAGAAGATTTAGGACTTGATTTCAGTAAATATCCATCTTTTGCACAATTGCTAAGAAAAAGATTAGAGGGAGATGAATTTTCAGCGGATAGAATGGACATATCAATAACCACAAAAGCTTTAAGAAAATATAGCTATATGCCTACACCAGATAACAAATATTTGATAGAGCTAAGTATTGATATTGCCAATAGATACCCAGATTTTGAAAAAATGGATTTATTTTCAAAAGTAAAAAACTTAAGAGAAGATTTTGACTTAATAGATAATATATCAATATTCAAATTTAATGAAGATGGAACAAGAATAGGAGTTATTAAAACTGAAGAACTAGAAGAAGGATATGATACAAACGTCAATATTGATAAAAAAGAAATAATAAGAAAAGCATTAAACACAAACTCTCAACAAAATAAAAAAGGTGTAGAAAAAGATAATTTCACATATACTTATTTACCTATTTTAAACTATTTAGAAAATGATGAATTTGATTGGTGGAATTCTTATGTAATTGAGATAGTATACACAGACAGTCCTTTAAATCAAGAGTTATCAAGTTTAAATACAAGATTTATAACTAATATGATTTTTTTAAGTATTATTTTTATTATATTTACTATTATAATAGTCTCATTATTTAAAAAATCAGAAAACATGGCTTATTATGACCATTTAACTGGACTACCAAATAGGAAACTATTCGAAAAAGTTTTTCTAGATAAAATGAATAAAGCAGAAAGAAACAATCATTTACTTGGAGTTATGTTTATAGATTTAGATCATTTTAAAGATATAAACGATAATTATGGGCATGAAGTAGGAGATTATTTGTTAATAGCTGTTGCAGAAAGAATTAAAAATAATTTAAAGAAAGATGATTTTGTTTCTAGATTAGGAGGAGATGAATTCACTATAATCCTTGACAATATTGAAGAAAAAAAGGATTTACAAACTATATCAGAAAGAATAATAAAACTATTCGATAAACCTTTTAGCATTAAAAAGAATAAAATTAATGTAACCCCTAGTATAGGAATAAGTGTTTACCCAGATTCTGGTACAGATATGAAAGAATTAATAAGAAAATCTGACCAAGCTATGTATAAAGCTAAAAAAAGTGAAACACCATTTATGCTAGATATCGAATAATAGTGTTACGTATTTCATGGGAAAAAATAAATAATTATGACTTTCATAACTAAAAAAATTCTGCTTGAGATTATATCATATAATCAAACAAGCAGAATTTTTCATAGGTTCCCTCTGAGACAGAAAATCGGTGAAGGCCTCCCTAACCTTCACCGATTTTGTATTATATATCTAATTCATTCAATAAATCTCTTAGTTTGACAATTTCTTCTTCTGTAAAAGTCAAACCCTTACTCATTTTTTCATGTTCAGGAGCCCATTCTCTTATATCGTATTTCGCAGGTCTTTCATTGTAACTAACTAAATTAAGTTCTTTTTTCCAACCTTTTGGGCTTTCTGATAACTCTCCTATTTGTTTCTTAATTTCAAATTTGAATTCCGCCATAACAATCCCCTCACTTATTTTTATATTTAGAAATAAAGCTTTCCATTATAATATTCGAACCTTCTTTTATAATTCCCTTTGCATCACCGATGACATCAGAAACATACCTAGACGGATTTCTCAATACTTTTATATCATTTTTTTCCAGCTCATCTAGTAAACTATCTTCAAAAAAGAATTTTTCTATTTTTAAAAGATCTTTCTCTAACTTCCCTTTGTATCTTTCTATAAACATATGTAGTTCAAAAATCATATTATCCTCAGCAAGTAAATCTACTATATCTCTATAATAATATTTTAAATCTTGATTAGTTCTATGTAAATACAAAAAATATTCCATCATCGAAAAAGAATTGATGAAAAAATCTACAGAATGTTTTTTTATTGGAATATCTCTTATATCAGAACATATATAAATTATTCTTGGGTTTTCTCCAGTAGTTTCAAAATATGATTTGGTAGTTTTAACTATGTCAGCATCAATATCGTTTAAAATATAAAATTTAGATTCCAAAAATTCTTTTTTTGCATGGCTAAAGAATGTTCCAAACCCCACTCCAAATTCAAGAATAACTTTATCTTTTCTATCTTCTTTTATTATTTCATCGAACAACAGTCTTCCAGTAGTGTATATTTTGCTTGTGTATTTGGATTCTACATTCCCTACATAGTTCTTTTTAAAATCAACATAATTAAATCCTTCTTCAAATCTTTTAATGAATGATGGGGTATATATAATCCCATCAATAATATTTGCTTCATAATCACATTTACAATTGAGTTTCCCTTCAAAAATATTGTTATTTATAACTTTTGCATCGTTTAACAATAGAGTTCTTCCACATTTTGGACACTCCAAATATTGAAAAAAATCAAAAGGAATGCCAATTTTTTCTTTCTTCATTTTTGATATACTGTTTAATTCTTTAATATCATTTTGAAGTAATTCGAGTGCATTTTCTATATGATTTTTTTCATCCAATAATTCTTGTTCTTTTTTCTTATAAAAATCCATGATAAAGGAAGAATATATAGATTTTTCATCAATAGATATTCTACCATATGACATTATTTGAGCAATTTGTTTTATTGAAAAATTCAAATCTTTATATTTATTTATGGATTCCATATCTCTCAAATCATTATCAGTAAATTCATATCTATTATTTCTCTTTCTTGGAGCTAAAAGTCCTTCATCGATATAATATCTAACTGTATCTGCATTTATATCGAATTTTTTACAAAAATCCCCCATTTTCATAAAAATCTCCCCCTAACTAAAAAATAAGTGTTATCACCAAAGGAACTGATAAAGAAATTATAATTCCCTGACCAAATGCTATCAATGTTGTTTCTTTATCTGTACTTTTTGATATTACACCTAACATGGTATCCATGGAAGTAGCTCCTCCGATAGAAGCAGCACCTAAAGGAGACCATTTTGCTACTAACGGTATCAATATAATTGCCAGAACTTCTCTGATCACATTTGCTGTGAAAGAAATTGCCCCTAAAACTGGTGAATATAAATTACTTATCATTACACCTGAAAGAGAATACCATCCAAAGCCCGCTGAAGCTCCAACAGACTCTTGCAAATTAAGCTCTGTGAAAAATATTACCATCCCACCAAAAACTAAACTTCCTAGCATGGTTAGAATTGATTGGAAAAAGATATTCTTCATATTCACTTTCAATTTTGATAATATTTTTTCTTCACTTCCTATATCTACTCCTACACTGAAAACCAAAAACATCAGTAAAACTGTAATTAAATTTTCTGGAATGGTTATGTTGAAATAAAGTCCAGATATTATTCCCGCAATAACTGCAGATAAAAGCAATATCATTCAGATTTCCCCTTTTTAAAAAACTTTTCATAAATAGAAGTAAAAAGTATGCTCCCTATAATAGAGAAAACCGCTATATAAAAAGCTGTTAATCCAATTTCATCTATTTGAGAAATCAAAGATTCGTCATTACCTATTTCATAACCCATAAAAAAAAGTAATAATACAGTTGACCACAAAACAGGTTTTATCTTCTTTAACCATTTCATCCAACCTTTTACCCCTATAAACAAACCTATTATAAAGGCTATTAATATTCCAACCATCATATCAGCATCACTCCATAATCTTTGGATTTTCAAAATCTGTATTATCTATAATAATATCGCATTTTTCTTTTACATTATTTTCTTTAAGATATCTTTTCTGGATGGGTATATATTTTTTCTTATATTTTTCCAAAAATTCAATTCCATATTTTGGAACATCTCTTTTTTCTGCTCTTTTTAAAACCTCTTCAAAAGATATGTCTAAAAATATTTTTAAGTCTATATATTTCTCAATTGGTGGTCTGTATAACAAAACACCTTCCAATAAAATTATGGTATCTTTTCTAAAAAAATAATCCTTTGTTTTAGAAAACTTATCTGTGTCCAAATCAAGGTGTTTAAATCTTTTGTTTTCAATTTTTTTATTTTTAATATCATCTAAAAACATTTCTAAATTCACCAAATCAAAAGCATCGTTAATATACCCTTCTATAGCATCAGAATTTTTATATCTTATCTTTGATTCATTATGAAAATCATCTACTGATAATGTTTCAACATGGTATCCTTTTTTTTCTAAATCCTCTTTCAGCTTCTGAGTAAAAGTTGTCTTACCAGAAGTATCTACACCATTTATTCCTACAATAATCCTTCCATCTTTTCTACTTTCCTCAATTTGATTGATAACTGGTATCATAACATCCCCCCATAAAAAATCTATTCACAATCATTATACATTATCAAATAAAAAAAGGACAACCCATTCACTGGGTTGCCAAAGGGAAAACAATCTCTCCTGACAATCTGGAGGATAGTCAGTTTTTTAATTTTCCCCATTATAACTTTTGTTTATTAATTAAATATATATCAAACTTAATACTTCTAAAAGGTTCTTAAAAATCAAAAGACTTCGGATCAGGACCTGTTCTCTTATCTTTATCTAATTCGTCTATCATTTTCATCTCAGCTTCTGTTAATTCAAAATCAAAAATTTCTGAATTTTCTTTAATTCTGTCTTTATGTACTGACTTTGGAATAGTTACAACACCATTTTGAATATCCCATCTTAAGACTACTTGAGCTGGTGTTTTGTGATATTTTTTTGCTATTTCCACTATTTGAGGGATTTCAATTACTCCTCCACGCATAATAGGACTCCAGGCTTCTTGTTGAATGTGATTATCTTTTAAAAAATCTCTCAAAGATGGTTGAACTAATTCTGGATGATGCTCTATTTGATCAACCATAGGTGGAACATTTGCTGAACTCATCAAATCTCGTAGTTGATGTTCTAAAAAATTACATACCCCTATTGACCTTACAGCGCTTTGCTCATAAAGACTTTCCAAAGCTCTCCATGTTTGTTTGAATTTTCCAGAAACTGGCCAATGTATAAGGTACATATCTATATAATCTACATTTAATCTACCTATACTTCTATCAAAAGCTTTTAAAGTTTCATCATACCCTTGTTCATCATTCCAAACTTTTGTTGTTAGAAAAATATCTTTTCTTTCCACATCAGAAGCTTTAATAGCCTTACCTACTTCTTCTTCGTTTTCATAGAACGAGGCTGTATCTATACTTCTATACCCCATTTTTATGGCTTCTAAAATAGCAGATATAAGTTCATCTCCATGAGCCTTATAAGTTCCTAAGCCTAAAACAGGAATATCTATACCGTTTTTTAACTTAAAAGTAGATTTAATACTATCTAATTGCATGAAAAAACCCCCTTTGTAAAATTTTAAAACGTTTCAACAACATACATTACCATTATACTCCAGTTTACATTTATAAAAAAATAAAAAGAAGGAGATAATTGACATCTCCTTCTAATATTATTTGATTACACTTCATATTATTAATTACACTATAAATAGGCATACTTAAAATGCCATATCGTCACCAGCTCCAGAATCGTTTTGATCATTCATGGAGTCTTCTTGTTGATCTTCATAATAATACTCTTCTTCCATTTGTTCATCGGCACCATCTTCTAACTCTTCAAGTCCCTCTGTATCTGTATTTAGGGCAAAAAAAGCAACTATTATAAAGAAAACGATAAGAATTATCCAAAGAATAGCTCTTTTCATAGAAACACCTCCTTTTGGAACTCATATCATTTACATTATCACCCTAAAACAAACAGGTAAAATCGAACTTAAAAAGTTCTTAAAAAAAACTTAAAAGAATTAGAAGTTTTATTTAAACATTTTTATACATTTTTTCCCTTTTGAATATGAAATATGGATACAATCATTCTAGCAATTTGAACTAAAACATCGATTATTAAAAGAACTGTTAAGTCTGGAACATATAGTAACATAATTTTTAAATCAACACCAATTGCTAAAATATTATTTAATATAAAAGGTATACCGAATATCAAAAATAAAAATACAATAAGTGATTTTATACCTTCGTTTATCCATTTCTTTTTTGTTTTTTTAGATTTTGCAATTTTTACAGTATCCCAAATATCTTTAAGAGTTAAAAACAAAATCAATATCGAAACTATTCTTAGAGCCCAATTAGATGGAAAATGGTTGTATTCTTTTTCATCTTGAACATATGAAAAAAGATTATCGTTTAAATTTTTAAAAGCTCCAACAAAGTTCATAGCTAAATGGTTCTTATTTGCAATATACATATAAGCACTATCTTCTTCTGGAAATAAAGCAACATGAGAACTAAATGTAGCTACAGCTCCACTATGTTCTACAATTTCAACTCCATTCTCATTTCTTACGTTCCAACCCATTGCATAACCGCTATCTTCAGTTATTTCTCTCATCTCTTCTATACCATTTAGTGATAAAATATTACCTTTTGGATTAAGTAAAAAATCAACATATTCGTTCATATCTTCTAAATTACTCAAAATAAACCCTGAAGGTATATCATACAAAGGTACTCTTTGTTTCATTCTGAAAGAAAATCCAAATATACTTGTATAGCCATGTACATCTTTTTCTCTTATTTCTTCTATATCAGCTGTTGTATTTGTCATATTTAAAGGTTCAAATATATTTTTTCTCATATATTCTGCATAAGATTCTTTTGTTACTTCTTCAATCAACAAACCTAAAATATTATAATTATCGTTCAAGTAGTAAAATTCTTCTCCTCTGTCAGTAACAGCTTTCATAGAAGATAGCTCTCTTATTCTTTCTTCAATTGTTGAATCAAAATCAGAGCTTCTTACCTGATTTTTTCTGGACAAACCACTTTTTTGAACCAATATATCTCTAACAGTTATTCTTTCGCTAAGATCCTTGTCTGCAACTTCAAAGTAAGGAATATAATTTTGAACAGGATCGTCCAATTCAACAAGCCCTTTTTCTACTAGTTGCATAACAGCTAAAGCAGTAAAAGATTTTGAAACAGAACCTATAAACATTGGGTCAGTTGATGACAAATCATCGCCTTCTCCATTTTTACCAAGAGCGTTTAAGAAAACAACTTCTCCATCTTCTACAATACTTGCTGCTATTCCAGGAAAACTGGCTTCATTCATATGTTCTTCTAACAAAGAACTGATTTCTTCATTGTTTACTACAGCAAAAACAAACTGAAAAGATAAAACCATCAAAACAAGCAATACTAAAATTTTTTTCATACCAAAAACACCCCTATCTGAGATTATTTTACTTTGTGCTTTTTTATACTATCAATTCAATGTACCATCGTTATTAGCATTTCATAAACACAATGTAAAACAGGATAAGCTGTCTATATAAGAATTTAAACGGTTAAATTGTCAATATCCTAACAGTTTTTCAAATAATTCTCTTGCATTTAATCCCATCTGAATCACCATCCTTTGTATATATACTATTATATTTTTTAATTGAAATCAATAAAAATACATTAATTATATAGAGATATGGTAATATAGAAAATGAAAAATAAATTTTAAGGAGAAAATATATGCTTCAAGATTTTATTCAAGCTTTCTTTTTAGTTTTCATAGCTGAAATGGGAGATAAAAGTCAAATACTTGCTATGGCATTTGCAACGAAATTCCCAGTAAAAAAAGTAATGATAGGCGTATTTGCAGGTGCTTTATTAAACCATGGATTAGCTGTACTATTGGGAAATTTTATTCAAGATTATATTCCCATAACGACCTTGCAAATTGTGGCTGGATTTGCATTTGTTTTATTTGCTTTATGGTCACTAAAACCAGAAGACGATGAAGACGAAGAAACAGATAAAAAAATGAAGTTCGGTCCCATACTAACTGTAGCAATAGCTTATTTTTTGGGAGAACTTGGAGACAAAACACAGCTCACAGCTATAGCTTTGTCAGCAAACAGTCAATTCCCATGGTTAATATTAACAGGAACAGTACTCGGAATGACTACAACAAGTGGAATTGGAGTTTTTATTGGTAAAAAACTCGGAGACAGAATCCCAGAGTTCACTATAAGAATAGTTGCTGGAGCCATATTTATGTTCTTTGGAATATTAAAACTATTTCAGTCTCTACCAGAAAGATTTATTACAGCACCATATTTAATAACATTCTTTGGAGTAGTAGGAATAATCTCTTTCTTCTTAGTTAACAGCTCAATAAAACAAAGAAAAGAAGGAAAGAAAACCTTACTACAGAAAAAGGCAAAAGAACTATACGATTATTACCACAAAATGGATGAAGAAGCAGATAAACTTTGTTTAGGACTAGACATATGTAAATATTGCCAGGGAAATGAATGTGTTGTTGGTCAGATAAAAAACATAGTAAAAAGTGGATTGGAAGAGGATTATGTAAGAACATTTTCTACAAAAACACTAAACCTTGAAACACTAAACAAAAACTTCGATAGACAAAAAGTCATTCAAAGCCTTAAAAACACCGTACATTCAATAAAAGCCATTAAAAAAATCCAAGAAAAAGACAACATACACAATATAAGAAAAAATTTAGAATTAATACTTTTTGGAAAATGCATAAAAAAATTTGAAAACTGGGAAAATTACAAACAAAAATTATTGGAAATAGACAGAATAACAGCAGAAAAAATCATAAAAAACAAATAATTTCATAACACATATTGGAAAAATCCAGGCTAAGCCTGGATTTATTTTTCTTTTCTTACACCTTTAAAAAGAAGAATTAAAAATATTCTTTAAATATCTCTATTCCTTTTGTATCAAATTCGGTGTTATCACCAATATTTGTGTTTTTCCATTCATTGAATTTATGAGTTACTTCATCTCCAAGTTTTTTAGAACTCATATCCCCAAATGCATTCCAAATTTTTTCAGCGATTTCTTCTTCTTTTTTAGTTAAATATTTCTTGTAAGTTGTATCTTTTGAGTTTGGTGGGGCTACTACAACCCATCTTTTATCTTGTTCTGGTTGAAAAGTGTCTTCAATTAATTCAAAATTTAGTTTATTTGTATAAAAATCTATTGCTTCATCATAATCTTTTACAACTGATGCAATGTGGGCTATTGATTGTCTCATTTTTATCCCTCCTTAAAATCCAAAGTATAAGTTATAATCTTGGTTTATTAAAGATTGTGTGTACCTTATTTTGAATACCCCCATTGGAGTGTAAAACCCAACAGCTCCTCCAACGACAAAATCAAAGTCTTGTGCTGATATATCTTCTTTTTTATCTATCAGTTTTCCTGTTTCAAAAATAACTTCTAGATTTATTATATTGTATAGATTTTGACTAATTGATACAGAATCAAATATTTGTCCTTTTGCTACGTCCATACCCTGATAAGATTTTAAATGGTTTTCAAAGTTGTATTTATCTTGTAATTCTAGAGGTGTATCCATGTCCATATATTTGTTTCTGAATAAGTTGGATACAGTTAAACCAAAATCAAAATCTAATTTAGCTAAATTAGCATATCCATAATAAGGATAGAAATTATCATAATCATAATTAAAACCTACTTTCATGGCATTTACTGAGCTTAATATTCCTATTCCATCTGAACTATTAAAGTTGAGGTTTAATCTATAATAATTATCTGGAACTATGTTTAATTCGTTTTTGTCAGTTGAGCTATCAAAAAAGAACTCATTTGTTACTGAAGCTGTTATTTTTTCCGTTAGATATGTTGTTTGATTTGTTTTTATATAATTCCTTTTTAACTCAGAAACCTTTTCGTCTTTTGGGATATATTCTGTATAATATCCACCTTCTAGATCATTTCTTTTTGTAAAAAAAATGTTTGTTGGTATTTCAGCTTTTATATATGTAGGAAAATATTTATTAAACGAATATCCTCCATGTAAATTAATCATAGTTCCAAAGGTGTTGTAGTAATGCAATGAAACTCTTGACTCGAATATATCTTGAAGTATATTCTCCAAAATATTAGAAGTGCTTTTAAAAAAACTTTCTCCTTCTTGAACATAAACCGTGATTATTAACTCTTCTTCTTTATATTCTGGGATTAATAGTATTTCTGAAAAACTGTTCAAGTTTTTAAGCCTTGTTTCTATGTTTTTGATTTTTGTAGCCTTGTAAACTTCGCCTTCTTTTAAATCTATCAACCATTTCAAATAGTTTAAATTAGTTTTTGAATATCCTTTATATTCTACTTTATCTATTGTTTTTCCATTGAATTTATCATAATCTAACCCATCTTTCAATACAGATTCAGAATTTCCTTCTTTTGGCATGTAAGATAATATGTTCGAAAATATTTTATTTTCGTATCTTGGTTCTCTTGCTTTGTAGTCAGTGTTTATTAATTCTATTGTTTTTTCTAATGCTTTCTCTGAATCAACTTTTATGTCTGGTTCTGTACCAGCTATTAAGTTAACAGTTCCATCGGGATTCAGACCTAATATAGACGGAGTTCTCAAAACAAGGTTTGTGTTTGGTAGTTTGAAAAATATTGGGTTTAACCCTATACCATCTCCACCAGTTTTTTCACCAACTAAAGTGGCAAAATTCGTGTTTTTTGCAAAAGAAGCAAATGCTTCTGTTGATGAATAAACCCCATTATCCACCAGAAGAAATATATTACCCTCATAATTTAAAGAGTCTTCTGGGGATACTCCTGTTTTGAATTTCATTGGAGCCATATAATCTACAGTCAATAATTGTTCCGGGGTGTGTGGAAGGCTAAGTACTTCACTTCTGTCTGCTCTCATCAAAGTGTCAACATATGGAAGATGAATGTTTATAAAATCGACAGCTTCTTTTCCTGATCTGTTGAATATATAATAATCCACTGATAAATAAGCTTTTGTTAATTTAGATACTATATAATCTTGCCAATATTTTACAGCTCCACCACCATTTCCTCTGACATCAATTATTATATTTTCATAATCTTTTACTTCTTTTAAAAAAGATACAACTTTTTCCTCATCAGCTAAATAGTGTGCATATCCAATACTATTTATTTTTAAATAAGCAATTTTATCCTTTTCTATAATTTTGGTTTCTACATTGTTTGGATCCAACTCTTTTCTTCCTGTTAAATATTTATTTTCTATTATTGATTCTAAATATTTATATGTTTCTAATGATTCCTCATTGAATATTTCTTCAGAAAAATAGTCAAAATAGTTCATAGAGCCACTTGAGAATGTGTTAGATAACTCATAATACCAAGATGGATGAATTAAATTGGTGTGTCCGTTTCTAAACCATCTCATGTAGTTATTTATTAAGTTATAATACTCTAAATCTGTCATATCTTCACTTATTTCTTTAAAATACTCCTCTGAGATTTTCTCGAAAGACTCTTTTGTCACTCCCTCGATAAAATCGAAATAAACATAATTATCTTCCATAAAGTTTATAAGTATTTTAAAATCAGCTCTTTTATCTTTATATGTGAATTTTGAACTAAAAGATATCAGCGTTACTAATAATAAAACAACCACCAAAAATTTCTTCATTGCAATCACCATCCCATATATTTTTCACTTATATTATATATAATAAGATGTCTTTTTGAAAAAACTTTCTGATGAAATGCAAATAATGAGAATGAAAAGTCTAGATAAAAACACTACACTAATACACCACCCTTTCGAAAAAATGTATAATCTTGAAGATTTCAAAAAATGAGGAGGAGAAATATGGAAAAAAACATAATCGAGGTAAATAACCTAACGAAAAATTACAAAGATGTAGAAGCGGTTAAAAACCTTAGTTTTAATGTAAAAGAAGGAGAAATTTATGCTTTTCTTGGGACAAATGGTGCGGGGAAATCAACAATAATAAAAGTCATAACAAGTATGATAAAACCAACGTCTGGAAGTATAAAAGTAGATGGAGAAGAAGTATCTAACAACAAAAACAATCTAAAAAGAATTTTTGGAGTAGCTTTGCAAGATACTGCAATAGATCCCAACCTTACAGGCAGAGAATTGATTACTCTACAAGCTCAATTATTTGGATTTTCAAGGAAAAACGCTAAAAAACGTTCGCAGGAATTAGTAGAACTTTTGGATATGATGGATTTTGCAGATAGAAAATCTGGAAAATATTCTGGCGGAATGAAACGAAGGTTAGATTTAGCTTTGACTATTGTACATAAACCAAAAATTTTATTTTTAGACGAACCAACAGTTGGCTTAGATCCAATAAGTAGAGAAAAAATTTGGAAAGAAATTTTGAAATTGAACCGTGATTTCAATACAACTATTTTCTTTTCTACTCAATATTTAGAAGAAGCAGACAAATACGCTCAAAAAGTTTGTATCATTAAAAATGGTAAAAAAGTCGTTGAAGAAAAAACTAATATTCTTAAACAATCTTTTGATAAAAACATAATAAAATTTATTTTTAACTCAAATAAAGAACTGGTAAAAGCTAAAAAGATTTTAAATAATGATTTTGAAATTAAAAATTCAGATAATAACTCTTTGAGTATTTATTCTGAAAAATCAGATAAAAAAGAAAATTATTTGTTAAATGTTATAAAAAAGCTCACTGAAAATAATGTAGCATTTATAGATTTAAACGTAAGCTCAACTAACTTAGACGATGTTTTTATTAATTTGATGAATGATAATCAGGAGGTTGTATATGATAAATAAATCTTTTTTAACTCAAGTTTATTACTTAACAAAAAGAAGTCTTATAGCATCTTTCAGAAATCCTTTTGTTTATATACCAAATTTTGTTATTAGTTTGTTTTTTCTTTTTGTTTATTCTGGTGGAGTTAATGCAATAACTCAGCTACCAAACCTTGAAAATGTTAATTATGTTGCTTTTATTCTCCCCATTTCAATAGTATCAGCAGCAATAGGGGCTTCAACAGGAGCTGTTGAAAGTTTGGTAAAAGACATTGAAAATGGTTATTTCACAAGATTATATTTAGCTCCCATAAACAAGATAGCTATAGTTTTAGGACCTATACTTACAGGTATGATACATTTAATAATTCAATCAGCTATATTACTTTTGATTTCTTTACCAATGGGTGTTTCAATTAACAATGGTTTAAATGGGTTTTTAACTATTTTGTTATTAGTTATGGGAATTGGTTTAGCATTTACAGGATATGCTACAGCTATAGCGTTGATTTCAAAAAGTTCTCAAGCTGTACAAATGGGGACCATGATATTCTTTCCAATGTTGTTTTTGAGTAGCACTTTTGTTCCTTTGGAAATGATCGACATTAAATGGTTATCTGTCGCTGCAAAGATAAACCCTACTACTTATATATTTGAAGGTATTAGAGCCTTATTAATTGAAAACTGGAATACTGATTACATAATATACGGTTTATTAATTGGGCTTGTTGGAACTACTGTATCTTTGATAATCGCCACTCTATCCTCAAAAAATATTTTCGAATGATTATAAATCTCCTGCAAATAATTATGCAGGAGATTTTTTTATTATTCAAACAGATTATTAAGTATTGGGATAACATTTATAAGAGGTTCTTCATAAGGATGTAGTTCTTTGATCTTTTTTATAGATTCTTTTACAAACTCATATTTGCATCTGATTTCCATTTTGCATTCACTACCTTTACTAATCTCACCTTCTTCTCCATCGAACGGGTTAGAACCTTTCAAAGGTCTCCAATAACCTGTTATTTGAGTTATTGCAACTACATTATCATAATTTCCAACATGGCACGCTCCTATTTTGTTTAGGGCATTTCTTATTTTTTCAACATATTTTTCTGGCACATATATTTCAATTTTATATTCTTCAAAAATCATATTATCACCTCAATTAATATTATATATCAAAGAAAGAACTTGCTTTTAAGCAAGTTCTTTTTCTTTTATATTTGATGTATTCACTTCTTCTTCTGGTAGTTCTGGATCGAAAGTTTCTTTAGGTGATGTGAATAAGAATATCAAAGCTAATACTAAACCTATACTCATAGCAGCAATTAAAATTTTATGAGGTGCAAATGAGTCAAGCATAAATCCATATATAACAGAACCTATTGGAACTGCGCCTTGGAAAATTAATTCTAAAACTGAAAATACTCTTGATCTTATATATGATGGTGCCATTTTTTGAATATTTGTTTGTAGTGGAATATTTAGCCATATGTTGAATATTCCCCAAGAAATCATAGTTGCTATTATTACGCCAAAATAAGCCCAGCTTGTTCCTCCAAACATGTTTACTGTTGCTGGAAGAACCAAATATCCTATTGCAAAACCAACAAATATTTGAAGTCCTAATCCAAGAGTCATGTTTGTTTTACCAGATTTATTTATTAAAAATTTACTAAATAAAATACTTCCTACTAAAGCCCCTGCAGTAAATCCTGCTTGAACAAATCCAAATTTTGATCCTGAGAATCCTATTACTTCTTTAAACAAATATGGGAAAAGCACAAACATCATAGGAGATAACACAAAATTGGAAAACGATGCAAAGAATAATAGATTTTTAAGGCCCTTTTGTTTCATTATAAAAACATATCCTTCTTTTATATCTGAAGCAAATTTCTTTACTGTCATTTTTTCTTTATCTTTTATATGTTCTGGGTTGTATTTTATAAATATTTCTGCAAAACCTGAAATGATGAATGTAAGTGCATTTATCAAAAATACAACACCAATTCCACCGAATGCGTATATCATACCTCCAACAGCTGGTCCTATAAGACCAGCAATACTTCTCATGGCGGTTACTTTTGAGTTAGTAAGAGCATAATCTTTTGGTTGGACAAGATCTGCCCTCATTGCTGATGTTGAAGATGAAAAAAATCCATCCATTACAGAAATAATTCCTTGGAAAACGAAAACTAATACTAAAGGAATTTCAATCATAAAAGCATAAACCGCTAAAAACATTACCATAGCACCTCTTGCTAAGTCCATGTTCACCATAATATTTTTTCTATTCAGTCTATCTCCAATAACTCCTGCAAAAGGTGTAACAGCCATAAATGGAAATAAAAGCATAAAAGTAAAAATACCTGTTAAAGAACCTGATCCAGTTCTATCCAAAATAAAAAGTGGCATAGCAATAAATTGAATTTGTGTTCCGAGTAAAGAAACAAACATACCAATTAAATAAATGTTGAAGTTTCTCTTTTCAAATTTGTTCATAAATCATCCCTCCATCCAAATATTATTTTCATTATTATAATACATTCTGAAGTAAACTTACTGTCAACAGGAGTGATTGATTGATTTGAGTTAATTTTTTGTTAATTCTGGAGTAGGCTTTTATAATAGAAAAACTCCCCTAAGGGAGTTTTTATGATAGTTCTATTTTATTACCTTTATTGAAAACTATTATTGGTTCACCCTTTTCAAGTTCAAATTTCACACCTTTTTTATTTACGTTTATTTTTATAATTCTTTTTTTGAATTTGATTTTGAAAGTATACTCATTCCATTTTTTTGGTATTTTTGGATTGAAATGAAGTTCATCATTATATATTTTCATCCCTCCAAATCCCATAACAACGCCTAACCATGTCCCAGCCATACTCGCAGAATGTATTCCATCTTTAGTATTTCCTTGGTAATTGTCCAAGTCAGTTCTGGATGTATTTATAAAATAATCATAAGCTTCTTTTTCATATCCTATTCTGTTAGCTACTATAGAATATATACAAGTGGACAAAGAAGAATCGTGTGTTGTCAATTTTTCATAATAATCATAATCTCTTTTAACTTGATCATCTGAAAATTTATGTGGTAAAAGGGCTTCTACCAAAATCAAATCAGCTTGTTTTATGACTTGATGTCTGTAAAGAACTAATGGATGATAATTTAAAAGCAAAGGAAATTTATCCTTAGATGTTTTATCTAGTTCCCAAATAGGTTTACTAAGAAAACTATCATCTTGAGCGTTTATTTTTAATTTTTTGTCATAAGGATAAAACATTTTATCTGCGTGTTTGTTCCATGTTTTATGTTCTTGTTCAGATAAATTTAGCTTTTTCTTTAATTCTTCATATACTACATAAGAATCATTTTTTATCTTTTGGATCATTTCAAAGGCAAATTTCAAATTTTCTGCTGCCATTAAATTAGTATAAAAATTATTATTAATTAAAGCAGTATATTCATCTGGGCCTGTAACACAGTTTATACAAAATTGGCCTTCAGAATTATAGCTTCCCGCATCTTCCCATAACCTTGCAGTTTCTACCAATATTTCTGCTCCCATATCTTTGATAAATTCAAAGTCATCTGTCACCTGGTAATACTGTTTTATTGCAAAAGCTATGTCAGCATTTATATGATATTGTGCAGTTCCAGCAGGATAATAAGAAGAGCATTCATACCCGTTTATTGTTCTCCAAGGATACAAGGCACCTTTTGTGTGTGACATTTCTTTTGCTCTATCTCTAGCAGCATCCAGAGTATTATATCTAAATTCAAGTAATTTTTTTGCTGTCTCAGGTTGTGTGTATAGGAAAAAAGGTAGAACATATGTTTCTGTATCCCAAAAATAATGTCCTTCATAACCTTCCCCTGTTAATCCTTTAGCTCCAATATTTGTATATCCATCTTTACCTGTTGATTGTAATAGATGGTACATATTAAACCTTATACCTTGTGTAAGTGCATCATCTCCATCAATTTTTATGTAGGAATCATTCCAAAATTTTTCTAAATATTTTTTTTGGAATTTTTCATAATACTCCCAACCTTTTTCTGAAACTTTTTCAAGCTCAATTTCGATTTTTTGTTTTTTTAAATAATTCATTTCTATATAATAAACTGAATATTTTTCTATACTAATGGATTGATTTTCTTTTGATTTTATTTTATATTCATTAAAAACTAAATCATTCTCTTTATGTTTTTTAACTGTATAATTATTTTGTGTGGTTAAATTTTCTTTCATTCCAACAGAATATTCTTTTCCACTTTTTTTAGTAATTTGATTTATATACATAAAATTATCATTATGAATATCTCTTGTTTTAAAAACAGAATTTTTAAATTTATTATCAATTCTTGGATCATCTTCATCTATATAGTTTTTTATAGTTCCATCTAAATATGATCTATATACTATCTCACCTTCAAAATTCAGAGGGGTTATTTCTATATTTTGAGCTACTAAATGTTTATTCTCGAAACTTACGAGTCTTTTGAAATCTATATTTAACCTTTTTCCTGTTTTGCTTTCCCACACAATATTTCTTCTTAATACTCCATCTCTAAAATCAAATGTTCTTTTATATTTAATCAAATTACCTTTGTTTATGTCCAAGTATTCTCCATCTACAAGTATTTCAATTTTTATAGAGTTTGCAACATTAACCATAGATTGACCTTCGGAAGGGTAACCCACATACTTTTCTCCATATTCAATTTTATTAGACTCATAAAAAGCATTGATATATGTCCCTGAATGGCCTAAATAATTTCCTTCTTCAAAACTCCCTCTTACACCTATAAAACCATTCGCACATGTAAATAGAGTTTCATTTGTAAAATAATCAGAAGGTTTGTATTTTTCTTCTGATATGTCCCAAGGTTTAACTGGAAATCTGTTTTTTATGTTATCAAATTTTTTCAACGATAATCCTCCTTAATTTTTGTAAATTTTATAATGGGTTAAGGATGTAGGATTTTATCTATTTTACCAGTTTAACAATGTTTTTATTTCCAACATCCAACCTTTAACTTTCAAAAGAAATCTTTGATTTCTCTTTTATGTATATATTAATAAACTCAAGTTACAATATTTTTGTTATGAAATTATATTTATAAGAAATATTATACATCTCTTAACTATCTATTGATTATTTTTCTTTATAATAAATTTGTGATTATGTTAATAGAGGTGAAGATATGGTTGAAAAAAGAAAAGCAATAATATATATGTTAATATCCTCTCTTGCTTTTGCTACAATGGGAGCCTTTGTAAAATTAGCAGGAGATTTACCCACCGTCCAAAAAACATTTTTTAGAAATTTTATCTCTATGTTTATAGCTGGAAGTATTGTTTTATATCACAAAAAACCGTTATTTGGAGAGAGAAAAAACCTAAAATATCTTTTGATAAGATCTTCTTTAGGAACTGCAGGTATGCTCGCTTATTTTTATAGTATAGACAATTTATTATTATCTGACTCTTCAATGCTTAATAAATTAAATCCATTTTTTGTTAGTATTTTTGCATTTTTAATTCTAAAAGAGAAATTTTCAAAAATACAAATACCAGCTCTAATAATAGCTTTTACAGGTGCTGTATTTATTATTAAACCTGAGTTCAACATGAGTGTTGTTCCAGCTTTATTGGGACTGGCATCTGCAGTTCTTGCTGCTGGGGCTTATACAACAGTAAGATTTTTAGGTGGAAGAGAAGAATTTTACACAATTGTTTTTTTCTTTTCATTTTTCTCCACTATGGCTACTCTGCCTTTCACAATTGCGTTCTTTCAACCAATGAATTGGACTCAAATTTTATTTTTAGCATTAACTGGTATAGTGGCATCAATAGGGCAGTTTACTTTAACTATAGCATATAAACATGCTCCAGCTGGTGAGATATCTATTTTAAATTATACCAATGTTTTATTTTCTGGCATAATAGGGTATTTTTTGTTTGATTCAGTTCCTGATTTTTTAAGTATAATGGGTTATGTTCTTATAATTGCAGCAGCCTTTTTAATATATTTGAATGCTAACAGCAAAAAAAGAAAAAAACTGAGCTAAAAAAGCTCAGTTTTTTATTATCATTTTTATTTCTTTGTTTTTTTCATCATATTCAAATAGTTCTAAATTTTCTGTTTTGATTTTCAGTACAGATTCAAGATCTATAATTTGGTTTTGGCATAAATGCTTTATTAGCTGTCCCCTATATTTCTTTGAAATATGTCCAGCTGATTTCAAATCGTCTTTTTTCATTAAGTAAAAGTCGATTTTATAAAATTTATCGTTATCTACCATCTTTCTGTAATTAGATGTCAAAATATCAAAAACAAAATTATCATCAAAAATGTTATCCATTTTTTCTTTCCAGTATCTATGTATTTTTTTCTTTTCTATGTAACCTTCTGGTTTTACTTTGAATTCAGGGATTAAGTCTAATGGTTTATTTACACCTAAAAGTGCATTAAAAATACCAAAATGTTTTTCGAAGAAAGTTTTAGATTTGTTATCCATATTTGAGTAATCAATTGATTTAAACATTGTTCCATCAAACAGTTCTATTGTCCTTTTCACTTCTGAGTTCATCAATCTTTTATTCATTTCATAAGCTTCTTCTATGTTTTTCCCTTTTAGCCCTGTCATTTTTTCTAAATCTTTTTCTTTGTATTCCATTCTATTTAAATAATGTATGACTTCTTTTCTAAAATCGTTTAATTCTGAAAAAGAAAGCTCTGAAAAAACCTTACTAAAACTTTTACCTGTCTTATTATCTGAATTCTTACCCTCACTTGGAGGTATTAAAAATAACGTTTTCATATAATCACCTTTTAAACAGTTTTATTATTTCATTAATTAATAGTGGAACTAATGATAACCCCAATACTATTGTCCAATCTGCTATATTCAACATTGAAACTTTGAATATTTCCTCTAAAAATGGCACTGTTACTATTATGGCTTGTAAAAAAGCTCCTAATAAAATAGCTCCTATCAAATATTTGTTTTTGAAAAAACCAATTTTAAATATTGATTTTTTGAAATCTCTCATATTTAATGAATGAACTAATTGAGAAACACTTAAAACAATAAAAGCCATAGTTTGTGCATGAATTAAAGCTTTTTCAGTTATTTCAGATGGAAAGATTTGATTAAATCCTGAAATACCCATAGCATCCCTAGCGCCATATATAAAAGCAAAAAGAGTTAATCCTCCAATTATCAAACCGTTTAAAAATAGAGAAAACTTATATCCATGAAAAATAGATTCGTTTGGATTTCTAGGTTTTTCTTTCATTATTTTAGGATTCCCTGGATCTACTCCAAGGGCTAGAGCTGGAAAAGAATCTGTTATAAGGTTTACCCAAAGAATATGAATTGGAATTAAAGGGGTAGGCCATTTAAATAATACCGCTAAAAATATGGCTACAATTTCACCAAAATTACATGAAAGCAAGAAAAGAATTGTCTTTTTAATATTGTTATAAATATTTCTTCCTTCTTCTATAGCATGCTCAATTGTTGAAAAATTATCATCAGTTAGAATAATATCAGAAGCACCTTTAGCAACATCAGTCCCTGTGATCCCCATAGAAACTCCAATATCTGCAGCCTTTAAAGAAGGAGCGTCATTAACTCCATCGCCAGTCATTGAAACTACATTTCCTTTGTCTCTAAAAGCGTTAACTATTTTAACCTTATGTTGAGGTGAAACTCTAGCAAATACTCTTAAATCTTTTATTCTATTGCTTAATTCCTTTTCGGATAATCTATCTATTTCAACTCCAGATATTGACTGTTCTTCTTGCTCAGCTATATTAAGTTCTTTTGCTATTGCAAATGCAGTTTTTCTGTGATCACCTGTTATCATTATTGTTCTAATTCCCGCATTATGACAGGTTTCAATAGAATTTTTTACTTCTTCTCTTGGAGGGTCTATCATACCAACTAAACCTGTATATATAAGATCATTTTCAAAATCTTCTCTTGTACCTTTTTTATTTTTTGTTTTTTTATACGCAGCACCTAATACTCTAAGTGCTTGTTCTGACATTTCCTCAGCTGTTGATAAAATCTTTTCTTTTATTTCTTCAGTTAACTCTTTTATTTCACCATTTATATTTATCTTTGTAGATATTTTCAAAAGGTTGTCTATAGCACCTTTCGTAAAAACAAAATATTCTCCATCAACCTTATTAACTGTTGTCATCATTTTTCTTTCTGATTCAAAAGGTATTTCATTAACTCTTTTATGTTTTTCATCTGCTGCTTTTTTACTCAAACGGTTCTTTTCTCCCATAACTAAAAGAGCTACTTCAGTTGGATCTCCAGTCTGGTTATCTTCAGAATAAGATGAATCATTACACAAAACCATAGTTTTTAAAAGCATTTCTTCTGCATTATTCTCAGTTTTCATTTCATCTATAGTTTTAATACTCGAATTAGTATAAAACTTTGTCACTGTCATTTTATTTTGAGTCAAAGTTCCTGTCTTATCTGAACAAACTATATTGACTGAACCAAGCGTTTCTACTGCTGGAAGTTTTCTTATGATAGCATTTCTTTTTATCATCTTTTGAACTCCCATGGCTAATACTATTGTAACAATAGCAGGAAGCCCTTCAGGAATAGCTGCAACAGCAAGGCTTATAGCAGTAAAAAACATATCAAAAATATCTCTTCCCTGTAAAATGCCAAGACCAAAAATAACAGCACTTACTATTAAAGCAATAACTCCAAGTACTTTTCCTATATCTGCAAGTCTTTTTTGAAGAGGTGTTTTTTCATCTATTGTTTGTCCAAGCATATCAGCTATTTTACCCATTTCTGTATCCATAGCTGTTCCAACTACAACACCTTCTCCTCTTCCGTAAGTTACAATAGTTGACATAAAAGCCATATTTCTTTGATCACCTAAAGCTACATCTTCTTTTCCTGACAAATCTAACTCTGAATCTTTTTCTACCGAAACAGATTCACCTGTAAGAGAAGATTCTTCTATTTTTAAGCTCGCTTCATCTATTATTCTCAAATCAGCTGGTACCATTCTGCCAGATTCTAATATTACAATATCTCCCGGTACTACTTCCGTAGAATTTATTTCTTTTATTTCTCCATCTCTTTTTACTAATGATTTTGGCGATGATAATTTCTTTAACTCTCTTATAGCATCTTCAGCTTTTTTCTCTTGAACAATCCCTATAACAGCATTAAGTATTATAACTATAGCAATTATTATCGAATCACTTACTTCTCCTAAAGATAAAGAAGCAACAGCAGCAGCAATTAGTATATAAATCATCACATCGTTTATCTGTTCAAAAAACATTTTAAATATACTCTTTTTCTTTTTTTCTTTGAACTGATTTTTGCCATATTTTTTTAATCTATTTTTTACATCTACACTATCTAAACCGTTTTCCCTATCTGTATTTAGTTCTTTTATAACTTGTTCTTCTGATTTTTTATACCACAACTTATTCTCCCCCCTATTATAAATAATTAAATTTATCGAGAGCTTTTAATGCTTGCAGTGTAAATATACCCACCCATTCATTTTTAGCGATTTCAAAATCTTTTTTCATTCTTCCCCACTCAAAATTTATTTTTAAATATCCATATTTTCTTATTTGTTCACTTATATATTCTAAATTTTTTAAAAGTTCTTCTTTCTTTATTCCAAAATACTCATTATCTTCTACTACCTGTAAAAAGTGTACTGGTTGTGGCACATATTCTTTCCATTTTGATTCGTCATAAACAACCAAAGAGTTGATTGCTTCATATAGAGGAAGATATATCTTTTTCTTATCTTTTTCATTCAAACTGTTATATAACCTTAGATATGAATATATTTCGTGTTCAGAATTTGCATTATCTTTTTCTATTAATTTCTCAATTAGCAAATCTTTCTGTTTTTCTATATCAATTTTTTTGATTTTATCTTTATGATCAAGAAGAAACCCTACCAATTCAGCAGTTGGATTACCAAATGAATAATCTATAACAGTCATTTTTTCATCTTCTAAAAAATCCCACCATGGAGCTCTTGGGAAATCATTGACTTTTTCGTTTGCTGCATACCATCTCTTATTATCATAATCAAAGGTGTTTTCTAAATATTTAATTGTACTTTTTACAATATTATCGCAATTTTTATAGTTGATTTCTTTCATAATTTGAAACGCTACACTTGTAGCTGTAGCTGAAGAGTGAGGCATTCTAATATCTGGTTCTAAAGCATTACCAAAACCTCCATCTTCGTTTTGATATTTTTCTAATTCATTTATTATATCTATACTTTTTCCGTTCTCATAAAAATATAGATATCTATAATATTCTAAATCTCTTCCTAACTCTTTTATGTTTCTTTTAACCAAATTCAAATTCATTTGCATCCCACCCTTTATTCGAAATATAACTATATTATACCTTAAAAAAAACTCCCGACTAAAGTCAGGAGTTAATCATTTATTTTATTCTTTTGTTTATTTATATACATAGTTTCATCCGCCCTTTTAATAGTTTCTTCTATTGGTTCATAAGATCTTTTAACAGCATAACCAAAAGATAAGTTAAAAGGTTTATCTAGTTTTAGTTTTTTTTCATTTATGAGTTTTTTTATTTTAGAGTTTATAAAATTTATATTTTGTTTCAAGTCATCTAATTCTAAAAAGGCAACAACATAGAACTCATCTCCACCCACTCTAAAAATATAATCGCCTGAATCAAATGCCTGATTTAAAATTTCAGCTGCATAAATTATAAACTTATCTCCTACATCATGACCAAAACTATCATTTATAGGTTTCAGATTATCTAAATCGATTACATATGTAACTATTTCTTTTTGAATATTTTTATCATTAAAAAGTCTTTTTAATGATTCAAGTTTTTTTCTATTATAAACTCTAGTAAGTGTATCTCTGTAAGATTCGTCTTCTATTGATTTCTTCTCTCTTCTCATTTTTAACATATGATACATGCTATAAAAAGTCATCAAAATTAAAAACAAAACGAATATTATAATAATCCATAAAAGATATTGATTTACAGTATTTTTAGGTTTATTAATTATTATAGAGTTTTGAGGTAATTGATTTTCACTAATTTCAAATGTCTGGAGTTTTTCATAATCAAATTTATAGACATAATTCTCTCTTTCAAATTTTGGTATATTTGGATTTTTAAAATACTCTAAAACTTTATTTGCTAATCTTTCTCCTTCTTCTATTCCTTCAGTAACATAACCACCAATAGCACCATAACCAATTTGATTATTCCATAAAGTAAAAATAGGATTTTCTAATGACTCTTCAAATTCTTGAGATATTTCTCTTAATTGTCCTAAATTTTTATCTTTTTCCATAGTTAGATTTCCCAGAATTATAGGTGTATCAGAAGGATATTCCAATATCGTTTCTATAGTTTTATAAAAATCATCTGAATTGATGGTCACGATATCAATACCATCTTCATCCTTCATCTTTTCCACTGTTTCTATAATATTTCCTCCAAGTTCATCTTTGTTATTAGTTATAAGTATCTTTTCGCCAGGATAAATAGAAGTAACTAAATCAATATTTTTATCAATATTACTTTCTCCAAAAATACCATAAACATTTTCAAAATCTTGCGAATTTTCTCTAATAAATTCTGCTCCAAGAAAAAATAAAGGTATTTCTGGTGCTACTTTATTTCTATAATTACTTATCAAATCAAAAGCATATTGATCGGTAATTATAACAGCATCAATATCGGTTTTTTCATATCTTAAAGACAGAACTTCTATTAAACTATCTTTATACTCTTTCGAAGAAGAATTCCTTGAGTAAAGATATTCAATAAAAATATTATAATTTGATTTTAATAAAACACTTTCTAAACCTTTATTAACATCTCTGGTCCAATCATATAGAGGACAATAAGAATGCAATATCAAAACATTTTCAGAAAAGCCTGTTACAATTATTAATATTATAAAAGAAATTATTACGATCCCTTTTTTCATGTGAAATTCCCCCAGTAAATAATTAACACATTCTTTTCAATTATAATATCAAAACATGTTATATATGTAATACAATAAATACAATATGGTAAAATTCTTCTTCTTTATTTTTATTTTTTTATTTTATATCTAAAATTTTAATCTTTTATGTAAATATCTTATTTTTTAAATAATATAATCATTTGATTAATTAATTTACATAAAAAATAGGTTTGAGTTAATCAAACCTATTTTATTCTTTATATTATAAAGGTAAAACTTTTTTATTATAAACTGAATTTAAAACCTGTCCTAAAGCGTTATATATAGCAGATAAACCACAAATTATACCTTCCCAACCAGCAATTAAAGCTATAGTTTCACTACCGGTGAAATCAGCAGCTGCCAGTAAAAAGAATAAGATAAACAATGTCCCAAAAACAACTTGATTAGCTCTTGTTTGCTTTAACGTTCCGATGAACATAACAAATGTGAAAATTCCCCACATTAACAAATAATAACCCATTGCATCTGCAGAAGCTGGTTCTGACAATCCCATTTCTGGTAATACCCAAATCCCTACTAAAGATAACCAAAAAAGTCCGTATGAAGTAAAAGCAGTAGCTCCAAAAACATTATCTTTTTTAAATTCCATTATTCCAGCTATTATTTGAGCTAAACCACCATAAAAAATACCCATTGAAACAATCATTGCACTTAAAGGTAAAATACCCGCATTATGTATGTTTAATAAAACTGTAGTCATCCCAAAGCCCATTAACCCTAAAGGAGCTGGATTTGCTGTCAAAACTGATGTTGTCTTGTTTTCCATATAAAATTCCTCCTATTTGTGATATTCATCTCATTTTATCTTAATAAAATTTCTAAGACAATTAACATTCTGTGATGAATGCTAAAATTTCATTAAAAAAATAACACATAAACAACATGTAAAAATATATGTTATTTTTTTCTTTTAATAAAGATTATAATTTTATATAGTATAATAGTATTTGAAATATTTATATTTTAGGAGGTAGCCTCTATGAAGACTATTACACAAAGAATTTTAATGTGGTTTACTGGAGCCTTAGTTGTATTTATGATAATTTTAGGTTTTGGTATTCTGACAAATGTAAGACAAACTATTGAACCTTTAATAGAAAACTCATCAAGCGATTTATCTGAGCAAACTGCTAAAGGGATAAATCATTATTTCGAAGGTATACAAAAAGAATTAGAAATATATACAAAAAACAGTCTTACTAAAACTCTATTATGGGAAGTAATGAAACAAGATTTAAATGAAATAAATGATGAAAAAGATTATCTAAAAAATATTTTTATCATAAAAGCAAATGGAGACTATAGAAATACAGATGGAATCGAAACAAATGTATCCAAAGATCCTATTTTTACAGAAGTTATGAAAAAGGATAATGAGGATTTTCACTTTAGTGGAGTTAGAAAATCATTAAGCGATAACGATGAAGTAATTGTGATATCACAATCTATTAAAGATGCAGGAATGAAGTTGGGAATAATAGGGGCTGAAATTGACACTGAAGCTTTAATTAATGAAATCGCAATAGAAAGTGATGATTTTTCTTTTTCTTTTATTCTTGATTCAAACGGTAATATAGTAGCAGAAAATTCAAAAATCAGAAATTTTGACTTTAACGCTTTAAATAACGCTATTAAACAAAATAATAAAAAAATAAAATCATTCAATGTAGATGGAAATAGATTTTTTGCTTTTGACACATCACTAAAAATACCTAGTGGTTGGTCTGTTGGAAGAGTTATAAGCGAAGAATTTCTTTTCCAAGGGCATAATAGCTTGATAAGATTTATTACAATATTTATGTCTATATTAATTGTTATTATGGTAATTTTATCTTATTTAATAGCTAGAATGATTAGTAAGCCTTTAATTAAGTTTTCTAAAAAACTCAATGGTGTAGCTGATGGCGATTTCAAAGTACAATTTGACCAAGAAAGAAAAGATGAAATCGGAAAAATGGGAACTTCGTTAAACAACTTAACAAAAGCTTTGAGAAATTCTTTTTCAGAAATAAATACTGGTGTTGAAAACGTAGATAATTCTTCTAAAGAGCTCTCTGATTTAGCCCAACAAAGTTCTGCCACTAGTGAAGAGTTAGATGCTCAGGCACAAGATATAGACAATAACATAAACGGCATAAAAGAAAGAATTTCAAACCTTTCAACTGCTATGGATGAAATGACAAATTCATCACAAAATATATCTGGTGTTTCTCAAGATTTAAATAGTATTTCAAACGATACTTCAACTGCAACTGAAGAAAGCTTTAAAACATTAAAAAATATAATTGGACTAATAGAAAAAACAGCTAGAATTTCTAGCAATTCGAAAGATAAAGTTTCTGATTTAAGCGATAGTGCAGAAAATGTTGGTCAAATTGTTGAAACCATAGATTCAATAACCGAACAAACCAATTTGTTAGCATTAAACGCTGCTATTGAAGCTGCTAGAGCTGGTGAAGCAGGAAAAGGCTTTGCAGTTGTAGCGGATGAAATAAGAAAATTAGCGGAAGACAGTTCTAAAGCAACTGAAGAGATAGCTAAAATTTTAAATGTTATAAAAGATAAAACAAAACAAACAGTAGAAGCTTCAGACATAACAGAAAAATCTGTGAATCAAATAGATGAAGAAATAAAAGTAATAGAAACAAACTTTAAAAATATCGAAAGTTCAGTAAACAAAATGAATGATAGTATAGAAAACCTTTCAGCAACTGCACAAGAACAATCAGCAAGTGCTGAAGAAATCAATTCAAGCATTCACGAAATTAATAGTTCAATATCAGATATTGCTCGAGACATAGCTGATGTAAGAAAAAGCTCAGATGAACAATCAAGCTCTTCTCAAAGTATTAGTGCAAACAGTGAAGAATTAGCAGCTTTAGCAGATAATTTAAATGATCAAATAAAAAGATATAAATTTTAATAAATGATTTTTAAGCCCCTCATATAAAAAGAATGAGGGGTTTATTTTATTTATATAAAAATCGTAAGCACTTGTAAAAGTAGATAAAATAAAAAGCGAATTTAGTTGTGATGGAAAATTTTTATCAATCATATCTTTAGTTTTAAGAGTGTTTAATTTCAATTTATTTTACTTGCATAAAATTCTCTATATACAGAACTAATAATTAAAATAACAGAAAAACCTAAAAGAGAAAAAAACAACCAATAAGATGCTATAGGGAAAAAAGAGTACAAAGGTTGATAACTCATGTTCATAAGATAAACTACAACTACAAAAATAAAC
The DNA here is from genome assembly GCA_051748045.1 of Thermotogota bacterium. GTDB lineage: Bacteria > Thermotogota > Thermotogae > Petrotogales > Petrotogaceae > Geotoga. Next base: position 50,993 of record JBNJGY010000005.1, read on the forward strand.
GTAAAAAATATGATTTTTAATGGAAATAGCCATAAAGATCTTTTTGATTTTCTTTTTATGGTTTTATTTTCACCTATAAACTGTTCTATTAAGCTCCATAATATAGAAAGAGATATGTAGATTATTAACCCTGTTATAATCCATGTAATTATCTGACCTATTATTATTAAACCCATACCAGCTGTATCATTTCCAGTCCATTTTGCCCAATCATTTAATAAATAAGCGAATGCTGGCCAGCTTCTCTGGCTGTTGGTTAGAATGACAATTCCATCCCCAGTCTCAGGTATAAATTGAATTTGAGACATCCAACCAGTACCTTGTCCGCCATTAGCGATTGATTTTGTTTCTCCCAAAAAATCAATATAATGCCCCAAAGAATAAGAGTCAAACACTAATCCATAATAACCTGGAATGCTTTCATAAACAGGTTCATGTATCATTTTTTTAAGTTTGGAACTAATAAAAGAATTATCATAATTCATACTTTTTATAACAAACTTCGAGATATCTTCTAAGTTAGAAAATAAGTTTCCAGAACCCGACATAGCATATGTATAAGGAGGTATTTCTTTCCCATTCACATCGTATCCATTTGGAATATTTCCTTTCCATTTTTCATTCCATTTATAGCCAGAATTATTCATATCTAATTCAGATAAAACATTTTCTTTCATATATTTTTCAAACGTTTTTCCAATTATTTCTTCAACCAATATATCAAGAATATTGAATCCTATATCAGAATAATAAAAGGATTTTCCAGGCTCTTGAAAAATATCGAATTCCTCTTTTATTAAATCTCTTTTATCTGGTAATTCTTCATAAGGCGAAAATAAAGTCTCCGGACCTATTTTCCCTAGATTCAACCCTGCTGAATTGCTCAAAATCATTCTGGTAGTTATTTTTCCAGAATCATATTCAGAACTATTAAAATTCCAATCATCTATATAGTTTTTAATAGGTTTATCCAAATCAATTCTACCTTCATCAACCAATTTCATTATTCCCCAAGTAGTTAAAGATTTAGAAATTGATTCTACTCTAAAAACTGTATCTTTTTCCATTTTTCTTTTTTCTTCTAAATCTGCATAACCAAAAGATTCCATCCAGACTATCTCATTATTTTTAATTAATGAAATGTTCAACCCTGGAATATCATAATCATAAATAATATTTTCAATTTTATCTGAAAAACGGTTTGTATATTCTTCGATATTTTGATTCACCTTTACATCATTATTCAAAAAAACTTTTGAAAATATTACTAAAGGTACAATTGTAATGATTAAAATAATTATTACCTTTATATATTTTCTTTTCATGCCCACACCACCTTGTTTAAATTTATTTTTTTAACCCATCAAAAATAAATTTTATTAAATCATTCAATAGTTCAGGAAAAAAATCTTTACCAATGTTCATTTTATTAATATATACATATAATAGCGCATCAAAAAAAGCTATTATATACTTTGGATCTTTCTGTTTTATTATGCCCTTTTTTTGCCATTTTTGTATAAACGGGATAAAAATACTATAAGCTATTTCTCCATTTTCCTTAAAATCAAATTCAGTTTTCTTCTCAATTTTTCTAAAGGTATTTTGATTAAACATTTCACTCAAAATTTTATTACTCTGAACACCTTCAAGAAATTTATAAAATATTTTTTTCGTTACTTCAAAGGGATCTTCATCCTCATTAATTTGATTCATTATTGATTTTTTTAATTTATTATTTTCCTCATTAAAAATTATTAAGAACAACTCTTCTTTTGAAGAAAAATAATTGTAAAAACTACCTGTTGCCATGTTTGATTTTTTTGTAATCTCAAATACAGAGACATCCTTAAATCCATGATTTAAAAACATGTCCCTCGCACTTTGAATCAAATTTTCCCTTTTGTTATCATCTTTTATCTTCACAACAAACGCTCCTTTTAAATGAATGAATTTATTTTTATTCATTCATATTTTACTAAAAAAAATAATAAATGTCAATTTAAAAATCATCAAAAAACTCCCCAAAAAAATGGGGAGTTTTTTAATAAAGTATTATGTTGAAATATGCTTGATCAATATTCATTTCACCATCGGTAAAATCTAAAATGAGTTCTAAATAACCTAATCTATCAGCATGATAAAATCCTGATACAGATTTTGAGTATCTTATTACATTTTTATCTCCCCAATTAACAACTTCAAACTGAGCAATCCCACCTATCATAAGTTCTGGTGAATCTGCTAATAATTCTCCATCTTCTGAATAAAATTCGCTTTCAATGTATATTTCTTTTTTATGATCCAAATTTATTTTATATTCAAAATAATTTTCTAACTCAATAATTGCTTTAAAATCTTTTTCAAAATTTCCTTCTAAGTCATAATAAACATTTTCTGAGCTGAATAATTCTTCTAAATAAGTTCCATTGAAAGATAATAGCTTAACATTTATATATCCTCCACTTCCTCCTGTGCTGTTTTTTATCAAAATATCTTTATTTGAGTCTCCATTAAAATCTGCTAATTCAATAGTTGTTTCATACCCATCTTCAATAGCATTCTTGTAAAGAATAAAAGTTTCTTTTCTATTGCTAATTACCAATTTTATATTTCGTACAAATGGACTATCATCGTTTTTTAATTCTCCGATAATCATTATGTTTTCATTTACCCCGTCATTATCAATGTCATCTGTTTTGCTGTTCAAAATATAATTGACATTTTCAAAAGTCAAATCTTGAAATTTTTCATACGGAATTTCTTTTTCTACTGAAAAAGCCATAATTAATAAACTTACAAATAAAAATATAAGAACTTTTTTCATATTCCCACCTCCACATTATTATAGGTCTAAAAGCTAAAAAATAATTTGACAATATTTTTCTTTCAAGCTATAATAAAATTGTACCAGAAAAAGGATGTGTTAAGATGAAAAATCAATTAAAATATATAAATAAAAGATTATGGTGGTGGCATCTCTGAGGATGCCTAATAAATTTTTATATAATCGGGCATCCATATTAGGATGCCCTTTAATTTATAAGGGCTTTCCGATTAGGAAAGTCTTTTTTATTATTATTAATTATTTAAAGAATATACCGAGGAGGAAATACAATGGACAAAAAAAGAATTTTAACAGGAGATAGACCCACAGGAAAATTACATTTAGGACATTATGTAGGTACATTAAAAAACAGAATTAAATATCAATACGAATATGACAGCATATTTATAATAGCAGATTTACACATGCTAACAACAAAAAATACAAAAGAAGACATTGAAAAATCACAAGATAATTCTAGGAGCCTAGTTTTAGATGCAATCTCTGCAGGGATAGAACCAGAAAATGTAAAATTCTATCTTCAATCTGCAATTCCAGAAGTTCACGAATTATACACATTATTACAAAATTTAACTACTGTAGCTAGACTTGAAAGAATGCCTAGTTTAAAAGATATGGCGAGAGACGCTAACATAGAAATGCCTTTTGGATTATTAGGTTATCCAGTTCTCCAAACAGCAGATATAATAGGGGTTAAATCACATGTTGTCCCAGTTGGAAAAGACAATGTAGCTCATGTTGAAATAGCAAGAGAAATAGCAAGAAGATTTAACAGCTTGTATGGAGAGCTTTTTCCTATACCAAAAGTTATCCAAGGGGAAGAAGCTGCTTTAACAGGAATTTATGGAGAAAGAAAAATGAGTAAAAGCGCAAACAATGCTATCTTTTTAAGTGATGATGCGAACACGGTGAAAAAGATGGTTATGAAAATGAAAACAGACCCAAATAGAATTAGAGCAGATATTCCTGGAAAAGTTGAAGGTAACCCTGTATTTATATACCACGATTTATTCAACCCAAATAAAGAAGAAGTTCAAGATTTAAAAGAGAGATATAGAAAAGGGAAAGTTGGAGATGTTGAAGTAAAAGAAAAATTAGTGATCGCTTTAAATAACTTTCTTGATCCATTCAGAGAAAGAAGACAAAGTTATGAAACTTCAGGAATGGTAGAAGAAATAATAGTAAAAGGAACAGAAGAAGTTAGAGAAGAAGTTAGAAACACTGTTCTTGAAATGAAAAAATTAATGGGGCTCTCAGGAGTTTATAAAAGAATAAGAAGAAAAGCAGAAAGATTTGTAAAAAAACAAGAGAAAAAAGAAAATTAATAGATTATTTAATTAAGAGCACATTTAATAAAATGTGCTCTTTTTTATGATAAAATATTCACAGATGAATTTTTTGGAGGATAAAGAAATGATTAACGTCGAGGAAATTCTTTATAAAATACATAGATATGGAAGCTATGCAGTTCCTTATTATAACTACGTATTGGAAAAGCATAAAAATGATGAAATAGCTATATTTCTTCAGATAGCCTTGTTAAGAAGAAATAATAACCACGAGCAGGCTATTCAAACAATTAATCATGATTTGCTAAACATAAAAAATAAAAATATATATTACTTGTTGATTGGTATGAAAATGTCATCTATGTTTCTCCTTAAAAGAGAAGATTATAAAACAACTTACAGAATTTTGAAAAAAAATCTTGAAAAAATACCTCCTTTAGCAAGAGAAATTCTTAAACCTGTTTTTTTATCCATAGAGTCTGACTCTAACTATTTCAACCCTTCAAGATGCTGGGGAGAAAAAACAGAAAGAGATTTGTATTTTAAAAGTTTCAATCTGATAGGTGAAGCAAGAAAAGAAAAACATTTAAAGAAAAAAAGAAAGTTATTTTCTGAAAGCATGTTAATTGCAAAAAAAATACCAAACCCTTCAATTATGATTACTTCTTTAGGCAACCTTCAAAGAACTTACAAAAATAATTGTAAAATAAAAAGACAGATATGTTATCTGAGCCTTTACTACGAGTCATATTACTTCGACAATCATTACGCTACTCTGATGAGAATGAATGATTATTTATCGGTTTATGAAAAGAAAAATATGTATAAATTCATGACAGAGTTGGAATATTTTAGGAGGATATATTCTGTTTATAAACCAAATATAACTTCAAAATATGTTGAAATGTCTGAAAGACTATATCTAAATAAAAATAAATATGAAATAAACTCTGAGATAAAAAACTATTTAACAAAAATCTCAAAAGGAAATGTCACCTATTTTTGTAAAAAACATACTATTTCCAGAACAACTTTTTATTCAATATTAGATAATAAAATTAAATATATTAAATCAAACACTATTAGAAAAATAGTGAAAAAATGCGATAATTCTTATGACCTACCTTTTGAATTTAAAATCGAAAAATTCAAAATTTTTTTAGATAAAGCAATAAGAGACTTTTTCTATAAAATCCAAAATACTGACAGTAAAAAGGTTCTTTTAGAAATGATTTCCACATATTTAGCCTATCCGAAAACAACATCAAAATCAAAGAAACACCATGAAATTATTATGAAAATTAAAAAATACGATTTAAAAGATTTAAGAAAACTTAACTATGATTATAAGCTATTTTTATTACAAGGCTTTTCAGAAATTCATTCTGTTTACTTAAAAGCAAGAAAAGTATTGATTAAATCAACCTTAGGCCACCTTAAAAAAGACAACCTTTTAAAAGGATTTTCTATTTATATATCATCAAACAAGAAAAAAAGAAAAATAATTGAGGATTTCTATATATCTTTAGAAAGGTTTCATAGACTAGACAATATAAATGATGAAAATTACACAATAAAGATAGATAACAATATAATAACAAATAAGAAATATATCAACGCTTTATATAATTTTAATGAAAAAGATAGAAAAATATTATATAAAATATTGATGAAAAATATAAATATTGCTAATCAATAAAAACGTTTGGATGTGTTCAGTTTCCAAACGTTTTTATTTTTTGTAAATAATGTTAAAAAATGATTTAACCTATCTACTTATAACACTTCTACTCATTATAGAGATGAATAACCTCTCAATTGATTAGGATTATAATTATATTAGATTAATTATTGGTGAAAAAGGGGATGTTTTAATGAAAATTAAAAACAAAATTTTGGTACCTGTATTATCTGTAACAATTGTTGGTTTTATCATTTTTGGTATTTTTGGTTA
>JBNJGY010000006.1:0-57065 GCA_051748045.1 Thermotogota bacterium
CTTGGAGTACTTTTATATTTTCCTCAGCAAGTCTGTCGAAAGAATTTTTCATAATATCTTTTCTCATTTGTTCTCTTTTCATCATTTCAATTCCTCCTTTTGATTTTTTAATATTTGAATAAATTTTTTGTTTAATATCTTTAATTTAAAACTTAATTTTTTTAATTTCATTATTATTATATACCTTATTTTTTTATTTGTCAAGTATAAATTCAATATTTTTTATATTTTTTTTAATATTTTTTATTTTTTGCTAGATTTTATTAAATATTATTATTTTTTATGGTTATTATAGTTATTTTATTAATAATTTTGATGTTTATATTAATATATAAAAAAAGATAAGCTCGAAAGCTTATCTTTTGTTATTTTTATATAATTTATTTTATTTCAAATCCCAGAGTGAATGTTGCTGTATTTAAAAAATTATTTGAATAAATCCCTTGTTCTCCAGATTGACTCCAATATGAATTCTCATATTGTGATACACCTTCAGAAGTACCTCCTAGATATCTAATATTAATAAAAGTATTTAAGGATTCTTTCAATTTAAAACCTATTCTACCAGAAATATCAAAAATTGATCCTGTAAATTCAAAGTCAGCCCCATTAAAAAATTTGCTACTGGCATAAAAACCATCTGAATCTGTTTCTATATAAATTCCATTATCAAAGAAATAAGCTGCTTTTAATTTTATTATCGGTACTGGTCCTAAGTTTTGATTTACGGTTACTTTACTACCATCATAATTTTCAAATATAATGGATGCATTTCTAAGTTGTAATGATAATCCAGCTGATAAATAATAATTTTCATCTTCTAAAAAATCATATAAATATGATACTCTCCAAAATGGAAATCCATATTTTACATTCAAAACAGATTCTTCATTAGTTGCAGTTGCGAAAGTTGTATCGTTAAATATCAATTCTTCTCTTTGTTGAACTTTAGTTTCTACTGTCAATGGTTGATATAAGAATACAATATGATGTTTACTAAAAAGCTCTAAATCAGCTGTAAACCTCTCAAAAGGGAATAATATATCTTGTCCGCCTTGCTCAACAAAATCAAACTCTGTTCCGTTTTCACCAAACTGTAGAGTGTGACTTAAAACACTTACCCAACCGTTTTCGTATTCAAGATTGAGATTATAAACGTTATTTTCATCATTTAAAAATGTTGAAAAGGACAAAAGCGAAATCAATAAAACTGCAACTGTAATTAAAATGGTTTTTTTCATAATTATCACCTCTTTATTAATTTATAAAACCATTTTAATTATATCATATCATTATCATGTTGTTTCAATTTATCTATATTCAATTTAATTCTTTTACCTTCTCTTTTAAAATAGTTATCTTGTTCTAATTTAGAAAAAGCCCTTGATAGTGATGGTCTTGTTACCCCAAAAAGCATTGACAACTCTTCAATTCTAATAGGCATTTCATACTCAGAACTATGGTTATTTTGATTATAGAGTTGTAATAAATAAAATAATATTTTTTCTTTAATAGTTTTTAAAGAAGTCATCCACAGTTTTTGAGATAAGAAATTCATTTTACTTCCTATATGATTTAGTAAGTTTTCTAAAAACTCTTTTTTCTCGCAAGAAAATTGCAAAAGAGTTTGTTTTTGAATAAAGAGAATACTACTTTTTTTTGTCGTAATTATATCTACTGGTAATATATTATTTTTTTGAAAAACAAAACCAATAGCTAACATAGTTGGTGATTTTAATTTTTCAATTTGAATAAATTTCCCGTTAAAATCTGACATTTGAGTCTTAACTTCACCATATATCAATATCATCAAATGGTCTAATTTTTCACCTCTACTTTTTATCAAACTATCTTTATCATAATCTACTGTTTTAAATGAACTGTCAATAGTTAAACTTTTTATTTCTTCAATAGTTAAATTTTCAAACAAAGAAATTTTAGAAATTTGATTCAAAACTGGATGTATATTAATCACCTCCTATTTCATATTATACTATATTAGTCGGTTTTTATAAATTAAGTAACATATGTTACTGTTTTTATTTTAAAAAAATTATAGAATATAAATGAAAATAAAAGGAGGAAATAAAATGAGTGAATTATTTAATAAAAATGAATATTTAAAAGAACTTATAATAAAATCAAAAAAAGATAATACTGAACAAATAAAGAAAAAACTAAAAGAAGCTATTAAAAACTTGTCCGCAGATGAAATTGCAAAAGTTGAACAAGAATTGATCGATAGTGATTCAATAAATGTTGATGACATTCAATCAGTATGTGATGTTCATCTTGAACTTTTTAGAGACTATATAAAGCAAGAAGATATAAATGTACCTGAATGGCATCCTATAGATATTTTGATGAAAGAACACGATTTTTTACTTTATAAATCTAATAATTTAAGAAATTTAGTAAAAGATGTAATTAACAGAAAAGAGTTAGATTTTAATAAGCTTAAAGAAATAGGTAAAACAATAGAAGATATCTCAGACGCAGAAAATTATTTTATAAAAGAAGAAAATGTACTTTTTCCTTACTTAGAAAAATATGGAATAGAACAACCACCTGCAATAATGTGGAAAGAACATGATCAATTGAGAGAATTAATTAAAGATATCAAAAATACTTTAGATAAAAGAGATATGAAAGTATTAAATGATGATTTCTTAAAAAAGATTATTGTTTTAAATGAAATGTTTGCAAATCATATTTATAAAGAGCATTCTGTTTTATTCCCAACAGCTTTAAAGCTTTTAGAAGAACAAGAATGGTATGACGTAAGAAATCAGTTTGATGATTTTAAATATATTGCCCACGAACCTGAAAAATTAGATATTAAAAGAGAAGAAGTTACTGAAATAAGTGGTGGTTCATTGAAATTGCCTTCAGGTTCTTTTAACGCTGAAGAATTAATGAGCGTTTTAAATACAATACCCTTTGATATAACTTTTGTTGATGCGAATGATAGAGTGAAGTATTTTTCTGAAGGAAAAGAAAGGTTTTTCCCAAGAAGTCGGGCTATCATAGGAAGAAAAGTTGAAAACTGCCACCCAAAAAAATCAGTTGATATAGTAGAAAAAATAGTATCTGATTTTAAGTCAGGAAAAAGAGATAATGCTGATTTTTGGATAAAATTAGGCGATAATTTTGTTTATATTAGATATTTTGCAGTTAGAAACCCAGATGGTGAATATCTTGGAACTGTTGAAGTGGCTCAGGATATAAAACCTATCCAAGAAATTGAAGGAGAAAAAAGAATTTACGACGAAAAATAAAAATCATAATTTTATGGAGGTGTTTGTTTCTATGAACATGTTTTGTTATCAATGTGAAGAAGCAGCAAAAAACGAAGGTTGTACAGTTGTAGGAATGTGTGGTAAACCAGCAGATGTAGCTAATTTACAAGATATGCTAATTTGGTCATTGAAAGGATTATCTTACTGGTTATTAAAAGGTAAAGATCTTGGAATAGTTGATGAAGAAAAAGATCTTTATGTAGCAGAAGGTTTATTTTCTACAATTACAAATGCTAATTTCTCATCTCAAAGAATAACTGAATATATAGAAAAAGCTTTAAAGTTTAGAGATGATGCGAAAGAGAAATTTTTATCTAAATATCAAGAAAAAAATGGTTCACCATTCTCTGAAGAAGTTCCAGAAGCTGCAACATGGAATAAAAAAGGTGGAATGGATATTTATGAATTGAAAGGTTCAGAAGTTGGGGTACATGTAAAAGAAAATGAAGATATAAAATCATTAAAAGAATTTCTAACTTATGGAATTAAAGGTATCGCTGCATATGCAGATCATGCTTATGTATTAAATTTTTCAAATGATGACATATTAGCTTTCATTGAAAAGGGATTGACCGAAACATTAAGATCAGATATAACTGTTGACGAACTAATAGGCTTAGTAATGGAAGCTGGTAAAGTTGCTGTAGATACCATGGCATTACTAGATGAAGCAAATACAACAACATATGGAAATCCTGAAATTACTAAAGTATTTACTGGAATTCATAAAGCTCCTGGTATATTGATATCAGGTCACGATTTATTAGACCTTGAAGAATTATTAAAACAAACAGAGGGTACTGGTGTAAAAGTATATACTCATGGTGAAATGCTTCCTGCAAATGCTTATCCTGAACTGAAAAAATACAAACATCTAGCTGGTAATTGGGGAGGATCATGGTGGAGACAAAAAGAAGAATTCGAAGAATTCGGGGGCCCAATCCTTATGACAACAAATTGTTTAGTTCCCCCAAAGGAAAGCTACAAAGATAGAGTTTTCACTACAGGTTTAGTTGGATTTGATGATGTATCTCATATACCAAATAGAGTAGATGGTAAACCAAAAGATTTCTCTAATATTATTGAGAAAGCAAAAGAAATAGGAAATTTAACAGAAAGAGATGGTAAAGAATTAACTATAGGTTTTGCTCACAACCAAATAGCTCAAGTTACTGATAAAGTTATAGAGGCTATTAAAAATGGAGATATAAAGAAATTCTTCGTAATGGGTGGTTGTGATGGTAGACATAAAGAAAGAGAATACTACACAGATTTCGCTGCTCAATTACCAAAAGATAATGTGATTTTAACAGCTGGTTGTGCAAAATATAGATATAATAAATTAGATCTTGGAGATATAGGCGGTATACCAAGAGTCTTAGATGCTGGCCAATGTAATGACTCATACTCATTAGCAGTTACAGCCTTAAAACTAAAAGAAGCTTTTGAATTAGATGATATAAATGATTTACCAATTGAATACAACATTGCTTGGTATGAACAAAAAGCTGTTACTGTATTACTAGCACTTCTTTATTTAGGAGTAAAAGGTATAAAATTAGGTCCAAAGCTACCAGCATTTTTATCAGAAAATGTAGCAAAAGTAGTTATTGAAAAATTCGAATTAACCACAATAAATTCTGTTGAAGAAGACATAGAATCAATGACAAAATAACATATAAAAAGAGGAGCTATACAAAGATAGCTCCTCTTTTTATTTTTAAAAATTATTCCATAAATCATCTATTTCATTTTCATGATTATTTATTATTTCTAATATTTCCGGATTAAAGTGTTTTCTATTAGTTCTTTCGCCATCACTAAAAATAATTTCAAGCGATTTCTCGTGGCTATATGCATTTTTATAAGGCCTTTTTGACCTTAAAGCATCATAGACATCTACAATTGCTACAATTTGAGCTTCAATTGGTATTTCATTTTCTTTCATTCCATTAGGGTATCCAGTCCCATCATACTTTTCATGATGGAATAGGGCAATATTTAAAGCTACTTCAAACTTTTTATCTCCTTCTAATAAACGTTTTGCTAAAATTGTATGTTTTTTCATTATTTCCCATTCTTCTTCAGTTAATTTTCCATTTTTCTTCAAAATACTATTTGGGATAAATATTTTTCCTATGTCATGCAAAGGTGCAAAATCTTCTATTTCTCTTATTTTTTCTTCTTTTAAACCTAATTTTTCTGCTATAAAAGCTGACATCTTTCCAACTCTTATTATATGATTTCCAGTTTCATGATCATGAGCTTCAGCTATTGTTGCTAATTTATTCGCAAAATTTTTATAAGAATTTCTAATATCTTCTCCATAATTTTTTGTAGATAAATACAATTCTATTATTTCAGAGAAAAAGTTTGCAAATTTAATTGTTTCTTCAGAAAATTCTTTATTGGGTTCTAAAATATTCAAAGTAATCGCACCATATCTTTTATGATTACTTTTTATCGGTATATATAGAGAATACGCAACAGGATAAATCAATTCTTTTAGTTTTTCGTATTTTTCTTCTGGTATGTTAGTATATTTAATTGTTCTTATTTCTGGATTATTACCTTTAATAATTGTTATTCCATCCAATCCTACATAATTATCAGTTGAAATTTCCAAATTATTTATTTTTTCAATTTCATATCCTTTTGCATCGACTACTCTTAGAAAGTCATAATCTAACCTTATCAGTAACCCAGTATCTGAAACAGGTATGAAATCAAACATCATATTAAATATTTCAGAAAAAATTTCATCATCTTTTTTATAGTTTTTTATTTCCACTACTAGTTTGGTCAATTTATTCATTTTCTCAATTAAGTGCTCATTGTTTTTATAATATTCCTCTAATTGTTCATTCATAGCTTTTAAAACTTCAAAACTGGCGTTAATTTCTTTTGAAAGAGCCATATACCTTTTTGATATGATATCTATTTCATTAATTCCAGTATAAGTATAATCAAGTTGTGAATCACTTTCCTTTTTAAAAAAAGTCATATCTTTCGCGATATCAGAAACCACTGAGCTAGATTTATTAATTTCTTTCAAGATTTGATTTCTTAAATATTTTAAATAAAAAATTAGAAATACAATAGAAATTATTACTACAGATAAAACACCTAAAATATAATTATTAGTAATATTAAACAAAATATACTTATTACCATATTCTGATTTAATTGTATAATAATATTCGTCCTCAAATAATCCTTTATTTAAAACCAATTCTTGAGATATAAGAGATTCTTTAAAAAACTCTTTTTGTTTATCAGTTACATCTCTTTCTGTATTTAAAATTGAGATAAAGTAAGAACTAAAAATATTTATATCTACAATTCTATTATTCAAATTTTCTTTTAAATCTTCATAAAACAGATGTATGTTTTCAAAAGATAACCCTAATTCAAATATATCTCCATTATTTAGCTTTAAGTATGAATACAATCTATTTCTACCTGTTCTTATTTCTTCAGCTATAGTATCCAAATAAACTTCACCAGGATTTAAATTGATTAATTTATCCCAAAGATCTGCGGCATTTTTTATGTCTACCCCTATATCTTTTTCAAAATCTGATTCATATATAATTCCATTTTTATTTATATAATAATAATTTACATCTTCGACTATCAATTCTTCTTTATTAGAAGAACTAAGATAATCATCAGCATAGAGCATGAATTCTTTGATGTTACCTTCCCAATCATTATAAAAGGTAGATAATAAATCTGAAAGAAGTTCATTGTAATGCTCTTCAGATTCTAAAAAAAAGTATTTTGTTTGTTGCGTTAAATAATTTGTTAATGTTTTTACATTAGATCTTTCTAAAATATCATTTCTTATTATGAAAAAAGATAAAACTAAAGTAATTAATATTAAAAAGCTAATTATAACTATTGTACAAATTTTTATAATCTTTGACCTTATAAATTCTTTTAATTTCATATTAAAAACCTCTTTTATTGAGTATAAATTAATTATACCATTTTAATAAACCTATATAAAATAATCTGTTATAATTATTAAAAAGGAAGGAGATGATTTAATTGGAAATATTTTTTAATTATACAGAAGAAACTTTAGGAGTACCAAAAGAAATTACATCAAATATTTTTTCCACAATTATTTTATTTTTTATAATATTCATAATCAAAATATTAGTTGATAAAATAATAGAAAAAAATATTAATACATCTAAATTAAAATATACTCTTGAAAAAACATTGAATTATATACTTTATGGCATATCATTTATTATTTTAATAAGAATTTGGTTTAATGGATTTCAAGGTTTTTCCACTTTCATAGGTTTATTCACTGCTGGACTTGCAATAGCTTTAAAAGACCTTATTATAAACATAGCTGCTTGGATGTTTATAATTTGGCGTTCACCTTTTAAAATAGGAGATAGAATAGAAATTGATGGTCATAAAGGTGATGTTGTGGATATAAGAATTTTTAATTTTACTATAATGGAAATTGGAAATTGGGTTGATGCTGATCAACATTCTGGAAGACTATTGCATTTACCAAATAAATTTGTTTTTGATAAAACACTGTCTAACTACGATATAGGATTTAGTTTCATATTCCAAGAAAACAAAATTTTAATAACCTTTGAATCTGATTGGAAAAAAGCAAAACAAATTCTTTTAGATATTTTAAGAATACATTTCAAAGAATTTTATGAAAATACCTCTGATCAATTCAAGATAAATGCAAAAAAATATTTTATAGATAACTCAAATTTCAAGCCTGATGTATTTACAACTGTCTTAGATTCCGGGGTACTCTTAACTATGAGATACTATTGTAATCCGAGAGATAGAAGAAAAATGGATATGAAAATTTGGGAATCAGTTTTGAATGAATTTGACAAAAATGAAAATATAGACCTCGCATACCCTACATATAGAATATACAAACAATAAAAAAGTTTTTCTAAAAATTAACTGCTCCTTGTCTAGAAGACAAGGAGCAGTTAATTATATTTCAACTATTATTTAAGTATTCTATGAATTTTTCAACTAATTCTTTATCAAATTGTTTATCTTTGTTTTTAATCAATTCATTTAAAGCTAACTCTTTATCCAAAGCTTTTCTATAAGACCTATCTCTTGTCATTGCATCCCATGTATCAACAAGACACAAAATTTTAGATTCTAATGGAATTTGTCCATCTTTTAAATTGTCTGGATAACCTTTACCATCTATTCTTTCATGATGATGTTTTACAATATGAGAAATATCTCTTAAATTATCAATTTCATTTAATACTTCAAAAGCATAAACAGGATGTTTCTTAATTAAATCATATTCATCATGAGTTAATTTTGACGGTTTATTTAAGACATCTTGAGGAATAATTATCTTACCAACGTCATGAACCATTCCTGCCCAATAAATTTTGTTGTTAAATTCAGAATTATGTCCTAAAAATTTACTGAAATCCTCAGCTAAATTCGCTACATTCTGAGAATGTCCTCTAGTATATGTATCATGATGCTCCATCATCTTAATTAAAGCAACTATAATTTGTTTTTGAATATTTGATTCAAACTCATTCATATTTTTTATAGTGAGAAAAAGGCTAATTAATTTAGAATAATAAACAGCAATTCTAAAGGATTCATTTGAAAATTCTGAATCTCCTCTACTATGTAAAACCAAATTACCAATTTGTTTTTTATAACCAAGCAATGGAATGTATAAAGATTCATTAACACTTCCAACTAATTCAGACAGAGTTTGATTATCTCTCTTACTTAATTTATCATGATGTATGGTTTTTATATTTTTTGATTTAAATACATTTTTATAGGTAATATAGTTATTTATATTTAATTTAATAGAATTAAGTTTGGTTTTATCGATGTTTCTAGAACATATATATTCTACATCATTGCCTTTTATAAGACCTAATACTCCTGAAGAAGATTCTGGAATAAGGCTATAAAGATTATCAAATGCATTTTTCAAAAAATCTTCTTCGTTTTCTTCATCTAATATTTCTGATGTTTCATCTAATAAAAGATTCATTTTTTCTATTATCATACTATTCTCTGAATTTAGTGATTCAATTTCTTCGTTCAACCCCTGAAGTTCTTGAATATATGCAGTTAACTCTTCACTTAAATCTGAAAAAGAATTATCTATTTCAGAAATTTCTTTTATCCTAGTTTCATTATTTTTATTCACTATTTCCATATTATTTGCAAAATATTTCATTTTATCGTTTAAGTTAGATAGTGGTTTGGTAATTTTTTTAGAAATATAAAACAATAATGGAATCATTAATATTGTTAAAATTATACCTGTAATAATAAAAGAATTTCTACTTTCATCAAAATATACGCTCAAATCTTTTTCATAGGTAGTTGCAACTACTACCCATTCCCAAGGTTCAAAATATTTTATATAACTAATTTTTTCTCCTATTTTATTAGGGTCATTCGGATACTGCCAATTATAAGTATAAAATCCACTTCCTTTTTCAAGGGCCATTTCAATTTGTTCTCTAACTAGATACCTGGAATCATCCAGTGGATCAGTAACATCATACACATTTTGACCCTCTAACCTAGGATGCATTATTTCATCTCCTTGAAGAGAATAAATAATAAAATATCCATTATCACCTAAATAAAAGTTAGATTCCATTGTTCTAGAACCATCATCCATTTTTTCACCTGATAAAATATTTTTTACTTGTTCTTTAGCTTCTTTAAAATCTAAGCCTCTGTTTTTATAACCTTCATGCTTCATTTCTATTACAGTGTAAGCATGCATAACAGCATTTTTCAATATCAGCTCTCTTTGAGTTTCCATTTGTTTATTATGAAAAATATTATTGAAAAATAGTATTATAAAAACAAAAATGGATAATATTAATATAAAACTTATAAAAAATATAGTTCTAATAGAAAATTTACTATCCAACATGAAAAATCACCCTCAAAAAAAATATCTTAAATTTATATATATCAGCGAAATTATTAAGGTCATTAAAGTTATTATAAGTCCATAAAAAATAAATTTTTTAAAAGAAATATTGTCACCTTTAAACTGTTTTATTAAAGCTATACCAATAATGTTTGCTGATGCCCCAATTGGAGTTAAATTCCCACCTAAACATGCCCCTAAAGCTAGAGAATACCATTGTGGATTTAAATTTATAAAAACACTTGGATTAATTTCATTTAAATTGCTAACTACTGGAATCATAGTAGCTGTATAAGGAATGTTATCAACAAACCCAGATAAAATACCTGAACTAACTATGAGAAAGCTAGCAAAAAATTGTGCAGATCTACCTGCAAAATCTACAAGCATCATACTAAACTCATGTAAAACACCTGTTTCTTCCAAAGCTCCAGTGACTACAAAAAGACCTATAAAAAATAAAATACTTTCCCATTCTACTTCCTTAATAGTTTTTTCGATATCATGTGGTTCCATAATCAATAAAGCAAAAAAACCTGCAAATAAAGCTATTATAGAACTTTCAACACCAATTTGATGTTGGAAAATGAAAGATATTATAACCCCAAAAAGAAGCAATAAAGAAAGTCTAAATCTCTTTTTATCTTCAATGATTTTTGATTTATTCATATCATTTATTATTTCTTTATTAAATTTTTTGAATAGTTGTTTTCTAAAAATAAATACAAAAACTAAATCCATAAAAATAAGATTTACTACTGAAACTGGAAACATGACACTAAAGAATTCACTGAAAGAAAAACCAGCAGCCGAAGAAATCATAATATTTGGGGGGTCCCCAATTATAGTAGAAGCTCCACCAATGTTAGAAGCCATTATTTCTCCTAAAACATATGGAAAATAATTTATCTTAAGTGTATCTGTAATAGCAAGAGTAATTGGAATAAAAATAAGAATCGTTGTTACGTTATCTATTATTGAAGAAGAGAAGGCAACTAATGCCGTTAAAATTAAAAAAAGCCAAACACCATTTTTCCCAAAAAAAGACAGGGTTTTAATACCAACAAAAGTGAATATCTTGCTTTTTTTAATTACATTTACAAAAACCATCATACCAAGCAATAAAAAAATAGTATTAAAATCCAAATAATGCTGAAATGCATACATCTGTGTAGGGAAAACTTGGAATATAATAAGTAATGTTGCACCCAACATGGCTGCAACAGTACGATTTATTTTATGAGATACTATCAAACCTAATGTAATCAAAAAAACCACGATAGATATAATTTCTTTCATATTTTCACCTTGCTTTTTAAAGTATATAGTTTTAATGATTTTCTTTAATATTAGTATAACACATTTTCTTTTTACACACTACAATACTTAATAAAATCTGAAAATGAGATTTTTTATTGTAAACATTATTTTATTTTTCTATATACTCTTAACTACTTTAATGTAACACTTTGCTATTATTTTATTATTTTGTTATAATTATCTTGAGACCATCTTATTTTGTTACATTTTTAATTATTAGTATAACTTACTAAAAAGACTTCATTTGTGAGATTATTATTTAATTTGTGATTATTATTGTTAACATTAGATTTCTTGAAATTAGAACACCGCAAAAATGCTTTTTTAATAAACATATCATAATTTTTTTTATTAATAATTTATTAAACTAAATAATGTATCATGAATATGTGGTTGTTGTTCGATCTTGCTTTATTATCCACGATTTACATTGTTTAAAAACAAAATACTTCATTTTTCATTCAGTACACCTGCACAAATACATTATAATAAACCAAATAAAAAATAAATCAACTATAAAAAATTTGATTCATAATTCACTATTAATGATCAAAATATTTTTTAGTTAAGGGAGGTATAAAATGGCCGAAGATAACGGTTATAAAATGGTGGTCAAAGATGTCACCAAAATATTCGGAAATAGTCCAAAAAAAGTTGTCCCTTTATTAGAAAAAGGTATGTCAAAAGATGAAATTTTAGAGAAGACTGGTAATACCGTTGGAGTGAACAAAGTTTCTTTTAATGTAAAAAATAAAGAAATTTTTGTTGTAATGGGATTATCTGGTTCTGGAAAATCAACTTTAATTAGATGTTTAAACAGACTTATAGAACCTACTAGTGGAGAAATTTATGTGGATGGAGAAAATGTTCTTACTGCTAATAAAGAAAAATTAAGAGATTTTAGAAGACTTAAGATGAATATGGTTTTCCAAAACTTTGCTTTATTTCCTCACAAAACTGTTTCAGAAAATGTAGAGTTTGGACTAGAAGTTCAAAAAGTAGAAAAAGATGAAAGAAAGAAAAAAGCTTATGAAGCTTTAGATATGGTTGGTCTAAAAGGATATGAAGAACAATATCCAAATGAACTCAGTGGTGGTATGCAACAAAGAGTTGGTTTAGCAAGAGCTCTCGCAACAGACCCTGACATTTTATTAATGGATGAAGCTTTTAGTGCTTTGGACCCTTTGATAAGAAGAGATATGCAAGACCAATTATTAGAATTGCAAGAGAAATTACATAAAACTATTGTTTTTATAACTCATGATTTAGATGAAGCCTTGAAATTAGGAGACAGAATCGCAATTATGAAAGACGGCCACATAGATCAAATAGGTACTGCAGAAGAAATACTCACTAATCCTGCAACAAGTTATGTAAAAGAATTTGTTCAAGATGTTGACAGAACAAAAGTAATAACAGCAGAAAATATAATGAAAAAACCTATTGATAGGGCTTTTGTAAAAGATACTCCAAGAGTTGCTGTTAGAAAAATGAGAAAAGCAGGTATTGATAGTATTTTGGTTACTGACAGAGATAGGACACTTCATGGATTAGTTACAATAGAAGATGCTCTCAAATTAGTTGAAGAAGGAAAACAAGATCTAAAACCTATTATAGATTCAGATATCAAAAAAGTTTATAAAGATACATCTATAATGGATATACTACCTCTTCATATTGACTACAACCATCCTGTTGCAGTAGTAGATGAAGATAATAAATTATTAGGTATAATAGTTAAAGTTTCTGTCCTTTCAGGAATTATAGGGGAGGTAGATTAATATGATAGATTTAAAAATTGGTTATTTTTTTGAAATAATAGTTAATTGGTTAAAAGATAATTGGGACGGACTTTTTGAGGCTATAGAAGGGTTCATAAACTTTTTTATAGATAATCTTGAGGGCTTTTTTGGATGGCTACCTTGGTTTGTAACCATTATTGTTTTGGCATTAATTGCATGGAAAATAGCAGGAAAAGGTGTTGCTATTTTTACTGTAATTGGTCTTTGGGTTATATATAATATGGATTTATGGCCTGAAACTATGAACACATTAGCATTAGTTATATCTGCTACTTTGATAGCCTTATTGCTTGGTATTCCTGCAGGAATATGGGCTTCAAAAAGCGATGGATTTTTCAGATTTATAAGACCAGTGCTTGATTTCATGCAGACTCTACCCGCTTTTGTTTATCTAATACCAGCAGTTTTATTCTTTGGATTAGGTAAAGTACCAGGCGCAGTAGCTACTGTTATTTTCTCAATGCCTCCAGCTGTTAGATTTACTAACTTAGCTATAAGGCAAGTACCAAAAGAAGTTGTTGAAGCCAGTGATTCATTTGGGGCAACTCCTATGCAAAAGTTGCTAAAAGTAGAATTACCAATTGCAACTCCAACTATTTTCGCAGGAATAAACCAAACAATAATGTTGGCCTTATCAATGGTTGTTATTTCAGCTATGATTGGTGCAGGAGGTTTAGGTAAACAAGTCTTAAACGGTATAACTCAATACAAGATTGGCTTAGGTTTTGAAAGTGGTATTGCTGTAGTTGTATTGGCTATGGTTTTAGATAGAATTACACAAGCGTTAGGTGATAAAAAATAATTAGGAGGGATTTTTTGATGAAAAAGTTATTAGTATTATTAAGTGTTTTGGTTTTAAGTATTGTTATTTTTGCTGCAGGTACAGTTAAGGTTGCTTATGTTAATTGGGCTGAAGGTATTGCTATGACAAATTTAGCAAAAGTTGTTTTAGAAGACGAAATGGGTTACGACGTAGAAACTACTATGGCAGATCCTGGCTTAGTTTTTGCTTCATTAGCTCAAGGTGATCAAGATGTATTTATGGACGGATGGTTACCTGTTACTCACGAAAGCTATATGAACCAATTCGGAGAAGACTTAACAGATTTGGGTTATAATTTTAAAGGTGCAAGAATTGGTTTAGTTGTACCTTCATATGTTGATATTGATTCAATCACAGAAATGAATTCTGTAAAAGACAAATTCGATTCACAAATCGTAGGAATTGACTCAGGAGCTGGTATCATGGCAGCAACTGAAAGAGCAATTGATGCATACGATTTAGATTTTGATTTAAGAGAAAGTTCAGGACCAGTTATGACAGCTACATTAGCAGATGCTATTGATAATGACGAATGGGTAGTTGTTACAGGTTGGGCTCCACATTGGAAATTTGCTAGATACGACCTTAAATTCTTGGAAGATCCTGAAGGAACATACGGAGCAGTAGAAAATATTCACTCTATTGCTAGAAGAAATTTCATAATAGATATGCCAGAAGTAGCACAATTCTTCACTCATTTCTTCATGTCAGGTACAGAATTAGCTGAATTAATGGGAGTAATTGCTGATAGCAATGACCCAGAAGATGCTGCAAGAGAATGGAAAAATAATAACATGGATATCGTAGAAAAATGGATTCCTAATAACTAATAAGTTTTAGATATATAAAAAGCGGATGATTTAATCATCCGCTTTTTTTTAATACATTACTTAGTGTTGCTATAATTAATATGGTTGTTATAGGTATTATATAAGCCATTTTTATATTTATATCTCCAATTAATCCCATGAAATACGTTATAGATATTCCTCCTATACCCGTAGAAAAATATAAAATTCCGCTAAATACGGATAATTCCCTTTTTGGAATTCTTCTATTTGAGGCTTTTTGTAATGCAGGAAAAATAGGCCCTATAGATAATCCTGCCAAGATATAAAAGATCCAATGATTAAAAGATAAAAGCATAATTAAAAATAAAAGTGCTGAAAAAGAGGAAATAACTACTAACTTAATTTCACCTATCTTTTTACTTATATTATCTGTTAATAATCTGGCTATTGTAAAAAATATCCATAAAGTTGAAATCAAAAAAGCTGAAAAACTCTGTGTATATTCAAATCCATCTACAAACAAATTTGAACTCCAAGTAATGATACCTTTTTCAGTTCCCGCATAAAGTAAAAAAATAACTATTGGTATAATTACAATCTTTTTTCCAATAATATTTGGAATTTCAGAAAAATGTATTGGGTCATATTCAGTATTTTCAAATATGCTTTTTTTGAAAATAATAATAGCGATAAAAGTCATAAAAACTGCATGAGAAACTAAAAGATATTTTGGAGATAAATCTTGGTTTAAAATTAGACCTACAATTATTGGTGAAACAATTCCTCCAACGCCAAACATACCATGAAAAACCCCATAATTTTGTAGTTTATCATCAAAGTGAGTGAAAATTGCAGTTAAAACTAATATAGTAGAACTAACAGCTACACCAAGAACAAATCCTGCCAAAGATAATAGTAAGAATGATGTTGAAAAAGCAAAAAGAAACATTCCAACTATACCTAAAATATAAGCAAATAAAAAATATTTTCTAAAATGAAACTTTGATAATAAAAAACCTCCAAATATATTTGATAATAAAGCACCAGCTGAATTTAAAAGAGGTAAAGCTGATGATTGAGAAATACTTATATCATAATTTACCTGAAAATATTTCATAAGTGGTGGGATGAAATTTGGTATCATAGAAGTAATTATCATAATAAAAAACAATATACTCCTTGTATTTTTTTGTGTCAAAATATCACCTTCCTATTTTTTTCTTAACTATTCTAAATCAATGAGATGTATTTAACAATAAGTAATTTTGAATTTTTTATAAAAATATATAATTACATTTTTAATTTTTTATTATATTTTAGGGTATTTTATCTTAAAATATAATATATATTTACATTCATAAAGTATTATAGAATAAATAAATAAATATAATAATTTGGGGGAAATAAAGTTGAAAAATAAAGAAATAATTACAATAAATTATAAAAAGTCTAATCACAATAAAAAATTAAGCTATATATTAAAAAGAAAAAATAGTTATTATCTAAAAGATGAAGAGAAAAATACAATCTGTAAATTATTAAATAGTTCTAACGATGAATATATATTATATATAAAAGAAAAAAATAAATGGGTTGAGAAAGGAAAAAATAATATAAATAATGTTTTTGACTATTTAAAAAAAGATGTAAAAAAAACAATATGTTTTAGCTCAGATGAGAGAAAGAGATTAGAAAGAGGAATATATAGATACATAGAGTCAAAATGTGATTTCTTAGCTAATAAAGAATTTGAACCTAAAGTAAGGTTTGGTAAAATATATTTTGATTTTTATGTTGATGATATTTTTAGAATTAATTTTTTCGATAAACAATATAATGAATGTATATTAGATAAAAAACAAAATAAAGGATGGAAAGAATTAAAAAAAGGATCTTTTGATGAAGTCATGTCTTTTTTAAACAAATATTTTAAAAATCATTATATAAATGATGAAATAATCTAAGGTGATCTATGAAAAAGTTTTATAAAACAACACTCACTATTGCTTTACCTGTAGCTGTTCAACAATTTATTTCCACTAGTGTGAACTTTGTTGATACTTTGATGATAGGACAACTTGGGGAAAATAGTATTGCAGCTGTGGGTTTATCAAATAAAATATTCTTTTTATTTAACCTCTTGCTATTTGGTCTTGTTAGTGGTGGAGCTATTTTTTTGTCACAATATTGGGGTAAGAAAGATGATTTTAACATATCAAAAACAACTTCACTAATAACTGGTTTATCAATTATATTTTCATTTATATTTTTTATACCCAGTTTTTTCTTTACTGAAAATGTTATGAAAATATTTACTCCTGATCCAAATGTTGTTTCAATAGGTATAGAATATCTAAGCATTATCGCTTTAACTTTTCCTGTTATGGCTTTTGTTTTTTCTTTTGAGGCGAGTTTAAAAAGCACAGAAAAAACTATCATTCCAATGTATTCTAGTTTAATAGCAATGGGAACAAACATATTTTTAAATTATGTTTTAGTTTTTGGTAAATTTGGACTACCCCAGTTAGGAGTTAAGGGGGCTGCTATAGGAACTCTAATATCAAGAGTCTTACAACTTTCTATTTTACTTATTATAATGTTAAAAATAAATCATCCAGGTTTATTTAGAATTAAACATATTAAAGCTCTAGATTTAAAATTTATTAAATATTTTTTTAGCTATACTATTTCTACTATAGGACAAGAATTTTTCTGGGGTTTGGGAATGACAACATATTCTATTGTTTATGCACATATGGGAACTGATATAATCGCAGCAAGAAATGTAATGGAAACAATAGAAAATCTGGCGTTTACTGTATTAATTGCTCTTTCAAATGCTACTGCAATTATGGTGGGAAAACATTTAGGTTCTGATAATATAGAGCATGCAATTTTAACTGCTAAAAAACTTTTAAAACTTAACTTTATTATTTCATTTTTTGTTGGGATTTTAATAATTATTTCTTCAAGATATATTATTTTGTTGTTTAATGTCTCAGAAAACGTTGAAAATCTAATATTAACTGCTTTATTAATCGCAGCTTTTTCTATACCAATTAGAACTATCAACTTAATGAATGTAGTGGGTATATTGAGAGCAGGTGGTGATACCAAATTTTCTTTTTTTGCTGAAGTAGGTACCTTATGGGGAATCGGTATCCCTTTAGTTGCTATAAGTGGTTTAATAATAGGTTGGTCTTTTCCAATTGTATATACTATTTCTTTAATTGAAGAAGTTGTAAAAGCTTTTATTTTCATGAGACGTTATTTTTCTAAAAAATGGGCAAGAAATATTGTTGATTCTATTTAAGAGGAGGCAAAATATGGAAGTACAAAAAATAATCACTGAAAATTATGGAACTAATTCTTATATTATAGATAATAATTATGTTGTAGATCCTGGACTAGGTATAGGAAAATTTATAAATGAAAAGATAGATATTTTGTTAACACATGCTCATTTTGATCATTTACTAGGGATTAACGAATTAAATTACGGAAAGATTTATTTACACCCAGATGATTTCGAAATGATTAAAAATCCTGATCTTAACCTTTCAAATATGATAGGAAAACCAATACAAATTAAAGATAATTTATATGATATTTCAAAAAAATTTGATATTCTACATACACCTGGTCATACAAATGGAAGTGTTGTTATAATTTTCAAAAATCATATTTTTACAGGTGATACTGTTTTTTCTAATTCAATTGGTAGAACAGATCTTCCTGGAGGAGATCAAGAGAAAATTGGTAATTCATTAAAAACTTTAAAAAATTATTTTTTGAAAAACGATAGAAATATAAAAATCCATCCAGGCCATATGGATGAAACGACAATAGGAAATATTTTAGAAGATAATCCTTATCTTCTTTAATATAAAGGTGGTATAAAAATGGATCAAATACATATTGAAAAATTAATAAACGGTGGATATGGAATGGGATTTAAAGATGGAAGAGTCTACATGGTTGAAAACTCATATCCAGATGAAATTGTTGAAGTTGAAGTATTAAAAGATACTAAAAAAGTAGTATTTGCGAAAACAATAAATGTAGTTAAATCATCAAAAAATAGAATAGCTTCAGTTTGTAATCATTTCCCAAAATGTGGAGGTTGTCAATGGATCAACTATAAATACGAAAAACAGATAGAAGCAAAACAAAAAATTGTCAAAGAACAATTGAAACGACTTGCAAATATTGATATAAAAATAGAGGATATTGAACCTTCATCATCACAATATCAGTATAGAAATAAAATGGAATTTTCTATAAAAAAAAATAACGTATTAACTGTTGGTTTAAATAAAAAAAATTCATCAGAAATATTGAATATAGAAAGTTGTCCAATTTCTCCAAATATCTTTGATAAAATTAGAAATAGAGTAAAAGGAATAATAAATAGTTTAGATATCCCAATCTATAATTTTAAAACAAAAAAAGGAGTATTAAAACATATAATCCTTAGAAAGTCTTTTTCTCAAAATAAAACCATGTTGATAATTGTTACTAATAGTGAAAACATCCCAAAAGAAAACGCTCTAAAAAGTGAATTAAGAAGCTTACCTGTTGATTCAATCATACATGTTATGAATTCATCTGATAAAGTAAAACTAAGAGGGCCTTATAAAACCTGGAAAGGTGAGGGAGTTCTTCTTGAAGAATTCGATGGATTCACTTATCAAATACCTCCAACATCTTTTTTTCAAACAAATTATGAAATAACTTCTAAAATGTTGAAACATATATTAGATTATTTGAAAACAAAAAAAACTGATAATAAAAGCTTATTGGATTTATACTGTGGAGTAGGTTTATTTTCTGTATACTTCTCTCCACTTTTTAAAGATATAAAAGGGGTTGAATTTTCAAAAATATCTATAAAAGCAGCAAACGCAAATAAAAATATAAATTTCTTGAAAAATACAACATTTTATGTAGAAGATGCTATTAAATATCTAAAAAATTCTAAAAATAATTTTGATTATATAATAATTGATCCTCCAAGAGCTGGCTTAGGAAAAGACGGTGTAGAATTATTATCGAAAAAAATTAATAACACACTTATATACATATCTTGTGATACGTCAACATTAGCAAGAGATCTAAAAGGATTAACTGAAAAAGGCTTTAAAATCAAATCTATAAAACCTTTTGACATGTTCCCGAATACGTATCATGTTGAAAATATAGTTATACTAGAAAAATAATATTAACAAATAAATTTTGAAATTTTTTCATTGTAAAATAACTTAAAGACAAATCTATATGGATTTGTCTTTTTTAACAATTAGACTATTAGGAGGATTTTTATGGAAAAGAAAATGTCGAGCAAATTATAAAAAAGTGAAATAAAGTATAATATAATTAGATGATTTTGAAAGGGGATGGTGAAAATATTAAAAATCATTAGTTTCACTATATTAATTATTGTAATTCTAATAGCTTCATTTATATTGATTTCTTTAATAAATCATATGAAAAAACTAAAAAAAGAAAAGTTAGAAAATTCTCCTTTAGGTAAACTAGTAAAGGTAAATGGAAAAAATATCCATATTTATGCTGAAGGTGAGGGGAAAAATACAATAGTTTTTTTAGCAGGGCACGGAACTAATTGTCCAACATTAGATTTTAAAATTTTGTGGGAAAAAATGTTGGATGATTATAGAATTGTTGTTGTAGAAAGATCAGGTTATGGATGGAGTGATATTTCTAATAATCCAAAAGATATAGATTCTCTTCTTGAAGAAACAAGAAAATCTTTAAACTTAGCTGGAGAAACAGGACCTTTTATATTATTTCCACATTCGATGTCGGGATTAGAATCGATATACTGGGCACAAAAACACCCAAATGAAATTAAGGCTATAATTGGTTTGGACGCTTGTGTTCCAGAAACTTATGACATTTTACCTAAAGAAAATAAAGCCAAACTGTTATTTACTTATGTAATTTCTAGAATAGGTATGTCTAGATTTATGCCTGGCTCAGATTTAAAAAAATATTTCCCCATTTTGAAATCTAGCATTTTAAATGATGAAGAAAAGAATAAATACATTAAGATTTTTTATAAAAACTCATTCTCAAAAGATATGTTAAGAGAGACAAAATATATGAAAAAAAATTCTAAAAAAATAAGAGAGCTAAACCCTCCGGTAAATACCCCCATGTTATTTTTCATATCAAAAAAACAAGATAGTTCTATAAAAAATTGGGGTAAAGTTATCATAGATTACCTTTCAAAAATCCCCAAAAGTAAATATTATTATTTAGATACAGATCACTATGTACATTATCATAAATCAGATATAATAGTTGAAAAATCTAAATCTTTTTTGAAAAAATAAAATATAAATTTCTGAGGTGAAAAATGATAAAAGTTAAAAAATCTTCTGAAAAAGCTTCTCCATTTATAAGACTAGTTGGACTTTGGTTAATGCTCATTGGAATAGTAATTCTGATCTCTCTTTTGATTGGAGGAAAATTCTTTTTAAATCCTTTTGTTTTCATGATTGGATATTCCCTTAGCATTTATATAGTGGAATTTAATGTATCAATTAGAAAAAAATTTATATTAAAAGGCGAGTTAAGTAAATTTCAAAAGAAAATGTCTAAATATGGAGATATATCGCTTTTTCCTCTTATATTTATATTTGGTGGATCATTTATCCCAACAGGAGATTGGAGATTAGTGTGGTTGAATGTATTTTTGGCTACTGGCATTCATTTCTTATTTTTTCTTCCAGTCAATGGTAAAATAATGCTTTACCTCAGTTTATTATGTACATTAAACCCTTTAATAGGTATTATATTTGATGATACACCTTTTATAATATTTGGTTTATTAGATTTTATTATAAAATTTTCTTTTGGTATTTATATATTTATTAAACATAAACCAAAAAATAGGAAGGAGCTTTCTTTTGAATAAAACTAAAATTAGGCAAGAAAAAAAATTGTACTTCTTGAAAACTGGGAAAAATATAGAAGTTGGTAATATTCATAATTTACCAATAAGCTTAGAAGAAATTAAAAACATTGATAAAAATTCAAAATATATAAGAGAAATACATAAAGACGGATTGACAGCTGAGGTATTCAAAATTGAGATAGAAGGAGAATTCTATAACTTAAAAAAGAAAAGAAAGGAAATACTCGTCAAAAATGTAGATGGACAAACATCTTTTTTAAATGAAGTACAAAGAAGAAGAGATTTTGAAAAATTGAGAATAGAAAATGAAGTTTTAGATAAAGGTATTATAAAAACAATATATGCAAATTTAAACGATGGTTTTATTCTTTCTGAATGGATAGAAGGAAATTCTATTAAAGAATATAATAGAGATATTTTCAAAAAGCTTTTCAAATTGTTGGTAAATATAGAATTAAATGGAATAATGGAATGGGATGTTTGTAGTGGAAATATTCTCATGGATAAAAAAAGTGAAATCAAACTTTTTGATTTTGGATATACTTATCTCTTTAACCCTCTAAAAGAGTTTAATTCAGAAGGGAAATCAGAACCTTTGTTTCACAGTGTAGAGAGATTTGAAACAAGAACATTTATGCAATACCTTTTGGATAAAGAAATGGAAACAAACAGTGAAAAAACTCTAGAATTATATAAAGTTGAAAAAGAAGAGGCTATTGATGCTTATAATTACAAAATTAGATGGCTAAGAGACAATAGCGCTGATTTAGATGTAATAGATTATTTTGAAAATCTTGTTAAAAAATGGAAAAAAGGTATTCAAAATAAAGATTCCTTAAATAACCTTTATGATTTAGAAAGATTCAGATCATATATCTTAGATGTTAATGATGACATAAGCGGAAAAAGCTGTACAAAAAAAACTCTTCAAAAATCTGACATTATTTTAGATATAATAGAAACTAAACACTCTTTTTTAGAAAAACACAATGGTTATCTTTGGGATGATAAAAAATTATATAAAGAAGACTTATTAAATAAATATAATGTTATAAGAAATAAAGTTATTGAATATCAACTGAAAAATTGATAAGGGGATGAAAAATCATGAAAATAGGTATAGCGTTAGGGGGCGGAGGAACAAAAGGATTTGCTCATTTAGGAGTACTAAAAGCTTTAGAAGAAAAAAGTATTGTTCCAAACGTGTTTTCTGGAACTAGTGCAGGAGCTATTGTAGCAGCTTTACTCTCTTTTAATAAAAAACCCGATGAAATATATGAGATATTAAAAGATTTAAAATTAATGGACGCTGCAAAACTTAAATTTCCAAAAAAAGGATTTGCAAGTTTAGAAAAATTAAAAGAAAAATTAGAAAAAATTTTTGATAATAAAAATATTGAAGATTTAAATCATCCACTTTTTATAGGTGTAACTAACCTTAACACAGGGAAAGCTGAGTATCTTAATAAAGGTAACATAACAAAAGCTATTCAAGCTTCATCTTCAATTCCAATTCTCTTCACTCCAGTTGAAATTAATGGAAATCAATATATAGATGGAGGTTTAGTTGACAATGTTCCCATAAATCCTTTAACAAAAATTTGTGATAAAATAATTGCTATAGATATTATGCCAACAAAAGAAGTTAGAGATTTTAATAATATAGGAGACATAATAAACAGAATTTTTGACATAAGTATTAGTATGCAAGGGCAATATAA
This sequence comes from Thermotogota bacterium, assembly GCA_051748045.1. Lineage (GTDB taxonomy): Bacteria > Thermotogota > Thermotogae > Petrotogales > Petrotogaceae > Geotoga. The sequence goes on from JBNJGY010000006.1 coordinate 23,646, forward strand.
AAAACAATGTGATTTATTAATAGAATTAGAAAAATTACCTGAAAACAATATCTTAGATACTAGTAAAAATGAAAAAATGTTTGAAATTGGCTATAAATATGTAAAAAACATGAGCGAAGAAGAATTCAGCAATATATTAAGCTAACAAATATCCCCTTCTTTTGGGGATATTTGTTATTTGAATTTAATTAATTATAGTGATATTATCAAGATACAAAAAGAAAAGGAGAGATAACAATGAATATAAAAAAGAAAATTATGGAAGAAAAAGACATTAAAAGAACACTAATGAGATTAGCTCATGAAATAACAGAAAAACATAAAGGTGTAGAAGATATAGTTTTAGCAGGTATAAAAACAAGAGGTGCATTTATAGCAGAAAGAATTAGAGAAAATTTGATTAAAATTGAAGATTTTAAGGTACCAGTTATAAAATTAGACGTAACCCCTTTTAGAGATGACGAAAAAAAATCTAATAATGACACCTCAGAATTTGATGTAGAGGTTAAAGATAAAACTTTAATTTTAGTAGATGATGTTTTGTTTACAGGAAGAACTATTAGAGCAGCAATGGATTCGATAATCTCAAGAGGAAGACCCAGTCAAATTGAACTTCTTGTATTAGTGGATAGAGGACATAGAGAATTCCCTATAAAAGCAAATTTTATTGGAAAAAATCTACCTACATCCAAGACTAATGAAGCTGTTGAGGTGAAATTAGCTGAAATCGACAAATATCAAGAAGAAGGAGTATATATTTACGATAACGTTTAATTATCTCTGTATTAACTTGATTTTCAAGTTTTTTTTGATATAATGTATTGGAAGATAGCTCAAAGAGTAATTATTTGGAGGGAGGATATCCTATGAATTTTTTAAACAAAGTAACGGTGGTACCAAGTTTACCGGAAAAAATCAAAGGATTAAAAGATTTATCCAGAAATATGTGGTGGACTTGGAATTATGATTCTCAAGAACTTTTTGAAGAAATAGATCCTAACTTATGGAAAGAAGTTAACAGAAACCCTGTTATTTTTTTAAAACAAGTTAGTCAAAAGAAACTTGAGGAAAAATCAAGTGATAACAAGTATTGCGAAAAATATGAAAATGTTATGAAAAAATTTGATCAATACTTAAATGAAGAAAACACTTGGTTCAGCTCCACACATAAAGACTATTCACAAGGCGAAATAGCCTATTTTTGTGCTGAATATGGTATTCATGAATCATTACCAATCTATTCCGGGGGATTAGGTATTTTAGCAGGAGACCATGTAAAATCAGCAAGCGATTTAGGTTTACCTTTTGTAGCAGTAGGATTTTTATATAGAGAAGGTTACTTTATACAGCAAATCGATAAACATGGTCAACAACATTCTCATTATGAACATTTTGATTTCTCGAATTTCCCTGTTGAACCAGCAAAAGATGAAAACGGGGATGAAATATTTGTTAATATAAAAATATTAGGAAGATCAGTTTATGTAAAGGTTTGGGAATTAAAAGTAGGAAGGATAACCCTATTCTTACTAGATACTGATATAAAACAAAATGATCCTGAAGATAGAAGATTAACTCATAGACTTTATGGTGGAGACCATGAAATGAGAATTAAACAAGAAATGCTTCTAGGAATAGCAGGAGTTAGAGCATTAAGAAAAATGAAAATAAATCCTTCTGTATGGCATATGAATGAAGGGCATGCAGCATTTTTAAGTCTTGAAAGAACCAAAGAATATGTTCAAAATGAAAATTTAACTTTCAAAGAAGCTACCGAAATCACAAGAGCTGGTTCAGTTTTCACAACTCATACTCCAGTTCCAGCAGGAAATGATGCATTTGATTTTCATTTGATTGAAAAATATTTTAGTGATTATTGGCCAGCATTAGATGCAACTAGAGATGAATTTTTTGATTTAGGAAGAGAACAAAGACCCGATGGTTCACAAGCATTCTCTATGACTATCCTTGCTTTAAAAATGGCTGGTAGGGCTAATGGTGTTTCTGAATTACATGGAAAAGTTTCTAGAGGATTATGGAAACATGTATGGGAAGGACTTGAATCTGTTGAAGTGCCTATATCTCATGTTACTAACGGAGTACATAGTGAAACATGGATAGCAAAAGATTTACAAGATTTATTCACAAATGAATTAGATAAAAATTGGGTTTCAAAATTAGATGATCCAGATATGTGGGCTAAAATAGATAATATTTCAAATGAAAAACTTTGGAATACTCATGTAGAATTAAAAGGTAAATTAGTTGATTTCATTCATGATAGAGTGAAAGCTCAAAGAGAAAGACATGGTGAAACAGTAGAACAATTGCAAGAAATCAAAACAATTGGAGATAAAAACACTTTAACATTAGGTTTTGCCAGAAGATTTGCCACTTATAAAAGAGCGACATTAATATTTAGAGACTTAGAGAGATTAGAAAAAATATTAAATAATCCAGAAAAACCAGTCCAAATTGTTTTTGCTGGTAAAGCTCATCCAGCTGATAAACCTGGACAAGAATTAATAAAAAGAATTTACGAAATTTCAAGAATGCCTCAATTCAAAGATAAAATAATAATTTTAGAAAACTATGATATGAATATGGCTAGATATCTTGTTTCTGGAGTAGATATATGGTTAAACAACCCTAGAAGACCTCATGAAGCTTCTGGTACTTCAGGAGAAAAAGCAGGAATGAATGGTGCAATGAATTTCTCAGTTCTAGATGGTTGGTGGGTTGAAGGTTATAATGGTGAAGAAGATAAAAGAAATGGTTGGGCAATTGGAGATAATAGAGACTATGAAGATAAAGATCTTCAAGATAGAATTGACAGTGTTTCAATTTATAATACTTTAGAAAATGAGATAATACCAGCTTATTACTCAAAAGATAAAACAAAATGGATCAATATCATGAAAAATTCTATCTCATCAACAGCTGAATTCTTCAACACATCAAGAATGTTAAAAGAGTACACACAAAAATTATATATGCCAGCGGCTGTACAAGCTAAGAAGTTCTTTAAAGAAGAATATAAAGTAACAAAAGATTTTGCACGTTGGAGAGATATACTAGAAAGAAACTGGCAAGCAATTAAAATAAAAGTTCTTTCTAACCAAAATATGGACGAACAATTTGAAGTTGGTAAAGAAGTAGAAATAGAAGCAGAAGTGTATTTACCAGGAATTGGTCCGGATTCAATTGAACCAGAAATAGTTTTGGCAAGAATACAAAATGAACAAGTAATGAACTTAAAAACATTTAAAATGAAATTGACCAAAGAAGCTCAAAAAGATACTTACATTTTCAAAGGTTCTTTTGAAATTGATGAAAGAGGTTATTATGGATATAATGTTAGAATTTCAGCAAGTCATCCATACATGCCACACAAGAATTATTTAATGGGATTAGTTAAACACCCAGCGTTTTAATCAATAAAAATCAACGACCTTTCTTTTCAGAAAGGTCGTTTTTTATTATTCAAAAATGGGAAATCTTAATCCAGAAATATACTCGTCATCTTTATTGTACTCACCAGAATAATCATCTATTTGTTTACCTGTTTCATAATCCATGACACTCATATAACAACTTCCATCTGGCGCCTCTGTAAATATTGAAGGAAGATATTCTAATTCTTCTTCTGTTTTTCCTTCATCATCGTCCATAGCAACCTCTGAAAGAACTGAATAAGCATGTACCTTTGATATTTGAGCTATATTATGAAGAAAAAGGCTTAAATTTTTTAATTCTTCTTCGCTTTCTACTTCAAAAGGAAAATAAATTGGAATTATATTTTCTTGTATATCATAAAAATCCATATATTCTCTTAATTCTTCTTCATAATCAGGATCATTTTGTTTAATAAAATTTAAAAACTCTTCTTTTTTTTCTTCTGTTTCAAAACTCATCCACAAAAGAAAAACAGGATGAATATGATCGCCATGTAAAAAACCTTCATTTTTCACATTTTTTAAAAATGTATCATGAAATTTTTTATAACCTTTAAAATCTTTACTCATAAAATGCCTCCTATCTTAAGAACATTTAGACCATCCACAAGTCTTACAAGAAGTACAACCTGATTCCATAATAAGAGAATTTTTATTTAAACAACTTGGACAATATGTATTCCCTTCTGAATCAACATATACACCTTTATCATATTTTAGCCCATTAACGTGTACAAACTTTTCTATTTCTTCTTTAGATTTTGGTTTACCTGTTTTATATACTTCATAAGAATCAATTTCTTCTTTCCACAGTTCTGCAAAATCCTCAATAGCTTTTCTAACCTCTTCTGCTAGATTTTTACAATATCCACCTTTTACTTTTTTAAGCTGTTCTATAATTTCATCAGATGAAACTCCAGCCCTCAAGGCGATTGAAGATAGTCTTCCTATAATTTCTGTTGTTTCAGTCCCATCAGATAAGAAAACTTCTATTGCTTCTCCATTATCATCAAAAGAAAGTGTTATATAAACAGTGCTTTCATCAAATTTGAATTTTCTTGTAACACTTCTTAGTGTTTCTTTTCTTGGCCTTGCTCTTAATTTATGTTTTTCATCTAATACAAAGAAAGTTACTTTTTTGTCTTCCTTTTTATCTTTATTTTTTTCTAGAACTTGAGTCTGTAAACTTCCATCTCTATATATAGTTATTCCTTTTATATTTAAATCAAGTGCCTTTTCATAGATATTATAAACCTCATCAACAGTAATTTCTTTGTGCATATTTATTGTTTTCGAACAAGATGCATCTAAATAACTTTGTATAACATGTTGCGCTAAAAGATGATCTTCAGCGCTAATATCCATTGAAGTAACGAAAATATTTTTATAATCTTCAGAAATATCATCAATATTAGTAAGACTTCCATGTTCGATAACTTCTGCTTCTAAGCTTTCTGTTAAATCATCTCCCATTTTATCAACTAAAATAGAATTTATATATGGAAGAGGAACACGATTTCCTTCTTTATCTGTCATATACCTTATATAAGCCAACATGAAATTTGGTTCGATACCAGAAGAAGTATCAGCTATATTTGATATAGAACCAGTTGGAGCTACTGTATTGGTTTGTACATTTCTTTTAAATTTAGTTGCTGTTTTCGTAAAGTGGTCTCTTAATTTTTTGTTCCATGTTTTGATATCATCATCAAAAGAATCATCTAACATAGGAATTGGGATGAACCCCTTAGGATATTTAGACTTTTCAAAATCGGGAAAATTCCCTCTTTTTTCAGCTAATTTAGAACTTGCTACATGAGAAAAATATGCTAAAGATGCTGTAGCTTTAGCCATGAAATTTCTTCCTTCTTTAGAATTATAGGCTAAAGATTTTTTATATAATGCATCTGCTAGTCCCATTATACCAAGACCTATGAATCTCTGTTTCTTAGAAATTTCATCTATTTGTTTTAATGGATAAACGTTTATATCAATAACATCATCTAAAAATCTTGAAGCCCAATAAACTATATCTTCAAAAACTTTTAAATTTTTATCATTTGGATTTCCAATATCTACAAAATCGATAAGTTTTGCTATATCAATAGATCCTAAATTACAGCTTCCAAAAGGTGGCAAAGGCTCTTCTCCACAAGGATTAGTGGCTTGAACGGGAGTTTCATGACCCATTGCATAATATTCGTTATGTTTTCCTAAAAATAACAAACCAGGGTCTCCAGATTTCCAAGCATTTTCACTTATTTTCCTTAAATATTCTTTTGCGTTTAATTTTGATGTTTTATCAGAATAAGGATGTTCAAGAGTTATCTCTTCTTCATTTTTCAATTTAGTTTTGAAATTATCAACATCATCTATATTAATTGAGATATTAAAGTAATTTAATACACTGTTACCATCATTATCTTTCTTCGAATTAATAAAATCCAAAACATCTGGATGATCATATTTCATAACAGCCATTTGAGCAGCTCTTCTTGCTCCACCTTGTTCAATGGTGGATGCTGATGTGTTAAAAACATGCATAAAACTAATTGGCCCAGACGACTTACCGCCAGTCCCAGCGATTGATGTCCCTCTAGGTCTCAGTACAGAAAAGTCATATCCTACTCCACCACCATATTTCATTATCAGTGCAGATTGCTTCACTGATTCAAAAATACCGTCCATTGAATCGTCCATCGGAACAACAAAACAAGCTGAAAGCATATTATGCTTACTTTTTGAATCATATATTTTTTGATAATCTTCAAATTTCATCTTATCTATCTCTTTTTGAAAAAGATCCAGAGGCATAGCTTTTCCAGAATTAAAAATAGTTGGACTATTTGGTAAAAATATTCTAGATTTTATTAAATTATAATATTTTTTTTCTATATCTTGAATTTCTTTAACATCTGAGGTATAATTTACTTCCGCAGATACAACATGTCGAGCTATTCTTTTACTTATATCAGCCCAATTTTCTTCTAAATAATTACCTTTAGCATCTTTCATTAAATACCTATCTTTTAAAATGGTATTAGCATTTTTAGAAGGTCTTACATCAATATACTTATTTAGAACCTTTTCCATGGAACAATTCCCCCTTTTTGATCTGTTCGTTTGTTTAACGCGACAACAATATATACGCATATCCAATGATAACACATCTATATCTAGTATGATAGTTAATTTTTTATTAAAAAATTATAGGGAATTTTCCAATGGATAAAAGGATTTTCAAATAAAATTAATCAAGACGTCAGATTAAAAATAAAATTAATATATCAAATTATTTCATGAAATTTTCAATCTCTTCTATTTCTTTAATAATATCCTTTGATAAATTTTCACATCCATCTTCAGTAATCAAAAGATCATCTTCAATTCTAACGCCAATATTTTCCTCTGGAATATATAATCCTGGTTCATTAGTTATAACCATTCCAGGCTTTAATACAGCGTCTCTAGCACCTACATCATGTGTATCCATTCCCATAAAATGCCCTATTGAATGAAAATAATATTCAAAAATATCTTCTTCTTTTTCTATTAGGCCTAATTCTATTGCTCCTTCAGCCAATCTCTTTTTAGATATTTCATGTAGTTCTTTCATACTGATACCTGGTTTAGCATTTTTTTCAACTTCTTTCATGGTATCAAGAACAACAGTATATATTTCTTTTTGTCTTTCTGTAAATTTACCATTCAAAGGAAAAGTTCTTGAAATGTCAGCAGAATAATTCCCCCATTGAGCCCCTAAATCAAATAAAATCATATCTCCATCTTTTGCTTCAGAATTGTTTTCTTCATAATGTAATATAGCAGCATTTTTACCAGATGCTGCAATTGTTTTAAAAGCATAATCTTTTACTCCACTCTGTTTTAAAACAAAATCAAAAAAAGCTTCTATTTCGTTTTCTTTCATTCCTGGTTTCATATGCTTAACCATATTGTATATTCCATTTTTAGTAATAGTTATAGCTTTTTTAATATTTTCTATTTCTTTTTTATCTTTTATAGTTCTTAAATCAGCAATTTGATGATAAATATTTTTAATTCTCATACTTGGATATTTATTTTTAATATCTTTAGCTAGTTCTAATGATACAGTTGTTACAGGGTCATCCCATCCTTGTTTTTCTAAATCAAGATATATCCTTTCATATTTTTGAGATAAAACTCTTCCTAAATCATTTTTGAAATTTTCAATAAATTTAATATCTTCAATTCCAGAAGTTTCCTTTGCTTCTTCAACAGACATTTTATGTCCCATCCATTTTGCCATTTGAGGATCATCTTTTTCAATATATAATGTTTCAGAAATCTTTTCACCATCTTTTTTTACTAATAATACAAAATTCTCTTTTTCTAATCCTGTTAAGTATAAAAAGTTTTTGTTTGGTGTAAATGGATATTTCTCATCTCTAGATTTATAAGGTGCAACTCCTGAAAATAACACCATAATTGATTTGTCATCTAAAGAATAATTCAATTTCCTTCTTCTTTCTTTTAAACTCTCTATCATATTTACTCCTCCTTAATTGATTATAATCCTCTATCATTATATAATAAAATGTTATAATACAAAAAGATGTATTTACTTACTTAGGAGTGTTTAAATGAGAATATTAGGTATAGATCCAGGATACGGAAGAATTGGTTACGGAGTATTAGATAAAACTGGAAATCGATTTAAAACTATTGATTATGGTGTTATATACACAGATAAAGATAAAGACTTACCTTTAAGACTATTTGAAATTAAACAAAAAATAACTCTATTAATAGAAAAATACCAACCTGATGAATCTTCAGTAGAAGATTTATTTTTCTTTAGAAACGTAACAACTGCTATTCAAGTTGGAGAAGCAAGAGGAGTCATCTTAGTAGCTTTAGTAGAAAATGAAGTCCCTATTTACGAGTATACTCCTTTTCAAATTAAACAAGCTGTAACTGGTTACGGTAGAGCAGAAAAAGGACAAATTCAAAGAACATTGAAACTATTATTAAATCTCAAAAAGAACCCAACACCTGATGATGCTGCTGATGCTTTAGCTGCAGCGTTTTGTCATGGAAATTTTAGGGGGGTAGTTTGATGGATTTAAAAAGGTATTTTGATGAAAACATAGGGTACATTCCTTTTGATTTAGACGGAGAAGTTGAAATAACAAAAGGTCTAGTTAAAGTTAAAATAAAAAATAATTTCAATGAAAGTATGGAAAGTTCATTGAAAAAATTCTTTTTAAGAAATTTAAAAACAGAAGTTATGGTAGAACCTATTGGAGACAACAAACCAGAATATATAGTAAACAATTGGCAAAAAATAATAATTGGACACAAATTAGATGATTATTTAAGTTTATTATTACCAGAGTTAAAAGGTGATGTCTTAGTTTTCAAGAGTCATTCAAAGTTGGTAATTCAAAGAATGAAAAACTCTAAAGAAATTTTAAATGATATTATAACAAGACACTGTGGGATGAAAATAGAATTTTTATTAGAACTAGATAATACACTTAAACCAGATTTTGATGATACTTTTGGACACGATTATGTTGATTTTGATAATTATGAACAACAAAATAAAGAACCTTTACAAGATAATAAAACGACTAACAAAAAATCTAAATCTAAAATTATATTAGGTAGAAATTTTAAAAAAGTTCCAATAGATCTTGATAATGTCCCTACTGTTGAAGGAAGTATATTAGTAGTAAAAGGACAAGTATTTTATAAAGACTATAATGATAAATCAAATATTAGTACTCTTTTTATAACGGATAAAAAAGACTCTATTGTAATAAAACATTTCTTCGACAAAGGAGAAATAATGCATAAAAATGTAAATGTAGGTGATTTTATAGTTGCTGAAGGTAGTTTATTTTATGATAGTTTTATAAACGATTTTTCAATAAAACCTTTTAACCTTAAAAAAATACAACCAGATCAATTAAAAATGGACAATAGTCAAGAAAAAAGAGTAGAACTACATACTCATACTAAATTGAGTCAAATGGATGGAATAATGGAAGTAAAAGATTTAGTAAAAAGAGTTAAATCTTGGGGACATAAAGCTGTTGCAATAACTGACCATGGAGGTATTCAAAACATACCTCAATTTTATGATATAGCTAAAGCTGAAGGGATAAAACCGATCTTTGGTTTAGAAGGTGATGTAGTTGATGAGTATATTGAAATCATAAATATTTTTGGAGATGGAGAAAAATCTTTAAAAGATACTGAATATGTAGTTTTTGATTTTGAAACTACAGGAACTCAACCAGATGTAAATGAAATAATTGAATTTGGGGCTGTAAAAGTAAAAGATGGTGAAATAATAGATAAATTTCATGAACTGGTAAAACCTGAAGAAGAATTACCGGAGATAACCACTGAAATAACAGGTATAACTCAAGAGATGCTTAATGACAAACCACCTATTCATAAAATAATGCCAAAATTTTTAGATTTTATCGAAAACACTGTTTTAGTAGCTCATAATGCAATATTCGACTTTAGATTTTTAAGATCCTGGGTATCAAAATTATATGATAGAACATTTGAACAAACATATATTGACACTTTATCAATGGCAAAATCTTTATTGACAATAAAAAGATTCTCTTTAGATAAAGTTGTAAAAGAGTTAGGTTTAAGTGACTTCAATCACCATAGAGCTGATGAAGATGCTCATGTAACAGCATTAGCTTTTATACGATTACTTGATATGGCTCACAACAGAGGAATGGAAACATTAGCAGATTTAGACAAATTAAGAAAGTTTATTGATTATAAAAGAATTTTTCCAAAACACATGAGTATACTTATAAAAAATAAAATCGGATTAAAAAATTCTTATAAATTAGTTTCAAATGCACATACAAAATATTTTTATATGCATCCTAGAATTTTAAAAAGTGAATTAGAAGCTTTGAGAGAAGGTCTTTTGATAGGCTCTGGTTGTGAAAATGGAGAATTAGCTGATGCATTTATAAGAGGGGCTACAAAAGATGAGATGAAAGAAATTGCAAAATTTTTTGACTATTTAGAAATAATGCCAATAGATACATTGGAGACTCGAGAAGAGCTTTCTAAAGAAAGAATTATTGAAATGTATCAAACAATATATGAAATAGGAAAAGAGTTAGATAAACCTGTAGTTATGGTGAGTAACTCTCATTATTTAGATGAAACAGACATGAAATTCAGACATGCATTAAAAGTAGCAGATAAGAAAAAATCTTATAATTCAAATCGCCATTTAAGAACTACTGATGAAATGCTAAAAAATGCCATGGAAATTTTTAACAATGAAGAAATATCTAAAAAAATTGTTATAGAAAACACTAATTTAATTGCAGAGAAAATAGAAGATATAGTTCCTTTGAAAAAAAAGCTAAACCCACCTAATATTGAAAATGCTGATAATGAAGTCAGAGAAACAACATATAAAAAAGCACACGAAATATATGGAAAAATATTACCAGAAATAATAGAAAAAAGAATAGAAAGAGAATTAGATTCCATAATTAAACATGGATATTCTGTACTTTATCTCATGGCAGAAAGAATAGTCAAAAAATCAAATGAAGACGGTTATCTAGTTGGATCCAGAGGTTCTGTTGGTTCTTCATTGGTAGCTTTTTTAATGGGTATTACAGAAGTTAATCCTATGCCTCCACACTATGTTTGCCCAAAATGTAAAAAATCAAAATTTTTTACAAAAGGTGAATATGGCTCAGGTTATGACCTGCCCGATAAAAAATGTCTAGAGTGTGAAGTTCAAATGATAAAGAATGGACAAGATATTTTATTTGAAACTTTTATGGGTTTTGAAGGAGACAAGATACCTGATATTGATTTGAATTTTTCTGGAGAATATCAATCTAGAGCTCATAAATATGTAGAAAAATTATTTGGAGAAGATCATGTATTTAAAGCTGGTACTATTTCTACAGTAGCTGAAAAAACAGCTTTGGAATACGCCAGAAAATATTCTGAAACTGCTGATTTTGTAAGACAATGTGAACAACAAAGAATAGCAAATGCCATAACTGGGGTAAAAAGAACAACAGGACAACATCCAGGCGGCCTCATGATTGTCCCAAAAGAATTTGAGGTATTTGATTTTACACCAATACAATTTCCTGCAAATGATACAAAATCTGACGTACAAACCACTCATTTTGATTATCATGTTATTCATGATGATTTAGTTAAACTTGATGCACTTGGACATGATGACCCCACTTTTATAAGAATGCTTGAAGATTTAACTGGTGTAGATGCTTTGAAAATACCAATGGATGACAAAGATACAATGTCAATTTTTTCAAGTACAAAAGCTTTAAAAGTTGACTTAAAATCAGAATTAGATACGACAGTTGGAGCATTAGGAATACCTGAATTTGGAACGAATTTTGTGCGAAGAATGCTAGATGATACAAAACCTAGTACTTTTGCAGAACTTGTTAGAATCTCAGGTTTATCACACGGTACAAATGTTTGGGTAGGAAATGCAAAAAACATTATAGATAGAGGAGATGCTACACTTAATGAAGTTATATCCTGTAGAGATGATATAATGAATTATCTCATACACAAAGGCGCAGATCCAAAAAAATCATTTTTCATAATGGAAAAAGTTAGAAAAGGTAAAAGTTTAACAGATGATGAAGAACAATTAATGAAAGATGTAGGGGTTCCTAATTGGTTTATGGAATCTTGTAGAATAATATCTTATCTATTTCCAAAAGCACACGCTGCAGCTTATGTTAGTATGGCTTTTAGAATTGCTTGGTTTAAAGTTCATAAACCTTTAGCATTTTATGCTACATATTTTTCTGTAAAAGGTGATGAGTTTAATCTACCTGTTATTTTAAAAGGGAAAAATTCTATAAAAAGAAGACTTATGGAAATAAAAGGAGAAAGAGATGTAAAATTAAAAAAAGAAAGAACAGTTTTAGAAGTGGCATATGAAATGCTTTTAAGAGGTTTTAATTTTATTAATGTTGATTTATATAAATCAGATTCAAAAAAATTCATCATACAAGGTAAGGGATTATTAATCCCATTTATAAAAATCCCAAACCTTGGAGAAAAAGCAGCTGAAAGTGTTATTGTTGAGAGAGAAATTGAACCTTTTCAATCAATCGAAGAACTTGTTGCTAGAACAGCAGTAAATAAATCAAACACAGAAATATTAAAGGAATTAGGAATATTAAAAGGTTTACCAGATAAAAACCAAATGTCATTATTTGGAGGATAAAAATGGAAGGCTATATTACCTTTTCACATTTAAATAAAGTAACAGAATTTTTAGATAATTTTTGTGGAACAGTAGAACCTTCCACAAGAAATGCTTATTTCTTTTATGATAACGGATTGAAAATTTATGCCTCTGATAATTGTGGCAGTATGATAATGAATTTCACAAGAGATTTCCTACCTTTTGATGGAGTAGCAGTAATCCCAATTCAATACTTAAAAGGATTAACAAGAGGAAAAAACAAAAAATCTGATCAAATTGTAAAGATCACTATTAACAAAGATCATGTATTATTCTCATTTGAAGAAATGAATTTATCAACTGAAATAAAAAAGGAAGAATCACACCCAGAAATAATAAAAGATTTTGAAAATTTATCAATAGATTCTTTAAATGAGTTTATTAAAAAAATTGATTTTGTTTCAGCCTCAGCAAACGAAGGAGATCTAATAAATATATTTACTAGGAATCAATCTATTAAATTCAGTTATATTTCTGATTATTACTATACAGAATCTGAATATTCTAATTCTGAAAAAAACTTTTCTTTGTCTATTCCATACGTTACAATTAGACATATTGTAAAATCATTAAAAAAATTAAGAAAAAATTCAAATATTTCATTAGGTTATGAAAATAATAAATTGATTTTATTAGCTCCAGGTGTTATAATCAATCTCTGTACATCAAAATTTAATGCTGATGTTATAGAGATAGAAAACTTCAAAATTGAAGAAGAATTAAGAATTAAATCAAATAACCTAAAAAAAGCTTTAGATAAAATGTATATCTCTTTCAAAAAAAATAATATAGCTTATATTGTTTTAAGCACAAAAGGATCATACATATACAAGGAAGAAAATGATTCTCATTTATCTTGGAAACTAGATATAAAATCTAAACATAAATATTTAGTTAAAATTCATATCAGAAAAATGAGGTCAATACTGACAAGACTTCCAGAGAACTTATTATTAAAAATTACAGAATCAAAACTGATAATCACCGACTTAAAAAACAAAAAAATGGCTATTTTTCAAATACAAAAATCATCAAAGCAGTGAGGTGTTAAATGCAAAATAAAACTAAAGGACTAATATTTTTATCCATAACAGTAGTACTTTGGGGAATATCATTTGTAGCTACATCAGTAGTCGTAAGATACATTCCCCCTATAATAGCAGGATTTATAAGATTTAGTATAGCTTCAATTTTTTTAATGATATTTGTTAGAAAAAATGTAAAATATACAAAAAAAGAAGTTTTTTATCTAATAATGACAGGTTTTTTTGGAATAACAGCATATTTTATATTTGAAAATACTGCTTTGATGTATACAACACCCAGCAATAGTTCATTAATAATATCATCTACGCCTATCTTTTTTTTAATAGTTAATGATATAATTCAAAAAAAATTATCTAATAAAATTCGATACCTAGGAACTTTAATTGCTTTTACAGGAGTCACACTTTTAATATTAAATGGAAAATACATATTAGAGTTGAATCCCATAGGAGACTTGCTAATGATGATACCTGTTTTTAGTTGGATAGTTTATACAATCTATCTAGAAAAACTAAATGTGAAGCATTCTAACCTCATCATAACAAGAGATATGACTATGTATGGAGCTATATTTTTTGCACCATTTGCTATATTAGAAATGTTAAAAGCAGACAGTTGTCCTGTTTATGAATTATGGTTACAACCAATGGTAATAATATCTCTATTATTTTTGGGAATACTTTGTTCTGCAATTGGTTATATTTTCTGGAATTATTCAGTAAAACTAGCTGGTTCAAAGACAACGATAAATGGAATTTATTTTATACCTATGGTCACTTTAATAGCTGATTCAATTTTTCTAAAAAATATACCAAATGTATTCACTTTAATAGGCGCAATACTAATTATCTCAGGAACTTACATAGCTGAAAAGAAATTTTAACGAAATGAATATAAACATATTATAATTGAAAAAATAATCATATATAATATAAATGGTTGCATTTGCAACCGTTTATTTTTTTACTTTTTATCTGACAAAATTTATCCTATTTTAAAATAAGGAGGCCATATATGAAAAATAATAACGTTTTTGTAGATTTTATAAATATTTTTAAAAATTTAAAAGCTGACATGAAGATGTTCAAGAAAAAAGATCCAACTGCTAACTCAGGTTTTTTTGTTTTTTTTACATCCATCGCCTATCATTCTTTAATATCTTATAGATTTGCTCATTTTTTAAACACCCATAAAATGAAATTTATAGGTTATATTATTTATACTTTTAGTAAAATTTTTCATCATGTAGATATTCATCCTTCCGCTTTATTGGAACCGGGGATAGTTATAGACCATGGTTTTGGAATAGTAATAGGAGAAACAGCTAAAGTTGGAAGTGGAACCTTAATATATCATGGCGCTACACTAGGTGCGAAAACAGTAACAAAAGGCAAAAGACATCCTGATATAGGAAAAAATGTTATGATAGGAGCAGGTGCAAAAATTTTAGGTCCTGTAATAATTGGAGACGAATCAGTTGTAGGAGCAAATAGTGTTGTTCTTATGGATATTCCACCAAAGTCTGTTGCAGTTGGAATTCCAGCAAAAATCAAAAAATTCAATTGCCCATCATATAATTTCATGGATATAGACAAAAAAATAAACAATGATTTTGTTATTTAAAATAGGAGGTTTTAGATATGCTTGATTCAGCGTTAGGCAATACCCCAATGGTAACTTTATCAAATATAATAGAACCAGGAAGAATTTTTATAAAACTAGAAAAAAATAATCCCGCTGGTAGCGTCAAAGACAGACCTGCTTTCTTCATGATTAAAGATGCTGAAATAAAAGGTTTATTAGGTGATCATCAAAAAATGATTGTTGAACCTACTTCTGGTAATACAGGAATTGCATTAGCAGCTATTGCAAGAAGTAAAGGATATAAAATTATATTGACTATGCCAGAAAGCATGAGTATAGAAAGAAGACAAATTTTAAAATTATTAGGTGCAAAAATAATACTAACCCCAGCTGAAAAAGGAATGAAAGGAGCAATTGAAAAGGCAAAACAACTAAAAAAGAAACACAATGCTTTTATGCCTAATCAGTTTGATAATCCTTCTAATCCACAAGCGCATGAATTCACAACTGGACCTGAAATATTAAAACAAATGGATTTTAATGTTGATGCATTTGTAGCTGGCGTTGGAACGGGAGGCACTATTACAGGAGTTGGAAAAGTTTTAAGAAGAACTTTTAAAGAATGTGTGAAAATATTCCCTGTTGAACCAATAAACTCTTCAGTTATTTCTGGAAATGAACCAGGTAAGCATAAAATCCAAGGTATAGGAGCAGGATTCGTTCCAAATAATTTAGAATTATCTTTATTAGATGAGCCAATAAAAATCTCAGATGAAGAAGCATATGAAATGACAAAGAGATTAGCAGAAGAAGAGGGATTATTCTTGGGTATATCAAGTGGTGCAAATGTAGCAGCATCAATAAAAGCAGCTAATCTTTTGGGAGAAAACAAAAGGATTGTTACTATTGGTTGTGACTCAGGAGAGAAATATATTAGCTTATTAGGCGAATAAACCCTTTTGTAAAGTATTTGTTATTTAATATTACTTAAAAAATGTTAGTATATTTTATTGGAACCATAATTAAACACAATACGGGAGGAATTATTTAATGAGTAATAAAGAATG
This sequence comes from Thermotogota bacterium, assembly GCA_051748045.1. GTDB lineage: Bacteria > Thermotogota > Thermotogae > Petrotogales > Petrotogaceae > Geotoga. The sequence goes on from JBNJGY010000006.1 coordinate 40,091, forward strand.
TTCATTTTGCGGGAAACCACAATCCGAAGCAGAAGCGTTGATAGCAGGTCCAAATGGCATATACATATGTGATGAATGTATTGAACTATTTGATGACTTAATAGAAGAAAACAAAAATAAAAATACTAAAAATGGTGAAAAAGAAACAAAAAAAGAATTCAAATTACCAACACCAAGTAAAATAAAAGATTTTTTAGATCAATATATAATAGGACAAGAAAGTGCTAAAAAATCAATTTCAGTTGCAGTTTACAATCATTATAAAAGAATTTTTTCTTCTCATAAATTAAAAGATGTAATGCTTGAAAAATCAAATGTTTTAATGCTTGGACCAACAGGTGTAGGAAAAACATTGATTGCAAAAACATTGGCAGATATTTTAGATGTACCCTTTGCAATTGCAGATGCAACTCCATTAACAGAAGCAGGATATGTTGGTGATGATGTAGAAAACATAATATTGAGATTATTACAATCAGCTGATTTTGATGTAGAAAAAGCAGAAAGAGGAATTATATATATAGATGAAATTGATAAAATAACAAGAAAATCATCAAACCCATCTATAACAAGAGATGTTTCTGGAGAAGGGGTACAACAGTCTCTTCTAAAAATTGTTGAAGGTACAGTAGCAAATATACCTCCACAAGGTGGAAGAAAACACCCTTATCAAGAATTTATTAAAGTTGATACCTCAAAAATATTGTTCATAGCAGGTGGGGCTTTCGATGGACTTGTAGATTTAATAAAACAAAGAACAGAAACTTCTTCACTTGGTTTTGGTGCTGAAATAAAATCAAAAGATAAAATTAGAGACGGAGAAGTTCTGAAAAAAGTTACCCCAGATGATTTGGTTCATTATGGTATGATACCTGAATTTGTAGGTAGATTCCCAGTTGTTTCAACACTCTCAGATCTAAATGAAGAAGAGCTTGTTTCCATAATTAAAGAACCTAAAAATGCTATTTTAAAACAATATGAAGCATTACTAGACCTTGATGACATAAAACTTACTATAACTGATGAAGGTCTTTTTGAAATAGCTAAAAATGCTTTAACAAGAGGTACTGGAGCAAGAGCACTTAAAAGTGTTTTTGAAGATATAACTTTAGATATAATGTATGAAGCTCCAGATTTAAAAGATGAAATTGACGAAATTATAATAGACGAAGAAGTAGTAAGAGGAGAAAAAGAGGTTATAAAAAAATATAAAAAAACAGCTTAAATAAAGGATGGTTCTCATGAAAGACCCAATAATATTATCAATAGAAACTTCATGTGATGAAACAGCCATTTGTATTTTAAAAGGAAAAGATAAAATATTATCTAATATAGTTTTATCTCAAATAGATATTCATAAACTATTTGGTGGTGTTGTACCTGAAGTCGCAGCAAGAAAACATATAAAGTTTATGAATGAGATAACAGAAAAAGCTATAGAAGAGGCTAAAATAAAATTAAATCAAATAGATGCAATAGCAGTAACAAAAGGCCCTGGTCTAGTCGGGGCTTTATTAATAGGTATAAATTTTGCTAAGGCTTTATCTTTAAACTTAAATATCCCATTAATAGGTGTAAATCATTTAATGGGGCATATTTATGCCAATTTTCTTTCATTCCCTAAATTAAAACCTCCTTTTGTAACTCTCTTAGTATCAGGTGGGCATACTATGATTTTGGATACAAAAGATTATTTAGAGTTTGAAATAATAGGACAAACTAAAGATGACGCTGCAGGAGAAGCATTTGATAAAGTTGCAAGAATGCTGGATCTTGGTTATCCTGGTGGTCCAATTATAGATAAATTATCTAAAGCTGGTAAAAAAATATATAAATTTCCTAAACCATTATATAATAAAGGCTATGATTTTTCTTTTTCTGGATTAAAAACTTCAGTTTTATATTTTAGAAAAGATAACCCTGAAGCAAAAATAGAAGATATTGCAGCTTCTTTTCAAGAATCTTTAATAGATACCTTAATACATAAAACCACAAAATACGCCAGAAGGAACAATAGAAAAAAAATTGTAATAGCAGGTGGGGTAGCAGCAAATTCAACATTAAGAGAAAAACTAAAAGATCTAAAAGATCTTGATATATATTTCCCAGAAATGAATTTATGTACAGATAATGCAGCTATGATAGCAAGAGCAGCCTACCAAAAATTTATAAAAAATGATTTTTCCAATTTTGATTTAGACGCTATTCCGAATTTAGCGCTAAAAGAGCTTTAATTAAACAACAATAATTTGATATAATATAATAAATTAAACCATAGGGGGTGTGGCAATGAAAAAGTTTTTAAAAGTTGTGGCAACGTTTTCATTTCTTTTTCTGATAGCAGTTTCAACATTAAATGCTGCTGATTGGAGTAATGAAAGAATTTATTTCATTATGATAGATAGATTTGAAAATGGAGATAAAACAAATGATGTTCAAACTGAAAGTGGTATTGATTTTGGTATAGTCAATTCCAAATATAACGGTGGAGATATACAAGGACTTATTGATAGACTAGACTATATTAAAGAAATGGGATTTACTGCAGTTTGGGTTACTCCACCGATAGCTAATCAATGGTGGGATGGTTGGACTAATTATGGTGGATACCACGGTTATTGGGCAAGAGATTTCAAAAAAATAGATGAACATTTCGGAGATGAAGAATTATACAAAAAATTTGTAGATGAAGCTCACGCAAGAGATATAAAAGTTATTCAAGATATAGTAACAAATCATACTGCAAATTATTTTGAACTTATAAACGGAGAATACATTATAAATGATAAGATAATTCCAGGAAAACCTATTCAATATCCTTTTAATAATTTTAATTATAACGATCCTGAACAAAGAGAAGTAAATGCTTTCCATTGGGAAACTGAAATTGAAAATAAAAATGTTTTTAACACAGCTTATAATGAGTTGGACGACATCAACACAGGTAATCCTGAAGTAGTAAAAGTTCTTAAAGATTCTCATACTTATTGGATAGATTATGCGGGTATAGATGGGTTTAGAATAGATACTGCGAAATATGTTGAACCTGAGTTTTGGAGAGATTTTTTAAATGGTGAAAATGGAGTTTATGAAGTAGCAAATGAAAATTCGAAAGAGGATTTTTTAGTATATGGAGAAGCTTGGATAGGAAGCAATCCTTATGATAATTCTGGAGAAAAAGATATAGTTCAATACTATGATTATGGTTACAATTCAATGCTTGACTTTCCTTTACAAACAGAACTTAAAAGAGTTTTTAAAGAGGGAAAACCTACAAGCTATATAGGTTACAGACTAGAGCAAAGACAAGAAATATTCGATCCATCTACTTTGGTAACTTTTATTGACAATCATGACATGGATAGATTTTTAAAAAATTCAAATACAACTTCAGTTAAACAAGCTTTGGGAATTATTTATACAATACCTGGTATTCCGACAGTTTACTATGGAACTGAACAATCATTTATAGAAACAAGAACAGCAATGTTCGCTGAAGGATTTCAGGCTGGTGGAGAAGATCATTTCGATACATCAGCTCCAATGTTTAAATATATAAAAGAATTAAATGAATTGAGAAACAATCACCCAACATTCAGAAATGGGAAAATAAATGTACTTTATTCTGACAATCTTGGTCCTGGTCCTTTAATCTATTCAATTAAAGGAGAAAAAGACTATTTAATAATGATCAACACAAATTCAAAGAGAAAGTACGCAACAGGAATAGATTTAGGTTATGAAAAAGGCACTGTATTAGAACCAATATATTTGATGAATATAATTGATAAATCTATAACATATGAAGGTGAATTTAACCTATTATTAAACGGTAGTTCTTTTGGGATATACGAAATAACTGATACAACTAAAGATGTAAAAGAAAACAAGATAAAAGCTGAAATAACAAGCTTAAATGAAAACAACTCTTTCAAAGAAAATTTTACACTAAAAGGTACAGCCTCAAACTCCAAAAAAATCAAAATTATAATTGATGGAAAAGAAGAAGATTATAAAGAAGTTAAACTTAATATGGAAGAAAACGAAGAATGGAAAGCAGAAATAAATTTAATGGATTTTACTCCAGGTAAGCATACAGTTTTTGTTAAAGCTTACGGAAGAATTCCAATTTACTCTAACTACTCAGATACATACGAATTTGAAGTAGACATACCATCTGTTGAAATTATGTCAGTATCAGACCCAAAAGGTGACGATCATGGACCTAATGGTAACTATACTTATCCAAAAGACTTGACATTCAAGAGACAAATGGATATAACTGGAGCCAAACTTTCAAAAGTTGGACAACTTTTGAAATTAACAATGAAAATGAGAGAAGTAACTGATAGTTGGTCTCCTTCTAAAGGTTTTGATCATGTAACCTTTCAAATTTTTATAGACGATCCAAATGAAGAGGGATTGAAAATTCTTCCTAACCAAAACGCTGAAATGCCAGAAGGTTTGGATTGGAATTATGAAATATACGCCACAGGTTGGGGAATAACTCTCCATAATACAAACGAAGCTACAAAAGAAAGACTTGGAGAAGGAATAACCCCTTCACCATCAGCGGATGTAAACAAACAACTCGGTGAAATTACTTTTTCAATACCTTACAGCGTACTAAACACTAACGATCTTTCAGGATGGAAATTTTATGTAACAACATTTGACTATGATGGAATTGAAGCAGTATTAAGACCTATAACACCAGAGGCGGAGCAATGGTCTTTCGGTGGTGGTGATGAAAATTCACCAAAGATTATGGATGATTTAATAATTGAAATAGAATAAAAATATTGCCCTCTTATAATTATAAGAGGGCTTTTAAATAAAGTATAAAAAGATGAGAGGTGGAAAATGTTTTTTTTGAAGAATAAAGTCGGTCTTGCACCGTTAGCTGATTATTCTGATTATCCTTTTAGAAAAATAGTCAGAGAGTTCGGAGCTGATTTCACATATACAGAAATGGTTTCTTCTGATGCATTGGCACAAAGAATTAAAAAGACTTTTAAATATTTACCAAGACCAGATGAAAAAAACATAGGCATACAATTATTTGGTCACGAACCAAAGAATTTTTCTGATTCAGCAAAATTTTTAAAAGATATGGCACAATGGATAGATATTAATGCTGGGTGCCCTGTCAAGAAAGTAGTTAGGAGAGGTGCTGGCGCAGCTTTATTAAAAGATTTAGATAGATTCAAGGAAATAATTTATGCTGTGAAATCCCAGGTAGATGTACCTGTTGGTGTTAAAATAAGAGTGGGCTATGAAGAGAATGATGTTGAAAATATAGTTAATTCTTTAAAAGATTCAAACCCAGATTATATAATAATACATGGTAGAACAAGAGAAGAATTTTATACTGGTAATGCAAGAAGAGAATATTTTAGAAATCTAAACTTTTCACCTCTTGGAGCATCAGGAGATATTTTTTCTCAAGAAGATATAGATTATTATTTCAACGAGCAAAAAGTTGATTTTATGGTTGTAGCTAGAGGCGCCATCGGAAACCCTTGGATTTTTAATAATACAACTCCAACTATAGACGAAATATACGATATCACACTTAAACATTTGAGTTTGATAGTCAAAGAATACGAAGAAGTTAGAGCAATTAACAAGTTCAAAAAGTTTTTAGTAGCCTACACAAAAGGAATATATGGAGCAAAAGAACAACGAAAAAAATTATCTAGTTTAAAAAGAGAAAAAGATGTAATTGAATACATGGATGATTTGATAAAAAAAAATAAAAAGCGAATTTAATAAATTCGCTTTTTATTTTATCATGCCTCTTCGTCAAATAAAATTCCCTCTAGATCGTTTAAGGCCTTTGCGAGTTTTATAGAAGCTTCAGAAGGGATTTGTCTTAAAACCTCTTCTGATTCTTTGTCAATTATCTTGACAACAACCATATCAGCTTCATTGTTTACTTCGAATCTTGCTTCACCTGTAAATAATTTCTGAATTCTATCTAGTTTGTTCTTAAGAACATCTGTTATTTTTTCCATGTCAACATTTTTGTTCTCTTTTTCCTCATTAGCATTTTGAAAGGTTTCAGCTGAGTTTACAGGTTTAGATTGTTTAGCAGAAACTGCTCTTCCTTGTTGCGGTTGCTGCTGTTGTTGAACATAATTGGAATTAACATCCCTGATTTCCATAGTTCACCCCTCCTTGGACAATACAATCATTATCACATTTTATATCGGTTAAAAACCTTTATTTCTTTAACCCATATTCAATTTCATCAAAAGTCTGTTCATTAACTGAATAACTCATGTTAACAAAAGGCTTATTAAAACCATGATAATCTGACCCATAAGAAATCAAAAGATCTTTTTTATTAGCGAGTTCATATAAATATTTTGTATAATCCAATGAATGACTATAATGCATTATTTCTATTCCATCTAATCCATAATGAATCAATTCATCTAATAAAGATTCTAATTGTGTTTTCTTTATTCCGAGTTTAGCAGGATGAGCTAAAAAAGCTTTACCTTGAGACTTTTTTATCATTTCTATACTTTCTTTTGGAGAATATCTTATACGTTCTACAAAACATTTTCGATCTCTAGATAAATGTCCATTCATGAGCTGTGAAACTGAATTTCCATAACCTTTTTTGATCAATATTTTTGCTATATGAGGTCTTCCAATAGTTGTAGAATCATATTTTTCTTCTAATTCATCAAAAGATATATTGAAACCTTCTTCTGCTAATAATTCAACCATTTTTTTGTTTCTAAGTTTTCTAAATATTTTAATTCTATCTAAGAATTCTATTAATTCTTCATTATAAATATCTATTCCATAACCCAGTATATCCATTAGCTGTGGATATACTACATTAATTTCAACACCTGTGATATAATTCATTTCATATTTTGACGCTATTTCAACAGCTTCATATTGAGAAGTTATTGTATCATGATCTGTTATAGAAAACAGTTCTATACCCATTTCTTTTGCTGTTTTCATAAGCCATTCTACTGAAAAAGAACCATCTGAATGATTAGAATGTACATGTAAATCAATAAGATTCATATAAATTTAACACCTTTCGAAAATTATTCTTCAAAAACAGTTATTCGATCTTTACCGTTATTTTTTGATTTATATAGGGCTTCATCTGCCATGGATATTAATTTCTTATAATTGTTATCTGAGATCTTTTCTGAGGAACATACACCTATTGAAACTGAAACTTCATATCCAAATATCTTTTTTGAATTTTGTTTTATTCTTTCTTGAATTCTTTCTAAAACTAAATTTGTATCTTCGACATTAATCTTAGGTAAGATTAGAACAAATTCTTCTCCTCCATATCTGCCTAAAATATCTAAATTTCTAATATTGTTATTGATAGTATCAACAAAGAATTTTAAAACTCTGTCACCCTCTTTATGACCATGTTTATCATTAACTTTTTTAAAATCATCTAGATCAAACATCGCTACAGTAAATATACTGTTTTCTCTTAATGATTTTAAATATTCTTCTTCCAACCTTAAATAAAGATATCTTCTTGAATATGCTCCAGTCAAATAATCTTTAATACTATTTTGTTGATGTATAAGCCTATTTAAAGTAGCAGAAAGATATTCGTCTAATAATATAATAGTATCAAAAATGCTCTCAAAAAGATTTAAATTTATCATTAAATTTTTATTTTTCATATAATATTTAATATTAAAATCATTATATTTGGAAACATAAAAAACTTCTAAAGGTTCTATTGAGAAGACTTCTTCTGATGGTACTAAAAAATCATATGAAGTAGAAGACTGAGATTCAAACATATCTGTCTCAACTCTTAAAAAAACATCGTTCACAGGAAATTTATTCTTCAAGAAGTTTAATGTTTTATCTAGTATTTCTTGTATGTTGTCTAGTGATATTATCTTTGTAGATATGTTGATTATGTCATCATAAAAATGTTTATTTAATTTAATTTTTTCTTTTTCATCAGTAGAAGTAGAATTAGAAGAACTAAATTTTATCATTTTATAAAAATAATCTTCTAATTTTTTCACCTTTTCTTCTAACCCTAAATTCCTAAAATTAATTATAGCAAGCCTCAAATATTTGAAAGACCTTAAATAATCTTCTTGCAAAGCAAAAAAGTTTGAAATACCTTCATACAAAATAGAAAGGCTAAGTCGATAACCGTTTTCTTTCAATATTTTTATTAAATCTGCTGCTTTTACAATGAATAATTCTTTTAATTCTTTGGTTCTTAAAAATTTATCGTTTAAAAGATACATCATTTCTTCTAGATTTATATCGTTTTTGAAAAGAAATTCAGTATTTTTTACTATGGTTTCTTTATCCTCGGATAAAAATATTTTGTTTAAATAATTAATGTGATTTAATTCAGGAAAAGATTCATCAATAATTTTACTAATTTTTTTAATTTCTTCTTTGTTCTTATCTCTTAAGTAATACAATGAACTTAAATAATAATAATAATATTTTGCTCTATTCTTAAGCCTTTTATAATCTAATTTCATGAAATTTTTAATTTTCTTTATTTGAGAATGAATATTTTCTTTGTCATCAACATAAAAATAGTAAAAAGCTTTAAAACCATAAGCTCTTAACTCAATTAGTTTATTATTTAAAATATTAGAATATTTAATTGATTCATTTATATTAAAAAAGAAATTATCTATATTCCCTTTATAAAGATGCATATAAGCTTTATTTAAATAAACTTCTGGAAGTTTGCTTAAATCATTTGAACTTTTGGATAAAGAAATAGCGTCTTCTGTAAGACTTTCATACATATAAGAATTGTCCAAATAGTCATGAGCAGTTAAAAGAGAAATATTTAAAATATGTTTTTTCATGTTATAATTTTTGGCTATAGTTAAAGTATTACTATTAACAATTTGAGATTCTCTTTTATTAACAGCTTGTAGATAATATCCATAATCAGTAACAAAACTTAGATATAAATCCACAAATGGTTTATTATCTTTATTTTTCTCAAATAATTCATCAATTTCATTTTTTAATTTTTTTAAAGATTCAAAATCTTCAAATTTTGAATTTATAAGTATTGTTCCTTTAATTATTTTTAGATAAAATTTTTCATATGGATTTTTAACTACATCTATACTTTCCTCTACCTTTTCTAATGTTTGTACTGGTTCAGTTTCTGCCAATATTCTAAACTTATAAATATTCATCCATTTTTTATTCAAATACTTTAAATATTTTTTAGCTTTTGCAAAGTTACCAGAAAAAATCAAATATTTAATATAATAGATCAATATAGTATCGCTTTTTATATTCATATTATCTATTTCTTGATAAGATTTTTGAATAATATCTATATAAGACCAATTCTCATAAGCATCTTTTATCCTTATTATGTAATCATATATAATTTGTTTATCTCGATTTACCTGTTTTAAATGCCATATCTTTTTCTGAAAATTATAAGACCTTTCATATAATTTACAATGGTATTTTTCCAAATCTTGTTTATTAATTTTGTTATGAAATTGTTCCCAATAATCCATATTGAAAAAACGATAATAGCTATTTTCTTTTTGTATTACTTTAGTAGCTAGAACTTTATCTAAATCATATTCTTTCTGAGTTAGTTCTGAAAGTGTTTTAATTTCAGAACTTGTAAATGAATTCCCCAAAAGAGAAAAATCAATAATATCTTTTTTGATATTTCTTTTTATATTTTTTAGTTTTAACTCTACAAAATCGTTAAAATTTTTCATTTTAATATTAGTTTCATCAATATGCCATTCACTATTTTTAAAATAAATAAATTTATTACTGTAAAGTTCATTCATAATTTCTTCAATATTACCAGGCAAACCCGCTGAATGATGATAAATATTTTCCACAAAATATTGGTTTTCTTGAACAAAATCTCTACTCATCATAGAAGAAATCATTTCTTCGACTTCCGAAAAATCAAATTTTGCAATTTCAACTTTTTTAAACTCATTAAATTTTTCTTGATCTTGTATTGTACTATCATGTGTTATGATTATTAAATTAAAATTCAAAGTGAAATTTGATTGTGAAAGCAAATCGATAAAATTTGAAAATTCTTCTTCTACTTCTTGATAATCATCTATAATAATGACAATTTTTTGACTATTTTTTTCTTGAAGAAAATAGATTTTTTCTAAAATATTTAATTCTATACTTTTTTGTTGTGAACTACTATCTACATATTCAGACAAATTATCATTTAATTGTTCTAAATTTCTAACATTAAATATTCTAAAAGACATTATTGTATTTAATTTATTAGATATATTTTGAATGAAACTGGTTTTCCCAACTCTTTGTTGACCATAAATCAACATCTTTGAGGGTTTTTCTTCTTTTATTTCATTAACAACCTTTTCCATCAAAGTTGATCTACCTATATAATGAGGCTGTCGAATATTTATTTTATTCTCATAATCAAAAAAACTTTCAAAATGCTTATTTAAAGAAGACACACAATCAATTTCTTCGTTTATAATAAATCTAAAAAAATCAACTAATTTATCATTACCATTTTCTTCGAATTTTAAAAACTCAAATATTTTTTGTAAAACCTTTATAAGATTTTCTTCATTAATATCTTTTAGCTTATAGATTTTGTCTTTGGTAAGATCTTTAAATATTGGTGCTATATAATAATAATTCTTTTTGTTATCAATAAGAAAATCTTCAAGATCTATACAGTTTGGAACAAAATTAATATTATGAACAAAATTATCAAAAAGATTTATCATAAAAGAAACCAGACTAACAGTAGTATTATCTTTTATATCAATTCTTTCTTCATGAAAATAAGGATAATAAAGTTCGGGTGTTTCTTTTTTTAAATCTATAAATTCTGGAAACATAATTCCAGAAGAATTCAACATTCTAAAATCTTTTTCATATTTAGACAAAATATCTATATCCAAAAATTTAATAGAACTTAATCTTCTTAACCTGTAAAAATTCCCCTCTAACAGTATTAAGAAGTCAGTAAAATTGTTATTTTCATGTAATTTCTTCACTACAGTATAATTCATATAAAATTCTCCCCCGAGATAATATCCTTATATTATATAATAAAATTATTAAAAAATAAAAACATGAAATAGCTGACTACTGCAGCAGCTGGCACAGTTAATATCCATGATAAGAATATTTCTTTTATTATTCCAGTATTTATAGACCCAACACCTCTTGCAAGACCAACACCGATTACAGATCCTATAACAGTGTGTGTGCTAGAAATAGGAATTCCTAGATTAGAAGCACCTAAAACAGTAGAAGCTGTTGAAAAATCGATTGCAAACCCTCTTGAATTATTCAATTCAGTAATATCACTACCAACAGTTTTCATAACTCTTCTACCCCATATTGCAACACCGAGTGCTATTCCAATTCCACCGAAACCAAGAATATATCTTGGGATTTCAACAGAAGAACCTACAGTTCCTGAAACAGCTGCAGCATATATAGCTGCTACTGGTCCAATTGCATTTGCAACATCATTTGCTCCATGAGCAAGAGCTACATAACAAGAGGTAACAACTTGCGACTTTCTAAACATCTTTTCAACAAATTCTCTTGGGTCTTGAGTTGTTTTTCTTGTTTTTAATAAAACATAAAAGAAAACAATAAGCCCACCTAATGACCCAGCTAAGGCAGCCCAAATTAAAATTTTGTATGTCATGTCCATATGCATCGCTTTTGTAAACAAGGACAAAGTGATGATAAAAAATGTCATACCTAAAAATATTGGTATCCATACTTTAACACTTTTTTTGAGATTTTCACTATGTAAAGTTGTTTTTGAAATCACTTTAAACATAACAAAAGACATTACTACACCTAATAAAGGCGCTATGAACCAACTTGCAATAATTGTAAAAACTTTTGACCAAATAATAGTACTGAATCCCCCAACAGCAACTCCATATCCAATCATCCCTCCGACAATTGAATGAGTTGTTGAAACTGGCCATGAAAAATAAGTCGCAACAACTAGCCATAAAGTAGCACCTATTAGAGCTGCCATTGATCCCCAAATAACTATTTGTGGATCTGTGATCATTTCTAAATCAACAATTCCTTTTCTTATAGTTTCAGTAACTTGACTACCGAAAAAAGTCGCACCAACAAATTCCAAAGTACCAGCAATAAAAACCGCTTGTTTTGGAGTTATAGCTTTTGCTCCAACAGCTGTAGCCATAGAATTAGCTACATCATTAGCTCCAATAGCCAATGACATGGCAAACCCAATTGCCAAACCAATAACCAACGCAATGCTCAAAACTATCACTCCCATTAGAAAGATTGATTTCCAAAATTAAAAATAATAAATAATGTTATTCATTAATCAAAATATGAATTCTATCAGTTACATTTTGCGAAAGATCAGCAATATCTGATAAAGAAAGAACTAATTTTCTTAAAAATAAAAGGTCAATTGGATTCATAGTATTTTTTTGTTGATAAATCCATCTACCAAAATCAAATATTTTTTCATCAATATCTTTTTCAAACCATTTCATTTCTGTTATATCATTTTCTTCATGTTGTATTGTGTCTTTTGAAAAATCTGAGTCGATTATTTTGTTCAAATATTTTACAGATCCCTTAAAAAGATCCAGCATATTTTCAACTTCGTTTACTATAGCAAGAATTTTATCCTTTGAAGAATCTTCGAGTTCTACTTTGTTTAAGGTCATCATCTTAGCTAAATCTTCTATTTTATCTGCAATTTTATCTTGAATTTCGATAAAATTCAAAAGATCAACTCTTTCAAATCTATACATATAACCTTTTTTTAAATTTTTTCTTATATTATTTTTAATGTCGTCTGCATCATCTTCTAATTTATCTATTTCTGAAACCATTTGTGTAATGTCTTCACCGTTCAAATATTTATAGAATAAACTAGGTAAATAATCAGAAGCGTGTTCAACAACTCTAGCATGTTGAATGATTTCATGAATTGGATTAAATTTTTGAAATACTCTACCCCATAAGCTCATTTTTATTCCTCCCTTTTATTTTAATATCATTGCATCTCCAAACGAAAAGAATCTATAATTATTCTCTTTTGCTTTTTCATAGGCATTCATGATTATATCTTTGTTGGAAAAAGCTGAAACAAGAAGAAGTAATGATGATTTTGGTAAGTGAAAATTTGTTATTAATATATCTATCATTTTGAATTCGTAAGGTGGATAAATATATATATTCGTTTTTCCCATTAAAATATCATTTCTAACAACTGATTCAAGAGTTCTCACGACAGTAGTACCTACTGCAATTATATTTTTCCCATCTCTTTTTGCCTTTTTTATTTTATCGTATGTTTCTTTTTTAATCTCATAATATTCTTCATGTATTTCATGGTCTCTAATATCCTCTACATCTATAGGTCTAAAAGTGCCAAGACCGACATGCAAAGTAACTTCTTCTATTTCAATGCCTTTATTCCTTATTTTTTCAAGTAACTCTTCAGTAAAATGTAGTCCTGCAGTAGGCGCTGCTACAGCTCCATCTTTTTTTGCATATTTTGTTTGATATTTACTATCATCATCTATCTTATTAGTTATATAAGGAGGAAGTGGTGTTTCTCCAATTCTGTTTATTTCATCCCATATATTATCTCCAACAAATTTAATAATTCTAGAACCATCATCATTATGATGTGTAATCAAACCTCTTAATTTTTCTGAAAAAATTATTTCATTACTTTTTTTTATTTTACTACCTGGTTTAACCAAACATTTCCATGAATCATCTTCTTCAGTTTTTTCCATCAATAAAATTTCAACTTTTGCCCCAGTAGTTTTCTGCCCATATATTCTAGCTGGAATAACCTTTGTATTATTGACAACAAGAATATCACCCGGGTTCAAATAGTCTATAATATCTTTAAAAATTTTATTTTCTAATTCTCCTGATTTTTTATCTATTGCCATCAATTTACATTCATCTCTGGGTTCTACAGGAGTTTGAGCTATCATTTCATCAGGTAAATGATAGTCATAATCACTAATTTTATACATTAACAAACCTCCGTATATCAAATAACTTGTTTTTATCAAATTGATACTCACTGAATTTATCATTAGAAATCATATAATACCCCATTTTATTAGATAAATAAGTTATTAGCTCATCAGCTGGCGAATTATAATAAACCCTTTTTCTTTCTGATAATTTTTTCAGTATTTCTCTGTCTTCATATCCAAGATAATATTCAATGTTGCGATCAAAAACAATTACAGCTGGGAAAAATGTTAATTCATCTACAAACAAACTATCAAGCATATTGAGTAAGAGATCAATTTTATTTCTGTTTTCATATCTAATAACATTACTTCCATCAATGATTATTCCTCTTGGATTAGAACTGTTCATTAGCTTATAATGATAAAAAGAAATATTTCTTAACTGTAAATTCAACATCTGTTTTTCATAATCATCAAAAGCAACGAAAATATCCTTTAATTTTCTATAATAAGATTTTTTTGTTTCCAAAACATTTATAGAAAGAACCTCATCCAAGAATTCTTGTATAAAAGGACTCTTTTTATCCAAAGGAACATAGTTCATCAATGCAAATAAATCTGTATAATCCTTAAATTTAAATTTTTTCAAAATAACTCTGGCATCATAAAATTCAACACCGAATTTTTTAAGATATTTATTATAGTTTCCTGGTGGATGTTTTTGAGGATAAAGAATAAATTTCAAAGTCTGTATAGTTTCATCTTTCAATTTATAAAATTTTTGCATTTCTCTGAACCTATTATCCGATGGTTTTTTCATTATATGCATTAGTAAAAATTGGAAATCATTAATGTGTTTTCTCACAATTTTCCTCTCTGCATCTCTTCCTAACACTCTAAAAACCCAAAACATTTTTCTATCATTTAATGTCTTGGGATTTTTTAAAACAGATCTCGCTCTGTTTATCATATTTTTCATTTTTTCCTTATGTGTTTCAAACTCTTTTTCATTTATAATATTGTTTATAGTGTTTATAGACATTATGAATTAGCCCTTATTTCTAAAATGTCACCATCTTCAACTATTTCTTCTTTTCCTGCTAATTTTACAAGACCTTTCTCTTTTAATGCTTGTTCTGACTTGTGTTCTATTAAATCTTTGTATTTCATTACTTGAGCTTTAATAAAGTTTTTTGATAATGCTGTGTGAATCGCACCTGCTGCTTCTTTCATGTTTGTATTTTTCTTTATAGTCCAAGCTCTAACTTCGTCTTCTCCTACTGTGAAATATGAAATAAGACCTATATGATCATAAACAACTGTAGACAATCTATCAATACCTGAACTTTTAATGTTTAGTTCTTCCATAAATTCTTTTTTCTCTTCTTCATCTAGTCCGTTGATATCTGCTTCTATCTTTCCAGATATTTCAAGGTAGGCGAGATCTAAATCTTTAACTATATTTAAAACTTCTTCTTTCCCCTCAAAATCATTGTTCACAAATTGATCTTCATCTACATTGACAACAACTATAATAGGTTTTAAAGTAAAAAGAGATAAAGAAGAAATGAGTCTTTTTTCCTCTTCAGATAAATCAATATCTTTAGCAAATTTTTCTTCATTTAATACTTCACTGATTTTTGTAATTATTTCATATTCTTTTTGTTCCTCTTTAGTTGCCTTGTTTTTCTTTATTGCAATATCTAATCTCTCTATTCTTTTTTCTACAACCTCTATATCTCTGAAAATCATTTCTGAAATCAAAGTATTCAACTGTTTTAAAGGGGTTTCATTTTCTTCTGGAAATGGAACCTGATCGTTTTCAAAAGCCCTTAAAACTAAAACCATAGCATCAACATTTTGAATCATCTGCAAAATCCTTGATTTTTCTTTAATATCAGCTTTAGCATCAAAGCTTGGAATATCCACAAGATTTATTGTCGCATATGTAGTCTTTTTAGGATTATACATTTTTGACAAATTAGTAATTCTTTCGTCTTTCACTAAAGCTACTTTTTCTTCTGCTTCTGATTTATAACTTGGGTCAAAATCTTGTTCTGTAAGCAGAGAGAACATTGTTGTTTTTCCACTCATGGGTAATCCAAAAATCCCTATTTTCATCATTCAACCTCCTGGTTTATCGCTTCATATATATCGATATCATTATTTATTTTAATTTTTAAATCTCTTTTACTAATATCTTCATTTGAATAATCTATAAATATTTCAATGTTTTTTTCGGGTTTTAAATAATCTAAATAATCTGCCCATTCTATTAAGTAAATATCTTCTTTATCTGCAAAAAGATCTATATATTCTATCTCATATGGATCCTGAATCCTATATAAATCTATATGATGAATTCTTGGTCTTTCTCCATATATATTTTCGATTGCAAAAGTTGGAGAGGTTACCATAGCGTTTTTTATTCTACTTCCTATAAAATATTTTGAAAAAGTTGTCTTTCCTGTTCCAAGATCACCATATAATAAAATAACATGACCATCTCTCAAATTATTAGAAAGAGCTTTTGCAATTTTAGATATTTTTATCTCGTCAATATTTTTAAATTCTAAAATAACTCTTCCTCCTCAACCTTTTACAACATTTTTAGCTTCTTTTCCAGCTAAAACTGCATCGATATCCCTTGCTACCATCATAGACATTTCATCTCTCGTTTCTTTAGAAGCACTACCTATGTGTGGAGCAACTACAACGTTGTCTAATTCAAGAAGTTTTTCGTTCACTTCAGGCTCAAATTCAAAAACATCTAAGCCTGCAGCAGCAATCTCTTTTTTCTCTAATTTTTCTGCAAGATAAGATTCATCTATAACTTTCCCCCTTGATGTATTAACTAAGACAGCATTTTTCTTTATTTTATCTAATTTTTCTTTATCAAGCATATGATCTGTTTCAGGTGTTAAAGGTACATTCAAAGAAATAAAATCAGCATTTTCAAGTATTTCATCTACTTC